>CAJUSW010000001.1:0-340869 GCA_910589485.1 uncultured Duncaniella sp.
CCCCGCATGGTATATGTCAGCAACAAGAATTGCATGGCAATCGTAGTGCCGCGTTCCAAAATGGCCGACATCCTTAACCGTAAGGAACTCCAAAAGTACGCTCTCTACATCCTATTGGGTGAATCTGATGAAGGCGAGCCCAAAGCATATATTGGTGAGACCAATAATTTTAGCAAGCGTATAAAAGACCATGAGCAAAAGAAAGGTTTTTGGTCAAAGGCTATGGTATTCATTTCTCAGAACGAGTCACAGATAGATAAGGCAGACGTCCTCTATCTTGAGGCAAAAGCTATCGCCTTAGCACTACACAATAAGCAGTATCTTCTTGACGAGAACAAGCAGAATCCCGATCCCCCTGTTCTTCCTGAACATAAGCGGGATCCTGATGATGAGTTCTTTGAGGACATTATATTCCTTGCATCCTTTATCGGATGTAATATCTTCGAAGAGTCCGAACATAAGGCCAATAAGCATCAAATTCCCATCATTCTTACCGGACGTGGCGCCGACGCAAGAGGTGTTTACGATGACAATGGCCTGACTATTCTTGCCGGAAGTATCATTGCCTCCACTTGCACCAATTCATGCCCTTCTCCTGAAAAGAGAATGAAGCAGATAGAAGAACTAACGGAAGATATTGATGGGAAACGTGTGCTGAAACTCAATAAAAGATTTGACAGTCCAAGCGCAGCGTCTGTATTCTGTCTCGGTCGAAGCTCAAACGGATGGCAGGATTGGCATAATGCCAATGGCACACCCCTGAAATCATTATTGATTACGACCGAGAAATAACCACCTCGGATTTGGTAATTTCTCTGACAATCGCTAACTTTAACTTTTTAGAAAACACTACTGATGTAATTGCATATCATCGAACCGAAACAGCCGGCTCAGAAAATATTTTATAACGAGAATTATAGCTGATAAATGCATATTGGATTTGTAAACTTCAATACCGATGAAAAGAAGCGCGTAGCCAAGATGATGCAACTGTTGCAGGAATCCGAAGCTATTGAGGAACTGGGAATCGGAAGAGTTAGAGATCACTTCTCCAACACCCTGTTCCCCGGCACCTCCACTCTTCAGCATCATGCCAAATACTTTGTCGTGATGCCGTCGTTATATTACCATACAGCCTTCAAGAGCCGTAAATTTCAAAACATCGCCGAAGTCAGCCGTTATATCCGAGAAGCTGAAATTCAGATTACCCGACAATTAGCAAAATGGGATAATGGAATTGTCCGAACTACTGAAACAGGAATAACCGGGATAAACACATTAAAAGATGCTTTAAATGACTATACCAAATATGTCAAATACGACCCCACATACATTTATGGGAGCGGATTGGCAAAATATGGCATTATCCCTGACACCGGAGTTGAAAGATTGATTCTGGAACTGAACAAAAAGCATTTTGAAGATCCTCATAGCAATCATTCTCTTAAAAGCGACGATCCGACTGAGGATGCCGACGATCTCACAGGCGAAATGCAACTGATCAAAACCTGCGGGGAAACTTACGACTTCTTCAACGGCAAGGAAATGGATATTCGTTTATCCGAGAAGGAAGCCGCCTTTCTGAAAGACAGAATACTCACAAGTTGCGAGGGCACAATGCTCGCCTATCTTATCGATAGCCAATATGAAATTCCGGGAAATATCGGCTATTTCGATATCGATGGAATATTGGTTGACTTAAATCCATATGTGTTCGACATCTACCAAAAATCCGTACTCCTATCTAAACTAATCCACCTTTTAGATTGGAGGTTCAACTATACCTATTATGCCAGTTTCGATAACGATGATTACAAATCTTGCGAAGAGGAATACTCCAAGCTATTGGCTAAATACAAAGACGATTTATATAATCGAAAGGCATATACAGCCTTATTCGACTACATCCGTTCCATTGATCAGAAATTCACAGATTTCTGTGAAGACTGTTATAACGCCATCATAGCTGGTGACCATAAACTGGTTGATAAGCTTGTCAAGACTCGTGAGTGCCAAGTTAAGCGAGAGCGTAGTAAAATTGGAAATATTGCGTATCGCGACCAAAAACGTATCAATCCATATCCAAACACTTTCCGATGGGAAACCGTGCTCACCATGGTAAACGAAATCAGAAATCCTGAATAAGACGATGGCTGAAAAACTAATGAAAGAACATCTTTACGGTGATCTGCTTGCACCTACTCCCGGGTATTCCACCGACTTTGCTCTTGGTATGACCTATTGCCTGAGTTTTGAAGCCATGCTTACTGCTTATCTGGCATTTGGTATGCTTGGAGAGATGGACGACAACGTTATTCTCTCACAGCATCTGTTGTTAGAGGCCATTACAAAGAGCAGTGATAAAGTTGTGGTTTTCTGCAACAAAGGCGGGATAAAAGTGCCTCCGACTGTCCGCAAGGTTTACTCGTTGATGGAACGCAATATCTTTGAGGTATTTGATAGACATAACAACAAAGCTAACTTCCATCCCAAGCTTTGGTTAATCCGAGAAATCAACAACGACGATAAGAAAGATATCCTTCTTAAACTCATTGTCACAAGCCGTAATCTGGCCTATACTGACAACATCGACTGTATCGCCTGCCTTACCGGAAAGGTTGGATCGACATATGCCAACAACGAAAAGCACCACCGTCTGAAAGCTTTCATCGAGTGTGTCATCAAAGAATCAAACATCAACCCCGACCAAAAGAAATCAGTATTGAAACTGGCTGATGATCTGGGGCGTGTCGAGAAGTTCGATGTTGAAACCCCATTTGAGGATTACGACTTCTATCCCTATCTGTTTAATCACGACTTTGGTCTACCTCAAGTGAAGGATTACCTTGTAGGGACTGAGAGCATCATCGTTTCTCCATTTATCGACAAAACAATGATCTCGAGACTTACTCCGGGCAACAGGTGCAAACGTACACTCATCACCCGAAAGGAGTACGTTGACAAAACCATTTTTGAAAAGTTCTACAATAAGGGCGGTGTCTACGTGACGCTCGATGACTTGGCAAGCCGAGGCATGGATCTGCATGCCAAGATGTATCATGTATGGAATGGCCGTAACGAACAGCATCTGTTTCTCGGTTCAGCCAACGCCACAACTTCGGCCTTTGAACGAAACGGAGAATTTCTTCTTAAGCTGAAATATAAATCCGGCAATACGCGATCGACACAATTCCTGAACGATTTCTACGAGAAAGACAACCGCGACAGTAAATTCATGCCATTGAATGAGCCATTGGAAAATGCTTCATCCATCATCAAGTGGGATGTGGCGGAATCCGCCATGAAAGACTTAATGTGTGCCGATGACCTGAAAGCACAAATAACGCATCACCGCGATGGCAGTTTTTCCATAGCGGTTTCTTCAAGCCTCAAGAGCTTGTCTAACGAAGTCCTCGTGGCCCCGCTTCAGAAGAAAGATCTTTTGCAACGATGGACAGGTAGAGCACTATTTTCCGATCTGAGGCTCGATGAGTTATCCGAATTCTTCATCATATCATCAACCACTCCCGATGGCGCGCATCATGAGGCAGTTATTAAAATCGCTACCATAGGCATGCCATCGACCCGAGACCAGGGGATATACAAAGGCATCATCAAGACTGAAAAAGATTTTTTCCGTTTCCTTGAACTCATGCTTACCGATACTCCCTTGCAATATATTTCAAGCGAGATACTGACAAAAGAGAATAGTGGCAAGAAAGCAACAACCGATGAAATTCCTCCTTTCTCAAGCCTATACGAGAAAATGTTGAAACTCGCCGCAACCAACCCGAAACAAATCCATGAAATCGGCAGGTTGATAGGCAAACTTGGTGACAACGTGGTCCCTCCGGCCTTCATCAAGATGTACAGATTTTTTGATTCGGCAATCAGATAAATACATAGTATAATGAAAAATAAGCCATTGGATTTTCAGGCGGCAACTGCCGAACATGTTCTTGAGGCATACAAGAAAGGCCAGAAACGCGTCCTGGTTGCCGATGAAGCCGGTCTCGGAAAGACTACGGTTGCATCCGAAGTGGTCAACCGCGTGAAAAAAGAGCTTTCAAACGAAGTCTTGGGTGACGATGGCCTCTATTGCATCGTATATGTGTGTTGCAATCTTCAGATAGCCCAACAGAACATCGACACGATATCCGACGATGGCGAAAAGGTGGATTTGTCACAAAGCCGCCTATCCATGCAACATTTTGTTTACTTCCGTAAGAAAGCCGAGTTGCAAGCGTCAGGCAAGGACACTCTTGTCTTGTCGCTCACCCCTGCGACTTCTTTTCAGATGACTAATGGAACCGGCAGCGCCAACGAGAGAGCCTTGATATACGCTTGTCTGTCCCTCCTTCCTGAGTTTGAGTCTCAGGAAATGTTGGATAGATTGTCAGCAATGCTGGTCGGCTGGGCTCCAAAAATATGGGCCTTTGTGAGCGAGCGTTATTACAGGGAAGTGCGCGAACACAACATGAAAGAATATCGCGAGGTTATAGTAGGTGCTATGACTCAAAAACTCTCCCGGAAGTGTTCAGATAATGAAACTTTCATGCAGCGCCTCATCCGCCTGTGCAATTCTGAACAGGATCAGCAGTGGAAGGACGACATATACTATTTCACTATTAAGCTCCGAAAGCTCTTTGCCGACATCAGCCTTGAGATTTTGAAGCCCGACCTTGTGATAATGGACGAGTTTCAGAAGTTCAGTTCTCTGATCGGCACGGACGCATCTACCAAGACCGAAGAAAATATTATTGCCGGGAAGTTCTTTGACAACCCCGACACTTATATTCTTTTGTTATCAGCCACCCCCTACAAACCATATACGACACTCGAAGAACTCAACGAAAACAATAACGACGAACAGTATCGTGATTTTCATCGTCTGATGGATTTCCTTCACGCCGGAGATGATGATAAAACTGAATTCAAAACCATCTGGAGGGCCTACTCCTCAGCGTTGAAGCATATCGGTAAAGAGTCCCTCGACACGATACTCCAAAAGCATCAGTCGGCTGAAAATATGCTTTACAACGTCATGGGGCGTACCGAGAGATCCAACGAGGGTATTATACATCAATCCCTTCCTCCCATTGGAGATTACCTGTCGGTCGGTGACATTTCATCATTTATTCAGATGCAACACCTGATCGATAATTGTAGAAAGTTTGGCAAGAAACTGTATTCTGCCCCAGTTGATTACACAAAATCATCTGCCTTCCAACTTTCATTCATGGACAACTATAAGCTGAAAGATACTATAGCTGATGCCTGGAAAATCGGAGCCGGAAAAAGAATCAAGAAAGACTGCCTGTTGCTTGACCGAGATGAAGTAGAGAATTATACCCTCGTGGACTATAAAAATGCGAAACTCAGTTACATCATAGACGCCATATTCGGCAAAGGCCGGAAGTCGACCGGAGCAGAGTCATTATTATGGATTCCTGCATCTCATCCCTATTACACCCAGCAACCTAACATCTTTACAAAGAATCAATCCTTCTCGAAATATCTCATATTCTCATCGTGGGGAATGGTTCCGAAGATGCTTGCCTGCCTGATCTCATATGAGACCGAAAGGCGCTTGTTTCGCCGGACCAATGAACCATATCACAGAGAAGACTCCCAGATTCTTAGAGACAGTGCAAAGGCCAAGACTTTGACCATCATGCACACTGTATCGACTTATTTGGCTGACATGTACGATCCTGAGGAAAACTTCGGACCCCCCCTGAGCGATATCAAACAGCAAATAGAGAAGAAAATCAAAACCAAGCTCAAAGAATTTGATGGCACTCCTGTCGGCCGTGTAAGTTCCTTAGATATTTACCACCTTTTGGGCGCGCTCGATAATCCGGACGAGGAGATCAGAAACATCCCCAATGGAGCTGAGGAAATATTGGCGGAAATGGCAATTGGGGCTCCGGCGATGTGCCTCTACAGGATATTCAAACGAATTGGCGATCCTCATGCCAAGCAACATGCGCAAGACGTAGCCAAAGAGCTGGTTGGCATATTCAACACCCGTCAGGGCATTGCTGCCGTTCGACAAAATTGCCGGACTCACAGCAATTACTTCCAGAATGTAATTACCTATTGCATCCATGGAAATCTCCAGGCTGTACTCGACGAGTTTGTACACATGATCGGTGAGAACAAATCCCCTGAGGCTATTGTAGCGCGGATAAAAGAATCGTTTGCATCTTCCTATCCACAGCCAGTCAATACACTACAGACATTCGGCACAGACGAGAAGTACACTATGCGCAAACACTTTGCCGTCGACTTCGGAAACGGTAAGCAGACTGAAACCGACGTTAACCATGCCACCAACGTGCGCACAGCCTTCAACAGCCCTTTCCGTCCATTTGTGTTAGCGTCTACTTCAGTTGGACAGGAAGGACTTGACTTCCATTGGTATTGCCGTAAGATAATTCATTGGAACTTGCCATCCAATCCACAAAACCTGGAACAGCGTGAAGGACGCATCAATCGTTACAAATGCCTCTCGGTAAGAAGGAATATAGCCAAACTTTATCCCAACATTTTCAAATGGGACGAAATGTTCCGTCAGGCTTCAATCGAACTGAAAGGGAATAATTCGGAATTAGTTCCATTCTGGTACCTACCGTTGAGCGACAAGCGCTTCAATAATATTACCCCGGAAAAGATTGAACGCATTGTACCCATGTACCCAATGAGTGAAGATACCTCCCATTACAGTCGGCTCATCAAAGTTCTCACACTCTATCGCCTCACCATGGGGCAACCACGCCAAGAGGAATTACTGCAAATGCTTGAGGGTAAAATTCCCCCCGAACACATCAAGCAACTCTTGTTCGATCTATGCCCATTCAACCGCAACCACCGTACCGTGCATTGAACCACTAAAGTAAAGCACTCCCCCACTCTTCAGTCCCAGCCCCAAGATAGCACCTCAAAGCACGAGCTCCAGGATATCGGTCATTGAAAAGTTTACTGACAAATGGGAGTGAGGTTATGTTTGTCAGCATGGCTCATGCTCCTGTATTTTCAGACTGTTGAGTTGTTCTTTCAGAGATTAATCTACGTAGTTCTGTAATAAGATTGTCCTCTTCGACAGAATACACATTTAGACAAATTTCTGTGCCGTCAGTTCTTTTTACGCGATCTCCATTTGAGTCCAGGAGATAAATCCAGTTCCACACATTCCATTCAAACTGATGGCCATCAATCTCAAAATTAACGTCAGCAACCCACCAAAGGTCATGATTTTCTGCAACTCGATTGCCCTCATAACCAATCTTTGCAAGAAAACTATTACGATATAATTTGTTTTTCTTATAGTCGAGAGCTATATAATAATTGGAACTGAGCCATGAGCCCTTTCGGTATAGAAACTCCATACCCTTCATGCCAAATTGCATGCTTCTTGTTTTCGCCAAAATTGCATCGACAATCTCTCCATAGGCAATTGTATCCCTATATTGATTCCACTCGGCGGAATCGGTTATTTCGCGGACCTCGACTTCTTGGAGGGAAGGCGCGGTTAGCATATTGTGAAATACTGAGACATACTTATCTATTGCCAGACGATTCCTGGTATTATCCGGTGAAAAGTTCAGTATTTCGGATCCATCGTTGAGTTGATCCTCGCTATTGCAACTTTTAAAAAAGGCTACCACAAAGTCCGT
Source organism: uncultured Duncaniella sp. (assembly GCA_910589485.1). GTDB lineage: Bacteria > Bacteroidota > Bacteroidia > Bacteroidales > Muribaculaceae > Duncaniella. The sequence continues at coordinate 7,680 of CAJUSW010000001.1, forward strand.
TTTAATACCGGGTTTGAAATTTCCGTCGTTACTGAAATATCTTGCAAAGTTGGACCACTTGAGAGTATTGAAGATTCCAGTAAACTGATTATTACAGTCGACCAACATCTGGCGGATATTTCCGCGAAACAGCTGATGAGATTCGGCATCCCGGAGTTGTCTGACACCCCTGAGGAGTAATGTCGCCTTGATCTTTTCTTGTTGTAATCTTCTCGAGGAGCTATTAGTCAGTTGCAGACCATTTAAAATATCGGTTGAGACACCGGTAAGATCTTTTATCTGACTGCAGAACGCTATAAATGACTCTCCACTGTCGATATACTCTATGAGATTGAAACACACTCGCATCCATTCATCAAAGGCCCTTTCGCACAGAGTGTTACCCTCATAGCAAGATATGGCAAAAAGAACCGCTACCGGTTTATATTTCATCTCGGATATGTCTTTTAATACATATGTATCACCCCATGACGACTTGAAAATGCCGTCAGTCAATATCATACGGTTCAGGAGTTTGGCAAGTTTGACAAAATACCGGTCGCGCGTTTCTTGTGATTCTATTCCTTTAATCAATTGCTCCCATGATAAAGTATGCTCGGTCAGACGCTTTCTAATCTTCCCGATTCGTTCAATCTTAACAGATTGATTATCTTTGCCGTAAGCCGCATCGAAGCCAATACTATAGGCTGTGATGAATTTAAGGAAATAACTATCGCCTTCAAGTGTCTCGGAGTTCCAAAACCAGTCAGACCATTTTCTATCCATACACCATTTCCATTGATCGGCAAAGGTGGCGTCCCTAATTCCATCTATATTATCCTCATATTCATATGCCTTAAAACATTCACGTTCTGCATCAATATGCCCGTTGGGAAGATTGTTTTCCATGGAACATTTTAATATCTCGAAATTAGTCAGCTCGAGACCGCGGGAATTCATCTTGATATACAATGTTTCATTCAACCCCAAGTCTTTAAGATTCTCAAAGTCAAAGGTGATTTTGTCCAGATCAGGAAAACCTATTGATTCCGGTTGACACATAGCATACTTGTGGATATCATTCAGCATGACAAGCATCCCGGCAACGGTAGGATCGTCGTCCCATACCTGACGATACCAATTCTCGTTACGGATAGTTTCTGAGAATTTCCCCGTTTCTATTTTTTCGGTCCATCCGTTTTCTACCAATTGCTTTATAAAATCGGTAGAACTGCGGCGCGTCTCATATGTGAATTTTTTTAGCGTATCATCACCCAGTTTCTTAGAAATCATCTTGTTGCGATATAAATAAAGCAGGAATAGCGTGGTGAGACGCTGCTGTCCGTCTATGGGGATGAAACGTCTACACCCATGGAGCGAATCGTCAACATCTCCAAATATCATATTAAGATGCACCGGCATACCCGAAAAGATTTCAGATAGCAGAGTATTTCGGATATCATCGATTTTGACAGTGTGCCGCCCTTGCGCATAATCGCGTTGCAGGCGTGGAACACATATCACGTCAAATCGGGAATCATTCAGGAGTTGCTTCAGATTCATTGTCGTAGTTTGTTTTAATAAATTCTAAAACTCGTTTCAGTAATTTTGCGATGCTTGATTTATAAGCTTCTCTGTCAGATTCTTCCCAGAATAGAGGAGACTTGGCATCGGAACTGTGCCACTTAGTGAAGACATTCCATGTTGCCTGCGGGATATAATGCCCCTCCTCTTGCTTTTGCTGTAGTTTCTGACGCTTCTCGAAGAAGAATCTATTGCCGATGCTTTTATTCTCATGCTCGGTTAGTAAGGTAAGATTGGGAAGCGTCATTATAACGTCACTATCGTTGAACGGGAGAATCTTTTCTTTGATTTGTTCAAAAGTTACTCGCTCTTCATTACTTAGAGCTTTTAAAGATGTAAAGTCCCTTTCATTTGTACTATCAATGTACCTGAGGTAGCCAAGCAGTGTCTGGATTTCATCCGGAAGCCATGAATCGACACTATCCAACACTCTAAACAACTCTTCGTTATTCTTTGGATTTTGAGGAGAGATATGCTCAACATTCCATGGATGTTCCGGATCATTAAACTTCTCGAATTCAAATCTGCGTTTTAGCCCTCCGATTGTGTACTGGGATATATTCACCAATGACAGTATCCTGAGTACGTTGTTATAGTTTTTGTCGTAACTATAATCAAACAGTTCAAGACCTTCAGTGCTGTTGGAAAGAATTTTAGCTTTATCTTTATCAGATATTAACGCGCCATCGTTGATGGCAGAACACCAGAGTCTGGATTTAAACTGATACGCCGTGGTCACTTTATCATTCATCAGTCGGAGGAGCTCGGCCAATTTATTTTTGCGTGCAACGCCCGCTACGGACATATGATAACCGATGAGATTGTAGCACTCAGTGTCGTCATACCATCCTTGCAATCGATCAAATGTTGTTAGAATATCATCCCATATTTCGCCCTTGTCCAATCGATTTTCGATCCACGAAAACACAGGGAATTCATTATTATTGTATTCATCCATTTCCTCGGCAGTCGCATATGTCCTGTAATGAACGTCTAAAAAGTAATCCATCGCACACACCGGTATAGCTTCTCTGCCTGCTATGAAGTGCCAGAACGAGCCACGACGTAGCGTCTTTTCCATAATATCCCATTGTTGAGCCATCGCTGTCTGACTGAGTGTGCGTTCCTGACTCGATCCGCGGCAAATATCATGAAAAAGCAATGCCTTGATGAGCTCGGCATCACATAGAGGTATTTTGCCGGAATTAAGATTGAGGAATAATTTATGCTCATAAGTAGTATCGCCTTCAACGGGATACCATATAACCTCGACCTTATTCAATAATCTTTCGAGTAGTACCTCCTTGTCAATATTTTTCAACAATCCGGTGATAGTTCTGCATGCTACCGTCAGTCGATACTGCTCCTCGGTAGTATTGATTACTTTCAGATTATTGAAATCGGAGGGAAGACAATCATTGCGGTGATAGCTTAAACTAAATGTATCCTCGACACCCAATAGCTTTAATATAAGCCATATTGTGGTGAGGCGCTGTTGTCCATCGATAACACGCCACCGGGAGGCTTCGTTGTCATATCTTACAACTACTGGCTGGAGACAGTAGTATTTACCGTCATGCTTTTCATCATACTTTATAATGTCGTTGATCAATTGCATGATCTGTGATTCGCGCCATCGATAACCACGTTGATAAGCCGGAACAAAGAAATTAAGACATCGCTTACATATTTCTCCGATTCCGACATGTCCGCATTTTTGTAAATCAAATGACATTTGTATATATCGTTGGATTATTGTTATTTTATCTGTCCGGAAGATACTTGATATCGGCCATCATGATTGAGGATAATCTTAGTCCCACCATCTTTTCATATTTTGGCGAAAAATGGTCCACACCAGTTGATACGCTTTTGCCTTTCTTAAATCGTTTTTATAAACATCCAGGAATTCCGCATCGTCGTCAAAATCTGCCGTCTTCATCTTGAATCTTTCACAATTTCGGGTATTGACATAGATGTTGTCATCATATATGCTCTCTTCTCCACGTGCTATTACCATAAGCCGACAGGAAAGCTCCATGCGCTCAACGTCCGTTTCCCAACCAAGATATCGCTGAGTTAAACGGAAGTAGCCGATATTATACTCCAGCTTTTTACGCAACATAATGAAATTCCATTCCCAGTCATGAGGTTCATCTTCGATAATAGTATTCTTCCAGTATCTCAGCTTCTTTCGCTCGCAACTTTCCTCATTTATGCGCCCGATAAGTTTACGTTCCTCTTTATAGGCAAGATCCTCAAAAGCAGAAGATGGTAAATTATTGAGTCGGTTCAGGACATCTATCGACCATTCCACATCATCATTACTTAAGCCGGTTACAGGGTTAATATTAATAAAATACCCCTCATGATCAATCCCGAATTGAGATTCATCATCGAGGATTATATAGGGCAAAAATACTCTCCGGTCAAGTCTCTCAGCTATCCACTGAGCCTTAGTGTTACATTTTTCATCCGGGACATAAACTGCTTGCACTTTGCCCGGCAAGCCTCGCTTACGCCACATCTCAATAATCTTATCACGCCCCCATACCTCTCCCCACGAGGAGATGATAAGGATTTCGGCCTTGGTTGCCGCTACAATCTCCGACAGACAAGCCACAGCCTTCGGATCAAACAATGGTCCGTATTCATCCTTTGTCGGCTTACCCTCAATGGCCAACTGCGCTTGATACTGCTGCGTGTTCAGCACTCCGTCAAAATCAAGGAAAATATACTTCCACATCACAGCCTCATCTATTTTATCCAGATCATTGTCCGGGAGAGTGTAGCAGGGTCCCCTTGAAACATAATCAAGCCATTTGGAAAAGCCCTCGCTCTGTAATCTCTGGGTCATGATTCCGTATAATGTTGACCAATATAACAGATGCCCCACAAAGTCGCTGGGGCTATCTATCTCAAAATCGGCCACAACTTCCCTACCCACAAGCCATTCCTGAGGGTCGGGAGCACCATTAATGTTGATTTCTCCACTCCTGGAGCGGTGGACTTCAATCTTTCGATCCGAGTGAGATTTATCCTCCTCCATTTCACACACCGAGTCAAACACTGCTTTATACAGAGGGCGGGAGTCATCCGATTCTCCGTACACTTCGCGAAGCGTTCTCCACACTTCATCAAATTCAGCTCGTATAAAATACTCTTTGTAAGTCATAGCTTCGTTAATATATAGCCACCTCTTGAATATCCACCGTGGGCTATCACAAAACAGCTCATTGTCAGTCGTTTTTATACAGATCATACATATCAGAAATCCATCTCTTCATTGTCTTTCTCAATGAAGCCGGTTTCAAAACCTCAACCATCGCTCCAACCTGAAGCAATTTCATCACAAAGTCATAGGACGGAGCGAGATACAGGTCAAAGTCGGCATATTCGCCATGATCCTCAATCAGTCGCTGGCTATGATGCAAGGGCAAGGATTTGAGATAATGTTTATGATCTTCGTTTGCCCGGATAACGATTCTTACGGGCTTCTCACCGCTACCTACAACGATGCCATAAGCTGTTGAAAAGAACTCCTCGGCGTCAAACCCTTTTGGCAACTTGAAGGTCTCAGTGGCAATCTCGGCGAGTTCAATCCTGTCAAGACCGTAAAGCCTCACATCTCCGTAATTAATATTATGCGCCAGCACATACCATCGGTTATCAAAAAGTTTTACACAGTACGGCTCTATAGGGAAAGTATGGCTACGTGTACTCTTAAAAGACCGGTAAGTGATATTCACCACATGATTCTCCTTCATTGCCGCCAAGATAGTGGGAAGATGATCTCGCCCCGAGGGAATTTCATCCACCAGTATCCGATCTTTCAGCGAAAGGTTATCGCCGATGGTGTTGCCTACTGCAAATGAATCAAGCATCCACTGTTTGAGCTTATCATTATCAATATTTTCAGCATTAGATATGTAATAAAGATAGCCCCCAACCCTTTCACATTGGATATCGATGGAAAACTGATCCAGTATCGCGGCACGCCAACGATTGAACGTAGCGCGCTGGAGCCGCTTATTGTTGCTCAAATTCTGCTCTCGCTCCCAGCGGTCGGACAATTCCTTGTGCGAAATCTTTCCGGCCCTGCGAATCGTATCGATCAGCCAAGTGTATTTCTGAAGTTGGTTCATTGCTGTAATGACTTACGTTACCTACATATTACTGCAAATGTAAACAAATTCCGTCTCTTTTTACTGTCAAGGACAATATATTTTGGACTCACCCTTTTCTCACGGGATTATCTTTTTATGAAATTCAGCGAGAGTAATATCTCTTTGCCTGCCGAGGCATTAGTGGCCTGACCATAATGCAACCTCACTGCAGGATAGAGTACACCAATCAGCGACCTCAGTCTTTCGCCCTCTTCTACGGAAATCGGGGTGTCTTTCGATGACTCGGCAAAGATTACAATGTCCGTAATCTCTTCCACATGCCATTCCGGGAGATTCGTATAATTGAGTATTAGATCCTCAAGATACGCTACACGCCGGTAGGTTGGTGTGGGGAAACTTTCATAAGAAACGTTCCGGCCCTCCTTGATTGTCATGATAAACTCCAGATCATTGAGTGAAAATGAACTGTCGCTACGGGTGAGTTGCTTTAGGAGTTCGGTCCTTCTGCTCATGCGCACAAGATATGCCTTGCGGTCGATATAACGCCTTTCAGCCTTTCTTTTCCTACGATTGGTTCTTAGTAGCGAAAGATGCTTTTTTCTGAGTTCATCCCTATTCCTTACGATATAGCGGGGCGCTCCATCTCTTGAATAACTGCGATTCCTCGGTTTCACTTTCTTTCGATAGTGACGTACCTCCATCTCATGAATCATCTTATCATATTCATTCCTCTCCACCCATCCCTCGAACAAACCGGTCATATTTTCTTCCGTTTTCCTCGGAGTGGAACCGTAAAATGTAATTTCCCACAGGCAACTTGCCAGAAGCTCCTTCTCTGAAACCACTACATTCTCCTCCACTATAATCTGCTTTGACAACCCTTTTTCCCAGTAATCGTTCGACAAGTCCATTACACGGATATAAGGATCAGTGTCACTTCCGGTGATTATCACATCAATAGTCCCCTCAGCTGGCGCTGGACTCATTGATTTGAGACAATCAAACGCCATTTTCACTCCCGAAATGTCCTTATGCCTCCACACCTTTCTCATTTCGGGCATGAAATCTTCAAATTGATATTTATCAAGAAGTTCTTTAAATGTCATGATACTTATTATCTAACTTTTTGATTAAGCTACAGAGTTATCTACGCCTCCTTTGCCATTTAATGCGACAAAATTACACCTCACATGGCGCATTTTGTGATACAGCAAAAGAAATCACACCCAAAATATCGTTGGTTCCGAAAACAGGACAATAATCGGCTCCCTTTACAGTACAATCAAGACACGCGCTGATCAATGCTCGATATGCCATCATTTCATCTTGTGACCTATATTATATCATTTTATTGCTTCTGCCGTGTAATGGCAACATTGTTGCCTAAATTTGCCACCATTAATTAATCAATATGACTACCTCATCACGACTCATGCGCCTATATGTTCGGTTCATAGCATCACTGTCGGTAGCATTGCTATTCCAGATAGTGATACTCTTCACCATCCCGCCCTCCACAACTTTAGGAATCATCTTCAAGGATGTTCTATCCCTGCTCATATGCGCAATCCTCTACTTCAAGATCCTCAAAAGATAGCCCCGTATGCCATCTTGTGGCAGAAGAACATTTTATGTTTAAAAACATCTAAGGAGTGAGCTTCGGTATCCGATATAATGATTATATTTGCAGATAGAAAGTAAAATATCGACCTTAGAGAAGGTTCCGAACACTTTCAATTATTGCAAAGCATTATTGCCGAGTCCCATTCAAAAAATCCGGCCAGATTATGGAGGACGAAGCGACTGATGCTCACTCCTTTTTATATACCCGCACAATCGGCATATACGGAATGGACGTGAGACTATCAGTCTACTTCCATTCCATAAACGGGTTCCTTGGCCGGAATTGCCCCAGTCCCGCACTGCGGCAAGCCCATTGAATGATGGACGGCAGACAATAGTCTACGCGTCCTTTTTTATTCAATCAATTTAACCACACTAACTAAATACAAAATAATATGGCAGACGAAGATTCAGTAGAATATGATGATATCATCGAAGAACTCCTCGATTTGGTATTTCCCAATGAAGAGGATAAGGATGCATACATGAATGACTAATTACAATAATATGACTAAAACGAAACTTGACAAAATAATTGAATCACAGACCAGTGAGCCATCTATGGCAAAAACTATTGTAAAAACAGCTATAGTTAGCGCACTTGCCGGCGCTGTCAAGGTACTTACAAAAAATTTATGATATGAATATATTCAGATGCTCACAATGCGGAAGTGCCATGGATTACATCGGGAATGGTATGTATCAATGCCCCAATTGTGGGGATATTATGGACTATTCAGAATTGGTTAATGGTGCTAAATCCTTGCTTAAGACATTGGTAAAATCCATATCAAAAAGTATAAGATAACATTCAAAAACTTATTAAGATGGCAAAACAGTCATCAGACTATCTGGCTTATCAGCAATATTTCAATCCCAACGCAATGTGGGAAAAGATTGCTGATGTAGCTAAGAAAGCAGGAGTAAAGGTGGTATATGGCGTACTGCTATTATACTATGTAGCTACAGACCCAAACACTTCGACAGCCGACAAAGCAAAGATATATGGCGCGATCGGATACTTCATCCTTCCCGTGGATTTGGTTCCCGATGCTATTCCTATGGTAGGATACTCCGACGACCTTACGGCAATTACTTGGGCACTAAAGGCTGTCTGGGATAATATCACTCCTGCCACACATGCCAAAGCTCGCCAACGTCTCCAAAATTGGTTTGGAAATGTAAGTGATTCCGAATTAAAAATATTCTAAATTTATGAACTACTGTATAAAAATGTATGAATAAGAGTTTGGACAAGAACCGACTTCAACGGCTTAAGATACTTGATTCCATATTGTCCGAATCAGGAGGTGGCTATTCCATATCGCAACTTGTTAGAATCATGACTACTCGTCTTGGATATGATGTTAATAGGTATGTCGTAAAACGTGATTTATCATTTATTAGAGACACATTAGGCATTAATGTTGTTGGTACTCGTAAAAATATTGAACTCCCCTCCAACAATTCAATTCGAAAAGCTGAATTTTGGCATTACAAAAACAAAGAATCTGCAATTTTCACTGTCTCTGAATCATTGACTGACGAAGAACGAGAATACCTGGCACACGCTTTAGAAATGCTTGGAATTAAGGGATTCTCCAATTCCAAGATATTCAAGAAACTAAACCTGAAAGTTCCAATAAACAAAGAAATCATTAGTTTTACTAAAAACCCGTCAGAACCATCTATATCCAATGTTTTCGACAAATTAATCCAGCACATTAAATCAAAAGATGTTATAAGTATTAAACTTCGAGATCGAATCGCAAATAGTTTCACAAGGCATCACGTGCATCCGTGGTATCTACGCGAATATAACCGTAGATGGTACTTATTTGGATATGATGACAAGGATAAAAAGATAGAGCACTACTGCTTAGATCGGCTATCAACTTCAATAAGTGTGTTATCAAAGTCCTACATCGGACCTAATTTAACAATGGACGAAATCCTCAAAGACGTTATTGGAGTGTCGATACCAAACGGAGATACGCTTGAAATAATATTTTGGGTTTCGGAAATTTCTGCGGATTTTGTGAAAAATAAACCACTTCACAAAACTCAAGAACAGATCGATAGGACTAATATTCTATCCTCTGGCATCCCATTATCTAGATATGACGGAGGTTTGTTTTTTAGAATTTATTGCAAGAAAAATTATGAACTCATCCGAGAGTTAATGTCATTTGGGCCAGAGCTTATCGTATTAACTCCCAACGAGATACGATCTGAAATTAAACAACGAACTGCTGCAATGTATATCAATTACGATTTATAATGTGCACATTACGCACACATCCTATTGCACTGATTAAAAATGTGTTGTAACTTTGCGGAGTCGGAAAATCAAAGTATAATCATAGCTCTTCCGCCACAAAATAAATAAGAGAAAAAATTGTATATTCTAATCAACAAAAAGAACAAGACATGAAAAATATTATTAAAATTGCCATTGCAGTCCTTCCTGTAATAATTGAAATTCTCAAAGACGCCGCTGATAAGAAATGAGTTTTAATTTTACTTTCTTAAAGACATATTACCGGTTGAAACATAAAAAGAAGGTCTGCAAATAGCAGAAATATCCGGAAACATTTTATATTATAAACTTATAATTTACAAGAATCATGAACAAATTTCCCAAAAATATTATAGACATTATTCTCGAATTAGGTGGAACGATATTAGCAGATGTAACTATATATGCTGATCCATATCCGAAATCTAAAACAGGAATCGGTAAAATTTTATCAACAATTTTTAAACGTTAACATAGCTCACTACAAATTTTTAGGACGAATGAAAAACTGTTTTGATTTTAAAATTGGATTTAGTAATTATAAACGTTTCAAAGAATTCCCACTAACTCCACTGAAACCCATTACAATGTTGGTTGGGACCAATAGTTCTGGCAAATCATCTTTTATCAAAGCATTATTATTTCTTACATACAATCTGAAGAGGGCTTTTGAACAAAGAAGCACTATAAATAAACCATTTATTGACAATGTTACTTTTCACTTCAAGACGCTTGACCAATTAGGTTTAGGCGACTACGAAACATCCAAGCATAAGGCGTTTGATGCATATGGTGTACCTGTTATTCAAGAATTTGACAACATTGAGTTTATGGTGGATATTGCTAACGTCTTAATAACATTTTCTTTTGGAGCGTCTGAAGATGAGATACGACTTAACTCAAGGTTAAATCTCACTTTACCGATCAAGGGTCTTTCTATAAAAGATTTATCAACTGGATCTTCTATAAAATACGAAAAAACTGATTCATCGTACACAGCGATTTCATCCGTTAAAACAATTCAGTTGATAAATTGGCTGAAAGATAAAATGCAATATTTACAATGGCGCATAGAACGCAAATATTCCACAAAGCCTGATTTCGCTTATCTACAAAAATATCGAGATTTTGAAAATAGTGATCGATATGAAAATCATTGCTTTCATGATAGCCTTGAATTACTCATTGATAAGAATACAAAAATTGCCGAAAAACTTCAAGACACATTGAATGATACATTGTCTGTCGATCTCAATGCATCAGCCAATGAGGATGATATATTTTATGCTGTCAAGGAGTATTCTCTCTATTGGCATCAAAAGTTAATCAATGCGTTGTCTGAAAATCTCATTTCTTCAATAGAGCCAATATATATAGAAGCTCATAATGCCTCTCACGATACAGCGTTATCCATAAAAGACAAAGAAAATTATCTTGCCCAAACTGTCGCTGAGTTCTTTACCCTCATGCCATCAAGTATGCAAAGAGATATAGACCAATGGATATGCAAATGGCTAAAAGAGTTCAAAATAGGAAATGATTTTGAAATCAATTTACTAAATAGTGGAGAAACACTCACTGTAGATGTTATCGTAGGAAGCAATTCCTTGGATCCACGACTATCGCGCATACCTCTTGGTAAATTAGGCACTGGCTCTATTCAATTGTTCATACTTATTTTAAAGATTGCAACCACCCTATCTAAACTTCAGAGAGAAAATTCAGTTAATAATAAATACATCATTATCGTTGAAGAACCAGAGCAAAATCTCCACCCCGCATTACAAAGTAAACTTGCCGATTTTTTCTATGAAGTTTATAATTTGACTAACGGACATATAAACTTCATTGTCGAGACTCATTCAGAGTATCTCATACGACGTACACAAGTTTTCGTTGCAAAGAATAATTATACTGAAAAGACTCTTGATACAGAAAATCCTTTCAAAGTATATTATTTCCCGGAAGAAGGAATTCCTTATGATATGGAATATCTTACATCTGGACGCTTCAAAAACAAATTCGGCAAAGGCTTCTTTGATGAGGCATCCAACTCTGCTCTGATCATCTCTAAAATAGAAAGGAAGAATGCCAATATTTGAACCCAAAATAGAAGTGTTCATTGGTCGTGATGCACTTGAGACTATTGCTGTATTCGATGATGATTACCCACACCTTCATAACATCTTAAAATCACATGCAATTATTCGTGTGGATTTAAACGATACAGAACTTGATGAAATTCTATCAGATGGAGAAAATGACTTTAGTCAATTTTGCCTACGCAATGATATACAAGTGGTTCCATTTAAGGAATATTTCAGCTCGTTGAGAGAAAACATGGCTCAAATTGCGGATAGGCCTCATGCTATATTTTTCTTTAACATTCCTATCTCAGAAGCTAATGAACTTTCTTCAAAATACGGAGTCATTGTGCAAAGCGAAATGGATATTCAGGACAATGCACTGCAATTGTTATTCCGAAAGAATCTTGATAAGGGGGAAATAGTGACCGGCGCCTCTGATGGTTGGAGCAATTTATTAAAAGAAATACCATTACCACCGATAAATAGTCTTATCATTTCTGATAATTATTTGCTCAAAAATGTGGATAATGGGGCGTTTATAGGGTTTGAGAATCTTAAAATGCTTCTTAATGCGATATTACCGAATACACTTGATATTACTTTTCATATATTAATAGTGACTCGTATGCATAATAATTTAAGCCCACAAAAGGCAAATAAGTTATACGAAGAGCTTAAGTCATATCTTAGACGAATCCGTTCTTATAATTTTCAACTTGAGTTTGTATTCAATCCTACTATACATCCCAGAAAAATCTTTAGCAATTATTTTGTAATCATTGGAGATAGGGGCTTTAATTTGTTTCATCCAAAATACAATACAAAAGTACATAGCGATAATCAAATTTCAATTTCATCAATACTACATGATACTATAAATGTATATGGTGACACAGTATTAGCTATATCGTCAAAAGATCTTAAGAAAATCTGGAACAGTTACATAGAACTTAGAGAACAAATAACAAATGAGGTAAATGATACTACTAAGATGATTATAGGAGATATAACCCCAGATAAACACCTCAGAAATAGACTTATAAATTAGACACAACCAATTAAGATATGAATGTGTATATATATGCTTATCCTGCAATCCTATAAGTGCCGTGAATGTGGCCATCTATTCATACATAAAACCGGAGGCTTCATCCTGCAAATCTCAGCGCCCAAATGCCCGAAATGTGGCTCTAAGAATGTGGAGAAAATGAAAGATCCGGAATAAATCTTGCTTATGTCACGAAATGGCAGAAGCTACACCTAATTTTGTAGTATGAGAAAGTTAGTTTATACCAACAGCGGCAATATAGTCAAAGTCCACGTCCGCCCGATTGATTGGAAATACGGCAACGAATATGGCATCCGTGCCCGTCTCACCGGTGAATGTCCGGCGATGTTTCTTTCCTTCGGTGATGGTCATGGCGACGGTTTCTGTTCATGGGATTTTGAGGGTCGGCACGAATATCCGAAGGATACATCGCAATCTTATATAGTAGAGCTTAGTGTGGTGTGCAACAACATCATAGACTATATAGAACCGTGCTGTGGCGACTGCGAATATGAACTGGTAGATTTCAGCAACGCCCCCGACATCTTGTCAGCTTACATCAAGCACTGCAACGACATCAAACTTAATAACCCACAGCTTAAAAAGTTAGAACTATACATACTGAAATCTCACGAAATAGACTTTTCAAGCTGTATCAGCCTCAAGGAACTGTCAATCGGCTGTGGGGAAAACATCAAGGAACTCGATCTAACAAACTGCCTACAGCTCGAACGTCTCTCCGTGTGCGGATATTCAAGCAAATCACTCACCAATATTAAAATCAGCAACGATTGTCCATTACAATATGCCGATCTCCGAGGGTGCAAACTTCATCCAGGATGCATCTCGGCAATCCGCCGTATTGTTGAACGAAACGGCGGAACTTTCGAAGATAAAGAAGGTAGAATATACATAATCTGACTTTCAACGATCACAAGCGCAATCAATTCGATACAACTCCTTTGCTCCTATCCAACTCTTTCATTCCGTTTTTTCACGAAAAGCAGCTACATGACAGAGTGCCAAGGCTGATGCAATAAGATATCACTATTTGTTGACTTATCCCGTGTGGATATCACCGTCCATGCTCCCTACATTGGGGTGCATGGACGGTCTTATTTCTTATAGCAAACTTGCATAGCTTGTGCCACTTTTTTATCCCTATTTTGGCTTCCATATCAGTTTGACTGCTATTTTGTTATCATATCCAAAACATAAAGGGATATGGTAAACAAGCACAAAAGAATATGATAAACAAGTACCAAACTTTTCTTTCGCGGCAGGAGCTGGCCGCGAACACTGTCCGATCGTATGTGTGGACCGTTAAGCATTTTCTCGAGAAGTACAATGAAGTGACCCGCGCCAATCTGCTCATCTACAAGGGAGAACTCATTGAGCGATACAAACCACAGACAGTCAACCTCAGGTTGCAGGCTCTCAACAAGTATCTGGAGTTCACAAGACAGGAGAAACTCAAAATGCGCTTTGTGAAAGTGCAACAGAAAAACTTCCTCGAAAACGTAATCAGCGACGCTGACTACAAGTTCCTGAAAACCCGACTCAAAAAGGACGGCCACACATCATGGCTGTTTGTTGTGTGGTTCCTCACCGCAACCGGGGCCCGCGTGAGCGAATTGCTCCAGATAAAAGCCGAGCACGTCAGGCAAGGCTACCTCGACATTTATTCCAAGGGAGGAAAACTCCGCCGGCTCTACATCCCCAAAAATCTCCGGACAGAGGCCTCTCTATGGCTTAAAGAACGTAACATCGAGTCGGGCTACATATTCCTCAACCGCTTCGGTGAGAGGATAACTGCCCGGGGCATAGCCCAACAGCTGAAAATCTTCGCAAATAAATATGGCATAAATCCTGCAGTGGTCTATCCCCACTCGTTCCGTCATCGTTTCGCCAAGAATTTTCTTGAGCGCGTCAATGACCTTGCTCTTCTTGCCGACCTCATGGGCCACGAGAGCATCGAGACCACGCGCATCTACCTCCGCCGCACGGCCACCGAACAGCAGGCCATTGTCGATAAAGCCGTCAATTGGTAACGGCTGCGCCTCCTCTCAACCCCCGCGTCCTTGCAGTCAGATTCCCCGTGATTGCAAGGACGCGCCTAATCCAACCATGAAGCAATATTTTTTGATGCCACGCGACATTATCGCACCTTTTCGGTAAAATCCTCCACTACTTTTGCATAAACAAAACAGAAGTCAAAATGAAGAATCTCCCGGTATCCAAGAAAGTCTACGCCGACATCTCATCGCGTATATCCTCAGCACTGTCACATGCTCCTGCATCGGCAAGCGAAGCCATGCGTCTTGTCGACTCACACCTGCAAGGTGCAACCACTGTGAGCGACGATACCATGGCAATGCTCGCCTTCAATATGATAAAATCTGAACTCGACCGGGCCATCATCCGCTCAACACGCGCTCGCGAGAGAGCGAAAACCCGTCGCAAAGCGCGCCCCAAGATGGACGATCGCCACTCGCTCATCTCCGCCCTGCTCCCTGACACCGACACTCAAATCGACATTGAATCCCAGCTTCCCGATCTAAAACTTTCCCGACGCTCCCGTCGCATACTCGAACGGCTCGAAAAAGGCAAAAAGAAGAAGTGGGGCTCAATAATGTAAACCCACCACGAGCCGTCGGGCAACACCCTCCGTTGAAAATACACAGCCGGGCCAGAACCCTTAAAAGGCCCCGGCCCGACACAAAAATGCACCTATATAAAAATTACTATCTATCGTATAGTCGTATCATCGGTCATGAAAATTCCACTTGGAATTATCACTGTTCATGTCAAACTTAGCAAGCGACGGAGTGCTGTCAGCAGCCGACACGAGCACCAGCTCCTCATCAACTCCAGGAACCGATTTAGGCATGATACGGTAAGTCCCGTCGGTGAGTTGCTCGATGCGCCACAACTGTTCGGGAGCACCTGTAAATTCAGGTACCGTCACCACCTCGGCATCCGGAGTGGTGGCAAGCGCCCTGTCGGTACCCTCTATCACAATCTTGTAGTACTGGCCGCCGAGATATCCGCCGGCCTCAGGCACAGCTGTTATCGTCCATCGCTGATGGGGACGGAACATATAGTCACCTATCCTCACATCGATGTTCCCTTCAGGCCACGTATCTATCACATCGGCCAATGTCTGTGACGCGATAGGCTCAACCGGCCCCTCAGGCTCGTCCCAGAAGCGATGGCGTGGCACATTCATTCTCACGAAATCCACTCCCAACTCCAAGGCATATCCTCGGCGTTCCGACTCAATTTCGTAGGTCCCTTCCTTGAATAACTCACCGGCTACGGGCCAGTCGTTTTTCCAGAGCAGAGGACGTATGGCAAGCACACTGCGCCCGCCACGGTCGAAATCGGCCTCGTAATGAAACGACATCTTTTCCACGCCGTCATCCTCGATATACCGGCCGAAATGTCCGGGCCCGGTGTTACGGTTTCCAGCTGCTATCACCATCTTGCCTCCACCCTGCTTCATGTCGCGACCCATGTTGTCGAGGTAAGGCCCGGTCACATTACGCGAACGCCCCACCACAATATTATAGGTGGAATTAGGCCCGTCGCAACATGTGCCGTGTGTGCCAAGGAGATAATACCAACCGTTGCGGTAGATCAGATCAGTAGCCTCGCAGTCGATAGCCACATCCACCGGCTCATTGCCCTCCACACGCTTGCCCGTGGCAGGATCAAGCTCCACAATGCGGATAAATCCGAAATATGTACCATAGGAGAGCCACAACCGTCCGGTGGTAGGATCGAGGAGCAATCCCGCATCGATGGCGTCACAATCCTCATCGTCGAGCGAATGAGCCACCTCGATAGGTTCGGAAAACTCAAAATCAGGCGAATTGGGATCAAGAGTCTTATTCCACATCGTGAGCACCCGGCCGGCATGTCCACCGCCGAGTCCACCTCCGGTGGCGCTGTAGGCTACGAGATAACGGTCGCCGATCTTAATGGCATCCGGCGCGGCGCCGCCTCCGGGACGCACCGCCCCACCCTTCCAGGTCCATCCGTCCTCCGAAATGAGGCCACCGCCTCCGGTTCCGAATGTATAGTAGCGTCCGTCACACTTAATTATTGTGGACGGATCGTGTATATAAGGCGCTCCATCCAAGGCATATCCAGTCGTTGCCGACATTGACAGCATGGCTATTGAGCCAAGCAGTAAGCTTTTAGTCTTCATGCTCATTGATAGCTGATTGTGAAATTATTAACCGGATTACCATTCCCGTCCACAAATCGGGCGCAGAAATCACTCATGCCCGGGCCGTTGATCACCGCGCAACGCAGCACATTGCGCCCTTTCTTCAACGTGAGCCTCCTGGACACCGCATCATCGGCCACCATGCGCCTGTCGCCCGACAGCACCAACACCTGCTCGCCGTCAAGCCACCATTTCGAGGCTGAATTAGATCCGGCCGAAAGCCTCACATCCTTGATCTCCTCGGGACAGTTGATCACCGTAACCGCAAAGAATATTATGCCATACACCGGCTTCTTCAAGGCCGCGGCAAAGCGATAGAGTTTGTAATTGTAGAGCTTACTGTCGAGCGCATGCCACGCGAGTTTCTTACCGTCCACCTTCACGGTCTGTCCGTTTTTAGGCAACATGGTCATCTGCCCCTTGAAATACACTGAATCGAGCACGTGGTCGAGATAACTGTCCGTGAACACCGTGTTGGAACGGTTGGGCTTGCTTATAGGCTCAAGCACCATCCATCGGCGTATGAACCCCTCCTTATCGGGAGAAATGTATTCCGATTTCCCCTCCTCGAAATAATCCGAAAGATATGTGGGGGTCTGTATCTCATAATTCTGTCTCACCGGAGGCAAGCCATCCGGAGCCGAACCGGCCTGGGTCTGAGCCGTGGCTCCGGCAATTCCTGCCGAAGCCGCGGCCACTATGACCAGACTTTTTAAATAACTAATCCTCATTCAATATTTCCTGTTTGTTTTTTATAATTATCGTTCAATCATCTGTTCTCTGCCGAGAGAGACTGATTGATGAAAAGACGGGGAACAAACTCCTTCAGGCAACGGCGCCAGGTGAGGAATTCATGGGCTGTGCCGGGCGACTCATAATAGATCGTGTTGATGCCTGCGGAATTCAATCCGTCACTCAGATTTTTGGTCCGCTCGGGATTCTCCTCCGAACCTATGCCCATGAAAAATACATGCACCTTATCATTGAAAGCCTTACGGTCCTTGAACACTCCGCCATACACATTGTCGAGATTGGCCAAGTCGATGCTTCCGGCTCCGCTGAAACCGCCTATATAGGCAAACTTGTCGAGATTGTTGAGCGTGGTGTTGAATGTAAGCAGTCCGCCCCACGACAATCCGGCCATAGCCCTGTTCTCACGGTCGGTGAGTGTGCGGAAATTGGCATCGATGTGAGGGATTATCTCATTGACCAATATCTGAGGGAACTCACCACCGAAACGCTTCATGGCCTCGGCACGGGTCTCCCCCTCCTTGATATTGAACGACTCGATATTGCCGTTGTCCATTACCACTATCATGGGACAGGCACTCCCATCGGCAATCAGATTATCCATGATGAAATTCATCTTGCCCTGATTGGCCCAGCTGGTCTCGTTCTCCCCCATGCCGTGCTGCAGATACAGCACCGGGTAACGCTTATCGGAATTCTTATAGTACTCTGCCGGGGTGTACACCAGGCACCTGCGCCATTCGTTGCGTATCTTGGAGTAGTACCAACTCTGGTTCACATGTCCGTGGGGCACATCCTTTATGGCATAATAGTCGCCGTCAGCCTCGGGGATCTCGATACCGCTCACCCAGCGCCCCATTCCGAAGAAGGGCTTGCCATTGGGGTCGGCATGACTCACACCGTCCACTATCACCTGATAGTAATGGAATCCCACCACCTCAGGCTCCTTCGACACGAGCGACCAATATCCGTCGGCCTCCTTGGTCATCTCGCCACGGAAACTTATCTCCACCTTCTTGGCATCGGGGGCATACACCCTGAAATGGGCTCGTCCGTCCTTGCCGATACGCGGATAGTCGGCACCGTTGATATTATGTTCGTTTGCCACAGTCCCCGCCGGGAACGCGTCCCCCTGCGCGTAGGAGATCAGGGGGAGCGCTACCAGCGATGCGGCTAATATTCGCATTAAATTGTTCATTAATTTACTGTGTTGATTTGGTATGAATTGGAATCCGCTTCGCTACGAGGGTGTTTAATTCATTATCAAACACCCTCATAGAAAGTTCTTACTTACCGCTGGGATTCTGCTGCAGATTGGGGTTGACCGAAGTCGAGGAGAACGGGAACGCGAAATATTCATGTTTGCCCTTCACGAAACCGGTGGTTCCCTGGTTGGGGTTGGAATATTCCACATACAGGCGGTGCTTGGGTTCACCCTTGGTGAAGTAGGCATCGTAAGTGGTGGGGATATTCTTGCCATTGTTGACAATACCGTCGGTATCGCCCCAGCGCACCATGTCGGGGAAGCGCACACCTTCGAGCCACATCTCATAGGCTTTCTCGTTCTTCACCTCGTCGAGTGTGAGTGATGATGAGATATGAGCCGACCCGGCACGTTTCTGTATCTCCTGCAGATACTTCAATCCGTCGTTATCGCCTGTCTCAGCACAAGCCTCGGCATACATCAGCAGTATCTCGGCATAACGGAATATCGTGAGATTTTTCAACGTGCATGTGCCACCTTCAATCTCCTCGGGGCGGGCTATGATCTTGTGAGCGAAATAACCGCCGAAACCGTAAAGACCGGAGGGATCCTTGATGCCGATTCCGGGATGTGTCTCACGCACCGCGCGGGGAACGCTGGCATCGATAGGCTCGGCTACATTATCGCCGTCGGTGTCAACACCGTTCCAGTCCATCTCATACAGGAATTCATCTGCTGTCATGAATGTGGCCTTGCGTCGGGGCGAATCACCGTCGTTGGCGAGCATACGTTCGGCAAAATCGGCACGTATGGAGTGGCCACCCCAGCCGGCTACACCTATAAACGAGGGCATAGACGGGAGCTTGTCGGTACGCCAGTTCCAGAAATTGATCCACATCCATGAGGTGCGGGTGAGCATGTCCCAGAACAGGGGCACATCATCATTCTTCACAATATTGATCTGGAACACCATCTCCTCACACAGATCACCCACTTCGTGGAACAGATCCGACCAACGCTCGGTGGGCAGGAGCGAATATTTTTCGGACGAGATGATCTGCTTGAGGTTTCTCTTGGCTCCGTCATAATCACCCATGAACAGGCGCGCCTTACCGGCCACTGCGAGAGCAAAACCCTTGGTCACCTTGGAGGCTCCAACCTTGTCGGCAGGCGAGGTGCGCTCATCAAGATCATCAACAATCTCCTCGGCCTGCTCGGCACACCACCTGAGCAGCTCATCGTGGCCACCCTCAAAGTTGCTCGGCTTGTCGTTGGCATCGAGCTGATGATCCACAAGCGGTGGACATCCCCATCCTATGGCGAGCATCATGTGAGCCCATGCCCTCAGAGCCTGAGCCTCGGCACGCACGCGTCTCTTCACCGGAGTATCATCTGATACACGGTCAAGGATGGCATTGGAGTCATACACCACTGCGAAAAGTCCGCTGTAGGCGTTTTTTATCACCTCGTTCTGGGAGTCATAGCGGAACTCATTGATTTGGGCGCCGAAATCATTGTCGCCATACATGTTGCCGGCGGCAAGCATATCGTCACCGGCCTCATTGAACAGTACCGGAAGAGCCACATAGGTGCCCTCGTGACCGGCGATGTGAAAAGCGAGGCACTGATACAGATTGTTGAGGGCATTCTGAGCCTCGGCATCGGTGCGGAAGAAATCATCAGCCGAAATCACACCCTTCTGGGAAATATCAAGGCGGTCCTCACATCCGCTGAAGAGCGATGCAGCGCCTAAGCATAACAGGGAATATAGTATTTTTTTCATGATAGAATTCTATTTGATATTAGATATTAGAAACCGATTGATGCACCGAAAGTCACCTTCTTCATCGTTGGGTAAGAACCTATGTCGTAGCCCGAGCTACCGCCGGCGGCCGATGTTGTGGCTGTCTCGGGATCCAGGCCGGGATACTTGGTGAAGGTGAAGAAATCGTCGAGCGATACGAAGAAACGCAGATCCTTCACGTAGGCCTTGCGGGTCAGTTTCTTGGGGAGGGTGTAGCCGAGCTGTATCTGCTTGATCTTGAAATAAGCTCCGCTGAACATCGAGGCGCTCGAGCTCCAGAAGTTACGGTCCTGAGCCACCTGGGCTACATCGGGCATCGAAGCATTGCGGTTGGTCTCGGTCCAGGCATTGTCCATGAAGTATTTGAGAGAGTTACGCATGGGCGAGTCGGCACGGTAGAGCACGTTGAAGATCTTGTTGCCGGAAACACCTGTGCCGAATACTGTGAAGTCAAGTCCTCTCCAGGCAAGGTTGATGGTGAGACCATAGGTAAGAGTCGGGATCGAGGAGCCGATATCGGTCATGTCCTCGTCGGAGAGCTCCGAAGAACCCACGATAGATCCGTCGGGCTTGCGGAAGAGCGGAGCACCTGTCTCCTGATTTACACCTACGTAGTCAAACGCACGGAAGTACCATATGGAGTGGCCCACCTCAAATGCGCTGTGAACCTTGTTGTTGGTACCGTCAACTCCACCGGTGGCAGTGGTGAGGCGGGGCACGCTCTCATGAAGGGCAGTCACGCGGTTGCGCAGGGTTGACAGATTTCCATTGATGCTGTAGCTGACCTCGCCGATGCGGTCGCGCCATCCGAGCTCAAATTCCAGACCCTTGTTGTTTACCTTACCGGCATTGACAGTCACATCACCGTTGGCATAAACCTCGGGCACAGGCTGGATGCTCACGAGAAGGTCTTTGGTGTTCTTGTTGAAGTAGTCGAATCCAAATGTCAACCTGCTGTTGAAGAAGCGAGCATCGATACCTAAGTCAACCTGCTCGGAAGTCTCCCAGCGGAGGTCGGGGTTGGCCATGCGGGTAGGATACGAACCGTAGTTGAGGGCGGGATTGTCGCCATACTGATACCAGGCGCTGTTGTAGCTGATGGGTGAGGCATAGGGATAACCGTTGAGCACGTTGATGTTACCGTTGCGTCCCCATGAAGCACGCAGCTTGAGAAGCGAGAGCACCTGAGGATTGATATTGTCGCGCATGAATGCCTCGTTGCTCGGAGTCCAGCCCACCGATACTGACGGGAACTTGCCCCAACGCTTGTCGGCAGGAAGTTTGGATGTATCGAACGCGTCGGCACGGAAATTGAACTGAATGTTATAACGGTTGTCGTAGGCATACATCACGCGGCCGAAGTAAGAGAGGCTGGTAGAGAGATTCACCACATTGCCGATCCTCTTGGTGGGACCTGATGCCAATACATAGTCGAGATACTCGAAGTTGGGACCTTCACCCTTGAGGATGGCCTCACCGTTGTCGCCCACAGCCGAAGCCGACACATTGTCCGACTTATACTGGGTGTAGGACATACCGGCCATTGCCGATACCATGTGCTTGCCGAAGCTCTTGTTGTAGTTGGCGAAGTTTTCCCACTGATAATAATAGTGGTTGTTGGCGCTGGCCGAGATCTCGTAATTATCGGTCTTTGCCTGGGAATTCATGAAATAAGGCTTGGTATAATTGTGGCTGTTGCTCTGGGCTATACGGTAGGAGAAGCGCGAGGTCAGCACAAATCCCTTGAAAGGCATGAGATCAACAAATCCGGTACCGCGCACAGTGAAACCGCCGTTCTTGGCATTGAGACGGTCGATCTGGAGCAACGGGTTACCGTTGTCATCATTCTGGAATTTGGATGTTGCATAGTATTTCCCGTTGGGAGCCATGAGGATCTTGTCGGGGCTGGTCTGGTACATGTTCATCACGTCGGTAGTGAATTCGGAAGGATCATTCCAATACACCGGGGTGAGCGGGTCGAGAAGAAGAGCGGGAGCGAGCATCGAACCGTAAGCGCTCGAATAGGGCACTGTACGTGTCTTCCAACGCTCGATCGAGGTGTTGGTGCCCACCTTGATCCAGTCGTAGAGCTTGTACTCGGCATTGAGCTGGGCGGTGAGACGTGAGTAAGTATCCTTGTCACCCTTGACGATACCGTTGTTTTCAACATAATTGATCGAGGTGAAGAAATTGCCCTTCTCGTTTCCGTCCTGGAAGATCACCGAGTGCTGGGTAGCCCAGCTGGGTTCAAATACCTCGCTGATCCAGTCGGTCTCAGCAGGATTGTCGTAATTCACGCCGTAGGACTTGCAACGGTTCTCCATCTCATAGCCCTGACGTTCCTTGTAAGTGATCCAGTCCTTGGCACCGAATATTTCGGGAGTCTTGCCCAGGCGCTGGTTGATGGCCTTGAATGAATAGATCACTTTGGGCTGACCATCCTTCACGTTGCCGTTTTTAGTGGTGATGAGGACAACACCATTGCCGGCCTCGGCACCATAGATAGCTGCTGATGCGGCATCCTTGAGCACCTCAATCGACTCGATCATAGAGGGGTCGAGATACTGGATGTTGTCGACCTTCAATCCGTCGACGATCAACAGCGGGCCGAGGTTGCCCGAGTTGGAGGAATAACCGCGGATACGGATATTCGCGCCTTGACCGGGAGCGCCCGAGGTGTTCAGGATCTGCACGCCTGCGGCCTTGCCCTGGAGAGCGGCACCGGCATCGACGGTGGAGAGGCCCTTGATATCATCGGCGGAGACTGACGACACGGCTCCGGTGACATCGCTCTTGCGCTGCACGCCATAGCCCACTACCACAACTTCGTCGAGCTGAACATTGTCCTCATCCATTACGACGTTGATCTGGCTTCTGCCATCCACTGCAATCTCCTGGGTCACGTATCCTATATATGACACCTTGATTGTAGCCTTGGGACTGACCTTGATTGAGAACTTGCCATCCACATCGGTAGCGGTACCGTTGGTTGATCCTTTCTCCATTATACTCACACCAATCATCGGCTCATGATTGGCATCGGTCACTGTACCCGTCACAGTCTGCGTCTGTGCCGAGACTCCGATACATGCCATCAGCATGCAAAGGACGATAAATACATGTTTAATCATGTGGGTATTAAATTTATGATTAGTTTACGGTAGCAAATGTACTCCCGCGTGGTTTAACGAATATTTATTTTTAGATATTTATTCTTTAAAATTAGATAACGTGTCTGAATTTTAGCATAAAATGTCTCCCCGACACAAATTGCCAATATTTCCATTGTCATGTAAGATTTTTTTGAGTAAATTTGCCTAACACTTCATGATATCATACAACACACTCTAAAAAACACATCCCCCATCCCTTTACGGTAACTCGCCATGAGACTCGCAATTCTGCTATACACATTATTATTATCACTATGTATTTCCGCCGCATCCAAGAGATTCTACAATGCCTCGGATATATGTATCACCATAACCGAGCCCAATTCGATATGCAAGGACTCCAACGGCTTTGTGTGGATCTCCTCTAAGGAAGGGGTGTTGCGGCTGGCCGATAACGGCAGTAAAATGTACCGTCTCCCCTACACTTCGATGAATGTGGTGTCGGTAGAGGTGGCACAGCGTGACAACCGCATCACGGCGTTCACCAATCAGGGCGAGATATTCGTGTACAACCAACTCACTGACCGGTTTGACAACTTCATGAATCTCGCCGACAAGATCGGTCCCAATGGTCTTTACCTTGCACAGATTGATTTCGACCGGGCGGGCAACATGTGGTTAGCTACATCCAACGGGCTGTTTCGCGTCAAGGATAACGAGCCTGAAAAGGTGGGCAGAGTGGCAGGAGCACTCGGCGACATGGTGATCACCGCCGACAACAAGATACTGACAGGTGGAACCGGTGGAATATACACCGTGGATCCATCCACAATGAGTGTGACAAAAGTCAGCGAAGTAGGCACTACTTTTCCCACACAGTTGTGTCCCGATCCCGAGATGAACCGCATATGGGTGGGCACGATGACCGACGGACTATACTATGTAGATACCGCCACAGGGAAATTCTCGAGCATCGGAAACGGCAGTTTCCCTCGGCAATACATACGCGATATAGAAATCATAGGCGACTCCATGATATGGTGTGGCATCGACGGTCGTGGCATCTATGAGATGTCGCGTGACGGAAAGAAGATCCTGAACATCTACATGGAGAACTCCGATAATCCTTATTCCATTTCGGGCAACGGTATACAGGATATGCTCTACGATAAGGACGACAGGATATGGGTGTGCACCTACACCGGAGGCGCATCAATTGCCGATATAGGTTCCATGGCCACCATGATGTACACCCACCGGGCTGACACGCCTAACTCGCTTGTTAACAACTATATCTACACCATCGGGAAGGATAATTACGGACAGTTGTGGATAGGGACCAACGGAGGATTAAGCTGCTGGAACCAATCAAAGGATGAATGGACCAATTTTTTCGACAACCGCGGTGACGAGTCATTCATAGTCCAGTCAGTGAGCTGTGACACCAACGGCGACATATGGGCCGGCACTTATTCTCATGGAGTGTATGTAATTGACCCGCAGAGCAAACACATCAAAGCCCACCACACCATGAACGACGGCATACTCTCGAAACGAGGGTTTGTGTTCAGCATTGTACCCGACCGTAACGGCGACATGTGGCTCGGCGGAATGATAGGCGACATACTGAAATACGACAGCAGGAGCAACACATTTGAGAGCTATCCGTCAATCCCTGTCTCATCGATGGCCAATCTCAACGACACAACCCTGCTGCTGATCAGCACCAACCGTCTCCTGTCACTTAACAAGCTCACCAAGGAGACTGCGGTGCTTGTATCCGACAAAATAATCCGCGACATGGAGGTGAAGGGCACTACAGTGTGGATGGCGACATCGGGCAACGGAATCGTAAGCTACGATTTTGCCACAGGACACTCGGTAGCTTTCGGCACCGCCAAAGGGTTCCCGTCCGACTATATCAACAGCCTGGTGTACAACGATGGGAAACTGTGGTTCAGCTCCAACAAAGGCCTTTACCGCCTCGACCCGACCGACAACACTGTTTCAGAGTGCAGGGTGCCGGTAATGATCCCAGGCAGCAGTTTCACTCCCGGTGCGGCCGTAAGCATCGCCGACGGGCGCACGGCATGGGGAACCACCCGAGGGGTGCTGGTAGTGTCGGATGATGCCGACAATAGCAATGCGACAGGCGGGCGTATGTTCCTCAACGATATATACCTTTCAGGCCAGTCAATAAGAGAGAATCCCGAACTGTTCCCCAATATTCCTCTTGACAGCATAACGACTCTCACACTCGACTACCGCCATAACAATATCACATTTGACATACTGTCGACCGGCACAAGCTCCTATCCGGCCCTGTACTCATACATGCTTGAAGGATTTGATGACACCTGGAGCGGCCCAAGCGATCAGGCCGACATAAATTACGCTAATCTTCCTGCGGGCAACTATACCCTGAAAATCAGGATGCACAACCCCAATATCACCGATCAGCGCGAGATAAAGATACGGATCACCCCACCCTATTGGAAGACGTTGTGGTTCAACTCGTTGATCCTGTGCGTAATCGCAGTGGTAATGATATTCACATTCCGCACATATGTCAACCGTCTGAACCGACGCAATGCCGAGAGCAAGCTACAGCTCTTCGTATCCACCGCCCACGACTTGCGCACAGCCCTGACTCTGATAAAAGCCCCGATAGAACAGCTGCGGGAATCCTCACAACTCACAGAGACCGACCACGGGTATCTGAAACTCGCCTCGGCCAATGTGGATCATCTCACATCGTTGACCACCAAGCTGATGGATTTCCAGAAAATCGACACCGACAAGACTCAGGCCAATTTCTCACCGGTGAATATACCCGAGATGGTGAAACAACGCATAGCGATGTTCTCGGCCTACTCCGACCGCAAGTCCATCACCATACTTTTCAGCACTCCTACCGACCGATACATCACCATCGCCGATGCGGATATGCTCGAACAGATAGTGGACAATCTTATCTCCAACGCAATAAAATACTCCTCGCCGAAGTCAGCCATCGATATAACGTTCACTACCGCCCCCGACTCATGGAGCCTCAGCGTGGCCGATAGTGGAATAGGAATCCCGCGCAAGGACCGCAAGAAGCTGTTCAAGGAATTCTATCGTGGAGAAAATGCCGTAAATTCCCACATAACCGGCTCGGGCATAGGACTTGCGCTCGTGAAGAAACTCGTGGAAATCCATGAGGGCACAATCAAGCTCAAGAGCGAGGAAAACGTTGGTTCGACATTTGAGATCTCGATCCCCTACCGAAAGCCAGCGACCGAAAGCATTGATACCGTGACGACTAACGAGCCGAGCGGTGAAGTCGTTGTCACTCCGGCTGAACCGAGCGGTGAGAGCGAAGATGAGATGCGCATACTGATCGTAGAGGACAACGACGACCTGAGGAAATTCATGACCGGTGCCCTGAGCCGGAATTTCAAAGTGACAGCAGTCTCCGACGGTGAGAAAGCATGGGAAGCCATACAAAAGGAACTTCCTGACCTCATTGTGTCGGACATAATGATGCCCAACATGAACGGCTTCGAGCTGTGCCGCAGGGTGAAATCCACATTCGAGACATCCCACATACCGGTGATTCTCCTCAGCGCACTCACCGGACAAGAGGACGAACTACACGGCATAATCGGAATGGGAGCTGACGAATATCTGACCAAGCCTTTCGATATAAAGACTCTTTCGGGCCGCATAACATCTACCATCAAGAACCGACGCCTCGTAGGGTTAAGGACCATCAACGCGACAACCAATAAAGAACCTGAACCACAGCAGCCTGTCAACAATCTGAATGATGAGTTCGTGAAACAAGCCATCGAGGTGATCACCTCCCACCTTGACAACTCGGAATTTGACAAAGAGGAGTTTGCCAAAGAGATGGGCGTGAGCACATCTCTGCTGTTCAAGAAAATTAAGTCACTGACAGGACTCTCAATAGTCGACTTCATTAAGAATGTGAGGATGCAACACGCCCTGACGCTCCTGGAGGATCCGTCACTCTCGATAGGCGATATCGCATTCCGATGCGGATTCTCGACAGTGGGATACTTCAGCACAGTGTTCAAGAAATATTTCGGCAAGACACCATCGGAGTGCCGTAAAGAATAACGAGCATCCATCAAGAAGCTGTTTTTCAAATTATTAGGCCAAACTTATTATAATTAATCCGCCTCCCGACAATACACTTGCCGGAAGGCGGATGCCTAAATCACGTTCAATAGTCGTGACGCTCGTAGAAAAATCTAAAACCTAAACAATCCCCTTAGAAAAGTATTCAACAATGTAACGTATGTATGTGTGTTTTTCACAGTCCGGATGTCTGTTGTACAGGAATCATAAGTCCCTCGGGAGTATAGCGGAGTGTATCAACGCATACCGAGCGACGACCTATGGCTCCCTTATGTCCGTCGATCTCAAGCACAGCGTTGTGATAGAACAGATACCACGTGCCGTTGAACTCGACGATTCCCGGGTGTATGGTGAAACTGTTTTCAGCCCTTCCGGTCAGCTCGCCCTGAGGAGTCCAGGGGCCATCCATTGAGGGAGCGGTGGCGTATGAGATGGTCTCGGCCCCCTTGCCGAATGAAGCATAAGTGAGATAATATGTATCACCGGCCTTGTGAAGCCACGGACCCTCGACATATCCGGGAAGATCGATGGTCCTGATCTCGCCGTCGAGTTCGATCATATTTGGCTTGAGTTTGGCCATGAAGCATGTACCGTTACCCCAGCAGAGCCAAGCATCATCACCGTCAATGAGGACGGTGGGGTCAATATCGTTCCACCATCCGCGCTTGCCGTTGTCGGTCATGTCATCGCTCACGAGCGGACGTCCGATGGCATCGACAAAAGGACCGGTGGGACTGTCGCTCACAGCCACTCCCACAGCCTTGCCCACATAGGGTTCGCCACCCTGCACAGTGGTGTAGTAGTAGAACTTTCCATTCTTCTCCACAACCTGGGAAGCCCAAGCCTCGCCCACAGCCCACTTGAAATCGGTGGGACGCAACACGGATCCATGATCGGTCCAGGTCTTCATGTCGTCGGTGGAATAGCAGAGCCACTCGGTGATATTGAATTCCTTGCCACCCGAGGCTGTATCCTGCCCGGCATAATATTCATCATGGCCAACGTAGAGATAGAGACGTCCGTCGTGAACCATCGGTGCAGGATCGGCTGTAAACTTATCACGCACGATAGGATTGCCGGCGAACACAAAAGTATCAAGCGTGTCGGCCGTGGCAACTGCATCATCGCCGGCTTTCTTTGAGACATTCCCTCCACATGCACTTAACACAAGGGTGAGGCCCAAGAATATTGAATCAGATTTTTTCATGAGTAATGTAAATTATGGTTAATCAGTCATTTTGTACCTGAGGAGTTATTATCCTGTAGTTGCCGCTGAGGTGCATGAAGGAGAACAGGCGGAGAAAACCGTCGTAATACGCGTCGAAATAGCCGTCATCGTATGGCTCGTGACGCGCATCCCACAGCCTGTCGACAAACTCACGGCTCTTCATGTCGGATGAGGCCAGCGACACAGCAGCCGAAGTGGCCACAAGGCCGAGGGAGTGCCTGAGCTTACGGTATCCGCCTGCATCAAGAATCTTATCCACCTCGGAGCCGTCGACATTGTACTGATCCACAAAGGTGTCGATCCCCCGGGAGTACAGGAAATCCTGAATACGGTCGGCATACCCGCGCTGCCACCCGGCATCGGCACACGACCAGGAATAATCGAGCGCGACATTCATGGGCACACGCCAGGAATCAAACCTGAAAGCATCGCCGATCACATGGCCAGACCCGAGCCTGGAGCCGTCATAATTACTGTAATCGGGGGTCAGACCGGTGGATGGATGGACACATGCGTGAAGATACGCCCTGCTACAGTCCGCACACTCCTGCCAGAATTGCTCACGGCCATCGCCGAGCCACCGCGCCCACACTTCATAGAAAGCCGGCACATGATAGGACGGATCCGTGAAACGGCCACCCCACTTGTCGGGGGTAAATGTGATGAGTTTATGGTCGAGATGGATGAGAGGTGCCGCATGCGACATCCCCACTTTCATCATGGAGCAGTCGACTATATTGCGAGCCTCGGCTAAATAATCGATACCTGTATCATTGCCCCAACGGTTGGAAGCGAATATAAGTGAGGTTATGAAATACAGCTCGCCGTCGGAGGCCGCCCCGTGGGCATTACGTTTACCATCGGTGCTACAGCTCCATGCGAAATATCCACGGTTGTCGCCCCAGTCATGCTGCATATATTTCCGGCTCCATCGCCACAGGCGGTCAAATACATCCTTCTTGTCGAGCTGTACAGCCACCATCATGCCATAGGACATCCCCTCGGTGCGCACATCATTGTTTTTTATATCACTTATGTATGCCATGCTGTCGCCGACCTCGAAATACACCTTGTCAGGGCCATGAAACAGTCCATAATATATCGAATCGAGTTTCGCATCAATTTCAGCTTTATCATATCCGGCCTCGGCAAAGAGGTTGCGGTAACGTCCGGTTGTAAAAGCTCCGGAGGTCCATGGCATAGCGTCAAATCCTATCCAATCGATCTCGACACCGCTACCTGACAGGAGTTTCACCACAAGATCCTGAATCCCTGAGGGGGATGTGCCGCTCACGGGGACTGACACCTCACGCCACTGACTGTCGGGCTTCAGATCGACGGTGCAAATGGGGGCAGTGGATCCGGCAGTGGAAATAGATATATGCCCCCCTTTTGGAGCACGGGCTCTCACGACAGCACGGGTGGCAGGCCGGTCTCCGAAATCCACCCTATCATATCTCACCCATGCCCCACGTTTCTTGAAAATGGTTTTCCATCCTTCAAACGGATTGCTCCGGTCAAGATAATCGATTGAAACGCCATTACGGGCAATGTCGCTGTAACGGTCAACCTGAATACGGGTGCGGGCATCGGTCACCCCTACTCCACGCAGGGTGGGAATGACCTTGCGTATAGTGCCGTCGGGATTAAATGCAAGGGTGTCGATGCGCACCGAGCGATTCTTGTCAAATTCGGGTGAATAATCATTGTGATGGTAGAAGAGATACCACTGGCCGTCATACTCGACAATGGAGTGATGATTAGTCCAGCACCCTGTAGGAGACTGGTCCATGATCAGCCCCTTGAAAGTAAACGGGCCGAGCGGAGAGTCACCCATAGCGTAGGCCAGAGTCTCGGTCTTGTCCTGAACCCACGGGAAAGTGAAATAATATTTTCCGTCGCGCTTGAATATGAAAGGCCCCTCCTTGAACCCCTCGGGAAGTCCCTCGATATTGACAGGCTCGGAGGCGAGATGAAGCATATCGTCGCTCAGGCGGGCACCTTTCATGCCCATGCCTGACCAGTAGATATAACTCGAGCCATCATCATCGACCAATACGCACGGGTCGATGCCCATAATTCCCTCAATGGGTTTCGGCATAGGGCGGAAAGGCCCCTCGGGCTTCTGCCCCACGGCCACACCGACACGGAAACCACGTTCCACACCATCGGGAGCCGACGGGAAATAGAAGTAATAGTTGCCGTTCTTCTCCACGCAATCGGGAGCCCACATCGAGTAAGAATCCCTGCGCACCCAGGGCACAGCGTTCTGCGTGACTATCACGCCATGGTCGGTCCAATCGGTGAGATTTTCGGAGGAGAACACATGATAGTCGGCCATACAGAACCATTCCTTAAGCTCCTTGACAGGGCTGGGAATATCATGGGAGGGGTACATATACACGCGCCCGTTGAATACTCTTGCCGTGGGATCGGCCGTGAACTGATCGCGTATCACCGGATTCTGGGCCCGGACAGTCATTGTGGCCGACAACAGGGTAGCCGAGGCCAACAAGATGGATATGAGGTCTCTGCGCATGACTCGATTATTTGAATATCAGTTTTGAAAAATTGTACAGGCTCTCGCGCCACACGGGCCATGTGTGTCCACCGGGAGTCTCGAAGTAAGTGTACTTGATGCCCATATCATCAAACCGGCCTCTCATTATACGGCAATTGTTGAAGGCGATATCCTCCTCTCCACCCATTGAGATCCAGAAATTTTTGAACTGGCTGTTGAAGTAATCCTTATCCGAAGCCAATTTGGAATAATATTTCTCAGTGTCCTTACCCATACCGGCCGGAGCGTTGGCATCAGCCCACCATCCCGAGCTGAACACTCCCACGTGACGGAACAATTCAGGATGTTCGATTACAGTGTTGAGAGTCTGTATGCCACCCATCGAAAGCCCTGCCAATGCGCGGTGGTCGGCATCGGGAATGACCCTGTAGGTACTCTCAATCAACGGGATACAATCTTCAATCAGCGAGCGGGTGAAATCAGTGGAATTGCCATCGGCCATCACTATTATCATAGGCTCGGCCTCGCCCGAGGCTATCAGATTGTCAAGAATGATATTGGTGCGACCCTGTATTGCCCATCCGCGCTCATCCTCGCCTCCACCGTGCTGAAGATACAGCACCGGATATTTTTTATCGCCCGATTTATGATAGCAGGGAGGGGTGTACACCATCATCCTGCGCCAAGCGCCATCGGGGGTCGAGTAATAAGGACGCATCGCGATCGCCCCATGGGGCACATCGGCCATTTGGAATCTCACATCCCCTTCGGAATAAGGAACCTCAAGACCACTTGCGGCGACACCGCAACCAAAAAATGTCTCGCTTGCCGGATCGGAAACACGTGCGCCGTCGACAATAATAAAGTAATAGTGGAAGCCCGGACCGAGACTGTCGGTAACGCATGTCCATGAACCGTCGGGCTGACGCTCCATATCATATTTTTTATCCAGATCGATCTGCACCTTGCGGGCATCGGGTGCGGAGATCTTGAACTCGGCACGGCTTCCGGGCAATATCCTCGGATAAGCCGACCTGCGCACGGCATAATCGGAAGTCACAGGCTCGGATACTACCTGCGCATGGGCCGATGAGGCTGTCGCTAACAATGAATGCCATTGCCAAAAATATTTTTTCATGATATCAATTGTTTTGAGTTTAATCCATGTGATAAGACGGGAGCAAAAATAGATGTAATTCAGTTATGAGGTATTCAATTTTGGATATACTTTTTTTCAATTTTGAATATTTGATGTGATACGGACTCATGTCTTTGTCAGGTTATTATAAACGAGACAAAAAAATAACTGTTGTAGACATCTTAAGTCCATACAAAGACATGTGATACGGAGAGGCCGAATAATAAATATATTTTAATTAATTATTATTAACATATATTACGTGCGATTTATGCATATTATCAAATATATTTGCGGTCGGACGTCATTCTCTGTCACATAGTACAATAGAATCTCTCCTCCACTCAATACAAACCTACCCCACGCTACTCAACTATTTATAAACCATAACACCCCTCACTACCATGAAACCTCCAGGCAAAGGAGGCTATCTGAAAATGATAGTCCTTTCTATCACGTCAGTGATATCGATCATGCTGATATCGGTCAATCCACTCAGTGCCCAAAGCATCTATTACCGCGTCCATTATCCCGAATTTCTCGCGATAGTCGAGACGCTGTCCTCAATTTATTCCAATTTTATTATAGCAGTTCCCGAACACGGAGAAGCTATGCCTCAGCTTAAATCAGATAATACCGTCATCATTCCTCAAGCCATCAATATTTCTGATGATAAGGAATATATAAACGCCACCGATGAAGATGAGGCAACATTCGGATTTGCACTGGAATCTATTGTGGTAGATATTAACAATAGGGCGATGAGTAAGCCATTCTATATCAAATATCCAGCCTTTTGGCTTGGGACATCCACAGTTGATAATAAATCTCAATTTGTAAAGAAATATACTTATCCTGTAAAATCTAACCAAGGTTTTAGAATAGTGTATGATCAGACACCGGAAAATGATGGAATGCTTCGTCTTAAATCATCATTGAAAAGCGGGAAAGATACCCTCAGCATAGTTTACTCTAAGGGAACAGGCAGTAAAGATAGATTTCGATTAATGGTGGACAATGAATCAAAGGCTCTATCCTTGTACCGAAAAGATTTCTTCAATATCAGACCTGCGGATAAGGACAACCCTATTGATAAGGACAACATCATCGGTTTGATGGTTGATGAACTACCCGTTGAGATCAAGAGTCAAGAATTGAATTACAATTACATTTTTAATGACGGAGATACCGTTACTCATGAGGATCTGCTGAATTCTGCTAATGTAATCTCTAATAATCCAAAAAAGCCCGAATCAGCTTATTCAGTATCTATTCCATACGATGGCACATCAAAGGCCCTTTGGGTTATGCCCGTTATGACTGGTACGATGATGGTTACTGAAAACGGGACTGAAAAATATATTCAAAAGGACACCCCAGTTGGGCGGATAGTTAAGATCGAGGTCGCTGACGGCGGTGATACCACCGGAATAGAAGAGATAGAAGCTCCCGGCAACAATCACACTCCGCAATTCTTCACTGTGCAGGGACGGCCCGCCAAACAGCCTCTCTCCCCCGGAATATACATAAAACGCGAGGGGGATAAATCCACAAAGATTCTTATAAAATAGACCTGACATATAAACACACCTGTCGGCAGTCAATCTCTCAGATAACTATCCGGGAGACTGACTGCCTAATCATTCCTCCAAACTTACATCCATCATCAAGAACCTAAAAAATCCTATAAATTACGGTAGTACTATAAAATGCGCCATGTAATTAGTAACTTTGCATAAACCAATGTAAGATCATAGGAGAGCCATGCGTTCAAGGGCATGGCACTTGATTTATTTTGAATGTTATAACCCTGTTTTTAGAAAATGCAAGATTTTGTTGCAATTGATTTTGAGACCGCCAATGGACGTCGCTCGAGTGTGTGCAGTGTGGGCATTGTCATCGTGCGCAACGGCCAGATAGTGGACAAATTCTATAGTCTGATACAACCTTACCCCAATTACTATAATTACTGGACCACAGCGATTCACGGGCTCACCCGTGCCAACACCGACGGGCAACCCACGTTCCCCGAAGTGTGGGCACAGATCAAGGACCGGATTGCCGGGCTACCACTTGTGGCCCACAACCGTCCGTTTGACGAAGGTTGCCTTAAGGCCGTATTTCAGGAGTATGGCATGGAATATCCCGGATACGAATTCTATTGCACCCTCGCCGCCTCGCGCCGTCGGCTGAAACTGTCGTGCCACCAACTACAGGTGGTAGCCGCAGCCTGTGGATATAACCTGTCGGAGCACCATCACGCGCTCGCCGATGCCGAGGCTTGCGCCGCCATCGCGCTTAAGATACTCTGACGCCGTCACTACCGGCAGATAAGTCCCTCCCGCGGAATCACGTCCATAGCATTTTTTTGCACTTTTATGTGCAAACAATAGTCTTTGAATCTGTGTTGATACTCTACATGACCCACAAATTCACTCTTAGCCTAATAAAAATTGTATGGACAAAAACAGACTAACTGCTGAAAACGGACGTCCCGTTGCTGACAATCAAGATGTACAGACCGCCGGTCTCCGTGGCCCACTCACCAATCAGGATCCCTGGTATCTCGAGAAAATATCCCATTTTGACCGTGAAGTGATTCCCGAACGGAGAATGCACGCCAAAGGATCGGGAGCATTCGGAACATTTACCGTCACCCACAACATCACCCCTTACACCAAAGCCTCAATTTTTTCCAAGGTGGGCAAACAGACGCCTTGCCTTGTGAGATTCTCGACCGTGGCAGGTGAACGCGGAGCGGCCGACGCCGAGCGAGACATCCGTGGATTTGCCATGAAGTTTTACACCGATGAGGGCAACTGGGACCTGGTGGGCAACAACACACCGGTGTTCTTCCTGCGCGATCCGGTGAAATTTCCCGACCTCAACCATGCTATCAAACGTGATCCTCGCACAGGCATGCGCAATCCCACAAGCAACTGGGATTTCTGGACACTGCTCCCCGAGGCTCTGCACCAGATCACCATCACCATGTCGCCCCGCGGTATTCCCGCATCGTTCCGCAACATGCACGGATTCGGAAGCCACACCTACAGTTTCATCAATAAGGACAACAAGCGCACTTGGGTAAAATTCCATTTCATCACCCAGCAGGGCATAAAGAATCTTACCGACAAGGAAGCCGAGGCCATCATAGCCAAGGATCGTGAATCCAACCAGCGCGACCTGTTTGAAGCCATCGAACGTGGCGACTATCCACGCTGGAAACTCCAGGTACAGCTCATGACCGAGGATCAGGCACGGGAATATCACATCAACCCGTTTGACCTCACCAAAGTGTGGTATCACAAGGATTTCCCGCTCCATGATGTGGGAATACTGGAGCTGAACCGCAATCCGGAGAACTTCTTCGCCGAGATCGAGCAAGCAGCCTTCAACCCCACAAATATAGTAGAAGGAATAGGTCTGTCGCCCGACAAAATGCTTCAGGGACGACTCTTCTCCTATGGCGACGCACAGCGCTACCGCCTTGGCGTGAACCACAATCTTATCCCGGTCAACCGGCCCCATTGCCCGGTGCACTCCTACCATCGCGACGGCATGATGCGCACCGATGACAACAAGGGACGCACAATATCCTACGAGCCCAACAGTTTTGGCGAATGGAAGGACTCTCCCGAACTGAAAGAACCGCCCATGGCACTGTATGGCGACATGTATAATTACGACGAGCGTGAATATGACGACGATTATTATACCCAGCCCGGAAAGCTGTGGCGACTCATGAGCCCCGAGGACCAGAAAGCCACATGCGACAACACGGCAGCACAGATGGAGGGAGTGCCTCTCTTCATAAAGCAACGCCATGTGAGGGCTTGCCACAATGCCGATCCGGGGTATGGCCGCTCGTTGGCCGATGCTCTCGGCATAAGCCTCGATGAAGCACTCGTAGCCGAGGATCCCGCCCATCCGTCGTGGGACAAACGTGACCTTTGATCCACCGCAATTCCTACACACCTGATATCTACACACACTCCGGCAACCGGTCCCTCTCAGCTGAGACCCGGTTGCCGGCATTTGTTCTGATAAAATAAAAACGGCCCGGAACCGTTATATTCTCAAAAAAACTTCCACTATACATTTTCACCAATGATCTCAAGCAAGGACCAGCTCGAAAAAGCAGCACTCGACTACGGACTATTACCATTTTTCTCCAACCGCATCACGGGATTTTCGGTGGAGGAAATGGCTGCTCCCGGTATGCTGTTCGGCGAGGAGAGCGACGACTATGGCTGTTGGGAATGGAAAGGTCCGGTGATACGCGAACAAACCACCGCCTATGGGAAATTTTTCAGGCGAAAAGCCGGGTTCGTATCACTCCCCCTACTCCCCGATTTCCTCAACTACCGCCGACACGCCTATCCCGTATCACCCGGATCAACCGAAGCGATGATACTCGACATAATACGTGAGCATGAGGGATTAACCTCAACCGAGCTGAAGCGTATAGTGTTTGACTCCATGCCTCGTGAGAAGAATATTTCCCGCAACGAACTCCCGGAAACCACGGCCGGCAGACGGCCAAAACGCAAAACACTCGAATCGCCACTGCAACGTCTGCAGATGGGTGGATGGATACTCATAGCCGATTTCGAGTATAAATACACCTCCCGTGGCGACCGCTACGGATGGGGCGTGGCGCTGTATTCCACTCCCGAGATATGGCTGGGCAATTCAATCGCCACGACCGAACGCACACCGCAGGAATCGCTCGAACACCTCGTTGACCACCTATCGGAGAAACTCCCCGGGACTGACCGTCGGCTGATACTTAATCTCCTTGCCTGAGTCCACACGTAACCTATAGCCGCTCCACACCACAATGACACCGACAATAATAGAGACTCCACGACTTATACTCCGTCCCTGGCTCGAGAGCGATGCCGAATCATTGTACCGATATGCCAGCGATCCGTTGGTAGGGACTCCGGCCGGATGGCCGCCCCACACTTCGGTAGAGAACAGCCGTGAAATTATACTCACCGTATTCTCCGCACCCGAGACCTACGCAGTGGTGCTGAAAGAGACCGGCGAACCGATAGGCTGTTGCGGACTGGTACCGTCGGAGATTTTTCACAGCAACGCCATAATGGACAATGATGCCGAAATAGGTTATTGGATAGGCCGTCCGTATTGGGGCAAAGGCCTGATTCCCGAAGCTGTGAGCGCTATTATCGATCATTCACGCAACAAGCTGGGGAAAGGCACATTGTGGATAGCGTTCTACGACGGGAATGACAAGTCGCGACGTGTGGCCGAGAAATGCGGATTCACATTCCATCATTCCGAGCAGAACGGATCGGTCACTGAGCACTTCTTCTCCCTGCCTGTTTAGCGCCCCGCATCTCGCAGGGATGTTGCCGGTGACGGGTGGTGATCAGAACATTTGTCGCGGGTCGTATGTTATAATGACGAATTAATAGCCTTACGACTATATGAACCGATTCGTAACATTCATCACCTGCCTGGTCTCTACCCTGCTTCTGATCCCGCTTCATGGAGAATGTTCCGTAACAGCCGGATATGAACCGGAAGTCGAGGTAGAATGTATAATCGCGACCTCAACCCAAACCATTGAATGTACTGCCGGTTACAGCAGTGCTTCATTCTTCATGCCGCGCCCCGGCAAGCCCGGGATGAGATTGTCCTTCACGGATGTATCCCCCGAGGTCGATACGGCCACCATCCCCTTAAGCATATTGCTTTGTAATTTTCGTGAATAGTGTGATTGGTTGTCACTTCCGTAAAAA
This sequence comes from uncultured Duncaniella sp., assembly GCA_910589485.1. Lineage (GTDB taxonomy): Bacteria > Bacteroidota > Bacteroidia > Bacteroidales > Muribaculaceae > Duncaniella. The sequence continues at coordinate 46,336 of CAJUSW010000001.1, forward strand.
TCCCATCCTGACCCACTCAGGTCAGGCAGTTTCAACCAATACATTTATTTATGACTATAATATTATTATATCTGTTTGGAGCATTGGCCGTTTCATTCCTCTGCTCCGTGCTTGAGGCAGTGCTGCTCTCCACCCCCATATCGTTTATCTCTATGAAAGAAAGTCAGGGCATAGCTACAGCGTCGCTCATGATGAAATACAAGACCAATGTGGACCGCCCTGTCGCAGCCATCCTCACCCTCAACACTGTAGCCCACACCATCGGCGCCGCAGGAGTAGGATCCGAATCAGTCAAAGTGTTTGGCGAGGCTTATTTCGGAATCATCTCGGCCATCCTCACCCTGCTGATCCTTGTGCTTTCCGAAATTATCCCCAAGACTATAGGCGCATCCTACTGGCGCACACTGGCCATGCCGTCAACCAAGATAATACGTGTGCTTATCGTAATCACCTATCCTTTAGTGTGGCTTTCCGAGATCATCACCCACTGTTTCTCCCCAAAGATCCAGCCCCTGACAGTAAGCCGCGAGGAGGTGGCCGCAATGGTGAATGTGGGTGCCGATGAAGGAGTGTTCGAGAGCTCCGAGAACAAGACAATACAGAATTTCCTGAAGCTCGTGAATGTCCATGCCAAGGAGATAATGACCCCATTCGTGGTGGTATCCTCAGTTCCGGCCTCAATGACAACCAAAGAATTCTATGCCGACAAGTCCTTGGCCCCATACTCGCGTATTCCAGTCTACGACAGTCAGCGGGAATTTATAATCGGCTATGTGCGCCGTGCCACCGTTCTCGAGATGCTGTCGCAGGACAAATTCTCGGTCGAGATGAGCAAGATCGTGCGTCCTATACTCTTTTTCCCCGAGACCGAGCGGGTGTCCGACATATGGCAGAAGATGCTTGAAAAGAAAGAGCATATTTCGGTCATCACCGATGAGTATGGCTGTATGCGCGGTATAGTCACCATGGAGGATGTGATAGAATCGATGCTCGGCGTGGAGATCGTGGATGAGTGCGACACCACCGAGGATCTCCAGGTAATGGCTAAGAAGAAATTCCCCTGCTCCCGAAACGGCTGATCAACCCCCCGATCATAAATAATCACGCGGGGGAGTTGTGACTCAACATGAGTTGCAACTCCCCCGCGGATGTATATTCTGCCGTCTACTGGCGCTTTATGAAATCCGATGATAATTTCACGGCATCGTTGAATGCCTTGCTCTGCCCGGCTACCGTTATAAACAGGTGTACGGCACCGGGAAATAAGTTATAGGAAACATCGACACCTATGTCGCCCAGTCTACCGGCCAATTCCCGGCCTTGATCACAGAGGATGTCACGCTCGGCCGATACGATCATCGTAGGAGGGAGCTTGGCCAGGACAGAGTCAGGAGCCTCGGCCGGAGACACCAACGCATTATGCACATCGGCGGTGTAGGCGTTGTTGAACACCCCCATCAGGTCGCTGTCAAGTCCGTAGCCACAACCGTATTGCGCCCAACTTTCGGAATTATCCTCATAAGCCCTCGTCACCGGATAGAACAGCACCAGCGATCGCAATGCACCCTCAGGCATGGACATCGCCGTGGCAAGGGCAAGATTTCCGCCCGAACTGTCACCGCCAACGGATACCGAGCCACATTTCCACGCGCCAATGCTGTCAAGAGCCATCTTCACAGCCGCAACGCAATCATTCAACCCCTCGGGGAAAGGATGCTCGGGTGCGAGCCGGTAGTCCACCGCCAGAACCGACACTCCGTTTTCAGCCATCGCGACACAGTATGCGGAACAGCTGTTTATGCTGCCGAAAGTCCATCCGCCACCGTGGAAATACACCAACAACGGGGTATCATCCTGCCGTTCAACCGATTGGCCACTGAACAATCTCAGCCCCGGGGCAACATCGGTGGCCTTGACTGAGGCCGGAAGTGGATACGGGACATTCCGGGACTCACGAATCGAGATCAGATCGGTATTGTCACCACCGATAGCTTTTTTGATAGCTTCAGCCTGCACCGTCTGGAGATTCTGTGGCATCTTCATCAGGAAGCTGTCAGCCTCACTGGTGTACACCCCGGCCAAAGCAGATAGGCTCATAATCAACGACAACAGGAGTATGGATATTCGGGAGAGAGTCATAGCAAATACTTGAGGTGTTCATGACTTACTTATAAACCGCATGAGGCCATAGACATACCTGCGGAAGCCGGGAGTGTAAGCGAGCACACGGTTAAACCAACCTATGCGCTTGTCGGTGAACTTCACCACTATGCCCACAAAGACCATGGCAAACAATGTGCCCGGGCCGATCACATTGATCAGCCATTTGCCAAAGAACACATAGCCGAGAATCACTGCAATGGTCACCAGTGTGATATCGGTACCGATCTTAGCCTTGGCAAACGGCATTCCGGTCAAACGGCTTATTGCAGCCGGCACACCCTCGCCGGGCATGGTCACCGATCCGCAACGTATCTCAAAGGCTATAGCTATGCCGAGCACCACACATCCGGCCACCTGAGCAAAAATCTGTCCGGCAAGCGTCACCGGCGTCAGCGGTGCGGTGAGCCACATGCTCAGGTCGAGCAACCACCCGAACACTGTGCCTATGATAAGCTGAAACAGCTGCACCTTTTCAAAGCGCTTCCGCAATATCAGTATCTGTATACCTACAAGCAACACGTTCATTATATTCGTGTAATCCCCTATCGACAGTCCAGGGGCCTTGCCTACGTCTCCCGCAAGCATCATGTCCATCGGGATTGATGAAATCACACTACTTCCAAGGCTGGAGCGAATGGAAAGCGCGACTCCGAATGTCATAACAAACAATGACACGAGCAACAGCAGATGTTGCCACACAAATGAAATTACACGTAACTTAACTGAATCTTTCGAGCTGGATGATTGGTAAACTAATTCTGATGATTGCTGATTGTTCATTCGTTATTACTATCTTATCGACTGCAAAATTACAAAAAATCCGCCATACGGCAATCGTCTTTTCATTTCGCAGGGTGATCCTCCTCCCTAATTATCAGTAGCACATCACCTTTTAGCAGACGTTTCTGGCCGTTAGGCACTATGTATTTGTCGCCTCTCCTGATCATCATTACCAGTTCACCCTCGGGGAGCTTCACATCCTTAAGGGTATTTCCCGGTTCAAGGTCAGCATCAGTGAGCACATGGGTGTGGAGCGATGTGGGGTGCTCGTCGGCAAGCTCCACACCGAAATCCTCCTCGCCCGGCGCATGCTCCTCTATGAGCTTGAGCTTCCTGGCGGCGGCGATCACAGTAGTACCTTGAAGCACAAGCGAAAGCAATGTCACAAAGAACACTATATTGAAAATTTGGGAGGCTCCCGGCACATCGGCCACCACAGGATAGGTGGCGAATATGATCGGCGCGGCTCCACGAAGTCCTACCCATGAAACGAATGTTTTGGTGCGGAGGTTTATCCCCCGGAACGGCCACAGGCACAGGAACACGCTCAACGGTCGGCCGGCCAATATCATGAATAGTCCGATGAGGAACGACACGGCAGCCACCGAAAGCATCTCGTGGGGATTGACAAGCAATCCAAGCATGAGGAACACTACAATCTGAGCGAGCCATGTGAGCCCATCCATGAACTTGGTGATACTCCTGTGGTAAGGCAAGGATGAATTTCCAAGCACTATACCGCTCACATACACCGCAAGATAGCCGTTACCGCCGATAGCCGTGGTACTTGTGTAGATAAGGAACACTGCTCCGATCATCAGTATCGAGATCATTGCCGTGGCCTGACCGGCATCCTCATTGCTCTTACCGTTGCCGATGCGCCTGTACACCCCTATGAGCCACTTGGTCACCATGGCAAGGGCAACGCCCATCAGTCCGCCGGCACCGAACTGCAACACCAATTGACCGATGAGCATTCCGGCCGACAGGTCACTGCCTATCGTGATAGCCTCGATGAGAATAATCGTGAGCATATAGGCCATAGGGTCGTTGGATCCGCTCTCAAGCTCGAGCATAGGCCTGAGATTATGTTTCAGCCCCACTTTATGGGAACCAAGGATACCAAACACCGAAGCCGAGTCGGTCGACGACATGGTGGAGGCAAGCAACAGCGAGGGGATCAGGGCAAAATGGATATTGGTCCACTCCATGCCCGAGAGCCAGAATATGAACAGTCCGGTGAGCAATGCCGTGAGCAGGACTCCCGCCGTCGACAACACCAGCCCCGGCAATAATATGGGACGTATCGACGACACGCTCGTTGACATTCCGCCCGAAAACAGGATGACGCACAGCGCTATCATGCCTATGAACTGGGCATCGTGCATGTTGCTGAACTGAAGCCCCAAGCCATCGGTACCGAATCCCATACCCACCAGCAGGAACACCAGAAGCAACGGCAAGCCGGTACGGTAACTGCTCTTGCCTATAAGCACGCCGGCGATCAGCAACAACGATCCAAACAACAATATATTCTCGCTACTTATTATTCCCATTATGTTATTCTGAAACTATTAGATTTAAAATCATTTACCTGCCCTCATCGCCAACACTCCGTCTCATCCTCTATCTCGGGAATGGTCGAGGACTCATACACCGGATCGAGGCCCATCCTGCGTTGGCGCTTATAGTCGGCGAGCAATATCAGCGCATATCTTCCAAGAGCGAGGATGGCGGCAAGGTTGCACAGCGTCATCAACGCCATGGTAATGTCGGCAAATCCCCATACAAGATCAAGCGGGACCACCGCCCCGATGTAAACGATACCGCTCACAAGGAGACGATACACATTGACCGCCCACTTATTGTCTTTTATGAAACATATATTTGTCTCGCCGTAGTAGTAATTGGCTATTATGCTCGTGAACGCGAAGAAAAATATCGCGATGCACACGAATGTCGATCCATACTGATGCCCTCCGCCCAATTCGGCGTCAATGGCCCGCTGGGTGAGGACAATACCGTCATACCCCTCGGCATATATTCCGCTACACAGGATTATGAACGCCGTGGCGGTGCATATCAGCAGAGTGTCGGTGTACACGCCAAGAGTCTGTATCAATCCCTGCTTCACGGGGTGGGTCACCGACGCTGTGGCGGCCGCATTAGGGGTCGAACCCTCGCCGGCCTCATTGCTGAAGAGTCCGCGTTTCACACCCATAACCATGGCGGCTCCTACAGTTCCACCGAGAGCCGGGCCGAAACCGAAAGCGCCCTCAATGATCATGGTCAACACCTCGGGGATGCGACCTATGTTCATTATCACTATCACGATAGCCAGGAGTATATAGGCTATTGCCATTACGGGGACCACCAGTTCGCTGAACCGCGACACCCTCTGGATGCCACCCCAAATGATCACCAATGTCATCACTGCCAGGATTATGGCCATCCACTCGGGCGGGAATCCGAAACAGGAATCAAACGCGCTCGCAATCGTGTTGGACTGGACAGAATTGAAGGCGAAACCAAATGTCAGCGTTATGAGCACGGCAAATGTCACAGCCCACCACCGCTTGTGCAGACCTTTCTGTATGTAGTAGGCCGGGCCTCCCATAAACGACTTGTCCCCCTTGACCTTGAACAGCTGGGCAAGCGTGGATTCCACAAACGCGCTCGATGCTCCCACCAATGCAATCACCCACATCCAGAACACAGCACCGGGTCCGCCGAGGGCTATGGCAGTGGCCACGCCGGCCATATTGCCGGTGCCCACCCTTGAAGCGATCGATAGCGCGAAAGCCTGAAACGAGCTCACGGTGCCATGCCGCGGACTGTCTATCTCACGGTGATCATTGTTCTTCTTGCCCGACTTTAGCAAGAGCCTCACCATCTCACCTATCATGGTGAACTGTACACCACGGGTAACCACGGTGAATATCAGCGCCGCCACAAGCAACACTGTCACCATCACATAGTCGGTGAGTACTCCGCTCACCGCGCTAACTATATCCTGTATTGTCAATTCCGGTTGCATCTTATGTTAGATTATTTGGCTTTTTCATTGCCTTTGATTACACCCTGTTCACTCCGCGGGCAGATGCGCGGCTATATACTCGGCAAGTTTCGGCCTGTAGCTTTCGCCTACAGGGATCTCACGGTCGCCCACCACCACTTTCTGCCTGTCGAGCCTGGTGATGCGCCTTGTATTCACTATGAAACTGCGGTGTACCCTCAGGAAACTATTCTCGGGCAAGTGCTTCTCTATCACCCTCATCGAGCTTAACATCACGACTGCGCTGTTCCTGTCGGCCATGTGTATCTTCACATAATCTTTCAGACCCTCCACCACAAGGATATTGGCGGTATCGATCTGTTCCATCCCCTGTTTTGATTTTACAAGTATGCGCCCGTCGGCATTGGCCGTCTCCACGGGCTCATCACTGCGTGGCCGGTTGTATCTGCTATAAAGCCGACGCGCCGAGGCCGAGAACTCATCAAAGCTCACGGGTTTGAGAAGATAATCGGATGCTCCCACCCTGAACGCCTCCACGGCATAATCGCTGTAGGCAGTGATGAACACCACCTGCACGCTATCGGGCACCAGCCGGGCAAATTCTATGCCGTCGAGCTGAGGCATCCTGATGTCAAGGTATGCCACATCCACCTCCCCGGCCACGATGCATTTCACTGCTTCGCGGGCCGACGAATACACCCCCGTCAATTCCATGAAGGGTGTCTTATCTATATATGACGCGATCAATCGCGCAGCAAGGGGTTCGTCATCGACGACACAACATCTCATAATCATAGGCTCGTGATACAACCATAACAATCGAAGCCGAGAAGTTGTTGTTAAAAAACCGACCTCTACACCTTGATTCTCAGTTGTGCCACAAAGATACTATTTTCATGCGATATTTCCAATCGGCCTCTCTTTCCGTATATGAGTGTAAGTCTCCTTCTCAGGTTCTCGAGGCCCACTCCCCCACTTTTCTTCTTCTCCTCCTCGGCGATGGAATTGGCCACGTCACACTCCACATCGCCCGATGCCGAGGCTGTGATGCGTATCGCCACATACGATCCTGCCACACCGCTGCCTCCGTGCTTGAAAGCATTCTCCACAAGTGTGACAAACATCATGGGGGCTATCTCAGCCTCCTCCATGGCAGGATCAATCTCAACCGTGAGCGACACATTGGCAGTGTTGCCGAGCCTGGCCTGCATAAGCCCTACATAATCCTCCACAAAGGCCACCTCCCTTTTCAGTTTCACGGTGGAGGAATCCGCCTCATAGAGAGCATATCTGAGCAACGTGCTCAAGCTGTGCACCGCCTTTTTAGCCTCCTCGGGATCCACTTCGGTCAAGGCATAGACCGTGTTGAGCGAATTGAACAGAAAATGGGGGTTGAGCTGGCTCTTGAGTTGCTTAAGCTCCTCACGGCGATTGGCCTCCTCGATGTTCCTGAGCCGTTCGGTCAAGCTCACTGCCACACTCAATCCGGCTGTGAGCATGAGGAATGCCAGGTCGCGGATCATCATGGGTATTTGAGGATGAGGCCGGGAGGTCAGGCTGTGGGCATACAGCATCAACAGATACAGAGCTGTCCATCCGCCGGCAACCAGGCACAATGTGCCCGCAAGCCGTGCCGTTCTCGACACCGTGGGGCGCATGAGCATGTATTCCAGATAGAATACCACCAGGAATATGGCTACTTTGGCATAGGGCATCCACCCGAAGTGGATGTGACGCGGAGCACTCCCGCTCGCAACCACTTCGGGAAGAATGAAGATCATAACTATCACCACAAGGTGGATTACCACCTTTGATACTTTCTCATTCATAACGGATTGCCTCTATCGGATCAAGATTGGATGCTTTCATAGCCGGTACCCATCCGAAGAATATACCGGTAAACGTGCACACGGCGAAACTGAGCACTATCGACGATGCGAGGATCGACACGGGCCATGCGGCAAACTCATGCACCGCCCATGTGGCTCCACATCCCACTATCACGCCTATAACGCCGCCTGTCACTGATATTATTATCGCTTCGATAAGGAATTGCATGAGGATGTCGACACCTCTGGCACCAATGCTCATGCGGAGACCGATCTCGCGGGTGCGCTCGGTCACGGACACGTACATCATGTTCATGATGCCGATTCCGCCCACGAGCAACGAAATGAACGCGATACAGGTGAGCAACACAGCCATCATGTCGGAGGTAGAGTTCATCATCTCGCTCAGCTCCTGCTGCGACCTGATATCGAAATCATCGTCCTCATCGGCACCGAGGCGATGGCTTGTGCGCAATATCTCGGTGATCTCGTCGGTAGCCTCGTCGGAAAGCTCCTCGGTCAGCGCCGATGCGAATATCGACCCGAGATAGTCCACGGCAAGAACCCTCTTCATCACAGTGGTGTAAGGAGCTATCACCACATCGTCCTGGTCCATACCCATCGAGTTGGTACCCTTGCTCTTGAGCACACCTATCACCGTGAGGGGGATTTTGCCGAATCTCACCACCTTCCCTATAGGATTCTCGCCACCGGGAAACAGGTTGTCGATCACCGTCTTGCCAAGGATACACACCTTGGCCGCCGACTTAATGTCGGCCTCGGTAAACATCTCGCCATCCTCGACCGACAGCTTCCTGATATCCATGTACTCGGGGGTGACGCCGTTGATGCTCGATGGCCAGTTGTTGTTTCCTACCACCATCTGGCCCGAACTCGACACCACCGGACTCACCGCCGACAGATAGGCCGAGCGGTCACGCAGGGCCTCGTAGTCGGCAATCTTAAGTGTCTGCATATCGTCGGCGCTCTGCCTCACGCCACCTCGCTGCATGTTGCCCGGATGAATCATAATCATGTTGCTGCCCATCTCCGAGATCTGGGCCTTGATACTCTCCTTCGAGCCCTGGCCTATCGCGAGCATACATATCACGGCCGCAATGCCTATGATGATGCCGAGCATCGTGAGTATCGCGCGCAGTTTGTTTCGGTTCAGGGCCTTGAGGGCGATCTTCAATATATTGAAAAACTTCATGGATCAATCGTCATTGGCCGGGAGCGATGCGAGCATTTCTGCCGCCGAGGCCGGCTGTGGGTTGATAGTGTCCGAGATGATCTTTCCGTCGCGCAACACGATGTTGCGTGACGAGTAAGCTGCGATCTCGGGGTTATGTGTCACGAATATGATGGTGCGACCGCGGGCATACAGCTCCTGAAACAGCACCAGCACACTGAACGATGTGCGCGTGTCGAGGTTACCGGTAGCCTCGTCGGCAAGTATTATCACGGGATCGTTGACGAGCGCGCGGGCTATGGCCACTCGCTGTTGCTGACCTCCACTCATCTGATTGCTCAGGTGGTTGAGACGCTCTCCGAGCCCTACGGCAACGAGCGCGTCGATGGCGCGTTGCCTGCGCTCGGCCGATGACACCGAGGAATTGTAGAGCAAGGGCAACTCCACATTCTCGATAGCCGAGGTCTTGGGCAGAAGGTTATAGTTCTGGAACACAAAGCCGATCTTTCTGTTCCTCAGCCTCGCACGCTCGTTCTTGCTCATCTCCTTCACGCGCGCCCCGTCGAGTATATACTCTCCCGAGGTGGGCGTGTCGAGACAACCGAGCGTGTTGAGCAACGTGGATTTACCCGAGCCCGAAGTGCCCATGATGGTGACAAACTCCCCCTCATGTATCGTGAACGACACTCCGCGAAGGGCATGCACCGTCTCGCCACCTACCTTGAAGTCCCTGCGCAGGTCCTTCACTTTTATTATCTCTCTTTGCGACATAATGCTGTCCCCCTTCCCGATTATTTTTTACGCTGAGGAGGCTTGGGAGCAAACGGGCTTCTTTCGCTACCCTCCTGGGCGCCGTCCTCTTCGGCCATCGGGGCCGAGTACTCGACGGCTACCTGAGCGCCCGGTTCGATACCGCTCACCACACTGTAGTTTATGCCATCGTTAGCGCCCACGGTTATGAATTTAGGCTCGAGTTTATCACCTTCCACCACCCACACTCTCTTCTTGTCGGGGTCAGCGGCGTCATTGAATGGAGCTGTGTCGGCTCCTGCTGGTACGCTCGGCAGATTCTTCACACCCTCGTAGGCATGAGGAATGAAGCGTGTGGCCTTGGCGGGCACAAGGGTGACATTTTCCTCGCGGAGCATATATATGGTGAGATTGGCAGTGAGGCCGGGAATGAGCTTATGCTCCGAGTTGTCGGCCGACACGAGCACCTCGTAGGTCACCACATTGCTCTCTGTGGTGGGGCTTATGCGCTTCTGTGTCACCACTCCGTTGAACACCTCGTCGGGATAAGCGTCGACGGTGAATGTCACAGCCTGCCCCTCCTTCACACGGCCTATGTCGGCCTCGTCCACGTCGGCAACCACTCTCATGTGGTCAAGGTCGGCGATGGTGAAGAGATTGGCAACGGTCATGGACGACACCACGGTCTGGCCTACCTCTACGTCGCGCGATATGACTATTCCGTCGATGGGGGAATATATCTCGGCATAGTTGAGATTCTTGGCGGCTCTCACGCGGTCGGCCTTGGCTTTCTCATACGATGTCTTGGCCACCTGGTAATCCCTGCGGGTTGTGTCAAACTCATAATCCGAGATCAATTTGCGTTCATGAAGCTTCTTGTCCCTCTCATAATTGGTGGAAGCGTACTCATAGGAAGCCTTGGCGCTCTCCACATTGGCCTCGGCCGATGCAAGCTCGCTCTGCAGGAGCACCTTGTCAATCTCGGCAAGCAACTGTCCCTTGGTCACCTCCGAGTTGTAATCAACCAGGATTTTATCAATGATACCGGTCACCTGGGTACCCACATCGACCGAGGTCTCCGACTCGAGTGTTCCGGTTGCTGTCACGCTCTCGCTTATCGATCCCTGCACCACAGGTTCCGTCACAAGGCGTATCTCTTCTTTTTTCGAGCATCCGGCCATCATTATGGCTACCGATGCTATTATCAACGAATATCTGATCCGCATAATGTAGAATTATATTTGTGCGATTATGTATTTATAGATCCACGCTTCCGTTACGCATGAATTCCACCATCTTACGTGCGAGCACGGCCATATACTTGGCTCTGAGCACCTCATGCCGGGCCGATACGAGAGCCTGATGGCTCTGGAGCAGTTCGGTTATCTGCACGTATCCCACTGAGAAACGCTCGCCAACGAGCTCGTCGGTCAACGCGGCCTCTCTCTCGCTCTCCAGTGCGGCCTCGTAACGCGACTTGGCCGACTCGTGATCAATATAATACTCCTCAAGGCTCTTAGCAATCTCGGTCCTGCGTGCCTGCGAATCCAGTTCGCTACTCATTTTCGAGATCTTGGCCTGGGCTATAGCCGTCTTGGTCTTCTTTCTGTCATATATAGGGATGCTCACTGTGAGTCCGATATTCTCGTTGAAGCCCCGCTTCATCTGTTCGCCCCACCCCTGAGAGCCGGTACTGTAATATCCTGTGCCAACTCCGGCCGAAACCGATAGCGACGGATAGGCACCTGCCTTAGCCGCACGGATATCCTCGTCGGCCATCTTCACCGAGAGCGAGTCGTAACGCAGTTTGGAATCGGTATTCAATGCAAGCAGATAGCTCTCCGAGAGCGGTGGCAATTCATCCATCACCATCTCACGGCTGAATTGAAGTGGCAACACATCGATATTCTGATCGATCTCCAGCTCGAGCAACGTTTTCAGGGCAAGCCGGCGGGTGGCCAGCTCGGCCTCGGCAGTCACCACATTATATCTGTCGCTCTCGGCCTGGGTGGCCAACTGCTGATAATCCACCATCGAGATCTTGCCCGACTCCATCATCTGCTTGCCACGGTTGGCCTGAGCCACGCTCACATCGTAGAGCGAACGGTTCACCTCCACGGCCTCGCGTGCATACAATATGTTAAGATAGGTGGTAAGTATCGAGGTCTGTATATCCTTATACTCCTGATCCGTAGCCCATCCCGAGCGTTGCACATCGGTGGAGGCCCGGCGTATATCACTCTCTCTTTTGCCACCGTCCCACAGGGTCCATGCGGCATTCACTCCATAATTGCTGTTGTACACATTTTTGGATCCCTCGCCCCATGGAGTGTTGGTAAATCCCTGGGTGGTACCGAAATCAAACGACGGGGTCCACTGCGCCTTGGCACTCTCCAGTGACACTGAAGCCGACTGCTCCGTCAGAGCCGAACGCTTGAGCGAGATATTGTTGACCCGTGCATAGTCCACACATTCCCTGTAGCTCCATTGTCCGGTCGTGGCCTCACCCCACATCGTCATCGGCAATGCGAGCAACCCTACGGCTGTCAATAATTTCAATGGTTCATTCATTCTGCATAGCTGGTTGTTAAGCAAGCCCTAAAGGCTGACTAATGGATTTATTAACTTACAATGCAAAATTAGTTTCTCTACTCTAAAAATCCTAAAAAATTAGACGTACCCCCTCAAGCCGACGCTTTTTAACACATTATAGCTCTACCAAGCCATGTCCGATCCCCGTCGATTAACATTCGTTAGCAAATAATAGCATGAAACGATAATCTGTTCAGTCTATTTTCCGACCTGTCTTATCAATATAATACCAGTCGTCACTCTCCCAATACCAATGTTCCGCATCATATCGTCTTTCTTCCCCGGTATCAGCTACTTTCGCTTTTCCATCCTCAAAAGGAAATGCACATTTGAAACGTGGAGCAATGACGGTATTCCCATTCTCATCGGCATATCCAATCCGCCCTTGTTCATCAATTATGCGGTACATGCCATCCACTACATAATCATCGCCATTGTCAAAATGAAAAGCTGGATACCGTTTGCTATGCCTTTCATCATAATCAGCCTTATTAAATTTTATGGGAATAGCCATGCGCCAATCGACTGGTTCAAGGTCAAATGTGGCAGGCTTAAATCGAGGGAGGCCTAAAATCAGTCTCATTGCTTCCGCATCAAGTGATGGGTCTTTGCCTCTTACAATTTTTACAGAATCTACTTCTCCTGTCTTTCGTACAAGGAATGTCAGGACTACGCGACCCTGTATATTTTTGTCATAAGCATCCTTTGGATATTTCAAATTATCATAAATATATGATAGCATGGCATCCTCTCCACCCGGAAACTGCGGAATGGTCTCATGCTCTGAATACATTTCATCCTGACTGTTGTCTGTCTCCCGATCCTGCTCCGAATAGCCGGCTCCGCTATACGACACGGCATTCTTATATGATTTGGAACAACCGCTTAGCAATAATATAGAAAGTGCTACTATCAGAGAAGCTTTTGATATACCCATAGGCTTGTTTTTTATTAAAACGTAGGTATATTATAGTTTGTTATACCAGTGATAAAATATAGGATGGGGTCGACAGCCTTACGTCTTCTTTCCCCGCCGTCAGCAACGCCCTAACTCGCAACATTTCCCGTTACTTCGTTATATAGATTTATTTTTGAGCTGGTTTATTAGCAGATAAACTAATATACCTATACCCTGACAAACATTGATAAACAATATCGAAAGCATCAGAAGCAAACATGTGCCTTCACCATGGCTCGCAAACAAACCTATGAATAGTACCGCATTAAAAATAACGGCGACAATAAGATTTGTCAATGCTGTTCTCTTACTAAAACAGGAGCATAAAGCTGTTAGTCCAATTAAAAACAATTGACTGAATAGCATAAGACGCCCACCTGCTTCACCGCGCCCATGATTGGTTGTGCTTAAAACAATAAAACAGCACAAGCACACACCCCAAATAAGCCAAAATATTTTATTTGTCAATTTCATTTCATACCTCCTTTCCGCCAAAGGCAAATAAATAACATCGCTTTTGTACTCTTATTGTACCACACGACTGTAACGGCCTCATTTTACGAATTGAAAATACTTGGAATCCAATTATAGATCAGAGACACATCGTTCGTAGTCATCAATTTTCCCATCAACCACTTTTACACGTGTCATCCCGGACCACCCCATGTCTAAGTACGATACCACATACCACCCATCGCCTATAGACTCTATGTTGCATATTTGTGATACATCTTCAGAATCGGGCTTAGAATCCTGTTCTCTTGTCCTCAATGCATAGTAAGCGTAACATGGACCGTCCTCACAATCAAAATCATAATCATGTTGAAGTTTTTTTCAATGCATTGGTGGTGAAATAATCTTCGGGACTATCATTCTCTTCAGAGTCAATCGCAAATACGAATTTATCATAAACACGATTAATCAACTCTTTACCAGTTGTGTTTTCAGCCTTGGCATCATTTAGCGACACACTCTCTACGGTTTGCTCTCCGGCCGTTTCAATGTTTGTCTTTGTTCCACATGAGGTCAAACACATGAGCAAGAAGGTATAACCGATATATTTAGGCATATTCATATCTTTGATTATTTCTTATTATTTTAATAATTTTCGATCGTTATCACCACTCTCCAACACGCTCATCTGATGGATGGCAATTTGATTGAGTTTTATAAGTCGCTCTGATTGTGGTAGTCCTTGCTCTATGAATACGGCATTGAGGCTTTCCATATTGGATAGGCAGATAAGTTCGTTGACCGAAGCGTAGTCGCGGATATTGCCTTTCAAATCGGGGTTAGTCTCTCGCCACTGTTTCGCGGTCATGCCGAACATTGCCACGTTCAACACATCTGCTTCATTGGCATAAATGATGCTCGCCTGTGCTTTTGTGACCTCTGCCGGAATAAGATTCTGCTTGATGGCATCGGTGTGTATGCGGTAGTTGATTTTCGACAACTCCCGCTTCGCCGACCAACCGATCAACCGCTGTTCCTCGGCTTTCAACCGCTGAAATTCCTTGACGATATAGACCTTGAACTCTGGGCTGATCCACATGGCGAACTCAAACGCTATATCCTTATGAGCGTATGTACCACCATACCGTCCTGCTTTGGCTTGAAGTGATATGGCATTGGTTCGTGCCACAAACTCCTTGACACTTATCTTAAAACTGTTGAGACCGGACTGATTTTTAATTGTGGCGAATTCGCCATAATTAAAATCCGGATTATACACTTTCTCCCAAATGCCGATAAACTCAAGCGTGTTACGGTTACGTAGCCAATCCGTGATGAAAAAGTCACCATCTTTGGCTCGCAACATATCAGTGAGGCAGATATAGTCCTCACCGTTCACTTTTACAACATTAACTTCAGTATCTTTTACAGTTATTTTTGCCATGTGGGAAGAAGCGTTTGATCTCAAACGCAAATATACTTCAAAAATCTGACAAATCAGTGCATTAGCATACTTTTCAGTGAGATTAAATCAGATCATAGCTTTTGTACTCTTATTGCACCACACGACTGCAACAGCCTCATTCTATGGGTTGAAAATACTTGGAATCCAATTATTAGAATTATTCAAGTATCCAAATATGGCCAAAGTTTATCACTTATCATAAAGCAATATTTAGACGAATAAAGCCATTCAGCTTCTCTAACTAAATCTATATTTACATTCTCATCCTCAACAAGAGAATGTAAATTTTCGATTTTATCTATGAATTTAATTGAAAAGTTCTTTTCTCTCAATCCTTTCCCTATAAGATTGATTGCCTCATTGATTGTTATGGCCTTTAAGATAATATTAGCCCATGCACCATCATATGAGGGTAAGGTGTCAGTACACTCACTACAATCAACGAGATCGTTAAATTTATAACCGGGAGATGCCACGATATCAACTGATGCGATCCACAACTCCTTGTATTTTGTCTTAGTTGTCATATAAACAATAGACGGTTGTTATTTCAAAAGTTTACGGTTGTTGTCACCACTCTCCAACACGCTCTTATAAACTGACGTCTTGGAATTAAATCTTTTCGATTATTAAATCTAAAGACCCATCTTCAAGAGAGTTATTCTCATCAAAGTGAAGGTGAGTTCCTGTCTGAACCGATGATTGAGATAAATTTAGCAAGTGATTTGCCAAAGAAACTAACCCATCAGTATTTGCTTCAATTAAGATACTCCCATTCATATCGGAGACCTTAATTTTGAAGTTACCTTCCCATTTGAGTGTCATTCCGGTATCAAAGGAATAGTTCGGAACATCTAATGAGACTTTCATTTAATTCTATTTTTATATTCATATTCTGAACTGTGATTTTGGCCATTTGGAGATAAACGTTTGATTTCAAACGCAAAGACATATCAAAAATCTGATAAATCAGCGTATTAGCATACTTTTCAGTGAGATTAAAAATCTACTGACCTAAATTTTTAAGACCAGAGGGCCAGAGATCAAGTATAGAGTTTTATGCCTGATCCCCCTTGTCGCCAACCGGAAAAATCCGCTGACCCAGTTTAACCACAGATTCATGGCATTGCCCGTCATAACAGAAGAAGAGCCGAGTAAAATACTCAGCTCTCCGTTGAAGTTGCCTTGGAAAGATTCGAACTCTCACAGGCGGAACCAGAATCCGACGTGCTACCATTACACCACAAGGCAATTTTTTCGTTCGTCATTAACTCGTTGGCTCTCTCTTGAACCCCTTTCGTTTTTGACACTGCAAAGGTAGGGACAATTTTTGAACTGTGCAAGAGTTTTGCCAAAAAAATTTCAAAAAAAAATAAAAAAGGTAGCAGGACTATAAGCCGGGTTATGTCGTCGCGGGACTTCTCGTCAAGCTTTACACTGACAGGTTACCGCGGCGGTCGCAGTCATTTATCTAATTGGCACCTCGCTTAGCTTCGGTGCTCGAGCAGCCTACCCCCCGGCGATGAGCGAGCAACCCATTGCGGATCCTCAACCCCACGAATGGGGGAGATTCGACCCGCGTGCCGGTATACATGGCCTTGCAACCCATAAGACGTGCGGCATACCGTGTCGCCACGGCATCCGGTGGGCTCTTACCCCGCCTTTTCACCATCACCCTCCCCTCACTATGTGAGAGGGAAGGCTGTCATTCTCTGTCACGTTACTCTGCCGTCACCGACAGCTCCCAGTTAAAGAGTATGGCGCTCTGTGTTGCCCGGACTTTCCTCTTGCCGCTCATGGACCAAGCCACCTCGGCAAGCGACACGACCGTCCTGCTACCACTGCAAATTTACGAATAAATATTGTAAATATTGACTCTTAACGAAAAAAAGTCATCCTGCCCGCTCCCCGCCATGCCGTCGGGCCGTGCAATAAACCTCTCGGGAGAGCCGTTATCTACAAGATATCGCATGAAAACAACACCTATATAATAAGCTGACCACATGACCACCGCGCGTGAAATCATTTCCACCCTCCAGTCAATGGCCGACGACAGGCAACGCATCATCCTATCCCGATTCTTCAAGACCGGGAAGGGACAATACGGCGAGGGCGACAAGTTCTTGGGGCTGAAAGTGCCACAAACGAGGTCAATTGTCAAGATGGCGCGAGGGAACGTGCCATTGGATGAAATCTCCTCACTTCTGCACTCCCCATGGCATGAAGCACGCCTGTGTGGCCTGCTCCTGCTCGTCGAAGAGATGAAATCAGCCATCCCCAAAAAGCGGGAACACCCCACCGTCCATGCCGACCGGCGTGATGAGATAGCCCGGTTCTTTCTCAGGCATGCCCGTTGCGCCAACAATTGGGACCTTGTAGACCTCTCATGCGGATATATACTCGGCACATGGCTGCTCCACCCGCTCGGCGACGGCTCGATGCCATCACGCGAGATACTCGACCGACTGGCTACGAGCGAAAACCTGTGGGAACAGCGCATAGCCATCGTGAGCACCATCACCCTTATACGCGAAAAGCAATTTGCCGACACTCTGCGCATCGCCACCACCCTCCTCCACCATCCTCACGACCTCATCCATAAAGCCGTGGGATGGATGCTACGCGAAGTGGGGAAACGGGATATCGACCTCCTGCGCTCCTATCTGACGGAACACTGCCACAGCATGTCGCGCACCACCCTGCGCTACGCTATCGAGAAAATGTCGGCCACCGAACGCACCCATTGGCTCAATTTCTGATAAGTAAGTCTTAAAAAGAACCGCTATATGTAAAATCAACGGGAGGATGCGACACACGTTCATGTGCCACATCCTCCCGCTATTCTATAATCAAACATCGATTATACCGAGGCCGAATCATTCTTCCCGCCGGCATTATCGGCAGGCAACGATGATTGCTTGGTGGACGATGCAAATATCTTGCTGAGGTACTTCTCCTGGAGGTTCTGAAGCAACTCCCAGAATCCCGGCACGAAGAGTGTACCTACAATGGCGTTAATAGCCATGCCGAACACAACTGCCGCACCAAGTGCGATACGCGACGATGCTCCGGCTCCGGTGGCAAACAGCATCGGCATGACTCCAAACACGAATGCAAGTGCCGTCATCATGATAGGACGGAAGCGTATGCGTCCCGCATCCAAAGCGGCTTGCCTGATGCTGGCTCCCGACTTTCGGAAATCCCTGGCATACTCCACAATCAGGATCGCGTTCTTGGCCGAAAGTCCCAGCAGAAGTATGATACCGATCTGGGTATATATCGATATTGACTGCGACATCAATATACAACCTATCACGGTGCCGAGTATGGCCGTAGGCATGGATATCACCACAGCCACAGGATCGGTCCAGCTCTCATACTGCGCGGCGAGCACGAGCAGGGTGATTATGACTGCAAATATCAGCACCATCGAGATAGTGGTGCCCGATTGAGTCTCCTGGTAAGCCTCTCCGGTCCACGCATAGGCAAAATCATTGCCTACAGCCTCCTTCAACAGTTCCTCCATGCCGGCTATACAATCCTCGCTCGACACATTATGGGCCGGCGTTCCGGTGATTGACGCCGTGTTGTACATATTATATCGGCTCACTGAAGCCTGTCCCTGCGAGGGAACCACCTTGGCAAACGAGGAGAAGGGCACCATCTCGCCCTTGGCGTTCCTCACCGTGAGCTTGGGTATATCCTCCACATTGCTACGGTTCTCGCTATCGGCGCTCAGGTTCACCTGATAAGTGCGGCCATACTTCACGAAGTCATTCACATAGGACGTGCCCATGAACGATGACAGCGTTGAGTATATATCCTCGATGGTGAGATCGAGCATCTTGGCGCGGTCGCGGTCAACCTTGATGCTGTACTGTGGCACAGTGCCCTGATACTGGGATGTGAGCTGGGCAAAGCGTTTGTCCTTCGCACCCTTCTCCTGCATCTCGGCTATAGCCTTGGCCATGGCATCGGCGCCTCGGTTGTTGATATCAAGTATCTGCATCTGCATACCCGAAGTCATGCCCAGGCCGGGGATAGCCGGGGGATTGATGGCAAACACTATAGGCTCCTGCATGGTCGCGGCTATCCTGTTCACCTCGGCTATCACGCTGTTCACGTCACGCGACTTACCCTTGCGTTCGCTCCACGGCTTGAGCACCACAAAGAGCGATCCGGTGTTTCCGCCTGTACCGCCACCCATCATCGACTGGCCCGAGATGGCTATTACATTGGCAACCTCAGGAATCTTCATCACACTGTCACTGAGCTGTGTCACCACCTTGTCAGTACGGTAAAGCGCGGCTCCGGTAGGCAATTGCACCGAGGTCATGAAATAACCCTGATCCTCCTGGGGAATATAGCTCGACGGCCACTTGATGAATCCCCAGAATGCAATGGCGCATATCACCACATATATAAGTATAGCCACGATGGGGCGTTTCAGCAACGAACCTACCCACTTGACGTATCGACCGAGGGTCCAGTCATATCCCTTGTTGAACCACTTGTACAGGAAGAAGCGCGGGTTGCCGCCATTCTCCTTCTTCCTCAGGAACAGGGCACACATGGCCGGGGTGAATGTCAAGGCATTGAAGCCCGAGAATGCCACCGAGGTAGCGATAGTGAGGGCAAACTGCTTGTAGAGCTCGCCGGTGATACCCGAAATGAAGGCTGTGGGGATAAACACCGACAGCAACACCAGAACCTCGCCGATCACAGGCCCTTGCAGCTCCTGCATGGCCTTCTCGGCACTCTGGCGCGGGGTCAGTGTCCCCTCCTGAACCAGTCGGGCACAGTCCTCCACCACCACTATCGCATCGTCCACCACTATGGCTATCGCAAGCACGAGGCCAAACAGCGTGAGCGTGTTCAACGAGAATCCGAGCAACTTCATGACAGCAAACGTGGCTATCAGCGACACCGGAATCGCTATCATAGGTATGATGACCGCTCTCCAGCTCTGCAGGAACAGCAGTATCACTATCATTACGATCAGCGTTGTCTCCACAAATGTCACAAGCACCTCGTCAATCGACGCCGTCACGAATGTGGTGGTATCGAGAATCACATTGTAGTGCATACCCTCGGGGAAATACTGCGACAGCTCCTCAAGCTTGGCCTTTACCTTGCCGGCCACCTCGAGGGCGTTAGCACCCGGGAGCTGCTGCACACCGATAAGTCCGGCCGACTTGCCCGACACATGCGAGACGGTAGAGTAGGAACTGCTGCCGAGCTCCACGCGGGCTATATCCTTAAGATGCAACAGCGATCCGTCAGGTTCGGCCCTGAGGATGATGTTGGAGAATTCCTCGGCTGTCTGCAACTGGCCTTGAGCCGTGAGCGTAAATTCAAAATCCACGCCATTGTCGACAGGAGGTGTGCCCACACTACCGGCCGAGACTTCAAGGTTCTGCGACTGGATCATGGCCATGACATCGGCAGGAGTGAGACCTCTCACCTGCATCTTGTCAGGGTCGAGCCACACTCTCATGCTGTACTCTCCGCCACCAAAGGCACCGGCACCGCCCACACCATCGATGCGGGTTATCTCGTCGATGAGATTCAGCTGTGCATAATTGGTGAGATAGAGCGCGGAATAATCATGATCCTTGTCCCCCTCGAGGGCGATAAACAGGATGAAACCCGACGATTCGGTCATCACCGACACACCCTGCTCCTTCACTGCCGTAGGCAATGTAGCCTCGGCAAGCGATATGCGGTTCTGCACCTTCACCGAAGCCTCGTCGAGATCGGTACCGTTCTCAAACGTAATGGTAAGGCTGTAGGATCCCGCACTGGAGTTGGAGCTCATGTACATCATTCCCTCCACGCCGTTGACCTGCTGTTCGATAGGCTCGCCCACTACTTTGGCTATAGTCTCGGCATCGGCGCCGGGATAGGACGCGCTCACCATCACTGTAGGCGGCGTGATATTGGGATATTGCGCTACAGGAAGACTCTTGACCGTGATGATACCGACAAGCACCATCAGTATTGCCAATACCGTGGCGAATATCGGGCGGTCTATGAAGAATTTCGAGAACATAGGCGTGTTATTTTACCGTTTTGGGATTCACTGTCATTCCGTCACGCACCTTCAGCATAGCCTTTGTCACGTAGCGGTCGGTAGGCTTGATACCGCTGGTGACCACCCTGAGCGAGTCATGATAAATCTCACCCACTTTCACGGGGGTGTACACCACTTTATTGGAATCATTTACCACATACAGATATTTGCCTTGCTGATCCGAGCCGATCGAGGCATCCTTTACGAGAATCGCATCGGGAATACGGTCGTAAGGAAGATCCACCTTCACATACATACCCTCCCTCAACTCGTCATATGGATTATCCACGAGGCATCTCAGCTGAAGAGTTCCGGTGGAGCTGTTCAACGCCGGGGCTATGTAGAACATCGAGCCGGTGTAGGAATGAGGCAGCGGCACCTCAAACATCACAGGTATATGCTCGAAATCTATGGAATCCTTATTGTTATGCTGCATGTTGAGCAACTCGTGATACCGGTCATCCTCAATGGAGAAGCGGGCTTGCATCACCGAGTTGTCATATATAGTGGTAAGTACCACGGGCGATCCCTGCCCGCTCACATATGCACCGTCGCTCATCGTTGCCGATGCGATCTGTCCGGTGATAGGAGCGGTCACAGTGCAATAGCTCAGCAACCGGCGGGCGGTCTCAAGAGCCGCCTTGGCGTTCTTGACCGAAGCCTCGGCCTGCACCAGTGAGCTGTGGGCCTGCTCTACCTCCATCTTGCTCACCGCATCGCTTTCCAGCGCCTTTTTTACAGCCTCGTAATGCTCATGTGCATAATCTCTCTCGCTCATTGCCGTCGACAATGAGGCCTGAGCCTGTTTCAACTGGTCCTGATAGGTGGACGGATCGATTGTAAAGAGCACATCCCCTTTTTTCACATGGGTTCCGCTCGGATAATTCTTAGTCAGGATCTGTCCGTTCACCTTGGCCACGACATTCACTGAATTATTGGCTGTCAGATAACCGGGATACACGGTGGAGAGTGTGATGGTATCCACTACCGGAAGTGCCACATCCACTGTCTCGGTCACATCGGTTTCGCGTGGCGAAGAGTGATGACACGATATCGTAGCTATTGACAGGGCAATGACTGGAAGCAATATTTTTTTATCCATGACTTTATATTTGGATTTGTTAGCACATTTTTTTACTCTATCGGTGAACCACCGAGAGCCTTATATAGATCCACGAGGGCCACAAGCGCGTCGCCATGGGCCGACACAAGCGCGTTGGCATAGTTGAGCCAGTCGATCTGGGCGTTGACCACGTTGGTGAACGGCGACAGGCCTTGCTTATACTGCTCCATCGAGAGAGTGAATGCCTCATGGCTCTGATTGAACACCTCCTTGTCGAGTTCAAGAGAATTCAATGCCGCCTGATAGGACTGCATGGCATTCTCTACCTCGATAAATGCCGTCATTACCGTGAGATTGTAATCATCGATCCCGAGCATCATCTGCTCCTTGGCCCTGGCCACGGCATATTTACGTGACAGGCCGTCAAATAATGTCCACGACAGTTGCGGTGCTATGCTGTAACTGAACCCGTCGCTGTTGACCATATTGTTGAGCCGGTCACCGCCCCAGCCTATCGAGCCTTTAAGCGAGATCGTGGGAAGAAAATCCTTCTTGGCCACACCTATTTGTGCGGCATATTGTGCAAGTGTGGCTTCAGCGGCCGCAATATCGGGCCGGCGACGCAACAGATTGGCAGGAACACCTACAGGAATTATATGATGGTAGGACGGAAGTTTTGCCAACGGGCCGAGCACCGGCTCAAGTTCGGCAGGATACACGCCGAGCAGAACCCCGAGCGCATTCAACGCCTGCTGGGCCTTGGCTTCAAGGAGCGGCAGTGAGGCCTCGGTGGAATAGTACACGGTCTTGGCCTGGGCCACGTCGAGTTTCGAGACCAATCCGGCGGCATATCGTGCCTCGGTGATCTTCACCACCGTGTCCTGATACTGTATATGCTCATTGGCTACAGCTATCTGGGTCTGCAGCACACGATAATTTATGTAATAAGTGACTATCTCGGCGGTCATGCTCACCATCGTGGCCACATAATCGGCCCGCGACACATCAAATCCGGCCTTACTTGCCCTCACCTTGGATGTGATCTTACCAAATAGGTCAAACTCCCAATTCACATCGGCTCCAAGCGAGAATTTATTTCCGCCGGTGTGATTGGAATAGGACCGCGCGTATCCGGCCGACACTCCCACGGAGGGATAGTATCCGGCCTTTGTCTCCTGCATGGCCAAACGCGCCATCTCGCGCCGGTGGGCCGCCTCCTTGATATTATAATTGTTGTCGATACCAAGGGAGATGAGCGAGTCGAGCGTGGAATCACCGAACGCTTTCCACCACTCGTCATCCGACGGTAAAGTCTGAGACACTTCCTGTGTAAACGCCCAGCTCTCGGGCATGGGCTGTTTCAGATAGCGTGAACCACCCTCTGAAACCTGTGCCTGCATCGATCCTGCGGATACGGCGAGCAACAGAGATGCTGTTAAAACGTGAAAAACCTTTGCCATAATTAAAATTTTAACAACTCTAATCTTGGTAAGGTTTTTCAAATTCAGCCGAATTTATCGGATAACCTGATCATTCGGCTGAAAAAATATGTCTGTAGTCCTGTCGCCGGCTACAATGTCATGAGATATGACCGGAAATCAGCGAAATCGGAAGTCATGGCCACCGACTGCTTCTCCCCTTTCATGAAATCGGCCAGGCGCGAGGGGATCTCCACCTCACATCCTATATGGGCCTCCACTGTATCCTTGAACTTGGCCGGATGAGCGGTCTCGAGGAACACACCGGTCTCACCGGGACGCAATGACTGTTTCAATGCCCTGTAACCCACAGCTCCATGAGGGTCAAGTATATAACCCGTATCCTTGAAACATTCCTCCATGGTCTTGGCTATCAGCCCGTCGGAATAAGTGGTACCCGATATCAGCGATGTGATGCGGGCATGGTCGTTGCCATACAGGTCGAGGATGCGGGCAAAATTGCTGGGATCACCCACGTCCATCGCATTGGCTATAGTGGCTATGCTCGGCCGAGGTTCATACTCTCCGTTCTGCAGATATTTGAAAAATACGTCGTTGGCATTGTTGGCGGCGATAAAACGCTTTATCGGCAATCCCATCCTGTGGGCGATGAGTCCTGCGGTGATATTGCCGAAATTGCCGCTCGGCACACACACCACAAGATTATCGGCCATGCCGGCCTTCTTCAACTGCGCATAGGCATTGAAATAATAAAATGCCTGGGGGAGGAAGCGGGCAACATTGATGGAATTGGCCGAGGTAAGGAGCAGGCGCTCATTGAGCTCGCCGTCAAGAAACGCGCTTTTCACCAACCGCTGGCAGTCGTCAAACACCCCATCAACCTCGATGGCCGTGATATTACGTCCGAGCGTCGTGAACTGACATTCCTGGATGGGACTTACCTTCCCCTTGGGATACAACACATGTACATTTATGCCGTCAACGCCAAGGAAACCGTTGGCCACAGCCGAGCCTGTGTCACCGCTCGTCGCCACAAGCACATGCACGTTGCGGCGGTCATCGCCACGCTTTATAAAGTATTGCAGCAACCGGGCCATGAACCGCGCACCCACATCCTTGAATGCCAACGTGGGGCCGTGAAACAGTTCGAGGCTGTATATTCCGGATTCGACCTCCACTACCAGTGTAGGGAATGACAACGTGTCACACACTATCGCATCAAGATCCTCGCCGGGGATATCCTCGCCGAAGAAGGCACGCGCCACCCGGCACGCGATCTCATGAAACGACATTTTATCGATATTGTCGAAAAATTCCCGGGGAAGTCTTTCGATCCGCTCCGGCATGTAAAGCCCGCGGTCGGGCGCGAGCCCCTTAACCACTGCCTCGGCAAGCGAAACGTCGAGAGAATTATGATTTGTGCTGTAATATTTCATAGTGTTATCCTTTTCTTTTTTATACGTTCATGAAGGTGTGCATAAACTCCATCAACCGCAGTGTACCGTAGGCACCACGGGCGCATTGCGCCTCGCTGTAGGCAGTCACTCCGTCGGGTTCTATACATCCTTTATTATGCCATATGGTGAACGGCACCGGCTCGGCCTTGTGGACACGTAGTTCCACAGGAGTCGCATGATCGGGCAACAGGGCCACAGCCACAGGTTCATCCCATTTGGACAGTTCGCTGAGTATCGGATCAACAATCCTTTTGTCGAGATACTCTATAGCTTTAACTTTCAGGTCGATATTGCCGTCATGGCCGGCCTCGTCGGTAGCCTCGACATGCAGGAATACGAAATCGTCGGTGCGCAGAGCCTCGATCGCGGCTTCACATTTCCCTTCATAGTTGGTGTCGGCAAGACCGGTGGCACCCGGCACCTCTATTGACCTGAGTCCGGCATAGTGGCCTATGCCTCGTATCAGATCCACCGCCGTGATCACCGCTCCGGTCTTCACCTGAGGATACATCTCCTGCAATGTGAGCATCGACGGACGGTAGCCCTGGCTCCAGGGCCATATCGAGTTAACTGCCGGACGCCCCTCGGCCTTATGACGTTCATTCACAGGGTGAGCGGCAAGCAACGCCTGAGACTTTTCGATAAGTGAGTTTATCAGCGCGACAGTCTCGTCGGCGGTCATGCGTCCGCTTTCGGCAACGCAGTCCCCCTCCTCCCGTCTCGCCATCAACGGCCTCCAGGCCTCGCCGGGATGATCATGCGGAGGAGTGGTGACTATATGCTTGTTGCCCCCCTTGATCACAAGAAGATGCCTGTACTGGATACCGGGAATGAATTTCACTTTATCGGAACCGAGCTCACGGTCGAGCATCTCGATCAACTCACGCCCCTCGGCAGTAGTGAGATGTCCACCATGATGATTCACTATATCCCCTTCAGGCGAGAGGGTAAGCAGGTTGCAACGCAAGGCAAGATCATCAGGTTCCATCTCATAACCTATGCTCGCGGCCTCAAGCGGGCCACGACCTTCGTACACCCGGTTCAGGTCATATCCGAGTATAGCCGTATTGGCCACCTCGCTTCCGGGAGGGAAACCTTCGGGTACGGTGACGAGCACTCCCGACCGTCCCTGAGCCGCCATGCGGTCAAAGGCTGGAGTCGACGCATACTCGAGTGGAGTCCTCCCACCCAAGGCATCGATAGGATGATCGCTCATCCCGTCACCAAGTATTATGAGGTGCTTCATTCTTTGATCAGCTATTGGAAGTAGAGATTATGTTGGCGAAGACTCCGGCCGCTGTCACTGCAGCACCGGCGCCGTAGCCCTGTATCATCATCGGGTATTCGCGGTAACGCTCGGTGGTGAGGAGCACAATATTGTTGGAGCCTTCCAAGCCATAGAACGGATGACGTGAATCCACGGCCTCGAGGCCCACGCTCATGCGTCCCATCTCCATGCGTGCCACGAAACGCCAGCGTTTCCCCTCGGCTTCGAGTACCTTACGGCGCTCCTCGAAATCGGCATCAAGTTCGGGCAGTCTGCGCCAGAATTCCTCGATGGAGCCATCCATTATATCCTTGGGGACAAACAGGTTGCGCTCCACCTCATCCTGCTCGGCACGGTAACCGGCCTCACGGGTCAGGATCACCAGCTTGCGTATCACGTCGGTACCGCTCAGATCGATGCGCGGATCAGGCTCGCTGTAGCCCATCTCCTTGGCCAGACGCACGGTCTCCGAGAAAGGAGTCTCGGCCGAAATGGCGTTGAATATGAAGTTGAGAGTACCGCTCAGCACAGCCTCGATGCGGAGTATGCGGTCGCCCGACGATACCAGGTCGTTGATAGTGCCGATGATAGGCAGGCCGGCTCCCACATTGGTCTCATACAGGAATTTCACCCCGCGCATGAGAGCGGTCTCCTTGATGCGGGCATAGCTCTCGTAAGTATTGGAGGCTGCCACCTTATTTGCTGCCACCACCGATATATTATGGTCGAGGAATGTGCGGTAGAGCTCGGCAACATCCTTTGATGCTGTACAGTCGACAAACACACTATTGAAGATATTCATTTTCAGAATCTCGTCGCGAAGCACGGCAGGAGAGCTCGGCATACCGTTTTCAAGTATCTCGCGGTAATTGTCAAGATCGATGCCGGCGCGGTCGAGCACAAGGCGTTTGCTCGATGCTATACCCACCACATTGAGTTTCAAGCGATGGGTGCGCATCAGCTCCTCCTTCTGGGAGCGTATCTGCTCGATGAGCATTCCGCCCACAGTTCCCACACCGCATATGAACAGGTTAAGTTCCTTATACTCACTCAGGAAGAACGAGTCATGAAGCACGTTGAGTGATTTGCGGAGCGACTTTCCATCGACCACAAACGAGATATTGGTCTCGCTCGCACCCTGCGCACAAGCTATCACGCTGATACCGCTACGGCCCAACGCACCAAACAGCTTTCCTGCTATACCGGGGGTATGCTTCATGTTCTCACCCACGATAGCAACGGTAGCCAGGCCACTCTCCACGTGCATGGGATACATGGCACCGGTGGCTATCTCCTTGGCAAACTCGTTGTTAAGCACCTCGATGGCCTCGGCGGCATCCTCATCGCGCACACCCACTGAAGTAGAATTCTCCGATGAAGCCTGGCTCACCATGAACACCGATATGCCCTGGTCGGCAAGAGCCGTGAAGATTCGGCGGTTCACACCGATCACACCCACCATCGACAGACCGGCCACCGTAATGAGCGACGTACCGCTGATGCTCGATATACCCTTGATGGGCTTCCGGTCATCCTCGATGATATTTCTTATCACCGAGCCGGCGGCCTCGGGGTGGAATGTATTCTTTACAAATATAGGTATATTCTTTACGCACACTGGATAGATGGTGGGAGGATACACCACCTTCGCGCCGAAGTTGCACAGCTCCATCGCCTCGACATAGCTGAGCGAATTGATGGTATAGGCGGTGGGTATCACCCTCGGGTCGGCGGTCATGAATCCGTCGACATCGGTCCATATCTCCAATGCCTCGGCATCGAGAGCCGCGGCTATGATCGAAGCCGTGTAGTCGCTACCTCCGCGTCCCAAATTGGTGATCTCGCCGGTCAGAGCATCCGAGGAGATGAAACCGGGCACAATGTGTATATGCCCCTCATACTTTTCGCCCGAGAATTCGGCTTTCACCAGTTCGTTGGTGAGCTCGGTGGCCAACACATTGCGGTGATGCTTCACCTCGGTCTTTATGAACTCGCGCGAGTCATGGAGCACCGATCCCTCCACCAGACGATTCACTATAAGTGAGCTCAACCGTTCGCCGTAGCTCACTATCAGAGCCATTGTCTTGGGGCTGAGGTCACGTATCAGGAACAGTCCGTGGTATATCGAGGCAAGCTCGTCGAGCAGTCGATTGATCTGTGATTTCAACTCCTCGGGGCGATCGCTTATCACCTCGTCAATTATATCATGATGACGGATCGTGAGTTTGGCCATGCCTTCGCGGTAAGCTTCGTCACCGCGCGTGGCAGTGACTGCGGTGGAAATGAGCATGTCTGTGACGCCACCAAGCGCACTCACCACTACCACTACAGGCTTGTCGCATCCTTGTGCAATCTGATCGAGATTGCGGATGCCCGCTACACTTCCCACGGAAGTGCCTCCAAATTTCAGAACCTTCATTGATTGTATTTTTTAAAATTAGGTGCAAAAATAGTATTTTTTTCTTGATCAAAACCACCGTTTTCTCACATATTTTAAGTTTTTCATCTCTCACAAACATTTTTTCAACAGTTTTCTTGTTTTTTATGTAGCTACTCACTAAATTTGCGAGCGTGTAATATTGCGGACCACTATGTCGGCAATCACAACTCAGTCATATTTATTGTATTTTTCCTCAGAAATGACAATGCCACAACTACTTGACATAACCGTAACCACTGTATCGAGCCCGCGGGCCCGACGGCGACGGTCGTAGTGTGGCGGAGGAATATCCCATCCACATTTTCTATCACTTAAAGCGACACGAAGCCGCTCTTCAGGCCATTGCTATGCCTTGACGCATGGTATCCCGAGGAGTCAGCAGGCCTCAGTGCGCGCCTGTGCCATCGCTTTACGCTCGCACAAGGCGATGCGAGAACATTGACATTACTGGATGGGGTATGCCCCGGTGTTGAGACGGTCATCACCGGACATACCCGACTATATGCTCATTTCTGTAAAAACTATCAATAAAACTAAGTAAGTCGTAAAAATTAATGAACATATAAATCGCAGTTATTTTTGTGGTATTTTGGCTGCGGAATGAAGGAGCATAGCGAGCTATGCGACTGAGTGACAATGCCAAAATAGCCAAAAAGAACAAGATTTATTGGGCAAGCTCTTTAGGACTTACATATAGCGGTTAATTTTTAAGACTTACTTATAACTATAAAACATCAATAAATATGGCACGAACACTTAATATCAACATCACCGACATTTCATTCTGTCCCTACGGACTCACCTCTCCCCTCTCCTACGAGTACCCGGCATTTGACCGGTTTGACTCCCGCACCGATTTTTCCCTCAGCTCCTCTATGACCCACTTGGCAGTCGCATTCCGCACGAGCAATCTCAATGCCTCCTCAGGCAACCTCAGGAAATCACGCCAGACATTCTGGGTCAACATCGTTGACCACGATTCGGAACGCATCATCACCTCGCGCACTACATTTGTCGAGATGCAACCGTGGGAAAATGACGGCATCCACCGCGTGGACATCCCCTTGAGGCCATCACAATTGGCGGCCAACAGGTATTACCATATCGAAATCACAGTGCCCGGCATCAACGACGGCACTCCGCTTGTATCCAAGGAGTTCCGCCTGGTGAAAGTCCCCGGACTGGAACCGCGCGGATTCTACACCCCACATTGGAGCACGCTGATGGACAATGCCGTGAGTTACGATGATTTCACCGACACAGTGACTACCCCCACACGCTACATCTCCAAACTCATGCCCCGCATGGAGATCGACGCCACCGGCAAGGATACTTACCCGCAACTATATGTCACATTCCTCCTCACCCGCAACATCGGCGCATGGGATTCCATGCCTGAGATAATGATCACGCTTGTGGGCGAGACGGGCAACAGGATCACCGAACGGGCCAATCTGATCACAGCCAACGATCTGTATTACAAATTCCTCGAGGCCGAGGAGATACTGGTGCAGATGCCTGTGTCGAGGGAACTTGAACTCGGCGGATACTTCTACGCCGAGATATCCACCCTCGGCTGTCCGATTGCAGGATCGGTGTTTGACGTGTACCCGCTGAACGATCCTGTGCCGGGCGAGCTCATCAATGATGATATCAGATTCATCCCCGGCTATACCGACAGCATGGGAGTGGACATCCTCATTGAACGCAACAATGAATTAGAGTTGAAACAGCAGGTTCTTTCTGCCGAAAAGGAGAAGAAGGATGAAACCACGCGCCTCGACTCCCTGATAGGCCTCGACAGCGTGAAGGCCAAGGTGGTAAGCTACCGACGGCTCATCGAGTTCAACAGCATGAGAGAAAAAGCGGGCCTCAGGTCATCCAATCCCCCGCTCCACTGCCTGTTTCTCGGCTCTCCCGGCACCGGCAAAACCACTGTGGCTAAGATCATGGGCGAGATACTCCACGAATGTGGAGTCTTGTCGAAAGGACATGTGGTGATGCGCGAGCGCTCCACACTGCTCGGGAAATATTATAGCTCCGAGGGCGAAAATGTCAACCAGGCTCTTGAGGAGGCCCGCGGAGGCATCCTGTTCATCGACGAGGCCTATCAGCTCAATCAGCCCGACGATCCCAAGGATCCGGGCAGGTTCGTTCTTGAATCTCTAATGACCGCGCTCGCCGACGAGAGCAACCGCGACTGGATGCTGATACTCGCCGGCTACACCGAACCCATGATGGGTCTTTTCGAGCTAAATCCCGGTCTGAAATCAAGAATCCCCGAAAGCAACCACTATATATTCGAGGATTTCAGCGAGAATCAACTCCTTGAGATAGCCGAGGGATACCTCAGGGAGCGCGACTTCCATCTGTCGGCCGGTGCCAGGGAGACACTCTCATCCCGCCTACATGCCGATTACATGACGCGCGGAAAGGATTTCGGCAACGCCCGCCACGTGATCAATCTTATAGAGACCGACATTTTCCCGGCTATGGCTACCCGTGTCAGCTCCCTGAACGCTCCCACCATTGAGCAATTGTCGAGAATCGAGCAGTCCGACATTCCCATGTCAGCTCCGGCACGAAAGGCCCTCACCTCACCGCGCCCCAGCATCGGCTTCAAACTCAGAAGCTGACCTCCGCCACCTCAGTAAATGACAACGACACCCTTCTCAATGGATGATGAGAAGGGTGTCGTTGCTATGATATCTCAGGAGGTATTCACTCCTCCTCGCGGGGTTTATCCTCGAATTTCTTGCGGTAGAATATGAAGTCGCGGCCCAGATATTTCTCCCTCACGATAGGATTCTCGGCAAGCTCCTCGGATGTGCCTTGAAACAGGATCTTTCCCTCGAAGAGCAGGTAAGCCCTATCGGTGATGCGCAATGTCTCCTGCGCGTTATGGTCAGTGATGAGAATACCGATGTTGCGCTCCTTGAGATGATACACCACCGACTGGATATCCTCGACCGCGATGGGGTCAACGCCGGCAAACGGCTCGTCGAGCATTATGAACTTGGGATCGATAGCCAGACAGCGGGCTATTTCCGTGCGTCGGCGCTCACCTCCCGACAGGCGGTCGCCAAGATTGTGACGCACCTTCTCAAGCGAGAATTCCTTGATCAGGCTCTCAAGTTTTTGTTTCTGATACTCGGGCGTGGTATTGGTCATCTGCAACACGGCCTTGATATTATCCTCCACTGTGAGCTTGCGGAACACACTCGCCTCCTGGGCAAGATAGCCGATACCGTTCTGCGCACGCTTGTACACAGGATATTTCGTGATGTTCAGGTCGTTGAGGAATATCTGCCCCTCGTTGGGGGTGATAAGTCCCACGGTCATATAGAATGTGGTGGTCTTGCCCGCACCGTTGGGGCCGAGCAGACCCACGATCTCGCCCTGGGTCACGTTGATGGACACGTGATTGGCCACGGTGCGTTTGCCATACTTCTTCACCAGATTCTCGGTGCGGAGCACCATGCGCTCCTCACCCCCACGGGTGGATTGTTCCTGGCCGGCCACGCCTGATATTTCTTTGTTATTTTCTTCCATTTCTTTTTTCGATGGGGTCAGAGCTTATCATGATTCTTGCGCAGGCGCGAATCGATGTAATCGGTGAGGAGCTGGATGGCTACTACATTGCTTCCACCCTGAGGCACGATCAGGTCGGCCGTCTTCTTGGACGGTTCGATATACATTTCGTGCATAGGCTTCAGCACATCGCGGTAACGGTCGAGAACCATCTGGGGTGTGCGTCCGCGCTCCACGCAATCGCGCGCTATCACCCTTATGAGCCTCTCGTCGGCCTCGGCATCCACAAACACCTTCACGTCGAGAAGATCACGGAGCACAGGATCGGTCAGCACAAGTATCCCCTCCACAATCACCACTTCACGCGGACTCACAGTCACCGTCTCGGGCTGGCGGGTGCATGTGAGATAGGAATAGGTGGGCATCTCGATGGTCTCGCCACGCTTCAGGGCCTTGATATGGCCAACGAGCAGAGGCCAGTCAAACGCCGCCGGCTCATCGAAATTGATCTTACTCCTCATCTCCACCGGCACATGGCTCGAATCCTTATAATAAGAATCCTGCGGGAGAATTGCCACCTCCCCTTCGGGAAGCGAATTGATTATTTTTTTCACCACGGTGGTCTTGCCTGAACCGGTGCCACCGGCTATGCCTATTACTAACATGATTCAGCTCGGATTTTTATGCAAAGATACATTTCGGCGGCCGATTACTAAAATTTAATGGCCAACTTTTTCAAAAAATATTTGTTAGTAATTAAAAATCATTGTAACTTTGCATTGATGATTATTTCATTATCAAGTCTATTTTAGGAAGTTAATTCACCACTTGATAACTACATCAGCACAGTCGGACGAACAATAGAATCCAATAACGACAGTGCGGCAATATTCCAACTCACTGTTTCGGTATTCTTTTTTTAATCACTACAAAACTCATAAGCTGTAATCCGTAAAATGATTCAGTAGACCGTGCGGACCTCCTTAAATCCTCACGGCCACAACATTCAAGGGTATTTCCCCTCACATAATCACCACGCCCCCAAATTCCCCACATATATATTATATGTATAATTTTGACGAACTAAACAAGATGGACAATGAGCGACTGCAAGAAGCCGCCAATGCCATCGGCATAAAGAAAATCAATCTCGAAGATAAAGAGGGTCTCGTATATGAGATTCTCGAAAAACAGGCACGTGACCATGCCGCCACGGCCTCAGCCAACTCTCAGGGTCAGGACAAACCGCGCAGGCAGAAAAAAGAACCCAAGGAGCCGGCCGGCGAACGCAAGCAACGCCGCAAAAAAGCCTCGGCGAACGCTGAGGAGGAATCTGCCCAGAACGATAACCAGCCTCTGACTCCGGCCGACGACACTTCAGCCGGAACCCCATCAAAGAACGAGGCCGAAAATATAAATGCCGACGCAAATGCCGAAGGGGCTGCAGCAGCTCCAAAGCGTCGCGGACGCAAGCCTAAAAACAATCAGCCAGCGCCCGAGGCTCAGGCCGAAGCATCTGCCGATATGGCTCCCGCCGACTCCAACGAGCCCGCGCAGACCGTTCAGCAGGCTGAATCAATGGCCATTGCCGGTCCTGATGCCGACTCGGCCGAAATGCCCGAAGGCGAGAACCGCCCCAAGAAAAAGCGTGGCCGTCCGTCACGTCAGGAGCGTGAGGAGCGCGACAGCTTCCTTGCCAAACAGCAGACAGCCCAGCAGGCCGATGCCTCCGCTTCCCCCGAGGCTAACGGAACGATGATGGCCAACCCCTCGACTCCCCTGCTCCCCGCTGCTCCCATGGAAAATGCGGGAAACAATGCCAACGATGGATACGCGCCCGAGAATGTCAACCGTGACAACAACGAGCATCCTCATCGCGGAGTATTCATCCGCCCGGGTGCGCCTGTCGACAATTTCGACCAGGCTCCCGCCGAAGGCGACGAGCCCCAGCAGTTCGTTCACCGCGATTTCCGCCCCAAGGATTCCTCATTCGGCTCATTCTTCCCCCGCTCAGCCGGAAAGACCTTCGCCCCCCGCTCACCCCAGGAAAAGGAGCAGGCAGCCAAGGCAGCCGCTACCGCCCCCATCGTGATCGGCGAGCCCGGAATGGAAAAGGCTCAGCCTCAGCAGGGCAATAAGAAGAATAAGAAAAACCGCAACAAGAATTTCGACGCGAACGCCGAGGAGAAAGCCCGTTATCAGCAGGCACAGTACAATTTCGATGACATCATCGTGGCATCGGGCGTACTCGAAATCGAGCCTCAGGGTCATGGATTCCTCCGCTCAAGCGACTATAATTATCTGGCCTCGCCCGACGATGTGCTCGTGACCCAGCAGCAGATCAAGCAGTACTGCCTGCGTCCCGGCGACGTGGTGGAAGCAAATGTGCGTCCGCCCAAGGCCGATGAAAAATATTTCCCCCTCACTAAGGTGATCTCGATCAACGGCCGTACCCCCGATTTCATCCGCGACCGAGTATCCTTCGAGCATCTCACCCCGCTTTTCCCCGATGAGAAATTTGACCTCACCTCGGGCCGCAGCAGCAATCTGTCGACCCGCGTTGTCGACATGTTCTCGCCCATCGGTAAGGGTCAGCGCGGACTCATCGTGGCTCCTCCCAAGACCGGCAAGACCATCCTGCTCAAGGATATAGCCAACGCCATCGCCGAGAATCATCCCGAGACCTACATCATGATCCTGCTCATCGACGAGCGCCCCGAGGAGGTGACCGACATGAGCCGCAGCGTCAACGCCGAGGTGATAGCATCGACATTCGATGAACCCGCCGACCGCCACGTGCGCATAGCACAGATAGTACTCGAGAAAGCCAAACGCATGGTGGAATGTGGACACGACGTGGTGATACTCCTCGACTCGATCACCCGTCTGGCACGTGCCTACAACACTTGCGCACCCGCATCGGGCAAGATCCTCTCGGGTGGTGTCGACGCCAATGCGCTCCAGAAACCCAAGCGTTTCTTCGGTGCGGCCCGTAACATCGAAGGGGGCGGATCGCTCACCATCATAGCCACAGCCCTCACCGAGACCAGCTCCAAGATGGACGAGGTGATTTTCGAGGAATTCAAGGGTACAGGCAACATGGAGCTCCAGCTTGACCGCAAACTTTCCAACAAGCGCATATTCCCCGCTGTCGACATCATGGCTTCGAGCACCCGTCGCGACGATCTCCTTCTGCGCAACGAAACCCTCAACCGCATGTGGATTCTCCGCCGCTTCCTGAGCGACCGCAATTCCATCGAGGCTATGGAATTCATCAAGGACCGCATGGAGCGCACCTCCGACAACGAGGAACTCCTCCGCACCATGGGCGACTGATCCATTCTATCGGAAACATAAAAAAGATCAGCAATCAGTGATTTATGGAAATTGTAATCACTGATTGCTGACTTTTTATACAACTTATTGCTATCAGGCTACTTGTTGATCCTTTTCTTATATAGCTGATAGGAATTGAATATATTGTGCCACACACTGTAGAATCCTCCAGCCAGAGCCGTTACAGGCGAAAGGAATGAATATCCGAGCCATATTATGAAAACGGTATTCTTCTGACCCAGAGCCTGTCCGCCCTCGATATGCTCGCCATACATGGCACCGATACGCTTGCCGAGGAAAAACTGGAGCAGACAGCACAGGAGCGTCACCACACCTATGCCCAACTCATATATCACCGGCACATCGCTGTGCATTATGGCCTTGACAGTCACGGCTATCGCAAGCGACAGCGATACGGCCCACAGATAGAACGGCAGGTCGCGGTAACGGCGCAACGCCTCTGCGAGCCCTGGCAACCACCTGCGCACCGCCCACGACACCACGAGCGGACATATCAGCAACGGAAACACCTTGCTTATAATCATCACGAACGTGGGGAGGAATGTCAACCCCTCGTGAGGATGAGCGATAGGGAGCAGGGCCGGGGCTGTCACCGCTATGGCTATATTTATGATTATTGTATAAGTGGTGATGTCGGCCGGATTACCGTCCAGTTTCCTTGTCACCACCGCAGCAGCCGTAGCCGTGGGGCACAGCAGGCACAGCATTGCACTCTCAATGATGATGCGCCACGGCGAATCGGCAATCCACGTCAGCAATAGTGCTATCGCTACGAATAGTGTAACCTGTATCAATGTGTGCCACAGATGCCAACGTCTCAGGTGAAGGTCGTGGGGACCTATGGAGAGAAACGTCAGGAACAGCATGGCGAATATCAAGGCCGGCTGTATGAACGCCACGGCCTTGTTGGCAAACTCATGTGTGGAATCGAGCCACGGGATATTGACGTAAACGAAATACGCCACAATGCCCGTGAGGATTGCCAGCGGAAGCGTCCAGTTCTTGGCAAAAGCCATCATCCGGGAGACTCCCGCCGATTCAGTGGATAAATGATAGTGCATGACTATGATAATAACTCTCTTTTCGCAAGACCATCATCGGTTTTGCGGGCACAAAGTTACTGCTAAAAATCAAAAGTCATCCATTTTTTAACATTCTATCGCACTGTTTGGACCACATCGAGAGTGGGGGGATGGCATGCGCCCCCACTCCAATGGCCCGTCACTTCTTGAGCTTAGGCATGATATTGAGTCGGTACTGGACTGTGGCCATCACATATCGTGGCAGAGTGTTGACAAACGAGACCGTGCGCCCCGTGGCCGATACGGAATAGGATACATTTGACAACTGATGCAACAGGTCATAGCCATTGACCTTTATCACCCACTTGCCACCTCGGGGAGTATAGCTTATCCCTGCGTTCCACACAGCATCGGTCGTATCGAGCTCCTTCGAGCCATATCCGCGACGGGTGTACAACGAGAAATTGGTATTGATCTCAAATCCGGCCGGAAGACTGAAATTTCCCGATAGGCTGAATTGTGTATGCAGAGCATCTATATCGTCGGCTCCCTCTCGGCTGGTACGGCGGTTGGATATGTCGAACCCCACACTTATATATTGCCTATATTTTGTACCGCAATAATAAGTGCCATCCACCCCTTGGGAAATTGCAATGGTATTTGCCGAAGTCAATGTCGGATCGGCACCATCAGTGCCGATCATATCCACGCTATGATCTTTCCGTACACTTGTATTGGATGAGATTCCGAAACGGGCGTCGCGGCCAAACGATACATGCATATTGTTCATCATATCGTAACTGTAGTTGCCGTCCACGTTATAATACCGTGAGCGCCTTATACCAGTCTCTTTATCATAAGTGTAACCGTTCACAATATTGTTGTAGATGGATCTATAGCTTACACGTAAACTATTATACATGATTCCTGGAGGATTTATAGTCCACGACAGTCCATGATTCATTGATCGGGATCCCTTAAGGTTGGGATTTCCCTCACTTATATACAGCGGGTTGGCATCATCAACCACGTCGACCAGAGACATCAGCTCGGGCAACCGAGTATCCATACCAAACGTATAACTGAACTCGTTAGTGGTACTGTTCTGTTCTCTTCGATTTCCATGGGTGTACTCTATGTTCAACCCCATGTATGACATGGACAACTCCGTTGATTTCTTGTTTATCCTGTATGTGTGATTATTCTTCCAATAATTGAGATGACGGTTTCGAAAACTTATATCGGGAGATAAATTGACCCGTAAAGTATTCCGTTCATCATACTTCCACATATAGTTGATCTTAGGGCTGATCTCATGTGTCGTATTCCAACGACGTGAGATGCTACTGTTTGACGGATCAAAGGCGTCCATGTAATCAGGAGGCAACGTGCCGTAAACACCCATATCTGCAAGATTCTGGAGCGCATACATCAGCGATGTGCTTTCACTCCGGCTGAACGTAAATGAGTATCCAAAATCAATACTCAGATTCTTGAATTTGGCCATGTATCCGATTGAACCATCCAGAGTGAGACTTCTCACCGGAGAATTGTCGGTGTACTGCCGGCGCTTGTCATCCTTGGTAGGATCGGTTCCATAATTGATCAGATAGTCGGTCCACCCATGTCCCTTGCTATAATTGGTAATCCCGCTCATCGACATCCTGAGTATATCGGAAGTTCCGGGCACCTTATACATAGTAGTCGCAGTGGCGCGCCCGTTGGCCGAATTGTTTCGTGAATCATTTCTATTGATCGACCTGTTGATCAGCGCGCTCAAGCCCTGATCCGTAGGATCGGTATATATTGTCTGCAACACATCAAGGATATTCTCGGCCTGCTCCTCATTAAAACTTGCGGATGCACTTGTAGAAGACGATTTATTATGGGAATACCCGCCATAGATATCTCCGGAGAGATTGACCCGACCGAGGTCAAGCATCGCCCTATGGCTGGTGCTCATGTCAAAACTCCGTTGTGAACTCTCACTCCGTGAATAATCATAAGTATCGCCCGATTCAAAAAAGTTGGTAAGGTTGGTGGTGGTGATCTGGGCGGTATTATTATCCCGGTACGTAAAACTTCCGTTAAAACTATTATTTACGCCGTTTGGGTCATGATTATAATTCAACCCCACAGTGCGATAACGGGATTTTGCCGGCGCACCACTATTCATAAATCCCCCGCCATACTCGCTCGGGGTTGATATGTCACCGGTATTATTTATATTGCCCACAAGCGACAGTCGGGTGGAACTATTGAACCATGAGGCGAACACGCGACCCATGTAACGGTCCTCAGTGCCCAATCCCCCCTCCAGATTGGCTATCCATCCTATGCAGTATTCCTTCTTCAACTTCACATTCATAGTCAGATGCTTGGGCGCGAGCGAATCGCCCACCCATTTCTCAAGAGCGGTCTGTCCCTTGTACACCTCCACATCCTTCACCGTATAGGCACCGATATTCTCGAGCATCAGCTTATTATCGCCATCGAAAAAGTGCTTTCCGTTGAGCAACAGCGTCTCCACATATTCTCCATTGACCATGATACGTCCGTCATTCTCGAGCTTGACACCCGGCAACTGGCGTATCAGGGCATCGAGCATCGACCCCTCCGAAAGCTGAAACGCATCGGCATTGTACACAAGCGTGTCGCCACGGTGATAGAACTTCACCTTGGAAGCCACCACCTGTACCTCACCCAACTTGTGAGGCTCTCGCTCAAGCATGATGAGAGGCATCTCCTTGATCATCTCGCGCTTTCCCAGTTTCTCCATCTTGTAGACCACAGTCTGAGTGGTATATCCCGGAGCGCCAACCTCAAACACATACGTGGAATCTTTGCGTGACGTCAGGAAACTGAATTTCCATCTCATATTGTTGGATCTAATACTATGCGAATAATCGGGCTCCATTCTTATCGTATCACATGTATTCCCATTTCCATCTATAGGAAGTATAAATGCTCTATAAAGATCATTCTTACCAAGCGACTCTACCACGCGCCCTTTAATCTGGAGACTATCCCTGGGGATATAATCGGCCGGATTGTCAGCTCTCATTCCATTTATATAAACTATCTGGGCAGAGGCTACGGACGATAATAGGATTACCGTGATCAACGTAATGAATAATCTGAGGTGACGTGACATGTGAATTATGGTATAAAAATGCTGTCAGGCATTTGGTTTATGTTGCAAAATAATGCAATATTATTGACAGATGCAAGGAATAAGCGATAAAAATGGATTTATCATGCGTTTGTAAGTATCTGTATTTCAAATAGTTGCGCCCGTATAATCACTACAAGGATTTATCATCGTCAAAATAGCTGATTCACAAGCATATACACACCCACTAAACGGGGCATGATTTATGTTAAAATTCGCGCGAGGCATGAAAAGGGAGATAAAGTGTGAAGCGGGCGATGAAAAAAAGCGGAGACTCTTGCTGCCTGAGCAAAAGTCTCCGCCGTTTTTATTTACTTACTATCGAGCGTAAGGCCTTGATGAACTCGCGGTTAAGGCGTGCGATGTTGCTGAGCGAAATGTTCTTGGGACATTCAGCGGCACAAGCACCGGTGTTGGTGCAGTTACCGAAACCGAGCTCATCCATCTTGCTCACCATGGCGCGGGCACGACGGGCGCGCTCAACTTGCCCCTGGGGCAGGAGGGCAAACTGGCTAACCTTGGCGCTGACGAAGAGCATGGCCGAACCATTCTTACAAGCAGCCACGCAAGCACCGCAACCGATACAGGTAGCCGAGTCCATTGCGATGTCGGCAACCTCCTTGGAGATGGGGAGCGCGTTGGCATCCTGGGCACCGCCGCAGTTGAACGATACGTAACCGCCGGCCTGCTGGATCTGGTCGAATGCGTTACGGTTCACCATGAGGTCGCGCACCACGGGGAATGCGGCCGAGCGCCAGGGCTCGATGGTGATGGTGTCCTCGTTGTTGAACTTACGCATGTGGAGCTGGCAGGTGGTGATGCCCTGAACGGGACCGTGGGGATGTCCGTTGATATAGAGCGAGCACATACCGCAGATACCCTCGCGGCAGTCGCTGTCAAATACCACAGGCTCCTCGCCCTTCTCCACGAGCTGCTGGTTGAGCATGTCGAGCATCTCGAGGAAGCTGCTTCCGGTAGACACGTTCTCTACACGGTAGTTCTTGAACGCCCCCGGTTCTTTCGGGCTACGCTGGCGCCAAATCTTGAGGTTTACATTTATATTATGTTCCATTTTGCTTCAGATAAAATCGGGGGATTGTTTATGACTTGTAGTTGCGGGTCTGTACCTTGATTTCGGTATAGTTGAGAGGCTCCTTGAGAAGGATGGGCTTCTCGTTGTCGCCGGTGTACTTCCAGCAGGATACGTACATGTAATCCTTATCGTTACGAGCGGCCTCGCCGTCGGCAAGCTGATACTCCTCGCGGAAGTGTGCGCCGCACGATTCGTTACGGTTGAGGGCGTCGATAGCCATCATCTTGGCGATCACGAGGAAGTCCTCGAGGCGGAGAGCCTTCTCAAGCTCCTGGTTGAGATCGTCGGCACGACCCACGATGCGGAGGTCGGTGTAGAATTCCTTGCGTACTTCCTCTACCTCCTCGAGTGCTTTCACGAGGCTCTGGAGTGTACGGCCCATACCCACGAGGTTCCACATCACGTGGCCGAGACGCTTGTGGATCTGGTCGGGCGACTTGGTACCCTTGATATCCATAAGTTTCTGGATGCGTGCACGCACAGCCTTCTCAGCCTCGTCAAACTCCTTGGTGTCGGTCTTGAAGTGAGGCACCTTGATCTGGTCGCTGAGATAGTTCTGCATGGTGTAGGGGATCACGAAGTAACCGTCGGCGAGACCCTGCATGAGAGCCGATGCACCGAGACGGTTGGCACCGTGGTCGGAGAAGTTGCACTCTCCGAGAGCGAAGAGGCCCTTGACCGAGGTCTGAAGCTCATAGTCAACCCAGATACCGCCCATAGTGTAGTGGCTGGCGGGGAAGATCATCATAGGAGTCTTGTAGGGGTTGTCGTCCGAGATCATCTGGTACATGTCGAAGAGGTTGCCGTAGCGGTCGCGTACAACATCCTCGCCGAGACGGTCGATGGCATACTTGAAGTCGAGATATACGGCATTGCCGCTACCTACGCCATAACCGGCATCGCAACGCTCCTTGGCAGCGCGGCTCGCGATGTCACGGGGGCAGAGGTTACCGAATGCGGGATAACGACGCTCCAGATAGAAGTCGCGATCCTCGTCGGGGATATCGGTAGGTTTCTTCTTGCCGGCGCGGATAGCCTCGGCATCCTCCTTCTTCTTGGGCACCCAGATGCGGCCGTCGTTACGGAGCGACTCGCTCATAAGGGTGAGCTTGGACTGATCCTCGCCATGAACGGGGATACAGGTGGGGTGGATCTGTGTGAAAGCGAGGTTGGCGAGGTAGGCACCCTTCTTGAACGCCTGGATAGCGGCCGAACCGTTGCAACCCATAGCGTTGGTAGAGAGGAAGAATGCACGGCCATAACCACCGGTGGCAAGAACCACAGCATGAGCGGCATAACGCTCGAGCTCGCCGGTGATGAGGTTGCGCACGATGATACCGCGTGCACGGCCGTCGATGATCACGATGTCGAGCATCTCGCGACGGTTGAACGACTTAACGGTACCCTTCTTGATCTGACGGTTGAGTGAAGCGTAGGCACCGAGCAGGAGCTGCTGGCCGGTCTGACCCTTGGCGTAGAATGTACGCGATACCTGTGCACCACCGAATGAACGGTTGGCGAGCAGACCGCCGTACTCGCGGGCGAAGGGAACGCCCTGGGCTACGCACTGGTCGATGATATTGTTGGACACCTCGGCAAGACGATACACGTTGGCCTCGCGCGAGCGGAAGTCACCACCCTTGATGGTGTCGTAGAACAGGCGGTAAACCGAGTCACCGTCGTTCTGATAATCCTTAGCGGCATTGATACCACCCTGGGCTGCGATAGAGTGAGCGCGGCGGGGTGAGTCCTGGATGCAGAAATTGAGCACATTGAATCCGAGCTCGCCGAGTGTTGATGCGGCCGATGCACCGGCGAGACCGGTACCTACCACGATCACATCGAGGTTACGCTTGTTGGCGGGGTTGACGAGCTTCTGATGAGCCTTGTAGTTGGTCCACTTCTGAGCCAAGGGTCCTTCGGGGATCTTGGAGTCGATCTGGAATTCAGGAAGCTTGGAGGACTCTATATCGGCATAATCCTTCATGATGGGGGTGGAATCAATCATCCCCTCGAGGTTCTTTATGTCTGCCATAATATGGTAGTGATTTTTTAATTCTTAGAAAATAATTCCAGTTGAGATTATTCAGCAACGATCTCTACGACTTCCACGCTCTCCACAGCACAGTCGGATGCTGAGCAAGAGGAG
This sequence comes from uncultured Duncaniella sp., assembly GCA_910589485.1. Lineage (GTDB taxonomy): Bacteria > Bacteroidota > Bacteroidia > Bacteroidales > Muribaculaceae > Duncaniella. The sequence continues at coordinate 89,597 of CAJUSW010000001.1, forward strand.
TTGGCGCGCACTGTGAACACAACTGCCTGGATGATGAAAAGGGCCACTACGATGGAGGTCCACCAGCAGGCGATCTTCTTGATGCGGGGCATCCAGATGTCACCGTTCCAGCCTACAGTCTGCATCATTGACCAGAAGCCATGGTTCATGTGGAACCACAGGGCGATGAAGCCGATGATGTAGATCACGGGGGTGAGCCAGCAGGAGAAAGCGATGTCGATGAAGGCCATACCGTTGGCGGGATGAACCTCTACGCCATTGTACACATACTCCTGGCCGATGATCTCGGCGAGCTGCATTCTTGCCCAGAACTGGATAAGGTGAACCACGAGGAATGCGAGGATCACGATACCGAGCACAAGCATGTTCTTTGACGACCATTCAACGCCGGGAGCGGCTCCTGCGATTGCATAGCGGTCGGCACCACGGGCGCGACGGTTCTGCAGGGTGAGCCAGGTGGCGTAGATGATGTGAATGATGAAGAGCAGGGCAAGACCGGCCGACGCTACGAGAGCATACCAGTTGGCACCCAGGAATTCGCACACGGCATTATAGCCTGCAGGCCAGAAGAGCGCGACACCATTCATCAGACAGTGAAACGTGACAAATAGGACAAGGCAAGCTCCGGTGAGTGCCATCACAAACTTGCGTCCTATAGATGAGCATGTTAACCACATAGTAGTGTTGAGTAAAAATTAAATATTTAATGATTAGTTGTTATTCCGAGTGTGTTCCCGGCCACGGATATGCCCATAGCATGGCTCCATGGCCCTACCGCCCATGGCCGGAGCCACGCGCTATTTTTATTGCAAAGATAGTGCAAATTGAGTTCACTTACAATATTTAAAGAAATTTTTCCTTATTTATTCCTAAATAGAGACACGATAATCGGATTTTTAGTTAATTTTGTGCCACAGTAGCCACCCTTCACTCCATACATAAGGTCATGCTTATACTCTACCGCGTTTATCAGATACTTATTTTCTGCCCAGTCATTGTCATCTGGACCATCATCACAGCTCTCGCCACAGTCATAGGCTCGGCTCTCGGTGCCGGCCGATGGTGGGGTTTCTATCCCGAGGCGCTGTGGGGCCGTGTGTTCTGCTGGCTCGCTTTCGTGAAAGTGTCGGTCAAGGGGCGCGAGAACATCAACCCCGACACCTCCTACGTGTTCGTGGCCAACCATCAGGGCGCCTACGATATTTTCTCGCTCTTCGGCTACCTGGGACATAACTTCCGGTGGATGATGAAGGAGAGCCTGAGGAAAATCCCGTTTGTGGGATGGGCATGCCGTGCGGCCGGAGAGATATTTGTGGACAATTCGTCGGTGAGCGCGACGCGCCACACCATGGAGGAGGCCGAGAAGCAGTTGCGCGGAGGCATGTCACTGACAGTGTTTCCCGAAGGCGCCCGCACATGGGACGGCAACATGCGGCGTTTCAAGAAAGGGGCCTACCGCCTGGCCGTGGAGTTCAACCTCCCGGTAGTACCGGTCACCATCGACGGTGCGTTTGACGTACTGCCCCGCTTCAAGTTCCTCCCCAAGCCGGGACATATAAAACTCACCATCCACAAGCCCATCCCTCCCACCACTGACGGACACGACCTGTCGGCCCTCATGGAGATGAGCCGTGAAGCCATTGCCTCGGCCCTGCCCGAGCGCCCATCCTCACCCCGTCGATAACGGCAGAATCAGTACGCCTCTCTCCCCCGCGCAATTAATGATACAAAAAAGGATCTGTGTCTCACACATTGTGGCACAGATCCTTTTTTTATCCCCTGACGGGGCATTATAAATCAGTCTTTTATCTTCCGGTTACTTCACAGGGATCTTCTCGATACGCTTCTGGTGACGGCCTCCGTCAAACGGAGTTGCGAGGAATTTCTCCACAATATTTATTGCGGTTACGTTGTCAATGAAACGGGCCGGAAGCACGAGCACATTGGCATCATTGTGACGGCGCGCGAGTTCGGCGAGCTCGACGGTCCAGCACAAGGCGGCGCGTATCCCCTGATGCTTGTTGAGGGTCATGCCAATGCCGTTGCCCGAACCACACAGGGCGATACCGGGATAGCACTGACCATCCTCCACTGCCTGAGCGCAGGGATGAGCATAGTCGGCATAATCGCAACTGTCGGCCGAGAAGGTGCCGAAATCCTTAAACTCTATTTCCTGGGCCTCGAAATACCCCTCAAGGAGCATCTTCATCTCATAGCCCGCATGATCACTGCAGAAAGCAACCGGCACTCCCGGCTTGATTATTGACATAGTAGATATAAATAAGGTATATTTAATAGGTAAAATAGTATTTATCGTATTTCCGTGAGGAGTTCAGCCCCCTGGGATCAATCCATCTCGTCCATATCGGCATCATCGCCCATGTCGTCCGATGAATACTTGATCTGGTTGAGCGGGCGCATGAGATTGACCACCTTCTGGCTCCAGAACGATGCGAAATCGTCGCGCACGGCTATCAGCGCGTCGTTCACACGCGATTCGGGAGCGTCGCGCACCACCGAGATGAAGTTGTAGAGTTCCTGAAATATGTCACACAACCCCTCGGCCACACTCGCACGTATGGGTGTGTCGGAATACTTCATATCCTCCTCAAACACTTCGAGATACACATCGTCGGCGCCAAGCAGTTCCTCGATAGCCATGCGCACCGACTCGTAATAATCCTCATCGAGATAATTGTCGAGATAAGCCTCATCCTCGTCGAGCGACGGATTGGGCTTCAGATCGGAAGCCGTGACATACAGCCTCGGGAGCAACCTTATCATCTCATTGACAAAACTCCTGGGGTCGGCGACGTCACGCACACTCTCCATCATGGAGCAGTACTCGTTGCTCAACGCCACAAATGCAAGCGAATTAGGGCTTAACGACATATAGATTATTGGTTTTTATGTATTCGTAGACTCCCTGCGGGAGAAAATATCTCATATCTTTGCCTCTGGCTATGGCTTTGCGTATAAACGAACTCGATATATCGGCCATGGGAGCGTTAACCACCTCCACATTGTCGTCATATATCGTGCCGAGCTGATATCCGGGGCGCGGATACACCACCACTCCGAAATCATTGATAATCTCCTCACTGTCCTTCCACTGATTGAAAATCTTCCAATTGTCAGCCCCGATTATGAGCTTGAAGGAATGTCGGGAATAGCGCTTGGCCAGATAGCGGAGCGTATTTATGGTATAGGACGGCCGTGGCATCGACAGCTCGATATCGCTCACCAGTATCCCCTCGGCATCCTTAAGAGCAATGTCGAGCATCTTGAGCCTGGTGACATCGGGAATGAGGTCGGTGGTGTTGGATTTCAGCGGATTGAGAGGCGACAGCATAAGCCACACCTCGTCAAAGCCCTCAAACTGTTTCAGATAGCTCGCGAGCATCACGTGTCCTATATGCACCGGATTGAATGATCCGCCTAAAACTCCTATTTTCATCGGCCTGTAAATTCTTTAAGTATGCGCGATACATTGTCGATGGCCTCCATGAGATCATCGTTGACCACAGTGTGGTCAAACTGAGGCGCATAGCTGATCTCAAACTCGGCACGTGCCACCCTTTGGTCGATAGCCTCGGCCGTCTCGGTGCCTCTACCCTCGAGACGCAGACGCAGGGCCTCGACAGACGGTGGCTTGATGAAAATGCTCACGGCCTCATGGCCATACATCCTCTTCACATTCACTCCGCCCTTCACATCTATGTCGAGCACCACATTGTGCCCCTCGTCGACTATGCGGGCAATCTCGCTTTTCAGCGTCCCGTAGTAACGGCCCGGATACACCTCCTCATACTCCACGAATTCATCGGCCGAGATAGCCTTGCGGAACTCCTCGTCAGTGAGGAAATAATAGTTCACGCCATGCTTCTCCCCCTCGCGTGGCTGGCGGTTGGTGGCCGATACCGAAAAACGCATGTCCACCTCGCCACGATTGAGCAAGGCATTTATTATCGTTGACTTTCCGCAACCCGAGGGTGCGGATATAATTATAACCTTTCCTTTAGCCATATCTACTGGTGTTATAGCACGTTGAGCACCTGTTCCTTGATCTGCTCCAGCTCATCCTTCATCTGCACCACCAGGCGCTGCATGTCCGAGTGATTGCTCTTGGATCCCAGCGTGTTGATCTCGCGGCCCATCTCCTGGGCTATGAAACCGAGTTTCTTGCCCTGAGCACCCTCGGCGTTCATTGTGTCCATGAAGTAAACCAGGTGCTGGGCCAGGCGCTGCTTCTCCTCGGTGATGTCAAACTTCTCGATGTAGAAAAACAGTTCCTGCTCCAGTCGAGAGCGGTCATAGTCGACCCCATTGAGTTTGGTCAATCCCTCCTCCATGCGGGCTCTCACCTTAGCGGTTCTTTCGCCCTCATACTGAGGCACCTTGGCCAACAGAGCCGATATATTGTTCACCCTCTCGGCAAAGAAAGTCTCGAGCTTCTCGCCCTCGACACGACGGTAGGCAGTGAGCGCCTCCAGAGCCTCGCGGAGAGCCGACATCGCGGCTGTCACCTCCGAATCGTCAGCCTCCATAGGCTGCTCCACATGAAGCGTGTCGGGGAAACGGAGCAATGTGCCGAACCAATCGGCCGGCTCCGGTATGCCCAGCTTGTCTATGGCATCCTGTATCTGCTTCTTGTAAGCCTCCATGGCCGCCACATTAACAGCCTGGGAGGTCTCCCCTCCTCTCGACTCTACGGTCACTGACAGATCAATCTTTCCACGGACCAGCGCGTCGGCTATCACCGCACGCATCTCCAGTTCATGCTGACGCAACGACGCAGGGATGCGTGTGGCGATGTCAGCCTGCTTGGAATTTAACGACTTGATTTCAATGGTGACTTTCTTGCCCGGAAATTCTTTGACCGACTTTCCGAATCCTGTCATGGAGTACAACATAGCTTTTACCGATCTAAGAGGTGAACGCGCGCTCGCGCATAGTGATTATCGCGCGTAATATTATTAAGATACAAAAGTATAAAAAGTTCCAATATATAGGGACAGAAAATCTAAAAAATCGGCCTTCTCAATAATTTTTTTGAAGAAAATTTCAAAAGCTCTTGCGAGATTGGCGCATATTTACTAACTTTGCACTCGCAAACCACAGGAAAGATGGCAGAGTGGTCGATTGCGGCGGTCTTGAAAACCGTTGAGGGTCACACCTCCGGGGGTTCGAATCCCTCTCTTTCCGCTGAAAAAGCTGTAAGTCACCGACTTGCAGCTTTTTTTTCGTATGGAGTGATGAGAACCCCGGAAGTTCGGTTTGCGCCTACCAACCTCGCCCACATTTCGCCTCCACGACGCGACATTATCGCACCTTTTCGGGCTGATTCATGTGTTACCTTTGCGACAGATATAAACGATGCGGCTATCACGGCACCGCACCGCCCCCACTGTCTCACCAAAACCATCACCATCACGCCATGAAGAACAATCAGCTCCCCATTTCGGCAAAGGCTTATGCCCGTTTCGTCACCCGCATCGAAACCGCCCTCGCCGACTCCCCCACCTGCATCACAGCCATGAGAAACGCACTTGACCGCTATCTCGCAGGAGACACCTCCGTCGCCGACACGCTCCCTACGCATCTGAGGACCGCCTTCCTTTTCCTACGCCACGAAATCGACACCGCCATCGAGCGTTCGCGTCGAGCCAGAGAGCGCGCCCGCATGCGTCGTGAGATGATCGCTTCCCGACCGGCCTCCCTCTCACCGATCACCACCGATATTAATAACGACAACGCCGACGACTCACCCATCGACGGGAACGCGACCGGCTTCCGGCTCTCGCGCTCACAGCGCAGGGAGCAACAGCGCAACGTCCATAGGATCTCAAACAAAAAGCGCAACAAAAGACTATGCCCGCTCCCATCAAAAAGCACATCGAAATAATAAACAATCAAAACGCCATCTGTTTCTGACATAAGCGTCCTCAAAACTGCCATCAGGCTACAATAACCCGCCTCATCACCGTCCGAAATCACGCGAAAATAGTTATATTTTAAAAGATTAAACACCCATCTGAAGCATCTGTAGGGTATATTTCGAGGGGTAAAATTTAGTCAACAGGGGTATTTTTAGGTCAATTATCAATATGCCCGGTTTTTCGACCACGTTTGGATTAAATTTCCGTTAACTCCGTTTTGGATATGTTTACATTTGCACTCACAGTGACTACATCACACAAAAGAGACTATAATTTTAATCTTTTACATTTATTAATTAACCAACCATGAACAACTGTCAGAACAGTTCGGGATTAGCTGATATGTTTCGGCGAATCCTATTCCTTGCCCTGTTTGGTGTGCTTTCGATAGCAGCATCTGCCCAAGGCAAGACAGTGTCCGGCACGGTGATCGACCAGACAGGCGAACCGATAGTCGGAGCAAGCGTGTTAGTCAAGGGTACCACAATAGGCGTGGCTACCGACGTTGACGGAAATTATTCACTTACCAAAGTACCTGACAACGCCATCCTCGAATTCCGCTACATCGGCTACGTATCGCAGGATATTAAGGTGGACGGCCGTTCGGAAATCAACGTCACCATGAAGGAGGACGTGGCCATGCTTGACGAAGTGGTAGTAGTGGGCTACGGTGTACAGAAGAAAAGCGACGTAACCGGCGCCATGACCACCCTCAGTGCCAAGGACCTGCAGACCCGCCCCGTGAGCAACGCCTTCGAGGCCCTTCAGGGCAAGGCCGCCGGTGTGGACATCACCACCAACGAGCGTCCCGGTACCATCGGATCGATCAACATCCGTGGACAGCGTTCGCTCACCGCATCCAGCTCACCGCTGTATGTAGTTGACGGTGTGCCCCTGTTGTCGGCCTCGGCTATCGAGACCCTCAACCCCCGCGACATCGAGAGCATCGACATTCTCAAGGATGCCTCGGCAACAGCCATTTATGGTTCGCGCGGTGCCAACGGTGTAATCCTCGTTACCACACGCAACGGTAAATCGGGCCAGTTCTCGCTCAACTACTCAGGCTCAGTGACAACCTCCAAGATTGTTGACCGCGCCAAGTCGATGAGCGCCGCCGACTTCATCACCTTCAAGCGTTGGGCAGCCTACAACCTCGATCCCGAGAACTACGCTCACCCCAACTCTCCCACCAAGGAGAGCGATACCCGTCTTTTCGGATCTACACTCGACGGCAACACCTCATTTGACAACGTGATGCGCGGATGGGCTTCCGGCACATGGAATCCCGCAGCCGTGATCGATACCGACTGGACCGACTTCGTCACACAGACAGGATTCACACAGGAACACACACTCTCAGCTTCAGGCGGTACCGAGCAGATGAATGCCTACGCATCGTTCGGCTACCTCAGCAACGACGGTACTCAGAAAGGTCAGTGGTACAAGCGTTACACAGGTAAAGTCAGTGCCAACATCACTCCCGTGAAATGGTTTGAGATCCAGGCCTCTATCAACGCCACTTGGTCAGAGCAGGATTATGGTATGTCTACTCTCGGCGCATCAAGCACCACAGGTCGTCCCGATGCCATCTATGACATGTCCAAATCGATCTTCAATCATGCCGTCCCCTACGATGCCGACGGCAACCGCGTGATCAATCCCGGTGGTGAAAACACCATCTTCTCAATCATCGACGAGCAGAATCACTCCACTCAGAAGTCCCAGACATTCCGTGCCCTCGGATCATTCGCTGCCACTCTCAAGCTCGGCGAGATATGGGCACCCCTCAAGGGCCTCAACTACAAGATAGCATTCGGCCCCGACTTCCGTCACTGGCGCGAAGGTGCATACATCGACGGCTACTCGGTCAACCGTGTGAACAACAACGGTACCGAAGGCACCAACTTCGCACGTCTGAAGAACCGTCGTGACTTCTCATGGACTCTCGACAACATGATTACCTACAACAACACCTTCAATCAGAAGCACAATGTAGCTGTGACCCTCCTCCAGACCGCCTCGAAATGGAACTATGAGGAAAGCGCCATGTCGGCCTACGGTCTTGCCAAGGATTCTTACAAGTGGAATGCGTTCGGCACAGTCGACGTGACCAACAGCGACAGCAAGGCCGGCATGTCCTCGGGCATCCAGGACCGTCAGCTCGAATCCTATATGGTACGACTCAACTATGGTTTCGATGACCGCTACCTCCTCACCGTATCCGGTCGTTGGGACGGTGCATCCCAGCTCGCCAAGGGGCACAAGTGGGACTTCTTCCCCTCGGCAGCCCTCGCATGGCGTCTCAACAACGAAGCCTTCCTCCGCGATTTCGCATGGATGAACAATCTTAAGCTCCGCCTCGGTGTAGGTACCACCGGTAATGCCGCCGTATCCCCCTACTCCACTCTCGGCGCCATCAACTCCTACTGGCTCCCCACCCCCAACGGCAACGAGCAGATATGGGTGACCAACGAGCCCTACTATGTAAAGGACCTCACCGGTATGGCCAACAAGGATCTCGGCTGGGAAAAGACCACCCAGTGGAACCTCGGTATCGACTTCGGATTCCTCAACAACCGTCTGTCGGGAGGCATCGACCTCTACTGGTCCAAGACCAACGACCTGCTCATGAGCACCACCATCCCCTCGCTCACCGGCTACAACACCACTCTCGCCAACGTGGGCAAGACCTCCAACCATGGTGTCGAGGTCACCATCAACGCTATCCCCGTGGATACCCGCGACTTCACATGGAACACCAACTTCAACATGGCCTGGCAGAAGGATAAGATCGATGAACTTGCTTACGGCAAGAACGACATGAAGGACAACGCATGGTTCATCGGCGAGCAGCTCGCAGTTTACTATGGTTACAAGAACGACGGCATATGGCAGAACACCCCCGAGGATCTCGCCGAAATGGCCAAGTGGAACGAGAACGGCTACACATTCACTCCCGGTAACGTTCGCCCCCACGATGTGGACGGTGACTACAAGATGACCGACGAGGACCGCGTGGTTATCGGCAACCAGAACCCCAACTGGACACTCGGCTGGACCAACAGCTTCAACTACAAGGGCATCGAGCTCGGCTTCCAGATCTTCGGACGTTTCGGTTACACATTCGACACCAAGGGACAGCCCCTCACAGCTACCGCCAACCAGTATGATTTCGACTACTGGACACCTGATAATCCCGGTGCCACCTATCAGAAACCTATCCTTGCACAGGCTACCGCCGGTTCAGGCGACCCCTACGCATCGCTGTTAGGCTTCCAGAAGGCCTCGTTCCTGAAGATGCGTAACATCTCACTGGGCTACAACTTCCCCGCCCGTCTGCTCCAGAAGGCTACCATCAAGCACCTGAAGATATATGCCCAGGCCATCAACCCGTTCAGCATCTATCAGTCGATCGACGGTTTCGACCTCGACACAGGCAAGACCTACTATAACCGCAGCTTCTCTTTCGGTCTTGAAATAGGCTTCTAAAACATCAAAAAATTATCACGACATTAAGTTATGAAACTACATAAATATATCGGTGGTGTTCTCGCTATCGGTCTCGCACTCGGATCGGCATCCTGCAGCGAAGACTTCCTTGACGAGAATCTCGAGACCTCCTACAACACTCAGTACTTTGATACCCCCGAGGGTCTCGAAGCACTCACCCTCTCGCTCTACGGAAATATCCGTTGGCACTTCGGCTACGAATGGGCGTTCGGCCTCACCCTCTACGGTGCCGACGAATTCGATGTGGCCAACGACTACACCAACGAGACCTGGAACACCTACGACAACCGCTTCAGCCCTCTCCATGCCACCACCGCTCTCGGTGCGGCCAACGCCAACTGTACAGCGCCAGGAGCACTTTGGGATCAGCTCTACTTCGGCATCGCGTCCTGCAACACTATTCTTGAGAAAGCCGACGCCGTGTTCTCCGATCCTGAGCGCAACCGCCGTGCCAAGGCTCACGCCTATTTCCTGCGCGGCTACAACGAGTACCGCCTGGCAGCTCAATACGGCACCTACGTAATTGTCACCGAGCCTGTGAGCGGCGTGGTGCGCAACTTCACCCGCGCTACTCAGGAAGAGGCTTGGGGCCAGTGTATCAGCGACCTCCGCAACGCCTACGAGCATTTCTCAGGCGAGAATTTCACCTATGGCAAAGGCATGACATGGACCAAGGCCACAGCCGCCCACTTCCTTGCCAAAGCTCTGCTCTTCCGTGCCTCAGAGCGTAACAGCGCATGGAACGCTTCATACATCGACAAGGACCTCGAGGAGGCCATCAAGATGTGTGACTACGTGATCGGTGCCCGTTCGCTCGAGAGCGACTATTCCAATCTCTATGCCAACTGGACCGATATCGACTGCGCTATCGAGACATCCGACGAGATCCTTATGGCCGCTACCCACAACGGCGACACCTCGACTGCCGGCCGTTTCGGTAACCGCACCTACAACTACTTCAACCCCCAGTTCTCCAACTTCTCCGGCGGTTGGGTAAAACGCGGTGTATGGATCGGCGGTATGGACTTCCAGCGTTGCCGTCCCACCGAGTACACCTACTCAGTGTTTGACCACAAGAACGATGCCCGCATGTGGAAGACATTCCGCACCGTGTATGGCGCCAACAGCATCGCCGACGCTTCTGCAGGTGTCGCACTGGGCGATCCCGGTATCATCTTCATCCTCAACACCAAGGATGACCACACCTACGACAACCAGACGTTCGGTGCCGCTTCATCAAACGCCCGTTCCCACAGCTCGTTCCGCGACGTGAACGGACGCCTCGCCGAGTGGGCCGCCGACAAGCGTCAGACCCCCACCGCCGGTACTCTCGCCGGCAAGAAGGGTGCCGATGGTCAGTATGTGCCCAACGCATGGATATGCTATCAGAACGGCAAGTATGTAGGCAACAACCTCGGCGTACCGGGCGGAACCACCTACAATACCACCGGTAATAACAACAACATGTTCTGCGGTATCAACAAGACCGACGATGGCTCGCGTCTTGCCGAGAAGGGCGATGCCCACCGCGACGTCACCATGGCCCGCGTAGGCGAGACCTATCTTGTACGCGCCGAGTGCTATGTACGCCAGCACAACTACAGCAAGGCTATGGAGGACATCAACGTGATACGTCGCCGCGCCCAATGGAAGAACGGTGAAAACCGCTCCTACTATGTGGATGGTTCACAGGCTTTCGAGAAGAACTCTCTTTATGAGAAGAATAAGGAGATGTACATCAACTCCAACCTCAACATGAACACCTACTACCTCTCCAACCCCGACATGGATGTGACAACAGCCGCTTCGGATCTCCAGCTCAAGACATTCCCCGCGAATCTCCCTGCTGAGGATGAGGCAGTGATGCAGCAACTCGGTGTGAGCGGTGACTATGACCGCGCCATCAACTTCATTCTCAACGAGCGCACCCGTGAGCTCCTCGGTGAATGGCAGCGTTGGGAGACTCTCTCCCGCACAGGTTGGCTCATCAAGCGCGCCAAGGCCTTCAACGCCCAGGCAGCCCTCTACATCAAGGAAGGCAAGCATGAGCTCCGCCCCATACCTCAGTCATTCATCGACGGACTACTCCAGGAGAATGGTGACAACCTGACCTCCGACCAGAAAGCAGCTTGGCAGAATCCCGGTTATTGATGATAAATGTTTGGTATCCAATAGGATCTTTCATGCACAATTAAGGTAAATTATTGGTTGCTAAGAGGGCCCCGGAAGTTTTTCCGGGGCCCTCGCTATTTAGAGGTTTCAAAAACAACCTCTTATTGTTATGCAAGTTTCGCCTTGGTTACTGATCCTGACGTGACTTGTTCATGGATTCTATGCGGTCATATTCCTCCTTGGTGATACGCATGAACGAGCCGTGCTGAGGAGCCTCGACCCCCTTGATATCAACGGGCGAATGGAAGTTGCGCAGGTATTCATCGGTCTGGCATATGCGGTAACGCTTTGGATTGGATGAATACTCTATATAACCCACTCTCCAACCCTTTTCTCCTGGGATGCGGAATGCCGATACCCCCTCACACTTCTTGTTACCCTCGAAATCCACATAGTCATCATCGACCGGCAGACTCCACGGGCCATGCAGCGCCGGGGCCGTCGAGGTAAACAAGCCGGGCTTGCCCCCCTCCTTTTTGATCATCATGTGGTAAAGACAATCACTTTCCAGATAATTTATATCGGCATCAATGGTGGCATATCCCCAATCGAAAAGCAACCGGGGCTTGGTGAGTGTGGTGAACGACTCGTCGGCATAGGAATAATACATGCGGTCATATTTCTCGCCGGCATCGGGGTTCCACAGCGAATAGTAGATCATATATCCTCCCTTGCGTCCATCGGGCCACTCGTAATCGGGGTTCCAGAATATCTGCGGAGCCCACACTCTCACTATCGAGCTGTAATCGGTATAGGGGTCTTTCCCCTCGGGATCGGAGAATATACCGGGGCCTTTGCGGAAATCAAATGTCACGGCTTTCCAGTTGATGAGATCATCGCTCGTGAGGAGATTTATGCCATAATTGTACCACTGCTTGCTCCGGGCCACACACATGTCGGTGGTGACCATCAGGTAGCCCGATCCGTCATGCTTGCGGGTTATATAGGCGTCGCGGGTTCCGCCCTCGATGAGGGCCTTATTCACCGGACTGAATATGGAGTCTCCGCCTATTATGTCATGATAGTTGAGTCCGTCACGGCTGAGGGCGTAAGCCGTCCACTCCCCTCGCCCGCTCATGTGGCAATACAGGAAGCCATAATCTCCCTTCTCGTAGTTCTGGGCCATTGCCTGCCAGCTTCCGGCCAGGGAAAGCATAGCGGCTACAGCCACGCGCATGTGTTTTTTCATAAATTGGTGAAAATTTGGTGTGTCACAAAATTAATAAATTATCACGATATTGCATTAACGAAAGCCTCCGGCCAAAAACATTTTCATCAAAAAAAATGTTTTTGGCCGGAGCGCAAATGAGGTAAATAGTCCCTACGATATGATCATTTGATGGTGATATTCTCGCAGTTGAACTGCACTATCTTGTCCACGCCCGGCTCGGTGGGAGCATCGATGTTGCGGAGCGATGAATCCTTCACGTCGTCAAGCACCACAGCCGGACGATATTCGGGATCGGCATACGTGAATGTGAGATCATCGGCATGCAATCCCACCACGTGGCGTGCATATAGCCCGTAGGCGGGTGTATGCCCGGCAAACTTAGGCTCGGGATAGTGGGTGGACTGCTCGCGGTAATCCTTGTTGACAAGTTCACGGGCACCGCCTCCGCGAAACTGGAGCCTGATATTGCTGAGCCACACATTTCTCACCGGCTCTTCGGGCAATCCCGTCACAATGATCGAGCATAAGGAATCGCAGTCGTCTGCCACTACATTGGAGATCTGTATATCGCGGGCGCTCGACGGGTGCGTCACCTCCTTGGGTCCGCGGTTGCGGCAACCGGTGGTGATGTATATGGGATAGTGGTGCACATGGCTCATGGTGATGTTGGTGACAACGATATTCTCCATCACTCCCTGGTCAACTTCCTCAAATGCCAGTCCGCTCGAATACATGAATGTACAGTTGGAGAGCGAGATATTGCGGTATCCCCCGTTGGACTCGGTGCCCAGCTTGAACCGTCCGCACACCCACCCCACTTTGGCAGGGACATATGTGCCGTCGAGCAGGGTGCCGCACTCATATCCGGTGACATTGCAGTTGGTCACGGCTATATGCTCGCACAGCACCGGTTTCTTAAGCGCATAGGAGCTCTTGAGCACTATAGCGTCATCGCTCGGGGTATTGACCCGGCAGTTGGTCACGGTCATGTATTTGCAACAGTCTATGTCGATGCCGTCGCGGTTGGTGTCGATGGTGAGGTTGTCGATGGTCGACAGGTCGCATCCGGTCATTATCACCGCGAAGTGTCCTCCGCGATACACGGTGAAATCCCTCAGGGTGACACGTCGGCACTGCTTGAGAGCTATCGACTTGTCGCCGGTACCGATGGATCCGCCCTGCACTATGCCGGCCTTTTCCGTGTCGTGCTTGGTGAGTCCCTCGCCGTCGATCATGCCATGACCGGTGATGCTCACATTGTTCGCCCCCTCAGCCCATATCAGGGAGTTGTGGAAATAGGTGTGTCCTCCGTCCTGATACTCGGGGAAACCGCCGAACGACTCGCTTTCATCGTAGGCCTTCATCGAAGCCGGAGCGGCCTTGATGACACATCCGGGCGAGAGGTGAAGGTCAATATTGGATTTCAGGCGTATGCTTCCGCTCAGATAGGTTCCGGTCGGGAGATAAACCTGTCCTCCGCCGTTGGCCACAGCCTCCTCAATAGCGGCGTTTATGGCCGGCGAATCGAGGGTCACGCCGTCCCCTTTGGCACCGAAATCCTTCACGTTGAATACGTCTGCCGCCCGGGCTGCAATGCCGATCGACAAGCAGGCCAACACGCTTACCAGTGTCTTTATCATGTGATATGATTATATGGTGATAATAAAATTGTCGGACAGATTGATCAGTCGAGATGCATCACCTCCTTGATGGGCACGGTGACGGGTGAGTTGTCGGGGTTAACCTCCATAATGTCGGCCATATAATCCCACCAGCGGTGAGTGATCTCATCGGCAGCCTCGGCATCCTGCGAATTGGCGTCGCCTGTCACTTCCTGGTAACCAAACAGGATATTGGTATCCCTGTCCCAATAGATGGAATAGTTGCGCACCCCCGAGTCGGCAATGCGCCGGCGGAGTTCGGGCCACAGGGCCGCATGACGTTTTTCATATTCAGCCTCGCACCCGGGCTTGAGATACATCTTGAAAGCAAATCTTTTCATAGAGAGATAATTGGTTTTGATTATTATTGATTGGGAGGTTGTTCAACAATAACTGAGATACAACCTCTTAGTTGCCGTAAGGCTTGTCTATCTGATAGAATGGGGCGAGCGGCCACACGAAGGCGGCAGGATCGTCGGGCGAAGCAGGATCAAACGACTGTTGCAACACGATATGTCCGGCCAATTCGGGGACAGCCTTGCGCAACCCCTCGACCACACACTTGGCCACCTGAGTGGCTCCGTAAGGATTGAAGTGGGTGTTATCGGCCAGCTCCTTGTCCTGCCCGGGATAGGTATTGGCCGGATAATGGACAAGGGCTTTCTTGCTCCCCTCAACCCCAAGGCTTTCATAAAGTGTTGTGGTCATGGCTGTGAGATCGATCAAAGGCACATTCTCGCGCTGTGCAACCATGCGCACGGCATCATCATACTCTCCGTGGGTATCTATCAGCTTGCCGTCGGGGTCAAAATGGCGACGCGCCGTGGGAGTGATAAGCACCGGCTTAAGACCACGGGCGCGGGCCTCGTCGATGAAACGTTTCAGATTGGCCGAGAAATTATAGTAGGCTCCGGAGCCGGGCATACGGTCCTTCTCATCATTGTGGCCAAACTCCACAAGAATGTAATCACCCTTACGGGCCATGCTGAGGACCTTGGCCAGACGGCGCGACGTGATGAACGATGTGGTGCGCTGACCACTCTCGGCATTGTTGGCCACCACAATGCCCGAATCGAAATACGCGGGGATGATCTGGCCCCAGCTTGCCCACGGTTCATGGGTCTGATCAACTACGGTGCTGTTACCGCACAGATAGACGGTGGTAACGCTGTCGGCCTCGGACACAGGCTCTATGACCACCGACTGGACGGCGGGAGCATCGCCTGTGAACTCAAGGGTGAGTCGGTCATCCCATGTGGGGGTGCCGACCTCGCGGGGATTGATCCTCACTGTATCGGTAAGATTTATCGCGGGATTGCGTTTATGGACCATAAAGGTTTTCTTCACAGTCTCCCCCTTGCGTGTGGAAATGCGGTCGAGCATCAGTCGGCGGCTCTCGGCCCTCACAGTGGTATTCCCTTTCCGCCTTTTGTCACCAAGGGTCAATGTGACTTTATAATTGCCATCGGGCACCCTCACCGAGAAGAAGAACGGCTTGGAACCATCCTTGGCAGGAGCGGTGGCAAAATCGTAGCCGTATCCGTCAAAATCATTGTGTGCACCCATTTTATCATCGAGGGTGAATTCATATTTCACCCGCTTGAGATAATCCTTGAGCGGGCATCCGTTCTCCATCAGCCCCTCGGCCACGCCACGTGCATTCAATCTGGCACCCGCGAGGGAAGCGTGAGTGTGATCCCTCTTGAAATAGGGTGAGGTGTTCCCCTCGCCCAAGGCCTGGAGCTTGCGTCCGGTTATCGAATTGAGATCTATGAAATAGGCACCTGTCTGCCTGGCGACATCGCGGGCCCACAGGCCGTAACTGCTACGGTTGCTTTCGATCTTGCCGTCGGTCCACTTGTTGCGGGGCGTGTGGCTCACTATCACGGGGATAGCACCCTTCTCACGGGCATCCATAACGAATTTACGCAGATACCAGCCATAGGTATATATCACCTGATACTTTCCGGTAGCCTCCATCTTGAACACCTTGCTCTCGGGGCCGGAACCGTGAAGCTCGCCACGAGCCTTGCCGGTATTTATGTCGCCACCATCATTGTGGCCAAACTGGATCAACACAAAGTCGCCGGGGCGAAGTGCATCGTACACCTTGTTCCAACGCCCCTCGTCAAGGAAAGTGCGCGCGCTACGTCCGGCCTTGGCATGATTCTCCACCGAGACGCGGGTAGTGTCAAATAGCTCTGCAATAACACTTCCCCAACCCCACATGGAATCATCATCCTTATCCTCGTTCTTGACAGTACTGTCACCGATGGTGAATACTACCGGGCGGCCGGGCTTGCGCGACGCACCTGTGATCTTATCCTCAGGCTCGGGGAGCATCCATCCGGCGAGAGGAACATCTTTCAGCCCCTTAAGTCCCTCGACCGCCGACTCGGCATTGACTCTCGCGCCAAACTCGGAGGTGTGTATGCGGTCGAGATAGAACATGGTCTTGACCTTATCCTTACCAAACCGTTCAAACTTGCGGGCTGTGATATCGTTGAGATCGACAAACGGCACCCCCTCGGCCTCAGCCACCTGCCTGGCCCAAAGGCCGAATGTATGGTTCACTCTTGTCACCACAGTGCTGTCCTTGTCATCCCATGCGCAACGCGGGGTCAATGAAAACAGTATTGGATTGCCACCACGCTTCCTGACGTCATTGATGTATCGACGCATGTATTCGCCGTAGGTGTAGACGGTCTCCTTCTCGCCGGTCTCCTTGATGATCACCTCCAGGCTGTCGGTGCCTATTCCGGGGATCGAGGCGCGGGCCCTCCCACTATCGTATGGGCCGTTGTCGTTGTGACCCAGCTCGATGATCACCCAGTCGCCCGGGCGTATCCCCTTGACCACATCATTCCACAACTTATTATAGAACGTGCGGCTGCTCATGCCTCCGAGAGCGTGATTCTCTACCGTGATCTTGTTGGGATCGAAATACTCAGGCATGAAATATCCCCAGCCCCACTGACCGTTCTGTCCGTTTCCGAGCGTACCGGTGCGCATGGTGGAATTGCCCACGAGGAACAACACCGGGTTGGATCCTACTCTCGTGGAGCCTGCTATAGGGCGCACGGTACGCGCCTTGTTGAGACTGTCGAGCGTATTATCTATCACCTTGTTGACATCCTCCATAGGGGCCGCGATCTTACTCTGTCCCCAGCACCACGACGCGCTGCTCAGGATTATGGCGGAAAAAAGGACTCCTGCAAGTTTCATAATGAACTGATGAATTAAGAGATTGGGGGTATAAAAATATATCGGAGAAATATTAATCTACATATGAGCCACGGAACTTCCGCCCCTTCAGATCGGGGCCGAAATAGAATCCCGGCTGAGTGGGCTGGTTGTAACCCACATTCTGGTTGGCAATACTGTGGCGGTACACCGGATCCTCCAGGAAGGTATGGAACCTATAGGAGGTAGGGATGGTGGAGACATAGAGCCTGAGGGAAGCATTGTCGGCTGAACGCATCAACACCTCCTCGCGCCAGTCGCCGAGGATATCACCCTGGAGGCACGGAGTGGCCTTGGTGCCATTGTTGGACACGGCTCCCTTGAACTCGACAATAGGCTCACACTTTCCGGTGGAAGGATTGTACTTGCTCACCACATTCCTGTCGAGCAGTTCGCGCAACAGATCCCCGTCCCACCACACGGCCATATTTACCGGCACCGGCGCCCGGGCCGGGCCAATGAAGCCCATCGACGGCGATATGAGCGATCCGTCAAAGGCCCTCACGCCCCCGGTGTTAGGCGACCACAACTCCACACCCGGATGGGCAGAATCAATGTCGGCGGCCATGCACCGCCCTATATCAAGCTTACTTGGGAACTGGAATATCACTTTTCCTGTGGCGGCATCGCGCAAAGAGGTACCATCGCGACGGTTCTCGTGGCAACCCCATATATAGAAATTACGATTGTCAGGATCCGACAGAATGTGCATCGCATCGCCATGGCGCATACCTGTGGTGTACAGGCCCGTGCCATCATTATTCACGGCCATCTGCCCATACAGTATCTCATCGCATCCGTCACCGTCGACATCAGCCACCCGCAGATTATGATTTCCCTGCCCGCTGTAGCCCTCAAGCCCGGGAAGGGCGGAATCGAACACCCAGCGGGATTTCAACTCCCTGCCGTCCCAATCATAAGCGGCAAGCACCGAGCGGGTATAATATCCTCGGCACATGACGGCCGAGGGGTGCACTCCATCGAGATAGGCCGTGGCGGCGAGATACCGTTCCGACCGGTTGGCATAGGAATCACCCCAATCCTTGAGTTCGCCCCGGGGCGGGATATAGGGCACAGTAGCCATGGCCTCGCCGGTCAATCCGTTGAACACCGTTAGATACTCGGGTCCGGCGATGATGCGCCCACGGATACTCCGGAAATCAGCACGATAGTCACCTATCACCCTGCCGGTCCCGTCAATAGTGCCATCGGCCGTCTTGCATATCAGTTCAGCATGACCATCACCATCGAAATCGGCGACAAGAAACTGAGTGTAATGCGCTCCGGCCCTGATGTTATGCCCCAGATCGATACGCCACAGGAGTGAGCCGTCGAGGCGGTAACAATCGATCAACACGGGGCCGGTAAAGCCATCATGGGCGTTATCATGAGCGTTGGACGGCTCCCATTTCAGAAATATCTCGTACTGGCCATCACCGTCGACATCACCGACAGAAGCATCATTAGGGGAGTAGGTATATTCCCGGCCAAAAACATCGACCCCCCGCGCCGGCACATCAAGAGGAATATCAAGATAGCCCACAGGAGCATCGGCGAGGAGAGTGCAACAGCCGGAATCCTTACGACCCTTCAGCGCCCTCACCTCGTAGGCAACCTCGCGGCCACACCCGCAACAATCCTTGTAGAAAGTGGCACGGGTCAACGGTTTTTTATTGATCCTCTTCCCGTCGCGGTACAGGTCGAAAGCCTGATTGGTGGGATCGGAAGAAAGGTATCTCCACGACAAGGCCACAGAATCGGACGAGGCCCTCACAGCAACCAGTCCCCGATCGAGTTTCTCCATTTTTATTTTGGAAAAATCATATCCTGACTGGGCGTATCCCGTCAATCCTGACAAAAACACCATCAAACATGGCAATACAATTCTAATGGCAGTGTACTTCATCATAACTCATGGCACAGATAGAGATATCCCCCTGCCGGGATCCTGAATTTATACAAGTAAGCCAGCGCGATCCATATGCGCACGACTTACTTAGCAAATTTGCAACAAAAGAATCAATTGACCGTGATTTTTCTTATTAATAAGGGGCGATTATTAATTAGCGTGGCGATATGATTAAAAAACACCCCTTTTCAGACTCATTTTTCATCCTCCTCATTTTTATTCGCACGCATGCCGTTCTGATAGTCACGCGGACTGATACCGATCTCCTTCTTGAAACTCGTGGTGAAATAACGGCGGTCACCGTAGCCCACCATATCAGCCACCTGACTGATCGAGTAATTCTTGCTCTCGAGCAGTTTGCAGGCATGCTGCATCTTTATCTCCAGGATAAAATCGAGTGGAGTCTTTCCGGTGATACTCTTTATCTTACGCGAGAACGTGGAGCGAGACATGTTCACCCCACGGGCGAGTGCGTTCACGTCAAAATCGGAATCATTCAGGTTATCCTCAACCACCTTGGTGGCTTTTTCCAGAAGGATACGGTCCAGTTTCTGAAACTCCTCCTCGGGAAGAGTGACCGGGCTTGACAGATAGGAGCGCATCTTGATCATCTCCTCGCTATCGGCCCACAGTTCCTCATTCTGTTTCTTGAGGCGACGGCGGTACAGCACAAGCACATAGCCCACGGAGAGGAGCAACAGCAGGAAATATATGAGGAATGCCCACCAGCTCTCATAGAAATGCGGCAGACGCTTGATCTCGAGGGTGGTGAGTTCACCGCTCAGACGGTCGTACTCATCGCAAGCCCTTACCTCCAGGGTGTAGCTTCCACGGCTGAAACCATTATACACTGCTATATTCTCACCCATGGCCGTGTAACGCCACTCCTTGTCGAAACCCTTTATACGGTAAGCATACCTCATCTTGGTAGGGTACCGGTAACCGAGCGTGGCAAAATGAAATTCTATATTACGGTCGTCGGGATTGAGGGTGAGCTGACCGTCGTCGAACATATCTCCGTCGGCTTCAAGCACCCTTGACTCACCCGACACAGTGATGTCGGTTATCACAGTCTTCACCGAAGTGGCGTCCTCGTCAAGAGCCGGATTGGATGAAAATACCGCTATGCCACCCACTCCGCCTACTCCAAGGAATCCCTGTCCCACACGACACGGTGTGCGCGAGAGCAGACGGCCAAGGTTGGTGTCCTTGCCGGCATCGTAGACAAACCGCAGATTGTTGCGCGGATTGAACTCCACAATCTTGGAATCGGTTATGGCCCACACGTGACCGTCCTCACTGACATACATCTGCTTAACTCCCGATTGTCCCAGTCCGGAACAACGGTCGGTATGATCGGTGAAAGTGCGGTCGGCAGGGTTGTAATCATACACACGCCCGTCGTCAGTACCAATCCATATCTTACCGTCGGGCGACGTGGCCATTGCAGAATTCTTGTTGTGGAATGAGACCTCCTTTGACAAAAGTTTGAATTTCAAAGAGGTGACATCAATCAGACCTCTCTCCTTGGACAGGCCGTAAATGCGACGGTCATTGGCCTCCACGATATCGGATATAATTCCCGCATCGGGGTAAGAGCCCACAAACTCGCGCAGATTCAAGTCAAAACAGAACAGGCCTTCGGTAGATCCTATCCAAAGCCGCTCGCTACTGTCCTCAAACAGTTTGGTGATCTTGGCCGTAGGGGTCACATAGGAGGATATCGATACCGAATCGGCCTTGGACATCACCATGTCGGCATGCGTGATGGCATAAACCATGAGACTTCTTTCCTGCGAAACCCACACACCGTTGCGTGAGGGGGAGGCACCCATCTCCTCGGCCATGCGCAATCTCAGAACATCCATGGCGAGGTTGTCATCATGATAGGATATGCGGTCGTTGGCAAGATCGTAGAGCATGAGCCCGCTACGGAACTGCAACATCCACAGAAGATTGCGTCTGTCGGCCGGCAACACCGCCGTTATGACCGGAGAGTTCTCATACCGGCCACGGACAGCCGGCAGGGCATAGTCAACTACATTATTGTCGAGATATATCACCGAACTTGCCCTATCCAGGCATCCTACCCATATGGCACCGGGAGTGGAAAGCACTGACATCATCGAGGCACCGTTGAAATTGTAGGCCATAGGATGATTTATGGATGTGAGTGTTCCGTCGGGCTCGGGACGGAACACGAGCAGATGATTACGGCTTATGCCCCACAGATAACCATCATGATCGTCCTGGGTAAAGTCGAGTAGATTCTCGGTGCGGTGACTGTTCCAATAATGTATGGTGCTCTGCACAAACACACTGTCGGCATCGGGATCAAACCTGTACAACGAAGCCCTGAAATCGGTGACCCAGAAGTGATCATTCCTGCGATCCTGCACTATCTGACCAAGCGGAACATCAAGCCCTATGGGACGGTACATCTCGAAAGCATCCTTGTCCTTCTCATAGCGATAGATGCCACGGCTATAGGAGGTCATGAATATTTCTCCGGAACGGGCCTGGCAGAAACCGCTCACATAAGTGGCCTTTCCCTTACGGTCGATGATGTTGTAATCCTTGATCCAATTGCCTATGCGGTCGTAACGACGCAACTTGCCATACTGATTGATCCACACATCGCCATCGGCCGTGACATGGAGCGAATTGACGGGCCGGGACCCTATGCGTATCTCATCGAGGGGAGATATCCGGTAATTGCGCTTGTCGAGAGCCCACACCCCCTTATCGGTAGCCACGAGTATCCGGCCTATGCTGTCCTCGGCGATACCGTTGATATTATTGGCATTGCCGGGATGAAAGATGGCCACATGATATCCGTCGTCGCGACACAGACCGTTGGTGGTGCCGTACCACATATACCCCTCGCTGTCACGGAATATACGCCGCAGACCTCTCTCGGGCAATTGATTCATGGTGGGAATGACTGATACCGAAGCATTGCTTGCCCCCTCGGCCAACGTGGCCAAGAGGGAACATGCGAGAATCAGAACGGATATGACAAATGGTCTTTTCATGACCACATATAATTAAGAGTGTGTCTAAAATATAGGTTGTATCAAATCATGAGGAGAGAGGATAGCCCGAGGCGTGGCTGTCAGGAACATGTCAGATAGTCGACATTTTCAGCTTGACCTCCTTGCCGTTTTCGGGTATGACGGTGAGCGTCACAGGGCCGCTTTCGCGAGTGGAGCGGAGAATAACAGAAGCCTGACCATTGAAAAGTCTACGGCTGGAGCCGGTCATCAGCTCTTCGCTGGTAATGTCGCCATTGATCACGCCCACGATCTCGGCAGGGCCGTCGACCTTAAACACAAGAGGAGTTTCGGTGCCGGGCACTATGCGCGACTTGCTGTCGACAGCCTCGATGCTCACGTGCTGCAGGTCCATGCCGTCGGCTTTCCATGAAGCGTTGTCGGGCACAGCCTTTAGACGCGACACTTTTCCGGTGGTCTCGATGCGGTGGCGTGCCACAGGGGCCTTTTCGCCGTTGCGATAAGCCAGCGCCTCAAGCGAACCGGATTTATAGGGAATACTGTCCCAATATATACGGTTGCGTTTCTTTGGATCGGCCACCTCATTGCGCTTGCGGGCTATGGTCTTGCCATTGAGACGCAGCTCCACCTCATCGGCATTAGTATAAGTGTAGAGATCGACGGAGCTACCGGGCTTGCGGTTCCAGTGGTCGGACATGCGCTTTGTGCCCACTTTCACATCATTCCACACGGTGTTGACGTCGCTGTCGATGATACCGATATGCACCACCGGCTCCTCGGGTTTGAATATGCTTCGCAGGAACCATGCAATGGGTTTGGGACGGAGCGATATGTCAAATACGCCCTCGTTCCATCCCTTGGCGGGCCAGCCGTGAGACTCTCCGAGATAATCGATCATGCCCCAGTAGGCCAGACCTATCACCTTGTCGAGATCCATCTCGAAAAAGTTTGGTCCCATGCCCGAAGTGTTGGCTTCGCTCTGATAGAACATCATCCAAGGGAAACGACGGCCATCGCCGGGGAAATACATGTAGCGGTAGTTGTAAGCGGCGATATCGGTCTCCATAACCAGCGGAGCTGGAAGCGAGTCGGTGGTCTGATGGCGACCACGGGGATGCATGGCCACGGTGACGGGACGGGTGGTATCGTAGCGGTCGAGAAGAGCTTTCTGCATCTTATACGGAGTGACGCCCCAATCGGAATATGGGAGTTCCCACAGGAGCTGAAGCTCGTTGCCAAGGCTCCACATCACTACGGATGGGTGGTTGCGGTCACGTTTCACCCATTCGGGCACATCATTGGGCCACAGTTCCATCCAATCTTTACGCCCTCCGGCATACTGCGACAGCCATTTGTCGTAGAGTTCATCGACC
Source organism: uncultured Duncaniella sp. (assembly GCA_910589485.1). GTDB lineage: Bacteria > Bacteroidota > Bacteroidia > Bacteroidales > Muribaculaceae > Duncaniella. The sequence goes on from CAJUSW010000001.1 coordinate 113,589, forward strand.
ACAAGGATACCGTAGCGGTCACACAGCTGCATGAATTCCTTGCTGTAGGGATTGTGGGAGGTGCGGATGTGGTTGAAACCAAAATCCTTGAGCATCTTGATACGCTTCTCGATGGCGGCGGGATATGCCGCGGCACCCAAGGCTCCGAGAGTGTGATGATTGGCTATGCCTTTCAGTAGCAGTTTCCGGCCATTGAGCTTGAATCCAAATTCGGGCGAGTACTCGATGGAGCGTATGCCGAACTGATCCTCCACGCGGTCGATCACCTCACCGTCGGGCGACAGCAGAAACATCTCCACCGTGTAGAGATGAGGATTGTCGCAGTCCCACAGGCGGGGTGACTTGACCACAACACTGTCGACAGTGTACTCCCTGACTTTCTGCTTGCGGTTGAAGGGGAGATCGAGGGTGCGGTCATACACCTCGGTACCGTCGGCATCAGTGATGCGGGCATGCACCTTGATAGCTTTCTCCTTATGCTTGAGGGCCGCGATCTCGGCCTGTAGTCTCACTGTGGCCTCGGTGTCGGTGACACTTGGTGTGGTGATGTACAGCGGATGGCGGGTGAAATAGGTGTCATGATCGGTGACAATGAGATTGACGTCGCGATACAGGCCACCGCCAGTGTACCAGCGGGAATTCTCGGGCTTGCCGGTATCGGCCTTCACTGCCAGGATGTTGGGCGCATCATAGTTGAGTCTATCGGTAATGTCTATCTCAAATCCGAGATAGCCGTAATCGGTGCCTCCGATCCTATGGCCATTAAGATACACGTCGCCCGTGAGCATGATGCCTCCAAAATCGAGCAACACGCGGCGTCCTTTCCATGAAGGATCGGCAGTAAGTTGACGGCGATACCATCCGGAACCCATCTCCTTGAATCCGCGTGAACTGAGGCGCGACTTCACATTGGCCACGGGGTTATCGCTATCGGCAGTCTCTCCGGCCTCGGGGGCGACCCAAGGTTGCGAGATCTGAAAGTCGTGAGGTAGATTGACCTGTAGCCATGCGGAATCATCATAAGCCGGATCCCAGGCCTCGTCGTTATCTCCGTAAGCGAATCGCCAACCGAAATTTAAATTCTCCACATCCCGATCGGCCGCACTGACGATTATGGGCAACGCTAATGTCAGGATCAATGTTGCAAGAAATTTCTTGATCATGGTAAGAAATAAAAAAGGTATAACAAAGTTACTAAAATAGGAATGAATACCAAATAAAATCGGACAAACATGACCATTTTAACGTATGTCATCGCTATTTTCGACTATATTGCAAAATTACGACAATGCTCAACGGCATCGGTGCAATATCACTCCAAACATGGGGTAATATCGCGCAAAATCACACCTTTGACTCAATTTTACCCCTATATGAGATGAATTTTTCTCCAATAAAGTGTAGGTTTGGCCATATTTGCAAAAAATCGGCAAGCAGTCATTTTCACGTCACTACATGAGTTTACGGATATAGATCTCCCCAACAGGAGACACATAAAAACAACCATGAAAACAGCATCAAATATCACCTTGAATATAGATATCGTAATGTTAATACGAAAGAAAGCAATAGCGGCGTTACTGTGTGGAATCATGTCGGCAATGACGGTCCATGCCCGCGACACATACAATTTCAATCCCGGATGGCTACTCATCACAGGCGACATGACCGGAGCGGAGAAGAGAGCGTATGACGACTCGGACTGGAAAAGGATAACGCTCCCCCACGCCTTTAACGAGGATGAGGCTTACAAGGTGGGCATAGCGGAGATGACCGATACCGTAGCCTGGTACAGAAAGCATTTCAAAGTGCCGTCGTCGGCCAAAGGGAAGAAAGTGTTCCTGGAGTTTGAAGGCGTGAGGCAGGGGGCTGATTTCTATCTGAACGGACACCATATAGGCTTGCATGAGAACGGCGTGATGGCTGTGGGATTTGACGTAACCCCCTACATACTCTTCGGGAAAGACAATGTGATAGCCGTGCGCACCGACAATGACTGGCGATACAAGGAGCGTTCGACCGGCAGTCTGTATCAGTGGAACGACCGCAATTTCAATGCCAACTATGGCGGAATCCCTAAAAACACCTGGCTACATATCACCGACAAGGTGTATCAGACACTCCCACTGTACAGCAATCTCGGCACAACAGGCACATACATCTACGCCACTGATATCAAGGTGAAGAGCCGCACAGCCGATATACATGCCGAATCGGAGGTGAGAAACGAGGGTAAGAGGCCCGTAACAGCCGGTTACAGGATGAGGATATATGATCTTGACCGTAAAGAGGTGGCATCGGCCGACGGCAGGGAGGTGACAATAGCCCCGGGTGAGACATCAGTATTGACAGCCACCACGCAGCTCGACGACATATATTTCTGGAGCTGGGGCTACGGCTATCTATATAAGGTGGAGACCTGCCTTGTGATCGATGGCAAGGAATGTGACCCGGTTACGACAACTACCGGATTCCGCAAAACCCGCTTCGGAGAGGGGAAAATATGGCTTAACGACCGTGTGATACAGATGAAAGGCTACGCCCAACGATCGAGCAACGAATGGCCCGGCGTGGGACTGTCGGTGTCACCGTGGCTGAGCGATTACTCCAACTCGCTGGTGGTGGAAGGGAACGGTAACTTCGTGAGGTGGATGCATGTGTCGCCGTGGAGGCAGGATGTGGAGTCGTGCGACCGCGTGGGACTGATGCAGATGCTCCCGGCCGGAGACTCGGAGAAGGATGTGGAGGGGCGCAGATGGGAACACAGGAAAGCATTGATGCGCGATGCTATGATATATTACCGCAACAGTCCGAGCGTAATGTTCTGGGAGTGCGGCAACGAGTCGATCAGCCGGGACCACATGCTGGAAATGAGGAGCATACGCGACATGTATGATCCTCATGGCGGTCGTGCCATTGGCTCACGCGAGATGCTGGACATACGCGAGGCCGAATATGGCGGAGAGATGCTGTATGTCAACAAGAGCGAGCACAGCCCAATGGTACAGACCGAGTATTGCCGAGACGAGGGGTTGAGAAAGTACTGGGACAACTGGAGCTATCCCTATCACAAGCATGGCGATGGTCCGCTCCACAAGGGAAAGGACGCATCGGCCTACAACCAGAACCAGGATATGCTCACAGTGGAATTTGTGAGAAGGTGGTATGACTTCTGGCGCGAACGTCCCGGAACCGGCAGACGCGTGAATTCGGGAGGCGCGAAGATCATATTCTCGGACACCCAGACCCACGGACGCAGTGCCGAGAATTACCGCTTGAGCGGAGTGGTGGATGCCATGAGGATCCCCAAGGACGGATTCTTTGCCCACAAGGTGATGTGGGATGCATGGGTAGATCCCGAGAAATATGATACGCATATAGTGGGACACTGGAATTATCCCGAAGGGACGGTGAAGCCTGTATATGTGGTGTCGACTTGCGATTCGGTGGAGCTCAAGGTCAACGGCAAGAGCTATGGCCCCGGGATGCAGGACTACCGGTTCCTGTTCACATTTGACTCCATCCCCTATCAGGCAGGAAAGATCGAGGCAATAGGTTATGACTCGAAGGGGGCACGCCGCACAGTCAATAAGATAGAGACGGCAGGCGCTCCAAAATCACTTAAACTGACCCTGCTCCAAAGCCCCGACGGAGTGCATGCCGACGGTGCCGACCTGGCTCTTGTGCAGGTGGAAGTAGTGGACAGCAAGGGGCGCCGGTGTCCGCTTGCCAACGATACTATACATTTCACTCTCTCGGGCCCGATGGAATGGCGCGGAGGTGTGGCCCAGGGGAAAGATAATTTCGCGGGGGCGACAGCGTTGCCGGTGGAGTGCGGAATAAACCGCGTGATGCTGAGATCCACTCCCGAAGCGGGACATGTGAAGCTCTCCGCTTCAGCACGAGGATTAGAGGGCGGGGAAATCTCATTTGAGACACTCCCCGTGGAAGTGACCGACGGCCTCACAAAATTCATGCCCGCATCGGCCCTCCCATCTCGACTCGACCGTGGCGAGACTCCTGAGGGACCATCTTACACCGACTCGAAAATAGATGTGAGGATAACGGAAGCTAAGGCCGGATGCAACCAGGAGACGGCTTCGGCAAGCTACGATGACAATGAACTGAGCGAGTGGAAGAATGACGGACGGTTAGCCACCGGATGGATATCCTACCGGCTCGAACGTCGCGCAGCAATCGATGATATATGCGTGAAACTCACGGGGTGGCGACAGCGTTCATATCCAATCGAAGTGTATGCCGGCGATACCCTCGTGTGGAGCGGCAACACCGACCGGAGCCTCGGGTATGTACACCTGAATATCGACAAACCGGTGATGGCCGATACCTACACCATACGTCTGAAGGGGAGTGCAACCGACAGCGATGCCTTCGGCCAAATCATCGAAGTGGCCGAGCCGGCCGCCGGAGAGCTTGACCTGTTCAAGGCCAAAGGGGGCGACAAGGTTAACAACGAATTGAGAATCGTAGAGATAGAATTTCTCGAGTCGCTCAATCAATAGGAGCCCCCGTATATCAAGTTCAATGAATCAGTTAACGTGAACCCACCATGAAAATCGGGAAGAGAATATTTGTCATCCTCATGATATTGGCCTCGGCTGTGGCGGTACAGGCTGAAAAGAAGCCGTTCAAGCTCGACAGGAATGAGAGGTTGAGGATAGAGTGTGCCGAAACGGCGGCTCCGGTGCTTAAAACTGCCTTGGAGATATTCGGAAAAGATATTGGCAATCTGTTGGACATCAGCCCGGAAATATCCGCCCGGAAAGGGAAAATCATAGTCGGGACGGCTCAGGATCTGCGCAACCGCGTGAAAGGAGCCGATGCCGAACTTGACTCTATAGATGGACGGCGCGAGGCTTTCGCACTCAAAGTGCTCCCCGACGGGCGACTGATGATCGCCGGCAGCGACTATCATGGCGTGGCTTACGGGGTGTTGGAACTGAGCCGGAAACTTGGCGTATCGCCATGGGAATGGTGGGCCGATGCCACTCCGGCGCCTATGGCCGGCTTTACCCTCCCGGCAGGATACAGCGACATACAGGAGCCATCGGTGGAATACCGAGGCATTTTCATCAACGATGAGGACTGGGGATTGATGCCGTGGAGCGGGAGGACATATGAACCCGGGGGCGAACCCGGACGCATAGGGCCGGCCACGAATGAGAAGATATTTGAACTGATGCTCAGGTTGCGGGCCAACACCTACTGGCCGGCCATGCACGAGTGTTCGATACCGTTTTTCCTGACCGACGGCAACCGTGAAGTAGCCGAGAAATATGGCATATACATCGGAGGCTCACATTGCGAGCCTATGGCTTGCAGTGCCGCAGGCGAATGGCCGAGAAGAGGTGTCGGAGAGTATAATTATGTGAGCAACCGTGACGAAGTGGTCCGATTGTGGGAGAACAGGGTGAAGGAGGTGGCCAATCAGGAGATACTCTACACGTTGGGAATGAGAGGTGTGCACGACAGCGCGATGAAGGGAGCCAAGACCGCAGAAGAGGGCAAAGCGATACTGAACAAAGTGTTTGACGAGCAGAGGAATCTGTTGCGCAAATATGTAAACCCTGATGTCACACAGGTGCCCCAAGTATTCATCCCCTACAAAGAGGTACTCGACATATATAATGCCGGACTGGAGGTGCCCGAGGATGTGGCGCTGATGTGGTGTGACGACAATTACGGATATATCAGGCACTTCCCTACCGAGGCCGAGCGCAACCGCAAGGGTGGAAACGGAGTGTACTATCACGTGTCGTATTGGGGCCGTCCTCACGACTATCTGTGGCTCGGCACGTTCAGCCCTTATCTGCTGTATCAGCAGATGTCGCTCGCCTATGACCGTGGCATACAGAAGATATGGATACTCAATGTGGGAGATATAAAGCCGGCAGAATATCAAATAGAACTGTTCCTCGACATGGCATGGGATATGGATCAGGTGAGACGTATCGGGCCCGAGAAACATCTGAGAGGATTCCTCGGCAGGGAATTCGGACAGAAACAGGCTCAACATCTCACAAATATAATGAACGAGCATTACCGGCTCGCATATATCCGCAAGCCTGAGCATATGGGCAACACGCGCACCGAGGAAGCCCGCAAGGCTTATTTCAGCACCATACGCGACCTTGACTGGGGGAAGGATTCGCTTCTGAACCGCCGTAATGAGTATATGAAACTATCGGCCGAGGTCGAGAATATCGGCAGAGATATCCCTGCGGACCGACAGGATACTTATTTCCAACTGATAAAATATCCCATGCAATGTGCCGCCTTGATGAACAGAAAACTGATCGACGCGCAGATGGCCCGTCACGGACTTGCCGACTGGAGACACAGCGACGAGGCTTACGACAGCATAGCTACACTCACCCGCATATACAATGAAGGCATCAATAATAACGGTAAATGGAGAGGCATAATGGATATGGCTCCGAGAAAACTTCCGGTATTCGCCAGTGTGCCCCACTCCACCGATTCAGTAGATATGGCCGAGCCAGGCCGACCTGCAATGATTTTTAACGGCATAAATGGCATCGGGCGCTTCACTCCTTGCGAGAATCTCGGATACGGTGGCGGAGCGGTGGCAGTGGCTAAGGGGGATGAGATAGCATTTGACATTCCGGCCGTGAGCAACAGCGATTCCATTACGGTGGACGTCAGACTCCTGCCGTCCCACCCTGTCGAGGGATCAACTATCTCGTTCAATCTGCTTATGGACGGCAAACCTATCGAGGAAAATATCAACTTCGCCACACAGGGCCGAAGCGAAGAATGGAAACTCAATGTGATGAGCAACCAGGCTATAAGAAAATTCAGAATACGCAACGACGGGCATGACCATAGAATAAGCATCCTCCCCATAACTCATGGAGTGGTACTCGACCAGATGCTCATATGGCAGGACTGCAACATATAGTTCGCTATAATCCTAATGCAGGAATAAACACACACAAATAAACACACACTGTTTCTCCTCTCTTCCGATGAAAAAGGATTGCACGGATCGGCCGGCAATCCTTTTTTCATATCCCGCTTGCATAAAGCGGTAGAAAAATATAATTTTGCATTACATGCGAATATCAACCATAATACCATAAAATAACCAATCATGAATCATCGTCATCTTATCTCAGCGGCCGTAAGTCTGGCAGTGTTCTTGCCTGCCACATCCGCAACACCGGTTGACAGCAACGGTGGACTGTCGATCCAGGCCATTGAAAAGATCAAGAAATCCTACGAGGCCACACCGGCCAACAAAGCCCTCCACAACGCTATAGCGGGCACCGCTATCGACGACCTTGCCCTCAACGCTGACAACAAGAATAATTTCGACGACCATTTCTCACACCGCGTACCGAGCAAAGGGATCACCAATCAGCGATCGTCGGGCCGTTGCTGGCTTTTCACCGGACTGAATGTGCTAAGAGCCCAGATGATGTCGGAGCATGACCTCCCTATGCTCGAGCTGTCGCAATCCTACAACTTCTTCTGGGATCAGCTTGAGAAATCCAATCTGTTTCTCCAAGGCATCATAGACACAGCCGACCGTCCCGACGATGACCGCACGGTGGACTGGCTTTTCTCCAATCCTCTCTCGGACGGCGGACAGTACACCGGCGTGGCCGACATAATCATGAAATATGGCGTAGTGCCCATCGAGATCATGGGCGAGACAACAAGCAGCCAAAGCACTTCCAAGATGCGCCAGTTGCTTGGTCTGCGTCTCAGGGAAGACGGACTCACCCTGCGCAAGATGGCTGCCGAGGGAGCCGGAAAGAAAGCTCTTGCCGACAAGAAACTGGAAATGCTCGGCGATGTCTACCGCATCCTTGCTCTCAATCTCGGCGAGCCCCCTACGGAATTCACATGGACCCGCCGTGACAAGGACGGAAAAGCCGTTGAGACCAAGAGCTACACCCCGCAGTCGTTCTACAAGGAGTATGCCGGGAATGATCTTAAGAACAATTATGTGATGCTCATGAACGATCCCACCCGCGAGTATTACAAGAATTACGAGATAGAATTTGACCGCCATGCCTACGATGGCAAGAACTGGACATATGTGAATCTTCCCATCGAGGATATCAAGGAGATGGCCATCGAATCGATAAAGGATAACGCCGCGATGTACATTTCATGTGACGTAAACAAGTTCCTCGACCGTAAGCGCGGAGTGATGGACCTCAACAATTACGACTACGACTCACTGCTCGGCACAAAATTCGGCATGAACAAGGCCGAGCGTATCCGCACCCATTCAAGTGCCTCGACCCATGCCATGACTCTCGTGGCCGTCGACCTCGATGAGAATGGAACTCCCAAGAAATGGATGGTGGAGAACAGCTGGGGTGACGGCGCTAACAAGGGACATCTCATAATGACCGACAAATGGTTTGACGAGTATATGTTCCGTGTGGTAGTGGGCAAGAAGTATATCACTCCCAAGGTGGAGAAGATACTCAAGCAACAGCCCACACTGCTTCCGCCGTGGGATCCCATGTTCTCACCTGAGGAGTAATCGGGTGGAAGCTATCGCTTAGTTTACACATCTTATCCGATAAAATTGTGCCGGGCGGGTCATCGCGACCAGCCCGGCACTTCTGTAATCTATTATTTAACCTTTACTTTAATTTATCACATTATCAATCAATCATTTATTAAAGCACAGATTTGTAGTTTCGTTTTATTGTTCGCCTGAGAGGTCGAGCCAGTAACCACGGGTCTTGCCATCGGGGTAGCATCCGCGGATCACCATCTCACGCTCAACGTTCTCCGACTTCATTATCATGCGGTAGATATTCTCGACATCGGCCGGAGTAGCGACGCGACGCTTGTTGATCGACGTGATGATGAAGCCGTTCTTAACGCCTGCATCACGCATGATACCATTGCCGAGCTCCACTACCTGCACACCGTTCTGGAGACCAAGCTGGCGCAGAGTGTTGGCGCTTGCCTTCTTGAATTCGCAACCGAGGTCGGTAAACTCTACAGCCTTGGTGAGATTGGTAGTACCCTTGGGGTTGAGGAGCTGCACCTCGGTGCTCTTGCGCACATTGTCACGTATGAAATCAACCTTCACCTTGTCGCCGGGACGGTGCTTGGCTATCTGCTCATGGAGCTGTGTCATCTTGTCGGTGGGCTTTCCATTCACAGCCACGATAACGTCACCTGACTGCAGACCTGCCTCCTTGGCCGAACGGGAAGAAACCTCGCTGATGTAAACACCCTGGGTAACGGCTGTAATACCCTTCTCCTTGGCTAACTCGGAATTCAAATCACCGCCGGCGATGCCGAGGATAGCTCTCTGGACAGTTCCGTACTGACGGATATCGCTCACCACTTTCTTTACAATCGAGGTAGGAACGGCAAATGAATATCCGGCATAGTTACCAGTCTGGCTATATATAGCTGTATTAATGCCTATCAGCTGCCCCTCGAGATTCACGAGCGCACCACCCGAGTTGCCGGGATTTACAGCGGCATCGGTCTGAATGTAGGATTCGATGCTCATGGGGCGTCCATTGCGGGAATTGCCACCGATGCTACGGGCCTTGGCCGACACGATACCGGTGGTCACGGTGGAGGTGAATCCGAAAGGATTACCCACAGCCAACACCCATTCGCCTACCTTAAGAGCCTCACTGTCGCCCATAGGGATGATGGGAAGGTCGGTAGCATCGATCTTGATGAGAGCGAGGTCGCTGGAGGGGTCGGTACCGATGACGGTAGCATCAAATGTACGGTTGTCATTGAGAGTCACCTCCAGACGCTCGGCCTTATCGATCACATGATTGTTGGTGACGATATATCCGTCGGGGGTGAGGATGACTCCAGAACCGAGTCCAAGCTGCTGTTCCGACTGCTGCGGCTCCTCCTGATACTGGGGCTGCTGACGCTGGCCACCGCCGGGGAAACCGAAAAAGTATTCAAAAATGTCGCCTCCGAAGAAACCTCCGTTATTGGCCGACTCGCGCTTGGTGACAAAACTCTTTATGGATACCACGCCGTTGATGGAACTCTCAGCAGCTGAAGTGAAATCGGTCGCGGTGTTGGGTGTAAGCCCCACAGTATAGAATCCTCCCCCATTGCCGGTCATATCGCCGGCACCGGTGGAAATGGAAGAGAAATCATCACCAGATGTAAATACCTCCCTGATCACGCCGGCAGTAAGAGCCGAGCTTAACACTGCAACGCCTGCAGCCAGGAGGATGATCTTGCCTGAAAATTTCATATTAATATTATGATAGTGGTTGGTAAATAAATTCGGTTGGTTTACACTCTTATGACGGCAAAACGTGTGCAAAGTTACATGGGATATTACAAGATTAAACAATTTTAATAGCTTCGGCTCCATTTTAAGGAATATTTACGGCCACCGCACGTACACCGACGTAACAATCTAAAAATAAATGTATAACTTTGCATTATTATGTTAAAGAGACTATCCTTACATATCATTTCAATGTCAGTTCTTGCCATTTTGGCAGGATGCGGACCGTCGAAAACCGTGCAGTCTCCGTCGGCAGGATATAAACCCGGTCAAGGCTCCGTGATAAGCAACAACGCGTCGGTATCGGCACCCCAGTCGGCCGCGCTTGTCGATGCCGCACGCAGCTGGCTCGGTACCCCCTACCGCTATGGCGGAGAGGACCGCAAGGGGGTGGACTGCTCCGGACTTGTACTGAAGGTATATAAGGATGCCCTCGGGATCCCGTTGCCCCGCAACTCGGGCGAACAGCGTGATTACTGTACCCCCACGTCAATAGGTAATCTCATCCCCGGCGACCTCATATTCTTTGCCACAGGAAAGAATAAATCGAAAGTGTCGCATGTGGGCATATTCGTCGGTAATAACCAGATGATACACGCCTCGGCCTCGAAAGGAGTGATCGTGAGCAGCATCACCGAGCCTTATTATTCACGCACCTATGTGGGATCGGGGATTGTTGACAAGTACCATGCTATGCTCAAGGATGTCCCGGCTCAACCCGAGAAGAAGCCGTCAGAGCCCGGATTCACGCTGACACCGGTCGAAAGCCTCCCTGTAGCGGCCAACAAGCCCGAGACTCCTGCCAAATCCGAGACCACCACGGCATCAGTAACCACTAAAGCTGAAGAGGTGAAAGAACGCCCGGCAAAGCAACCGGCAACCGTGAGGGTAGTAACATCGTCGCCTGAAAAGAAGCCTCAGACGACCGCCAAACCGGTGACCACGGTGCAGACGGCTACCATCTCCACAGCATCGTCAACCACCAATGCGGAACCCACACCCGAGGAAGCCCGCGCATCAGTGCTCAGTTCCCTGAAAGAAAAGGACCTGTAGCGAGCCATGTACCTATGCCTCACCACAAGGTCATAAATCATCAATTCATGAATCCTGATCTGAACGAAACAATAGACCGTACAAAATCGCCCGACATAAAAAACATGGGCCCCTTATCACTTCCGGAAGCCGACACTTCCGTTCTGGCAAACGGTCTGACATTACATACACTCAGCGGCGGTGACGCCGAAGTGAGCCGAATCAAGATACTTATACCCGGAGGTATAGCCGAATCCCCCCGCCCCCAACTGTATCAGGTGGCCAACTCGCTCATGCTCGAGGGATCAAAGAACCATCCCGGCCGGGAGTTGGCCGACATTATAGAGTATAACGGCGCATGGACCGGACTCGAGACCACTACCCATCATTCAGGACTGAGCATGTACTGCCTCAACAGCGTGTACCCGTCACTCCTGCCTCTTGTCAAGGAGATTGTGATGTATCCCGAATTTGCGCCAGAAGCCACCGCGCATATGCTTCAGTCCGAAGCCGCCAGAATAGAAGTAGAGCAACACAAGGTGCTTTACAGAGCAGGATGTGCGATAAAAAACATGGTGTACGGACCGCAACACCCCCTATCATCAGTGACCGATCCGCAGCAATTGCTCGAAATCACACCGGCCGAGATCACCGAGGCCCATCATGCCAGGCTCGACCCCGAGGGGATGCACGTGTACATCAGCGGACTGCTGTCCAAGCGCATGACCGACATGGCCAAGGAAGTGTTCTCATCCATACCAAAGTCACGGACATTTCCGCTTCCGCAACTGAGATTTCCCGAGCATAGCGCGGGGCAACGCACCCATGTGGAGATGCCCGATTCCATGCAGAGCGGAGTGAGGCTGATGATTCCGGCCATAGGGCGCAAACATCCCGATTACGTGCCGTTGAGAATGGCCGTGATAGCCTTGGGAGGATATTTCGGTAGCCGACTGATGCTGAATATCCGCGAGGAAAAAGGTCTCACTTACGGCATAACAGCCTCCCTGATGGGATTCCGCCACAGCGGTTTCATATCCATCGCATCCCAGACCGATGCAAGGACTGTGGATCAACTTATTGAAGAGACCAACTCGGAACTTGAACGCATGAAGAATCCGGCATCATATTCCGATGACGAGATCGACCGCATAAGCCGGTTTGTACTGTCGGAACTGGCCGGAGTGCTCGACAGTCCGTTCTCACGCGCCGACTTCCTTCAGACCCAGGTTTCGGCCAACACACCGGCAGGATATTTCGCCATGCAGGATAGCGCAGCACGCACCATGTCGGCCGAAATGCTTGCCTCAATGGCAGAAAAATATTTCGACACGTCAAAATTATTCATCGCTACCGCCGGGAAGTGACAACCCTTCGGCAAGTCAATGCGTTATATTATTGTGTGAAGTCAACGATCAAGGATTGTACAGGTCAGGATTGAAGAACGATTCCACATCACGAGCCAGTTCAAGAGCCATTGTAGCCGGCCCATCGGGGTCGAGTTCCGAAGCCCGGGCATAATCATTGGTAGCCCTGCTTCGCTCTCCCAGACGCCAGTACAATTTACCCCTTCGGAAATACAGGTCGGCCACGTTTCTCCGCGCCTGTTCATCACCCGCCTTGAACTCCTCACCATTCATGGCCCCGGCGATGGTTTCGCCCAGGAGTTTCACCGCCCCGGCAAGATGCCCCGAGGCTATGAGTTGATCGATATTTCGGCTCTCGCACATTAATCAATGGTTTTGGACCGCAAAACTACTCAAAAAAGACGTAAATGACAATGGTACGACAGGTTTTCACTCTCATCATCTCGATATTCTGCCTCATGGCGGCCGCATCGGATCGTAACGTCACCCGATATTCCTACACGGAATGTGAGGGATCATCGATGCCATATCCCGACATAGACATGAAGCTGAGAGCCATCCCCGACTCTCTGGTTCCGGTGTATGTCAACCATGTGGGAAGGCATGGGGCAAGATTCATGACCTCGGGCAAAGCTATCGGTGACCTGCTGAAAAGATTACATAAGGCCGATTCACTCGGCACCATAACTCCACGCGGAAAAGAGATGATATCGCTATGCAATCGTGTCATGCAACGCACGGCCGACCGCTGGGGAGCGCTCGACTCGCTGGGCATGGCCGAGCAGGAGGGGATCGCATCGCGTCTCTACTCAATAGCCCCCGACCTGTTCAGCGGACACAAGATCAACGCTATATCATCCTATGTGCCACGTTGCGTAGCTTCCATGGACGCGTTCACCCACCAGATAGCGCGCCTCGACTCCAAAGTGGAAATATACACCTCGTCGGGTCGCCAGAACTCGCGACTGGTGCGCCCATGGACAGGCGATGCCGATTACAAGTCGTTCATGGATGACAGCAGATGGTCAGACATATATCACAGATATCTCGACGCCACCGTGCCCGGGCAGGTGGCCGAAAAACTACTTGGCAAGGGATATCCATTCTCAAAGAATGAGAAGAGGGACGTGACATTGGACGCTTATAAAGTGGTGGCCGGATGCGAGGCCATATCAATTGACCCGCAGGCCTCACGGTTCTTCACCCCCGAGGAGTACAACGCCCTGTGGAGCATCGCCAATATGCACCATTACCTCACCCATTCGGCCTCGACACTCTCTCCCGCCCCGATGGATCTCGCCACAGCTTTGCTCGACAACCTCATCATTACAATGGATTCAGCGGTGAAAGGAAATAATGAATACACGGTGATGCTCCGATTCGGCCACGCCGAGACGCTGATGCCGTTGCTGGCCTTGATGCGGCTTCCCGGGTGCTACTATATGACCGACGATTTCGCTACCGTAGGCGAGCATTGGCGCGACTTCACGGTAGTGCCGATGGGTGCCAACCTGCAGATGATACTTCTCAAGTCCACATCCACAGGGAAAATGTATGTCAGGGTTGATGTCAATGAAAAACCGGTGATATTACCCGGTCAGAAAAGCGTGTACACATCTTGGGAAAATGCCAGGAAGTATCTGATCAATTGTCTCCCCGGCGATCCTCAGCCTTAAAGATTAGTCAGTGAGTGTGCGATGTTCACCACAGGTGTGCGTCATCGCACATCCACTCCCCTCTCGACGAGAGGATCTGGGAAATCAGATCGCGGGCCACCCCTGCTCCTCCATTACACGGGGATATATAGCGGGCCTCGCACTTGGCCTCGACTGACGCATCGCGAGGCACACAAGGCAATCCCACAAGACGCATGGCCGGAATATCAGGGATATCATCGCCTACGTAGGCTACCGATTCCGGGGCAAGTCCACGGTCGCTCATCCAGCGGGTGATGCATTCCCCTTTGTCGGCAACATGGAAGAATACGTCCTCTATTCCGAGCGACCTGTAGGCCGGAAGCATTGACAGATCCCTTGCTCCCGAAATTACAGCTATGCGCATGCCACGGCGCAGGGCATACTGTATGGCATATCCGTCCTTCACATTGGAATGACGCTGCAGGGTGCCATCCTCGCGCACCGCTACCGTGGATGCCGACAGCACTCCATCCATATCAAAGGCTATTGCCTGAATACGGGTAAGATCGTAATCGATTCTGCTCATGATTTCAATCCTATGATTTATGATGCCGGTTGTAGATCGACGCGGATATCATCCTGTAGATTTCGGCAAGTTGCGGATCAAGCATTGACTCATGCGCCTCCATCACCTCGCGGTCGCCACGCACGGCCGGACCGGTCTGACCCTGCGCCGGAGAACCGTTCAGGGCCTTCCGCACCGTCTCTTTCAGCAACGGGTGCAACACCTCGAGACTGAGACCGTCGCGCCGAAGCAAGTCATCGGCAATAGTGAACATATGGTTGGTGAAATTGCAGGCGAACACTGCCGCAATGTGCATCCTCTTCCTCAAATCCCCGTCGGCATAGTGCACCTTAGGGGTGACTCGTTCAGCAATACGCCTTATGCGGTCAGCCACCTCGGGCGAGGATCCTTCGATAAACAATGGGACTTCAGCCATATCTACATCCACCCCTTTGGAGAATGTCTGCAACGGATAAAACACCCCGATACTCCCCGACATGCTCTCCAATACATCCATGGGCAGAGACCCTGACGTGTGCAACCACAGCGCTTTATTGCGCGGGATGCGGGAAAGCACCTCGGACACAGCATGATCCACAAGGCTCACTATGTAAACGTCAGCATCTGGTATCACCTGCGACGGATCATCGATGGCCACGGCATTCTCCAAAGCGGAAGCCAACCCGCGGGCCGAGGCTATGTTTCTGGAATATACCTGCACGACATGGCCCGCACCTGAACGTTCAAGCGCGGGAGCCAGATGTGAGGCCACGTTTCCGGCCCCGATGAAGACTATGGAATCACCAACGGCCGATGTGGACATTTTCCCACTTCAATTTCTCGGTATCCTGAGGCTTGCGTATCTCGTCGGGGTGACCGAACGTGATGATGCACAGCACGGGGCATGTCTCGGGTATTCCGAGCACTTCCTGCACATACTGATCGGCGGGGGTGCCGTCGGCGGCGAAACGTCCATATACCTGCACCCAGCATGAGCCGAGCCCAAGGGCTGTAGCCTGAAGTTGCATATAGGAGGCGGCCACTGAGGCATCCTCGATCCATGCTTCCGACTTAGTGGAATCCACAGTTACGGCGATAGCGAGCGGACAACGGCCCACCGAGATGGCACCGGCAGGTTTGCACTCGGCAAGGCGCTGCAGGGTGTCCTTATCCTCCACGGCTACAAGCTGCCACGCACGTGCGCTCTTGGATGTGGGGGAAAGTAACGCAGCCTCAAGCAGGAGCTTTACGTCTTCGGGCGAGATGGGCTCCTCGGTATATTTACGTATGGAACGCCTGTTGATTATCAGTTCGTGAAAATCCATGATGTGGTATTAGGGGGGGTAATTATTACCGGCGACACACCCACACTGTGGGATGGGCGGACCGCAGAGAGTCAGCCTTAAGAGTGGCTTCCTTCATGGTGGATGCCGACGAGGCATACACCCTGAACTTATCATCCATCTCCATCACCGCGAGGGTAGGATCGCCGTTGATGTGCCTCAAAGCCGACTTCATAGTGGGGAATGAACCCACCACGAGAAGATATCGGCCCGGCTGGGGAGCCACGCTTGCGGCCACTGCTGTCTCGGCCGCCGCAACGGGCACTGAGATGTTGAGCTCGATCTCCCTCGACAGGGATATGGTTTCATCGGATGTGATAGGCGCTACTGAAGCAACATTGGTCCTCAGCCCGGAATCGAGTGATGCGAAATTGGACTGACGGTTGTTCATGAGCTTGCCGGTGGAGATGAATATTCCACATGCCACCACAGCTATTATCAGCGATGCGGCCAGCTTCAATGCCACGGGGATCTTTACTACCCGTGCCTCAGCCTCGGCCTCAATGGTTTCCTGGGTGTCACTATCGGTGGCGATAGGCGTGATGTCCAATGGCGCAAGGCCCATATACCGCATGGCCACACCCGAGGAGTCGGATGGTTCAAAAACCAACACACCATCGGTCAGCGTCATATCGCCGAGATTGCCCACGGGCATGGTGCCGGTCAGCTCCAACTGATGACGGAATGAAGCGATGGCTGTTTCGACTTCCAAACGGGCCGCGTCGAGAGTCACACCCTCTTTCTTTGCCACACTTTCGGAAAGCAAACCGTCGTTGATAGTAACGGCCTGGTTGAAGCCGAGCGACCTCATCGGAGGCATGAAACGGCAAGCCTCGGCATCGTATCGGGCCGGTGTCTCATGCACGAGAAACGCACCAAGACCGGGAGCCACTACACAGTCGTGACTCATAAGCAGATACTCTATATGTGAGGCCAGATCAATCATGTTGCAAAGTTACGGACTTTTTTCTGTCTACACAAACTTATTTTCATCAAAAGCTTCACGCCACCAATGTAACTATCGGACGATCAAGCAGTAAATATTTTTATATAAAGTATCGGTTTAACAGGCCCGGCGATGTGCGTTTTCCGGCCGATTAAAGTTTCACTTGAACACTTTGTCAAGAAAAGCCACCGTATAATTCACCGTCGGTTCGGCCCATTGGCGGAAAAGCCAGAAGGGATGGATAGGCGCACCCACCGGGTTGATCTCACTATATATGCCAAGGGATTTGTAAACCGAAACCAGCTCATCGCGCCCGTCATGATAGCGCGGCAACTCGCTGTTGATAAAGCAAACAGGGGCCGAAGCCGAGGTGATCCATTTCACGGGAGAAGCCTCGTTCCAGTTCTCGGATGCAACGTCATACAATCCGCCGAGCCATATGGGCCCCACCTGCAGTTTACCACGTTCGCGGAAGTATTGCTCACAACCTGAAATATTACCCGGTGAAACGAAGGTGGCCACACCGTCCATACTCACCACAGCCTGGACATCGCTCGACACATTGCGCCACATTCCCTCCCCTTCATGCCGGGAGGATCCGTTGGTGACTCCGGTAAGCGTGGCGAGCTGTGCTCCGGCCGAGCATCCCGACACGGCAATGCGGTCAGGATCTATGCCATACTTGGAAGCATTGGCACGCGCCCATCTCACGGCAGTCTTTATATCATGCAGTCCTGCCGGGTACAGGGCCTCGGGAATTAAGCGATATTCTACCGGAATCGTCACATATCCGGCCTTGGCTATCTGCTGAGCCATAGGTACCTGCAGTGACCGGTCGCCCGAGTTCCATCCTCCGCCATGAATCATGATCAGCGCGGGATAGATACTGTCGTTATCGGGGCGGAAAATATCAACGTGCAGATCACGCGGGCCAAATGGAGTGTCGTCAAAATGAGCGTATGTGACATTCTCGATGGCTTTTACACCGGCGGGAAGCTCGGGCCGCATCAGCTCGACATCAGGATTATTCTTACGCACTTTAATATAAGTCGACCACGCAGTGAACGATGTGTCGCGAGGCACTGTGGGGGTCTCGGCATAGGCAGTTGTCGACAATAGCAATGATGCCAGTATTGCAGTCAGGTAAGTTTTCATGATATGTTTTCTATGATTATAGGGTTTATACGGCAAATATAATGAATCCGTTGAAGATTTACAAAAACAATCTCCGCGAATATCCATGATACACGCGGAGATCTGTTATGCTGTTTGTGCAGATGATTACTTATTGGCACGCTTGCGCTCGAGCTCATCAAGGATGATCTTGCGCAGACGCAGGTGGTGGGGGGTCACCTCAACATACTCATCCTCCTTGATATATTCGAGAGCTTCCTCGAGTGAGAACACTACCGGCGGGATGATACGGGCCTTGTCGTCGGCACCGCTTGCACGCATGTTGGTGAGCTTCTTGGACTTGGTAACGTTCACCACGATATCATTGTCCTTGGCATTCTCGCCCACTACCTGACCGGCATACACCTCCTCCTGGGGGAAGATGAAGAATCGGCCACGATCCTGGAGCTTATCGATGGCATAGGCGTAAGCGGTCCCTGCCTCCATGGCTATGAGCGAGCCGTTGGTGCGACGCTCTATATCGCCCTTCCAGGGCTGATACTCATGGAAACGGTGGGCCATGATAGCCTCGCCGGCCGATGCGGTGAGCACATTGTTGCGCAGACCTATGATGCCACGCGAAGGGATTAGGAACTCGATGTGGATGCGGTCGTTCTGAGTGGTCATGGTGATCATCTCACCCTTGCGACGTGTCACCATATCGATGATCTTGGAAGAATACTCCTCGGGGACATTGATGGTGAGCATCTCCACAGGCTCGCACTTCTTGCCGTCGATCTCCTTGATGATTACCTGAGGCTGGCCCACCTGTAGCTCAAAGCCCTCGCGACGCATGGTCTCGATAAGCACCGAGAGATGGAGCACGCCACGGCCAAACACGGTCCAGGTGTCCTCATGGTCGGCCTTGGTGACACGGAGGGCGAGGTTACGGTCGAGTTCCTTGGTTAGACGGTCGGCAATGTGGCGCGATGTCACATACTTACCGTCCTTGCCGAAGAAGGGTGAATCATTGATGGTGAATGTCATCGACATGGTGGGCTCGTCAATGGCGATGCGGGGGAGCGGCTCGGGATTGTTTATGTCGGCTACAGTGTCGCCGATCTCGAATCCTTCGATACCTACCAGCGCACAGATGTCGCCACTCTTCACGCTCTGGACCTTCTTGCGGCCCATGCCCTCGAATGTGTGGAGCTCCTTGATGCGCTGCTTCACCACTGAACCGTCCTTCTTGCACAGGGCAATGTCCATGCCTTCGCGGAGCTCGCCACGATGCACACGGCCTATGGCTATACGGCCAACGTAGCTGCTGAAGTCAAGCGATGTAATGAGCATCTGGGCATCTCCCTCCAGGGTCTTGGGTTCGGGAATATACTCGATGATGGCATCGAGGACAGGGGTAATATTGTCGGTAGGGGTATTATAGTCGGTGCTCATCCATCCCTGCTTGGCCGAGCCATAGATAGTGGGGAAGTCGAGCTGATCCTCAGTGGCATCGAGATTACACATGAGGTCAAACACCATCTCCTGCACCTCGTCGGGGCGACAGTTGGGCTTGTCCACCTTATTGATCACCACCACGGGTTTGAGACCCATCTGGATAGCCTTCTGGAGCACGAAGCGGGTCTGTGGCATCGGACCCTCGAAAGCGTCCACGAGCAGGAGGCAACCGTCGGCCATATTGAGCACACGCTCCACCTCGCCGCCAAAGTCGGCGTGTCCCGGGGTGTCGATGATGTTGATCTTGTAATCCTTGTAATTGATCGATACGTTCTTGGACAGAATCGTTATACCACGCTCGCGTTCGAGGTCATTATTGTCGAGTATCAGTTCGCCGGTGGTCTGATTGTCGCGGAATAGCTTGCCGGCAAGGAGCATCTTGTCAACGAGAGTGGTCTTGCCATGGTCAACGTGAGCGATGATGGCAATGTTACGAATCTTTTGCATCTTTCTCTAAAAAATTTTGGGTGCAAAGTTACGATTTTTATTCAACTTACGCAACTCTAAATCGCAATACGTGTTGATATACACTGATAAGAGTGCATCTGAATCATATTTAATACATCTCGTAGTCGATGGACAGTACCTGAAACTCGGTGCGGCGATTGATCTGGTCGGCTATCTCCCGGTCCTCGTCGGTGAGAGTGAGGATATACGCCTCGTCGAGCACCTGCCCTACCGGGAACTGGGGAAATTCGCGCGCCACACGCTTAGTCACCGTTTTGGGACGCGACTCGCCATATCCACGGGCCTGGAGGCGATCGGGCGCTATGCCTGCAGCGATCAGATAATCGACCACGCTCTTGGCACGACGCTGTGACAATGCTATGTTATACTCCTCGGTGCCTTTGCGGTCGGTGTGCGAGGCCATCTCTATGGTTATGTTGGGATTGTCGCGAAGCATGGCCACGAGTCCGTCGAGAGCCTCACGGGATTCGGGCCTAAGGGTGGCCTTGTCGAAATCATAGAAAATATTGTCCAGGATGTTGGGTTTGGTTATTGATGCGAGCATGAAATCTATGCCATACTCGGCATCCTCCTCGGCGGTATCGGAGGTAAATTCCTGCCGGGCGTTGAGATACCCCTTGGCCCCTGCCATCATCACATAGCTCACACCACGTTCAAGCGGGAACGAGAACGAACCGTCGGGCTTGGCATAGGTCTTCTGATTGGACCCGTCATTCCCCACAATACGTATCACAGCTCCAGGCACCGGCTCCTCATCCTTGTCGAGCACCCATCCCGATATAAGGATACGCAGGTCGGGAAGCTCGAAGGAATATATATGGTCATATCCACGCGCATCGCTACGGTTGGAACTGAAAAAACCGGCTTCACGCCCCGGGGTGGCGTATGTGATGCCGAAATCATCCCCTTCGGAGTTAAGCGGAGCGCCCATATTCTCCACCATCCATCCGCCCGACGGAGTGAGTGTGGCACGGAACAGGTCGAGGCCACCTAAGCCGGGATGGCCGTCGGATGCAAATATCAGCACTGAATCCGTGAGCATGTAAGGGAACATCTCATCGCCCGGGGTGTTGATGGCTTCGCCGAGATTCTCGAGGCTTCCGGCACGGTCAATGAGACTGATGCGCCACAGATCCTTCCCTCCATATCCGGGCATATCGGAGGTGAAATACAGCCATTCGCCCGAGGGGGAGACCGCCGGATGTCCGTAGGACGACAGCGTGTCGGCCGTGATCTCAAGCTTTACAGGTGCACTCCATTGGGCGTCACTGCGCCGCGAGGTCCATATCTCGGTCCCCGAATCGGCCGACGGCTTCCTCACGGCACGGGTAAGATACATCGTGGAGCCGTCGGGCGAGAATGAGCATATCCCCTCGTCCCACTCAGTGTTCAGTTCACCGTCCACAGGCTCGGGACGTTGCCATGCGCCATGCTCATTACGGCGCACCATCCATATGTCACACCGCTTCATGCCGGTGATCTCGCTACGTGACGCCCCGCTCTTAACCTTCTCGTTGGTAGTAGTATAGTAGAGCACATCACCGTTATACATGGGCGAGAAATCACTCCGGCGGGTGTTGAACTGCTTGGCCTCACGCACCACATATCGCGACCGGGCCTTTTTCATCTCCATCGCCTTGCGTGCTCCGGCAAGTTGCCTCAATGCATCGCGGTCGGCAGGATTCATGGCGAGATACCGTTCATAAGTCGCCACGGCCTTGGCATACTCACCTGTGGAATGTTGTGAGCGGGCAAGCCCGAGCAATACAGATGCGCTGTCGGGGTACCCGTAGCGCAACGCATTCTGATAAGCGGTCGCAGCCCTTGCGTCCTGGCCGAGCATGCTGTGGCACCGGGCAAGTTTATAAGCTACCTCGCCCCTCTCGGATCGGCGGGTGCGCGGGCTCAGTTTGTTGTAAATCTTGCGGTAGGTGCGCGACGCATCGTAATATTCTCCACGTGCGAGTTGGCCGTCGGCCACCTCCATCTTCGAGGCCGAGCATGCCGACAATATTACCGAGACTACAATGAGGATTACGATGCGCGACATTTCTGCAGTGACTTTTAGAGGATGGAGATATGATTATTCAAGATCGATGCGCAACCCCTCGTTGGCGAGCACAGTGGACGGAAACACAGCCACAGCCTCCTCAAGGAGTGGTTGCTCCCCCTGCACATACCGCTTGGAGAAATGCCCGATGATCAGGCGCGAGGCTCCGGCATCGCGGGCAGTGACAGCCGCCTGCAACGACGTGGAATGTCCGCGCTCACGGGCAGTGGCCTCGAGCGAGGAATGGTAAGTAGCCTCATGATATATCGTGTCGACTCCGGCCACATCACGCGCCACACGCTTGTCATACATCGTGTCGCTGCAGTAAGCGTAGCTCACACTCGGATCGGCGGGAGTGGTGAGACGGTCGTTAGGCACCACCGTCCCGTCGGGCTTCACATAGTCGGCACCGTTCTTTATAGCCTGCAGTTGTGACACGGGGATGCCGAGAAACTTCACCATGTCGCCTCTCAGATGCCGGGCCTTAGGCTTCTCCCTGAATATGAATCCTGTGCACGGTATGCGGTGATACAGAGGGAATGTCTCGACCGTGAGACCCGAATCCTCGTATATCACACGCCTCTCGCCCGGCTCTATTATATCATATATGATCTCAAACGAGCTCTGGCGGTTGAAAAAATCCATCCACGATTTAAGCAGTTCGGCACCCTCCTTGAATATATGGATAGTGACAGTGCCCTGCACGTCGTGAAGCGACATGGTGGAGAGCAGACCCGGAAGCCCGAACACATGGTCGCCATGAAGATGAGAGATGAATATGTGGCCAAGACGCGAGAATTTCAGCCCCATGCGCCGGAACCACGACTGTGCTCCCTCACCGCAATCGATCATGAAGAGCTTGTCGCGGAAATCCACCACCTGGCACGAAGGCTGGTGACGGGCCGACGGGGTGGCGGAACCACAGCCTAATATGTTGACCTGAAATTTTGCCATATTTTGCAAAGTTACTCAAAATCCTCCGAAACAAGGACTTCAAGCCCGCGAAATTTCACATCAGCAATACATTTGCGCATAAAATGGAGGCTCCCGCAAGGTTATCCGAGGATTTTTCGCTACTTTTGCAATCTCAACTCAACGATTATAAACCACACCTCACCCCATACGCTATATTTTATGGAAGCCCGCGAAAGCCTCAACGAATATTTCAGAGACTCGATACGAAACAACTGGGACCGTCCTGCGCTGACCGATCTCGGCTCCACTACAATGTCATATAAAGATGTGGCCCGCAAGATTGCCAAGCTACATATATTATACCGTGAGACAGGGATCAAGCCCGGCGACAAGGTGGCTCTGTGCGGAAAGAACTCATCCCACTGGTGCGTGGCATTCATAGCCACCCTCACCTACGGAGCTGTGATAGTGCCGATCCTTGCCGACTTCAAGCCCGACAATATCCAGCATCTGATCAACCATTCCGATGCCAAGCTCGCCATTGTGGACGAGCATGTGTGGGAAGCCCTCAACCCCGACGGCATGACCCAGATCATGGGAGCATTGAGCACCCGCGATTTCTCCCTGCTTCACTCCAACGACGAGACTCTCACTCATACACGCGCCCATCTCAACGAACTGTTCGGCCACAAGTACCCCGACCGTTTCACCCCCGATGATATTGAATACTATCATGAGGACCGCGAAGAGCTGTGTCTCATATCCTACACCTCGGGATCTACGGGCTTTTCCAAGGGCGTGATGCTCCCCTACCGTTCCCTGTGGTCCAATGTGGAGTTCTGTTTCCGACTGATCAAAGCCAACCCCGGCGACGGAGTGGTGTGCATGCTTCCGCTCGCCCATATGTATGGCCTCACCATCGACATGCTCCGCCCGTTCATAGCCGGCTGTCATATCAACATCCTCACCCGCACCCCATCGCCCCGCGTGCTCATGGAGGCATTTGCCCAGGTTAAGCCACGCTACATAGTGATGGTGCCGCTGATCCTCGAGAAGATCATCCGCACCCGAGTGTTCCCCATGCTCGAGAAACCTCTGATGAAGCTCATGCTCATGGTGCCGTTTGTCGACGACCGTCTGCTCTCACGCATTCTCGAGCGCCTCAAGGAAACATTCGGTGGCAACCTTGAAGAGATAATTATAGGCGGAGCAGCCCTCAACAAGGACGTGGAGCGCTTCCTGCGCCGTTGCGGATTCCCCTACACAGTGGGCTACGGCATGACCGAGACAGGCCCGCTGATCTCCTACTCCCCCAATTATGACAACCGCATGGCATCATGCGGCCGCATCGTTGACCGCGTGGAAGCCAAGATAGCATCACCCAATCCCGCTTCGGTTCCCGGAATACTTTTTGTGCGAGGCGACAACAACATGCTCGGCTATTACAAGAATCCCGAGGCTACAGCCGAGGCTGTCGATGAGGACGGCTGGCTGTGCACAGGCGACATATGCAACCTCGACGACGAGGGATTCCTCTACATACGTGGACGTGACAAGAACATGATACTCGGACCTTCGGGACAAAACATCTACCCCGAGGAGATAGAGGACAAGCTCAACAACCTCCCCTACGTATCCGAATCACTCATCATCGACTCAGGGGCAGGCCGACTCATCGCCCTGATATACCCCGACCTTGAAAGCGCCCAGACCCAGGGATACTCCCACACCGATATCGAGCGTGTGATGGACGAGAATATCCGTACACTCAACTCGTCACTTCCCGGCTATTCGCAGGTACAATCATTCCGCATCCAGCAGGAAGAATTCGAGAAGACCCCCAAGCGTTCCATCAAACGATACCTGTATAAATAAAAGTATAGATTCGTTAATCTATGATCACATGGCCGTTGCGCTTTTCCATGATGGAGACGCAACGGCCATGTGGCATATAAGTAAGTCTTAAAAATTAACCGCTATATGTAAGCTCTAAAGAGCTTGCCCAATAAACCTTGTTCTTTTTGGCTATTTTGGTTTTGTCACTCAGTCGCATAGCTCGCTATGCTCCTTCATTCCGCAGCCAAAATACCACAAAAATAACTGCGATTTATATGTGCATTAATTTTTACGACTTACTTATGAGGTTGTGAAAAAAAATCTTGACGGGTACCGGGGGATCGATCAGAATATCGATTCGTGGGTATAGGTGGTGAGCAGCTCGAGAGCCTTCATACCCATCACGGAATTACCCTTGACATTGAGGCGCGGGCTCCATGTGGCCACGGCATAACGGCCCGGATACACGGCACCTATGCCTCCACCCACACCGCTCTTGCCGGGAAGCCCCACGAGATAGGAATACTCGCCGGCATCGTTGTAGAATCCGCAGGTCTGCATTATGGCATTTATGCGCTTCACTTGGGAATAAGTGAGATTCACGTTGCCAAACGAGAACTTCTTGTCCCTGTCGGCAAACGGGAGGAAAGCCCTCGACAGCTGACGGCAGTTCATCTCCACCGAGCATTGCAGGAAATAGAATCTCAGCACCTCCTCGATATCATTGTTGAGATTGCCATAATATTTCAGCATATTGGCGATGGCGGCATTCACGTATCCCTTCTCGCGCTCGGAATAAGCCACCCGACGGTCATAATCCACGGAAGGATCGTTGGCTATCTGCCTGATAAATTCGATATACTGCTCCTGGGGACGGTCGAGACGCGACAACAGCACATCGGCCACAACTATGGCTCCGGCATTGATGAAAGGATTGCGCGGAACGCCGTGATCGAGTTCGAGCTGAACGAGAGAATTGAAAGCTGAGCCTGACGGTTCCTTCCCCACACGTTCCCACAGGTCCTCCCCCATGATCGAGAGTGCCATTGAAAGCGAGAACACCTTGGTGATACTCTGGATTGAGAATCTCTCCTCCACATCGCCCCACTCTATCTGGTCCCCCTTGGTCGAGGTGATGCACATACCGAAACGGTCGGGGTTGACCTCGGCCAAGGCAGGTATGTAGTCGGCCTGACGCCCCTCGTTCCGCAGGGGCTCTATCTCGGCCGCAATTTCCGCTAATATACGGTTGTAGTCCATGGTTATTTGTCCTGAGATTGGATGATTGGTATAGATTTGGGGTGCAAATGTACAAAAAAGAGCGGGATTTTAATTATCTTTGTGCATTAATCTACTCATGACATGCACATGTCGTGATATACACATGCTTATCCCCGAGTTTCTGATATGGAAAAATCACAGCTTGAACTTATTCTGATAAATATATCGGGGCAGGACCATCCGGGAGTCACCTCGGCACTGTCGGAAATCCTCGCTAAGTACGATGCCGGAATACTCGACATCGGCCAGGCCGATATCCACCACACCCTGTCGCTGGGCATACTCATCCGCACTACAGCCGACGTTTCGGGCAACATCATGAAGGAACTGCTGTTCAAGGCTTCCGAGCTTAACGTCAACATACGCTTCACCCCGGTAAGCATACAGGAGTATGAGGAATGGGTGGGCCGCCAGGGCAAGAACCGCTGGATCATCACTCTCCTGGGCCGAAGGCTCACAGCTCGCCAGATAGCCAACGTGACCACCGTGCTCGCCGAACAGGGAATGAATATCGATGCCATACAGCGTCTCACCGGCCGTATGCCTCTCGGCGACGAGGAACAGCCCAAGTCAAAGTCGTGCGTGGAAATGTCGGTGCGCGGTACACCCAAGGATGTACATGCCATGCAGGAACAGTTCATGAAGCTGTCGCAGGAGGATGAATTTGACATATCCATGCAGGAGGACACGCTGTATCGCCGTTGCCGACGGTTGATATGCTTCGATATGGACTCCACGCTTATAGAGACCGAGGTCATCGACGAGCTCGCCATGCGGGCCGGAGTCGGCGACAAGGTAAAGGCCATCACCGAGCGTGCCATGCGCGGTGAGATCGATTTCTGCGAGAGCTTCCGCGAACGTGTGGCCCTTCTCGA
Source organism: uncultured Duncaniella sp. (assembly GCA_910589485.1). Classification (GTDB taxonomy): domain Bacteria; phylum Bacteroidota; class Bacteroidia; order Bacteroidales; family Muribaculaceae; genus Duncaniella. The sequence continues at coordinate 140,832 of CAJUSW010000001.1, forward strand.
GGGACTCGATGAGAGCGTGATGCGCGAAATAGCCGAGAACCTGCCCGTGACCGAGGGGGTGGAACGAATGATGCAGGTGCTGAAACGCGCCGGATACAAGACCGCTATCCTTTCGGGCGGATTCACCTACTTCGGCAACTATCTGAAACAGAAATACGGGTTTGATTACGTGTATGCCAACGAGCTTGAGATCGTGGACGGCAAACTCACCGGCCGACATCTCGGTGACATCGTTGACGGCCGTCGCAAGGCCGAGCTACTCAGGCTGATCGCCCAGGTGGAGAATGTCAACATAGCCCAGACCATAGCCGTGGGCGACGGAGCCAACGACCTGCCCATGCTCTCGACAGCCGGACTCGGAATAGCATTCCATGCCAAGCCAAAAGTCAAAGCCAATGCCGAGCAGTCAATATCGACCATAGGTCTCGACGGCGTGCTGTATTTCCTCGGATTCAAGGACTCGTTTATCAACTGACATTATGAATGAAAACGCTTTAAGCCAGCTCTACCTCAAGGACACGGCTTTTCAGGACCTGATGCAGAAACGCATTTTCAACGTCCTGCTCATCGCCTCGACCTACGATGCCTTCATGATGGAGGAGGATGGACGTGTGGAGGAACAGCTCTATTTCGAATATATCTCCCTCAACCTCTCGTCGCCTCCGCGTGTGACCCGCGTGTCCAACTCGGCCGAGGCTATCGAACTGCTTGCCACCAAGAGTTTCGACCTTGTGATAATGATGCCCGGCAACGATGTCACCGAGACATTCTCGGGGGCAAGGACCATCAAGGAGCTTCATCCCGAGCAACCGATCATAGTGCTCACCCCATTCTCCAAAGAGGTGTCGCGCCGACTTTCCAACGAGGATTTCTCGGGCATCGACTATGTGTTCTCATGGCTCGGCAACGTGGACCTGCTCCTCGCTATCATCAAGCTGCTCGAGGACAAGCTCAATGCCGAGAACGATATAAATAATGTTGGCGTGCAGATGATTCTCATCGTCGAGGACTCGGTGAGATTCTACAGTTCTGTACTCCCGATCGTGTACAAATTCATCCTCACCCAGTCGCGCCTGTTCTCGACCGAGGCCCTCAACGAGCATGAGCGCATGTTGCGTATGCGCGGACGCCCCAAGGTGATGCTCGCCCGCGACTATGAGGAGGCCCTGGAGATATACGACAAGTATTCCGACCATATACTCGGAGTGATCAGCGACGTGTCGTTCATGCGCGACGGCGTGAAGGATCCCAAGGCCGGTATCCGTCTGGCCCGCGAATTGCGCTCGCGCGACCCCTATCTGCCCCTCATCATCGAGAGTTCCGAACCTGAGAACGCCCACGATGTCCGCGAGATGGGATGCACGTTCATCGACAAGAACTCCAAGAAATTTCCCGTCGACCTCGGCAAAGCCATCATCAACAACTTCGGTTTCGGCGACTTCGTGGTGCGCAATCCCGAGACCGGCGAGGAGATACGTCGCATCCACAACCTCAAGGAGCTGCAGAAGTCAATATTCGACATCCCGGCCGAGGCCCTCTACTGGCATGCGTCGTTCAACGACATCTCGCGCTGGCTCTACTCACGCGCCATGTTCCCCATAGCCGAGGTGATCAAGCAACACCGCTTCAGCGACATCAGCGACGCGCCCAAAGTGAGACAGCTGTTCTTTGACCTTATCGTCAAGTACCGCAAGATGAAGAACCGCGGAGTGGTGGCCATATTCCGTCAGGACCGCTTCGACCATTACTCCAACTTTGCCCGCATCGGGCAGGGATCGCTCGGAGGCAAGGGCCGTGGCCTGGCATTCATCGACTCGATAATCAAGAAGAACACCGTGTGCGACAATTTCGATGGCATCACCATATCGATACCGCGCACCGTGGTGCTGTGTACCGACATCTTCGACGAGTTCATGGAGAACAACCAGCTCTACCCCATTGCACTCAGCGATATCCCCGACGAGGAGATACTGGCCCACTTCCTCAAGGCCGAACTGCCGGTGCGCATACGCGAGGACCTGAAAGCCCTCCTGCAGGTGGTGGACACCCCCATCGCCGTGAGATCATCGAGCTTGCTTGAGGACTCGCACTATCAACCATTTGCCGGAATCTACTCCACCTACATGGTGCCCAAATTCAAGGATTCCGAACGTATGCTCGAAATGCTCACCAATGCCATCAAGGGAGTGTATGCCTCGGTGTTCTACGCCGATTCCAAGGCCTACATGACTGCGACATCCAATGTGATCGACCAGGAGAAGATGGCCGTGATACTCCAGGAGGTTGTAGGCAAAGATCTGGACGGTTATTACTTCCCCTCGTTCTCGGGCGTGGGCCGGTCGCTCAACTACTATCCCCTCGGTGACGAGCGTCCCGAGGATGGAGTGGCCGAGGTGGCCGTAGGCTTGGGAAAATACATAGTTGACGGTGGCGTGGGACTGAGATTCTCGCCCCGCCATCCCGAGAGCGTATTGCAGACATCGGAACTGCAGCTCGCCCTACGCGACACACAGACCCGCATGTATGCCCTCGACATGATGGGCGACGAGCGCAAAACCAATCTCGACGGCCGGCCCGCCACGCCTCCCAAGGAATCGCTCGAACATATAAAGGTGGAGGACGGATACAATGTGGCAAAGATCCGCGTGCAGGATGTGGCCGACCGTGGAGCGCTCACCTACATGGTGTCAACCTATGATTTCCGCGACAATATACTGCGCGACAATGACAAGGGGGATGGCCGGAAAGTGGTCACATTCAACAATGTGCTCAAGCACAACGTGTATCCGCTCGCCGAGGCTGTGGACTTCATGCTTCGCAAGGGGCAGGAGGAGATGCAGCGTCCGGTAGAGATAGAGTTTGCAGGCATGATCGAGCCCGGCAAGGACTCCAAAGGCCGTCTCTACTGGTTGCAGATACGCCCCATAGTGGACCGCAAGGAGAATGTGGACGAGGCCGTAATGTCGACCCCCGATGACAGGCTGTTGCTCAAATCATCCACCGCGCTGGGTCACGGAACCATCGAGGGCGTAAAGACTGTGGTGTATGTGAGGCCCGATAAATTCTCGTCGTCCAACAATTCGCTCATCGCCCGCGAGATGGAGAAGATCAACCGCGGATTCCTTGAGAAAGACGAGAGGTATCTGCTGATCGGTCCGGGACGATGGGGATCATCCGACTCTGCCTTAGGCATACCCGTGAAATGGCCGGCTATATCGGCAGCCCGTCTCATTGTGGAATCGGCCCTGCCCAACTACCGCATAGAGCCGAGCCAGGGCACTCATTTCTTCCAGAATCTCACCTCGTTTGGCGTAGCCTATTTCACCATCGATGCCACCACCCGCCGAAACTCCTCGCAGGAAGTGACCGACCTCTACGATGTGGCCTTCCTCGACGCCCAGCCCGCAGTGTATGAAAGCGAATTCATTCGTATAGTCACCTTCGAGGATCCTCTCGTGATAGGAGTGAACGGCCTGAAGGGCACCGGAGTGGTAGTGAAACCCGATAACGCCTGAGCGGCGACACGCCTTAACAGCATTAACAAACACAATATCAGAATAATATGAACTACTTCATAACCTACAACGGCCAGACCGTAGGCCCGATGAGCAGAGAGCAGATCTTTGCGTATCCCGTAACACCCCAAACCCCTGTATGCACCGAGGACAACCAGCAGTGGGCTCCGCTATACACATTCCCCGACCTCATGGAGATGCTTAAGATCGAGTCATCACGCCCGAATCCTGCCGAGGTCAACACCACCGGCAAGGACAAGATAGTGTGTGGCGTACTGGCCATACTTCTCGGTTTCTTCGGCGCGCAGTATTTCTATGTAGGCAAGGTGGCCGGAGGCTTCATCTGTCTGCTCCTGTCGGTGATCACCTGCGGAATATGGAACATTGTAACCCTCATACAGGGAATCCTGATGCTCACCATGAGCCAGGCCGACTTCGAGAAGAAATACGTGCTCAACAATTCCACATTCCCGTTGTTCTAACAACATAGAATCTCCCCCACAAAAGCCATGGCTGACCGAATGACGCCCCGGCAACGGAGCCGGTGCATGGCTTCCATCAAGGGCAAGGACACACGACCGGAACTCGCGGTAAGGAAATTCCTGTATGCTCAGGGATTGAGGTTTCGTGTCAATAACCATCGGTTGCCGGGCTCGCCCGACATCGTTCTGCCACGCTACAGGACAGTCATCTTTGTAGATGGCTGTTTTTGGCATGGCCATGAGGGGTGTCAACGGTCGCGGCTTCCGCTGTCCAATGTGGAGTACTGGCGACATAAGATCACCCTCAACAAGGCCCGAGACTACCGCGTGGATGTGGAGCTGAGAAGCATGGGATGGAGAGTGATGCACATGTGGGAATGTGAGATCAATGAGGAGAGCCTGCAACTGCTTTACCAGCGCGTGATCGGCACTCCGGGCATCATGAATATATCACAGCCATACATGACACCTCCCGACAGCGACATTCCCCACGATACGGCAGCCGAACCGACCGAGAGTTACGGACTCCCCTATTGACAGGCCTGCATGATTTGGCATTCTCGGTATAATTCCGTATTTTTGTTTTACAAATCAACCCCGAATAACAATCCCAGAACAAGTATATGACACGTCCCCTCATATTGATCACCAACGATGACGGCATCCATGCCTCAGGAATAGAGCATCTCGTGCGCATAGCCACGACCCTCGGCGATGTAGTGGTAGCAGCTCCAGCAGCTCCGCAATCGGCCAAATCATCGGCACTCACGGTAAATTCACCGCTTGAGATAGCCGAACATCCGTCCATCGACGGTGCCAAGGTCTACAGCATCACCGGCACTCCGGTCGATTGCGTGAAACTCGCCATGCACGCCCTGCTCGACCGCCGGCCCGACCTGTTGCTCTCGGGCATCAACCACGGCTCCAACGCCGCCGTCAACAATATCTACTCAGGCACCATGGGAGCCACCATGGAGGGGTGTATCATAGGTATCCCGTCGATAGGATACTCACTGCTCAACCATTCCCCCCGGGCTGATTTCTCGCCTCTCACCCCCTTCATTACCGAGATTACCAAGAACGTCCTGGCCAACGGTCTGCCCGACGGAATATGCCTCAATGTGAATTGCCCCACAGGTTGCGTGCCCGAAGGCGTGAAAGTGGTGCGCGCTGCCCGCGGGCGTTGGACCGAGGAGTATGCCGACTATGCCAGCCCTCACGGAAAGCCCTTCTACTGGCTCACCGGAAAGTTCCACAATGAGGAGCCCGACAATCCCGAGACCGACGAATACTGGCTTGCCCGGAACTACGGCACCATAGTGCCCATACGCCCCGACCAGACCGCCGCCGACAAAATCGACGCAATAAAAAGCATACTCGGCTGATGAGATTCCCACGCACAATCCTCAGCCTCGCACTACTGTTTCAGGTCGCAATAGCATGGTCATTCCCGCTGAAAGTGGCGGGGATCGACACATTGCGTACAGCGGTGTGGATCCATGACCTGCGATGGGGCTACGACCTGGTAAACGCCAATATAGACAAAAGCCTCATTCCCGCATCGGTGATGAAAAGCGTCACCTGCGCCTCACTGCTCAACCTGGCAGGGAGCGATGAACGTTTCGCCACCGAGATAGCCGTCACCGGCAATATCACCGACAGTATTCTCGACGGCAATCTTGTGGTGCACGCCATAGGTGATCCCACCATCGAGTCGCAGTACTTTGAGGACAATGCAGAATTCACCGACAGTATCGTGACCGCCCTCAAACGGATGGGGATATCACGCATCACAGGCGACGTAATAATTGATGAAAGCGCATTCCCCGATGCCACCACCCCTCCGGGATGGATGGCCGAGGATATTCCATGGTATTACGGAGCAAGACTGCAGGGTGCCAATATACACGACAATAAATTCTCGCTCTCCCTCCCATCGAAAAAGACCGTACCCGAGGTTCCTGACCTGAAATTCCAGTTCCTGTCGCCCAAGAAACGCCGTGTGAAGATCGACCGCAAGGATGGATCAGAGACCATCGTCGTCACCGGAAACACCCGTCGCGGGGTGAACGAGACTCTCGCCATGCCGTATCCGCGCAAAGCCATGCGGGCCGAGATCCTGTCAGGGCTCGACCGCGCCGGCATAACCGTGAGTAAAGGTAAACCCGGAGATTCATTGCGGGAGACGGTGATATACACCCACCACTCCCCATCGTTTGGCGAGATAATGCAGAGCCTCATGCACCGGTCGGACAATCTGATGGCCGAAGGCATGCTCCGCACCATCGCCCCCGGAGGCACCCGTGCCCAAGCGATCACCGAGGAGAACAATGTGTGGGCCATGCAGGGGATAAGCGCCCATGGGGTAAAGATCGTGGACGGTAGCGGACTGTCGCGCGACAACCGCCTCACAGCGCGCTTTCTCGGCAATATCAACCGCCAGATGCTTGCCGAGGAGTTCGGCAACGAATTTGTGACCCTCTTCCCTCTCGCCGGTAGAGACGGCACCATGAAATACTTCCTCAGAGACACTCCGCTCGAAGGACGTGTGGCCATGAAGACCGGTTCGATGAAAGGGGTACAGTCCTATAGCGGCTACCTTCTTGATGAAGAGGGAAAACCCACCCACCTGCTGGTTTTCATAGCAAATGGATTCCGATGCAGCCGCACGGCGCTAAAAAATGACATCCAGCGTTTGTTATTAGAATTATTTGATGTAAGTTTGCAAGAAGATTAACAATACTATCCTATAATATATGTCACGCGACTATAACAAGCTGCTCACGCTCGCTTATGAAATAGAGGGATTGCTCACCTTACAGGCCCAGAGAGGCGACAATGCTGTAGTGGCCGTTGACGAGCTCCTGGCCGGTAAGATAGCCGAACTCGCATCCCACTTCAGCCCGCTCACCGAGGCCACTCCCACTGTTGCCCCCTCGGGCGATAAGGAGGAGATAGCCGCATCGGCCCTCCGCGAGGAGGAGATGATGGCCGAACAGCCCGTACCTTCACTGCCTGAAGTTGAGCCCGCTGTGGAGAAACCTGTGGTTGAGACTCCAGTCGAGGTAAAAGAGACGGAGGAGCGCCCTGTGGAAACTCCGGCAGTTACCGTGGAGATCAAGGAAACTGTAAAGCCCGCCGAAGCCGCCACAGAGGCAGAACCGGCCCTCACTCTTGAAGAGAAACTCGCACGCCAGCGTGCCAAGGACCTGTCGCGGGCATTCACCCTCAACGACAAGTTCCGTTTCCGTCGCGAGCTGTTCCGTGGCTCGCAGGAAGAGCTGGACGACGCCATCAATGTCATATCCCAGATGACTACCGTAGCCGAGGCCGAGGAATACGTCTACGATGACCTGTGCCTCGACCCAGCAAACGAGGATGTAAAGGCATTCATGGATATTATCGTAAAGCACTTTTAACGGGCAGGATACACATAAGCTCACCCACATAATCATCAATTACGGATAGAGATCACTTATGTCAGGAAAACTCTATATAGTCCCCACGCCGGTAGGCAACATGTCGGACATGACACCCCGTGCCGTGGAAGTGCTCAAAGGGTGCTCACGCATATTTGCCGAGGACACGCGCACATCGGGCGTATTGCTGAAGCACTTCGGCATAGACACCCCCTGCTCGTCGCACCACAAATTCAACGAGCACGCCACCGTGAGCCCCATAATAGAGATGCTCGCCGCCGGCGAGACGATAGCACTGATCTCGGATGCCGGGACACCGGGCATAAGCGACCCGGGCTTTCTGCTCACACGCGAATGTAGGAGAGAGGGGATAGAGGTTGAGACCCTGCCCGGCCCTACGGCATTTGTGCCGGCGCTGGTCAATTCAGGTCTGCCCACCGACAGGTTCACATTCGAGGGATTCCTGCCACCGAAGAAGGGTCGCCGCACACGCCTGGAGAGCATCGCCTCAAACAACTGCACAAGCATCATATACGAATCACCTCTCCGACTGGTCAAGACCCTCGGCGAATTGATAAGTGTATGCGGGCCTGACCGTCCGGCAAGCGTATCGCGAGAGATCTCGAAACTCCACGACACCACCCACCGTGGCACCCTGAAGGAACTCGAAGAATACTTCAAGGAAAACATTCCCCGCGGAGAGATTGTTATAGTGTTAGGTGCCGACGAGGACAACTCACCCAAGATCCATAAAAACAAATATAAAGAATAGATCACTTTTCAACAATATTGATTTAACATGAAAAAGATTGCATCAATCGCAATTGTTGCGGCCGCTATCCTCACAGGCTGTAACGGCGACAAGCTCCGTGAAGCAGAAGCTCAGAATCAGCAGCTCAAGGGGGACCTCAGCGAAACTCTCGCCACTCAGGATAGCCTTCTGGTGCTCGTAAATGACATATCCGACGGCATGGCCCAGATAAAAGATCTCGAAAAGATTGTAAGTACTCCCGGCGGACTCGGCTCCGAGTCGTCGTCACGCAAGGAGCAGATACGCAACGACATGATCGCCATCCAGCAGGCCCTCCAGGAACGTCGCCAGCGTCTGGCCGAACTTGAGGCCAAGCTCGCCAAGACCGGCGGAGAGTCTACCACCCTCAAGCGCACTATCTCCAACCTCAAGGCTCAGATCGCTGATCAGACCACCGAGATAGCAACCCTCACCAATCAGCTCGCATCGGCCAACATCAAGATCGAGGAGCTGAGCAGCACCGTCACCACCCTCAACACCCAGGTTGACTCACTCAGCACCAATGTTGAGGCCGAGCGTCAGCTCAAGGATGAGGCCCTCGCCGAAGCTCAGAAGGCTACCGAGGAGCTCAACACCTGCTACTATGCCATAGGCAACAACGGTGAGCTCAAGGATCGTGGCATCCTCTCGTCGGGCTTCCTCCGCAAGACCAAGGTAATGAAGGGCGATTTCGACATGAATTATTTCCAGACTGCCGACAAGCGCACACTCACCGAGATCCCGACCCACAGCAAAAAGGCCGAGATCATGACCAACCAGCCCAAGGATTCCTATCAGATCGTGGATCTGAACGGACAGAAGGTGATCAAGATCACCAATCCCGAAAAGTTCTGGCAGATGTCAAACTTCCTTGTCGTAAAGGTTGATTGATGCCCGAAATATAATATAATCATAGAGGTCTCGGACGGGACAAGAGCCATCCGGCGGATGCCGGCTCTTGTCTCTTCCGGGACTTTTGTTCTTTCAAGGAACCACTTTCCTCCCGCACTCTTTCCCTCAACACTTATCTCCACGCTCATAATTCCAATATATCATACTAATTTTTCTTCCACCACATCATGAAAATTCTAACTGCTATCACAGGCATAGCCCTGTGCTGTTCCATGGAAACATTTGCCGATAACCCTGATGCCAAGTATGCCGAGTATCCGACCTATGCTGGATCGGACCTTGAACTCACGGTAGATAACTCGGGGACTCACTGGCGGCTATGGTCGCCCGAAGCCGAGGCTGTGAAAGTGAACATATACCCCTCGGGGAGCAATACCGCTTCAATCAAAACCATCGACATGACCCGCTCGACCGGGGGCACATGGACCGCCTCGTCGGCCGAGAAACTCTACGGGAAGTACTACACTTTCTCGGTGAAGCAAGGGGGCAAATGGCTGAACGAAACTCCGGGCGTATGGGCCAAGGCCGTGGGTACCAACGGACACCGAGCCGCCATAATCGACCTGTCGGCCACCGATCCTGAGGGTTGGGCCACTGACAAGGGTCCCGAGATAAAGAATATCAACGATGCTGTAATATATGAGATGCACCACAGGGACTTCTCACAGCATCCGTCGTCGGGTATCGTGAACAAAGGCAAGTTCCTCGCCCTCACCGAGCCGTCGACCACAAATGCCACAGGCGAGGCCACAGGCGTTGACCACCTCAAGGAGCTCGGCGTGACCCACGTGCATATTCTCCCCTCCTACGACTATAACAGTGTGGATGAGGCTAATCTACAGACACCTCAGTACAACTGGGGGTACGATCCTTACAATTACAATGCTCCGGAGGGATCCTACTCGACAAATCCTGCCGATCCCGCGACACGCATCACTGAAATGAAGGAGATGGTGAAGTCGCTCCACGACAACGGTATAGGCGTGATCATGGATGTGGTGTACAACCACACCGCCGACAACGATGCATCCAATTTCTCGCTCACAGCTCCAGGCTATTACTACCGCCACCGTCCTGACGGGTCATACAGCGATGCTTCGGGTTGTGGCAACGAGACCGCTTCGGAACGTCAGCAGATGCGCGACTATATCATCAACTCGGTGAAATACTGGGCCAAAGAGTATCATATCGACGGATTCCGCTTCGACCTGATGGCCATTCACGATATCGAGACAATGAATCAGGTGATAGCCGCACTGAAGGAAATCAATCCCAATATATTTGTGTATGGAGAGGGTTGGACAGCAGGAGATTCGCCCCTGCCGGTGGATCAGCGTGCCCTGAAGGAAAATGTAGCCAAGATGCCTCAGATTGCAGTGTTCAGCGACGATATACGCGATGCAATAAAGGGACATTACACCGATGCCGCCGACCGCGGTTTCGCTACCGGTAAACCCGGACTTGAGGAGACGGTGAAAATAGGTATCGTAGCCGCGACCGATCATCCGCAGGTAGATTATAGCAAGGGTAACAACTCGAAATTTGCATACGCTGCCGCTCCCACACAGATCATCAACTATGTGTCGTGTCACGATGACCTCATGCTCACCGATAAGCTCAGGAAGTCGATGCCTGATGCGACGGATGCCGAACGTCAACGCGCCGCCCGTCTGGCTCAGACCATAGTGTTCACTTCTCAGGGCACTCCGTTCATGTTTGCCGGCGAGGAGGTGTTCCGCGACAAGAAGGGTGTGCATAATTCCTACAAGTCGCCCGACTCCATCAATGCCATCGACTGGTCGCTGAAGCATGACAATGCCGAGCAGATGGACTACTATAAGGAGCTGATAAAACTTCGCAAGGAGCATCCCGCTTTCCGCATGACCACAGCCGAGCAGGTGGCCCGTCATCTGAAATTTGACAAGACCGAGCCGGGGCTGATCTCCTATTCGCTCATCGACCATGCCAACGGCGATGCATGGAAAGAGATCAAGCTGGTGTTCAACGGTTCGGAGTCGCCCCGCGAGGTTAAGATTCCCCGTGGCAACTGGACCATAATAGCCGAGGACGGCAAGATTAATGCCTCGGGCATGGGTACCTCAAAGGGAGGCAAGATGACTGTGGCTCCGACTTCGGCCCTCATTCTCGCCAGGGATTGATGAACGGAGGATGTCATTTTTTTCAATCCGACTATTGCGTGATTAAACGAAAATGACTAAATTTGCGTTATAAAAATACACCACATCAGAGACGATTGGGAAACTCTTCAATTTTATCTGAAATACCGAGACAAGCTTAGCCGCCCAATGGCGGGCCTCATCCCCCTCGGGGGAGACTCCAATGTCCGGAGGATTACAACGGACGGCTCAGCACTCAAATCCTGTCATTCGGAGTTTCATCATCTTGCTCTGGTGTGGCTTTTTTGTGTCCAGTCGTACCGATACCTATTAAGTATAGAGGGGAAAGTATAGAGTATAGAGACAATAGATTTTTAGACCAGAGGGCTAAAGAGATTTTGACCAGAGATCTAAAGGTCTTTTATAGATATAATGGCTCCTGCCCGTCGCGGGTGGGAGTCATTCGTTTTTTATTGTTGTAGCAGTATGTCAAGGGGCTCTTGCCGATCCTTATTTCAGCCTTACGGCTGAAAGGTTATAAGGTTATTATTCAGCGGAGCTGAAGGTTATGGGGTTAGGAGATTATGGGGTTATAGGGAGGCTTCTTTTTGCTATGAATACCATCTTTTTTATGCCTTGGCCTTGTATTCCATTTCCTTTATTCCTTTTCCTCTTTTGTGTAACCTTATTGCTGGTTCCGGGGGGAACGGCGGAGGTCGGCGCTCCGCTTAGGTGGGTATGGGTGGGCGGGGGATTGGTGCATCGTCTGCGGGATGGCCGGGCGGGCCCTCGCGGGTGGGCAGGCTCCAGCGGAGGATGGACGTTGGGTCGGTGAGGACGAGTATGGCGGTCTCGACCGGGGGCTCGGGTTTCGGGGGCCTCTGTGTGGTGTGGCCCTGCATGCCGAGGTAGAAGAAGGCGGGAATCTGTTCCCTGTCGACGTTTATGTGTATGACAAGGAAGCCTATGCCACACAATAATGGGAATAGTGCGGAGCAGAGGCTGAGGAATTTCCCGGGGTCGGGTTGCATGGGGGAGTAGCCTTTGTATTCCTGGGCGTTGAGCAGGAGCATGAAGGCGGGGGAGGTACCGCGGACGCTGTCGGGGCGGGTGTAGGAGGCGTAACGGATGCGTTTGTGCAACGTTTTTACCTGACGGCGGGTGTAGCCGGTGTATTCGGGGTACATTTTGCCGAATTCTCTTTCTTTTCCTTCTTTGGAGAAGTAGAGGAGTGCGGTCGCGCCGTCGGGTGATGTGGCGAGTCGGTAGTCGAGATATGAGTGGAGGAGGTCGGTGGAGTCGTAGCCTTTGGGGTCTACGATTACGATTGGGCGCGGGCGGGAGGTCCGACGGGCGCGTTCGAGCCGGGATATGACGTTTTTCTCGACGGGGGTTAGTTCCCGGCCGAGAAATCGTGAGAATGGGTGACACCAGATGTCGGGTCGCCGGATTCGTTTGGTCAGGTGGGTTACCTTGTGGCTCGTTGGTTTCATATCACCGGCAAAGGTAGGTTAGTTTAACCGGGGATATGGTGCGATAATGTCGTGTAGAGGGCGAATTTTTAGACCAGAGGGCCAGAGATTTTTTATTTTTAAAGTATAGAGGGGGAAGTATAGAGTATAGGGATTAGATTATATGACAGAGGGATTTTAGAGAGATATGTTGGTGGAATATAGGAGGTTAGAGAGTGTGGACGCGGGGGAATTATAGGACGTCTTCGACGCCCATTTGGGTATGCGTTTCGTTTTCCCCACACCTCGGGATCGCACAAATCTTGCCCTAACGGGCGATTTGCACGTTCCCTCGTGGTGGGGCTTCAATTATATCGCCTCTTCGAGGCTTAGTGGATGGTGGACCTGCGAGGGATTTGGGGGGGACGCGGGGAATTGGGGGGCTGGTGTTAGGGTGGGGCTTTTTATTTTTTAACTTTCTATGGGTGTGGTGGATGCGAACTTAGATCGGGAGGAGAGTGTTTCAATTCTAAATACTATATTTTATAGTTTTGAATACCATTCTATATTTTATAGTTTTGGATACTCTTCTATATTTTATGGTTTTGAATACTATTCTACTTATAGTTTTGGATACTATTCTATAGATATGGATACTAAATCTTTATTGTTATGGATACTAAGAATTCTAACCCCGGTATAAATGACAAGGGTTCCCCTAAAGGGTCTCCTCTTCCCGGTATGAACCCTCAGGAGCCACGGCTTGAAGCCCATAAGCAGGAGCCGTTATTGGCTGCAGCTCCGGAAGAACCGTTACTCGAGGCGCATAAGGAGCCTGAGCGACTTGTTGCTCACAAGACCCATCATAAGGCTGCCGCAGCGGCGGCGATGGGAGCAGCGATGGCCGGCGGAGGTGGCAAGGTGCCTCCCACGACGGATGCGCAGGAAGCCACCGGAGTGTTCCGCGGTGCGGGATGGGTAGCTTTGGCTGTACTCGCGCTAATGGTACTGGCCGCATGTCTGTGGCCTCCGCGCTTCAACAACCATAACCAACAGCCTGTAACGGCCATGAATTCGGGAGCTCCGCAATATGAGATATACGAAGTGACCGGATACCGCACCCCGACCGGCACCACTGTGAGCCGGACCGATGGAGCAATGGTGACCGACAGCGTGACCGAGCTGGTGGAGGCTGTAGCCTCGACAGCAGGTGTCAACGCTCACGCAGGCAAGGGACAGCCCTCGGCTGTGATTGTGTATCTGTTTGACACTGACAGTTCGAACATACCCGAGACAGCTTCGCTCACCAATGTCGCAAAACAGGCTGACCAGAGCGGTAAAACCGTGGTGATACGCGCCTACACTGACGAGACCGGTAATGTGGCCTACAATCAGCGACTGTCGGAGCGCAGGGCCAAGGCTGTAGGCAAATATATGGTAGCCCATGGCGTACCAGCCTCACATATCAAGGCCAAGGGTTATGGCCCCACCCATGCCTATGCCAACAATGCGCAGGACCGCCGAGCCGAAATCTCGCTTGAATAAGGAAATGCCGGAGTGTGACAGTTTCCGTAACACACTCCTATGACTCATATCTCCTCATCATGCCCCCGCCACAACAAAAAGGTGACGGGGGCAAAACTTTTACCCTTTCTTCCAACTTTTGCCAATCCCGTATTGTTAATATAAATGAGCAATGGCTCACAACCTACATAAAACTCATTTTTTAACATAACAAATCTTCACTCCGTTTCATCTATGGTACACTGGTTTGTAGAATCACTCAGAAACAATCCGTCCCTGGCGATATTTCTCACGTTAGGGTTGGGATTTCTCATCGGTCAGCTGAAGTACAAGACATTCTCACTGGGCAATGTCACGTCGGTACTCCTTGTGGGAGTGCTTGTAGGACAACTTGATATACCCATCCCCGGCCCGATAAAGAATGCTTTCTTCCTGCTGTTTCTTTTCGCGATAGGATATAGCGTAGGCCCACAGTTTTTCCACGCTCTGCGAGGCGACGGCATCAAGCAGGTACTGTTTGCCTGCGTGCTGTGCGTGCTGTGTCTGCTCACCACTTGGGTAGTGGCCCTGATAATGCACTATGATATCGGCGAGGCTCTCGGCCTGCTGGCCGGCTCACAAACCATGTCGGCTATCCTCGGAGTGGGAACGGACACGATGAACTCGGTGAGCGCAACCGCAGCCGAAAAAAAGGCATGGGTTGACATCATGCCGGTGTGCTACGCGGTAACATACGTGTACGGTACCATCGGATCAGCCTACCTGCTTGCCAATGTGGGTCCGGCCATGCTGGGCGGACTCAAGAAGGTGAAGGCCGAGACAGCCGAGCTGGAACGACAGATGAACCAGGGATCGGCCTTTTCGGATCCCAACTATATAAACGCACTGCGCCCCGTAGCTTTCCGCGCCTATAAGGTAGAGGCCGACTTCTTCGATACCCCCAAGAGCATTGACGAGGTGGAATCATATCTCAAGGATCAGGGCAGACGACTGTTTGTGGAGCGGGTGCGTCAGAACGGTAAAGTGACTGAAATTTCTCCTGAAGTGAAGATTGCAAAGGGGGATGAGATAGTACTGAGCGGACGCCGGCAATATATAATAGGTGACGAGAAATGGATAGGAACCGAAGTAAACGATGCCGAACTCCTGTCGTTCCCTGCCGAGCAGATGCAGGTGACCATCTCGCGCAAGGGTGCGGGCGGAAAGACCGTAGACCAGATACGTGCAATGAAGGAGATGTATGGCGTGTCGATCAAGAGCATCACCCGTGGCGGAGCATCCATACCCGTACTGTCGCAGGTGCAGGTACATCCCGGCGACGTAATGACAATAGTGGGTCTCCAGACCGAAGTGGCCGCGGCATCGTCAGCCTTAGGATATGCCGACAAGCAATCCGATAAATCCGACCTGATACTCGTGGGACTCGGAATCTTCATCGGCGGTATCATAGGCTTGCTGACCATCCATTTCGGCAAGGTGCCCGTGAGCCTCAGCACAAGTGGCGGTGCGCTCATAGCAGGATTGTTCTTCGGTTGGCTACGTTCACGCCGTCCCACCTGGGGGCATATCCCGAGTCCGGCTGTATGGCTCTTCAATAACCTCGGCCTCAACATGTTCATCGCCGTCATAGGCATCAATTCAGGTCCATCGTTTGTGAGCGGACTTCAGGAGGTGGGCTGGTTGCTGTTCGTGATGGGAGCAGTGTGCACCTCGGTCCCCCTGTTGCTTGGCGTGATCATCGGTAAAAAGATATTCAAGTTCCCGGCAGCGATTAACTTAGGATGCTGTGCCGGAAGCCGCACCACCACTGCATCGCTCGGAGCTATCCAGGATGCCATAGGCAGTTCAATTCCGGCCATGGGTTATACCGTGACCTATGCCATAGGCAACACGCTGTTGATCCTATGGGGAGTAGTGATAGTGCTTCTGATGAGCTAAGTAAGTCTTACACCATACATAGATATAAAAGGCGGAGAGCCCGGACCGTGTTTACGATCCAGGCTCTCTACTTATAATGTGTGTGTCATGCTCTTCACAGCATGACATAGGCGCTATCAGATGACACCGTGGGCCGAGAGCAACATGGTCATGTTGTCGCGGAGCTTACGGGCCTCGGCAGCGGCTGCCTCGGCAAAGTCCTCGCCGGTGGATGCGTAGACGATGGCACGTGATGAGTTGACAAGCAGGCCACACTCGCGGGTCATGCCCCACTTGGCCACTTCCTCAAGGCTACCGCCCTGTGCTCCCACGCCGGGAACGAGAAGGAAATTGTCGGGAGCGACACGGCGCACCTCGGAGAACATAGCACCCTGGGTAGCACCTACCACGAACATCAGCTGATCCTCGTTGCCCCACTTGCGGGCGGTCTCAAGCACATGCTCGAAGAGACGTGTGCCGGTCATGTCGGTGAGGAACTGGAAGTCACGGCTACCGGGGTTGGAGGTGAGTGCGAGAAGTATCACCCAACGGCCCTCATAGTCCATGAAAGGCTTCACGCTGTCGAAACCCATGTAAGGAGCCACGGTGATGGCATCTACCCCCATGTTCTCGAAGAACGCGCGGGCATAGAGCGACGATGTGTTGCCGATGTCGCCACGCTTGGCATCGGCGATGATGAGCTGGTCGGGGTAGTTCTCGCGCAGATATTTGACAGTGCGGTCAAGTGCGCTCCATCCCTCCACGCCAAGGCTCTCGTAGAATGCAGTGTTAGGCTTATAAGCCACGCAATAGGGAGCTGTAGCATCGATGATGGCCTTGTTGAAGGCGAAGATGGGATCCTCGTGATTGCGGAGGTGCTCGGGAATCTTTTTGATGTCGGTATCAAGACCTACACACAGGAAGGATCCTTTCTTACGGATGTTTTCAAGAAGTTCTAAACGATTCATAAAAACTATATATGTTTGATTGTTTGTATTATTCTGTATTTATCTGGCAAATGTGAATCCGGTCAGTTCGAGTGAGCTGAGTTCGCGGGTCTTATCCCAGCCGGAGCTATGGAAGTTCATACGTACCTCACGGGCCACATATACCGTGTCGGGGTTTCCCGAGGCTGTATGCAGTATCACCGGAGAGAAATCATTCCACTTATCGAGCCGGATAAGACTGTCAACGGGGAACCTGTAGGTTACCTCCCCTATCACCACCTGCTCCTTGCCCTCGGGCATAGAGCATGACGAGCGATACATACGGCAATACTCCACCGAACCATATCCCTGAGGGACGGTCACAAAATCGGACTCTGCTTTCAATGACACACGCCTGTAGGTGTCCGTGACGGCATCATCTATTGTATCAGCAAACAGGAAGTATTCGCTGATATAGGTATCACCCTTGCCGTAGTAAGTAGCCTCGGTAATATCCTCGAGCAATGAATGGTCGTGATAAGAGTCGAGGTATTTCACCTTGGACTCAATGTCAATCCTCTCTTTCCGCGGCAAGGAGGCAAATGCCTCGGCAAACTCCTTCTCACCCACAGGGAAAGTGGAGAATCCCATCTCCTGCAGGGCCGACCTCAGTTTATTACGCATGAACTGATCAGCAAGATTGGTGTAATTCACATAGGGGAATATGCTGGTGAGCAGGAACACCGCGGCAAATGAGATGGCTATGCCGTTGAACCAACGGGTGCGCGAGATGATCAGGTAGCCAAACACGATGTAGCACCACAGGTTGAACGTGAGGACATAGAGGCGTGACACGGTGAGGCCATATTCACATATACGGTAAAGCAGACCAACGCTCATCAACACGAACAACGGCAGGATGGCTATGGGCAACCAACGGATGGCAAGCAATGTGATGGAATCGTGGGGATGGGTGCGACGCACTCCTTCGAGGAGGAACAGAGTGACAAGCACCGCCACAGTGAGTCCGGTCACCGACCATGTGACTATGCCCCGGGGCAATTCCCACGTGAAAAGGATCTTGAGTCCGTAGACATAAAGAATGGCCATGTAGACCACAGTGAGCAGGAGGAAGAAGAATTTGGCTGTGCCACACTGGAACTTGGAGGCCTTGAAACTGTGTTCAAGCGCAGTCACCTCGTCGGTGCGGGGGATGAGGTGGAGGAATATTATCAAAGGGATGGAGCATGCCCCTAACACCTGGAAGCAGAACATGACCTTGGGTGCTTCGACATTGAAGAGCCCGAATATGGTGATGAAAATGATTCCTATGGCAAGACCGAACGCCCATGAGAACACCATGGAGGTGAGGACGCCTACCACCTGGGAGTTGGAGAAATTCCATGCCCATGACTTCTTGGAGGGCAAGAATATCACGGCCACCACAAGCGCGGTAACTATGGCGATGCGCCCGATGCCCCATGCTTCACCAAGGTCAGACCTGTACACCATAATATATATGGTGTCGACGGCAAGCAACAGATTGGCCACAATCATTGGTATCCGAGGCCTGAATGACAGATATTCACACCACAGCGATACCGCCAGAGTAAGCGGAATGCCTACGCCTCCAAGATACCACAAGGCGCATGTGACATTGGAGGAGAGCTCGTCGTTCACTATGAATATCATGGCCCATACAGTGGTATAGGCTATGTAGAGCATAGTGACGGGGAAACGGGCCCAGGCTCCCCGGAATGCCTGCACGAGCATATCGACGGAGATCTTGGATTTCCGACTGCGGGGCTCTTCAGGTACATATGGTGGAGGTATATCCATGGCAGATGGTATTATTCAGATGATTATATTACGGAGGTGAGGTAAGAGTCAGTCAAACATGTAACCCTCAAGCTCGGCATCGACCAGACCATTTTCGCGGAAATTGACTATCATGTGGGTTACATGGAAGGGGATTTCCTTATTCCCTGACATGTCGGTGAGAATAGTCTTTACCGGAAGGGCTCTGGCTCCGTCGCCGGCCATTTCCCTAAGCCGGGCAACATTTGCCGAGAAACGGTAAGTACCGTCGCTGACGGTGATGACGCTATCGGGTCCGGTGGGTGAGATCCTCGCTTTCCTGAGCCTGTAGTGCCTCACCCAGTCACGGCCCGAGGGAACGTGAACGTATCCGGTGGCGCTGTTCATGATGAAGCTGATCTCACTGTCGGCTACATAATGGGAGGCTCTGCGGTCCTCGGCCGGTGAGCTGTCGGATTCCCCGACGTTCCGTGCTATCTGCCGCTCAGGCATCCTCTCAATCACCTCGCGCTCATCGATCCCGTAAAGCGACTTGAGAACGGTGTCCCAGATCACGAGAGAGCCGAACGCTCCCGAAATGATGCAGAACACGAACAACAATGTGAACTTGGTCCTGGACATAGTCACATCGTTATTTCTGCCTCTGTCATCACAAGAGGCGGGGCGGTAGGGAGGAGGAGATTGAGGTATCATGGTGAAGTTACAGTTCGGCAGCCTTTAGTTTCTCGGCATTCTCGGCGATGGTCAGCTGATCTATCACATCCTGTATATCCCCATCCATGAATGCCTGCAGGTTGTAGATGGTGTAATTGATGCGATGATCGGTGATGCGTCCCTGAGGATAATTGTAGGTGCGTATCTTGGCGGAGCGGTCGCCGGTCGATACCATGGTCTTGCGGCGTGAGGCAATATCGTCGATATATTTCTGATGCTCCTTGTCGTATATGAAAGTGCGCAGTCGGCTCAGTGCCCTCTCCTTGTTCTTGGGCTGGTCGCGGGTCTCGGTACACTCTATGAGTATCTCCTCGGTCTCGCCGGTGTTGGGGTTACGCCACATGTAGCGCAGACGCACACCCGACTCCACCTTGTTGACGTTCTGACCGCCGGCACCGCCCGAGCGGAAGGTGTCCCACTTGATCTCGCCCTCGTTGATCTCCACGTCGAAAGCCTCGGCCTCGGGCAACACTGCCACGGTGGCGGCCGAAGTGTGCACTCGGCCCTGGGTCTCGGTTGCCGGCACACGTTGAACGCGGTGCACGCCACTCTCGTACTTCATGGTGCCGTAGACATTCTCGCCGGTCACGCTCACCACAATTTCCTTGTATCCTCCGGCAGCACCCTCGCTGAAGCTGGTCACGGCCACGTTCCAGCCCTTGGACTCACAGTATTTGGAGTACATCTTGAAAAGGTCGCCCGCAAATATCGCGGCCTCGTCGCCACCGGTTCCGCCACGTATCTCGAGAACAACATTCTTGGAGTCCTCAGGATCGGCCGGCACAAGCAGCAGCTTGATCTCCTCCTCGAGGGCAGGGATAGCCTCGGTGGCCTCGTCGAGCTCATCCTTGGCCATCTGGCGCAATTCGGAATCCGACTCGGCGGCAAGCACCTCGCGCGCCTCGTCGATGTTGCCAAGCAGGGTGCGGTAACGGCGTGTGACACCGGTAAGTTTTTCAAGATCCTTGTACTCCTTGGTGAGGCGCACGTAGCGTTTCATGTCCTGGATCACGGCGGGGTCGGTGATGAGGGTGCTTACCTCCTCAAATCGTGATTCTATGCCATCCAGACGCGTCAAAAGTGAATTGTCGGCCATACGTGAAAATTTTCTACAAAGTTAGGAAAAATTTAGCAAAGAAAAAACCGATAGTGTCACGCATGGATACAAAATCAGCAGGGACACTGTGCCTGAGCAAAGCGTCCCTGCTGTTGAAAGTTCCTTTTGTCGAAGTACTGGTGTGTAGTCGACAATCCGAAAGCAATCGGGGGGTGATTACTTCTTCTTGTTGCGGTTGCCGTAGCGGCTCATGAACTTGTCCACGCGACCTGCTGTATCGACGAGCTTCTGCTTGCCGGTGAAGAAGGGGTGAGATGAGCTGGTGATTTCAAGCTTAACCAGGGGATAGGTTACGCCGTCAACTTCGATCTCCTCGCGTGAGGCTACGGTGGAACGAGTGATGAAGATCTCATCGTTTGACATGTCCTTGAATACTACTTCACGGTAGTTGGAGGGATGGATGTCTGCTTTCATTGTTATTTTTGCGGTTATGAGTTAACGAATCAATTGGTTACGCGTTGGTAGGACGCTTGTATTCGTAATGGCGGTGCAAAGTTAGCGAATATCGTCGTAACCGCCAAGCGCTCGGAAGTTTTTTTCTCAAAAAAATTTTCGCCACATATCATTGTGATAAAATTATTATCGAGCGGGCTGTGAGTATGCGGGATTTTTTATACCTTTGCAGTGTGTTTCAAGAAATAGCTCTTTTAAAATTATGATAAACCGAGTTTTGATACGTATCAAGGTAGTACAGCTGTTATACTCCTACCTGTTGTCGCAGAACGAGTTCCGAATAGAATCACAAGTGGAGAATCCCTCCCGCGACAAAAAGTATGGATATGCGCTATACCTCGATCTGCTGATGCTTGTGCTTGAACTCTCGGGTATAGACGTGAGCAACGGACGCAGAGAATCTCCGCTCCACGGCCTGACCCTCAACAAGCATATCAACCAGAGCCAGCTGGCCAAATCGCTGAACGCCAATTTTGAGATCCGCGACATCATCGTAAAAGGACGTGCCAATCCCGAGCTATTCGACAGTGTAGTGCCCTCGATCTACAGGGCCATCACCGAGCTTCCCGCCTACAAGAGTTTTTCAAAAATCAAGTCGCCATCGCTTCACGACGAAGTGGTGCTGTGGCTGTCGATCGTAGAGAACCTCATGGCCAAGAACCCCGAGTTCATGACCGCGGCCCGCAAGAGCCCCGAGTTCACCATGGCCGGATTCGAGCGCGGTATCGAATTGCTCAAATCCACCCTCGGAAACTATGGCGACAACCGTGCATTGCTCATCCATGCGAGAAACTCGCTCGACCACTCGATGGAGAAGGCCTATGAACTGTACTACGCCCTGCTCCAGCTCGCTTCAGAAATCACCGACGAGCAAGCCGAAAAACTCGAGAACGCCAAGCACAAATACTATCCCACCGACGCCGACCTGCATCCCGACCTGCGATTCGTAGAGAACAAGTATGTCCAGGCCCTGAGAGACAACGAGGAGTACCGCACATACATCGAGGACAACAAGATGTCGTGGGCGGAACATAACGCCACCATCAAGGAGCTGCTAAACAAGATCCTTGAATCGGACGTTTACAAGGCATACATGGAAGCTCCCGGCGAAAAGACACTCGAAGAGGACGCCAACCTGTGGAGAGTGCTCTACAAGGATGTGATACTCCCATCGGATGCTCTTGCCGAAGCCCTGGAATCAAAGTCCATATACTGGAACGATGACCTGCAGGAGATGGGCACATTCGTGATAAAGACCATACGCCGAATGGGACTCCTGTCGCAGGGCGAAAAGAAGGGCAACCCCATACTGCCGATGTACAAGGATGAGGAGGACGGCCGATTCGGCGCCGACCTGTTCAACAGCGCCGTGAAGCACTGCAACGAGTACAAGGAGCTGATAGAGCGATTTGTTAACACCTCGCGCTGGGATGCCGACCGCCTCGCGTTCATGGATATAGTGATAATGGTGGCCGCCGTCACTGAAATCGTCGACTATCCGGCTGTTCCGCTCGCCGTGTCATTCAACGAGTACATCGAGATAGCCAACTACTACTCCACCCCACGCAGCGGTGCCTTCATCAACGGAATCCTGTACTCCGTGACCAAGTACCTCCGCGACGAGGGCATAATCACAAAGGGTTAATTCCCATGACAATAAATATCAACACTTAATATAACAATAAGACATGCTTAACACTATTCTTCTTCAAGATCAGGGTACCGGATGGGCCAATATCGCAATGATCGTCGTGCTCATCGCCATCTTCTATCTCTTCATGATCCGCCCCCAGCAGAAGAAGCAGAACGAGATCAAGAAATTCCGCGAGGGCATCAAGGTGGGTGACCGCGTGGTAACAGCCGGCGGCATCTATGGCAAGGTGCGCTCGGTCGAAGACACCACTTTCTCGCTCGAGATCGCCAAGGATGTACGCATCACCATCGACAAGGGTTCGGTATATCCCTCAGCCCAGCAGGCTTCCGAGGACGCCGCCCAGGCCGAGAAGAAATAATCTCATAGAAACAAAGGCTATCCCTCTCCGTCATTGGCGGGGAGGGAGACAAGCCTCTCTCCCACCCCATCACCACTGCCACAAACCATACATAGCAACATGCCCGAGGACAATATCAGCCCGTTGAAGGAAAAGGCTAAAGCAGTAGCCGA
Organism: uncultured Duncaniella sp.; assembly: GCA_910589485.1. Lineage (GTDB taxonomy): Bacteria > Bacteroidota > Bacteroidia > Bacteroidales > Muribaculaceae > Duncaniella. The sequence continues at coordinate 164,151 of CAJUSW010000001.1, forward strand.
AAAAGTAAGCACAGCCCTGCGTTCAAGCCGCGGCAAGGATGTGCTCACTTATCTCATGTTTGTCGCAGTGGCATTTGTATTCTGGGTATTCCTGTCGCTCGACACCGAGGTGCAACGAGACTTTGAAGTCCCGGTGGAGATAGTGGAGATACCCGATAGCGTGACACTCATAGGCAACGTGCCCTCCGAGCTGGCCGTGAGCGTCAAAGGCAAGGACTCACAACTGCTCCGGTTCCTGTGGGGCAAGATGTCGCCGGTAAAATTCAAGTGGAAGGACAATGTGACCGACAATTTCATGCACCTCGGACCCACACGCATCGAGACAAAGATGCGTGAATACTTCGGCCCCGGAGTCGAACTTGTCTCCTACCGTCCCGACTCGGTGCACATAGCGTTCACCTCTCAGCCCGGCGTGAAAGTAAAACTCAATATCCAGGCCGACATACACACCAACCTTCAGTACATAATGTCGAGCCAACCTTATGCCGACGTTGACTCGGTTACACTTTACTCGGCCACCGATATCCCTCACTCGCTCAGAGTGGTGAGCACCGAGCCTATCGTGAAATCGGGGCTCAAGGACACCACCGTCTATGAAGTGAAAGTGAAACCCATAGCGGGCGTGAGAATAATCCCCGACAAAGTGACCGTAACCGTGCCGGTGGAACCGCTTATCTCACAGAAACGCACAGCCATAATAGAACCGCAAGGGGTGCCCGAGGGCAAACATCTGGTCACATTCCCGTCCAAGGTAGAGGTGTCGTATCTCGTGCCGATGAGCGCCTTCAATGATGAATATCCTCTGAAAGCGTTTGTCGAATATGACGACGTGAAGAAACCCGGCAACAAGATACCGGTTTCACTGTCGATGCTTCCGAGCATTTACCACAGCGTGTCGGTGTCGCCTGAAAGCGTCGAGTACATCATAGAGAACATTCAGTGACAATGAAAAGACTGATAGCTATCACAGGAGGCATAGGCAGTGGCAAAAGCGTCGTCAGCAAGATATTGACCGCCATGGGGTATCCGGTGTATGACTGCGACAGCCGTGCCCGCGTGATCATGGACAGCGATGACGACATCAAGCAAGCTATAGCCGACGGCATAGATCCGGCATGCATCAAAGACGGCGAGATCGACAGGCAGGCGCTCGCGTCGGCCGTGTTCTCATCGGCCGATAATCTCGAGAAACTCAACCATATTGTGCACGGCGCCGTGAGAAAACACCTCGCATCGTGGCACACGCTGGAACACCGGGACGAGCAGATATGCTTCGTGGAGACAGCCATCCTGTATCAGAGCCATCTCGACAAGATGGTAGATGAAGTGTGGCAAGTCGACGCCCCCATCGAACTGAGAGTGGAGCGCGTGATGAAACGCAACTCCCTGTCGCGCGACGAAGTGCTGGCACGGATAAAGTCGCAGGACTCATATGTCCCCGAGACTATCCATCCCGCCGTCCACCTAATCGACAATGACGGCGACACTGCCGTTTTACCCCAGATCGAGAAGCTGATAAGCAACATCAATTAGACTGCAAGGGAAAAAATGTGACTGTTTTTCTTGGAGACTGAAAGAATTAGATGTAATTTAGAGGTCGGATAACGCATCGACAGCGCCATCGGGAAGAAAACCGAAAAAAATCGACATGGCGCTGAACCATTTCCATCGCCCATGCGTTATAATTACATGTGAATCTAACCGGCATACGCTACCCGAAATCCCGCAGGGGAGTTTCAAAGCGGATGCAATAAAATAAATTACATCAATTATGAAAGCATTGAACATTGTGCTCGCAGTAGTCGGCGGAGCCATCGCCGGCGCAACAGTAGGTCTCCTTCTTGCTCCTGAGAAAGGAGAGCGCACCCGTAAGAACATTGTAAAGTACCTCGAAGACAAGGGCATCAAGCTCCAGAAAAGCAAGATCGAGGAACTCGCCAATGAGATTGCCGACGAACTGGGCAAGTAATCATTAACACCAACACTCCACTACTAACACTCATTTTCAATCATATAGCATTATGTCAAACCTATCCATGCTTTACGCTTTCATCGGTGGTGCCATTGTGGGTGCCGGAGCCGCCATACTCTTCGCTCCTGAAAAGGGAGAGGATGTACGTGCCCGCATCGCTGACCTGTTGCGCAAGAAAGGTATCCTGTGCTCGGACAACGAGATCGATGCCCTTGTTGAGCAGCTCACTACCGAAATCGACGATTGATCCATCCGTGTGACCCGACGTGGCCACATGACAAAAATACTCGACAAGGGGCACGCCACACATCATAGGCTCGTGCCCCCTGTCGCTGTGTAACAAGAATCATCGAAAAAACTCCGCCTCCTACCTCTCCCCCGCAATACGCACCATCACACCCCCATACTTCATCCAATAACGCTTATGCCTGAAATACGCGAACAATTAACGAGCATATGGATAGAGATCAGGGAGACATTGCGCCTCCATCTCGATTACGCCAAACTCACGGCCACCGAGAAACTGAGTGTGCTCCTCTCCATGATGGGACTCGCACTTATATGTCTCCTACTCGGCTCAATAGTGATATTCATCGTATCGCTCGGATTAATGCTGCTGCTCGCCAAGAGCACCGGTCTGTTCGGAGCCTGCATGATAATGGCCGGAATATACGCCCTGATGTTAATTGCCGCTATTATATTTAGAAAGCAACTCATCATCAATCCGGTAACCCGCTTCCTGTCACACTTATTCCTCAAGTAGCCATGACTAATAACAAACAACTCCCCCACCACACTCCGGAATGGAGCGGCTATGATATCGACGAACTGCGCTATGCCCGTGCCTATACGGCCGCACGTCTGGAACTCAACAGGGAGCGCGTGACTACCCGGCTTGAGAATCTGCGCAAGAAAGGATTGAAACCGGGAATGCCCAAAAACCTGTTCGGCAAAGTGCTGGGAGCTTTCAGTTATATCGACATAGCCCTGCTGGCATGGAGAGCCGGACGCCGAGTATTCTCAGTGACCCGTGCGTTGAAAAGGCGCTGACCAAGGAACCAATCATATCCCTACATATATACAATGAACGATTACACAGAAGTCCGTCTGGGACTTGACCCGTGCACCGAGATTCACACCGATATCCTTGCGGCCATGCTTGCCGAGAAAGGATATGAGAGCTTTGTACCCGATGCGACGGGACTCACCGCATACATACGTAAGGAAGAATTCAATCCCGACCTGCTCGACGAGGTGATACGCGAATTCCCCATGGAGACCGTGATCACATCGACCCACTCAGTGGTGGAGGGACAGGACTGGAATGCCGAATGGGAAAAAAACTATTTCAAGCCCATAGTGATCGACGACCAGTGCGTGATACACTCCTCATTCCACAAGGATATACCCGAGTGCCGCTATGACATAGTGATCGATCCCAAGATGGCATTCGGCACAGGCCATCACGCCACCACCACGCTCATATTGCGCCGGTTGCTGTCGATGGATCTGGAGGGAAAAAAGATGGTGGATATGGGCACCGGAACAGGCATACTCGCCATCATCGCCGACATGCGCGGAGCGGCTCATATCGATGCCGTGGAGATAGATGAATTCGCATTCGAGAACGCCAAGGAGAATCTCAGGCTCAACCACACCTCGAGAGTGGAACCTCACCTGGGCGATGCACGCGTGCTCGCCACAATACGCGATGTCGACATATTCGTGGCCAACATCAACCGCAATATAATCACAGCCGACCTGCCCGCATATGCCGACACTCTCTCGACCGGAGCATCAGTGATACTGAGCGGATTCTATGAGGAGGATATTCCCGTGATCATGAAAGTAGCCGAGGCCATGGGACTGGCTTATGCCGACCATACGGTGCTCGACCGCTGGGCCTCACTCCATCTGAAAAAAGGTATTTAAATCAATTGACCATAGGATTCTGGGGGTGGAACAACCATCCCCGGAAATCTTCACCCAACGAGCGTACAGCCCTGTGCCAATAAGGATCACCATCCCCCTTGAGCAGATCGTGGGGCGACTGTGGCATAGTGGTCACGGCCCACACACGCTTGGAGATCTCCTCCTCAAGCTGATTTTCGCTCCAACCGCTATAGCCGAGGAAGAAACGTATATTCCCCTCCAGTTCGTATCGGTCGTTGATGATCGAGAGCATGGGGTCGAACTCACCGCCTACCCACAGGCCGTTGCCCAACGGCTGGGTGCCCGGAATTATATCACCGAGAGTATGGATAAAGAACAGCCTGTCGCCGGCAAGCGGACCACCGCAGTACACGGGGATGGGCTGCTTTACCGTGACACCCTCCACAAGATCCTGCAATGAATAATCCGACTCATTATTGAGCACTACCCCCATGGCACCGCCTCCGGGTTCATACTCTACAAGAGCAATCACAGCATGATTGAAATATTCCTCGTGCAAAAAAGGCTCGGACACGAGCAAAGCACCGGGAGCCGGGTCATGTCCCGTGGGAATATCTATGTTGAATAGCAGCGACTTGTAATCCATGACTTTTCTTTTTAAGTGGTTCGCTTCATGAGGAGGTGAGGAACTCCCCTTTTCTCTTTAAACAATGTTAACCGTCAAAAAGATTCCTTAGGACGGAATATTATAACCGTCAAAGTGGAAAGTTTTCCTCCCGGCCAAGCCGGCCTCAGGCAAGCTCGCCGATAAGAGTGGCCGATGAAGCGGACAGCACTCTCACCTTCACAATATCGCCGATGCGGCAATTGGCACGAGGGAACACAAGGGTCTTGTTCTGCTCGTTGCGTCCCACCATCTGCTCCTTGCTACGCTTGGAAACACCCTCGACAAGCACATCGAAAGTCTTTCCCACATCCTTGAGATTGCTCTCCTGCGACAATTCATTCTGCAGTGCTATCATGCGGTTGAGACGGTCGATCTTAACATCCTCGGGCACATTGTCGGGCATCACACGCGAAGCGAGAGTGCCGGGACGCTCGGAGTACTTGAACATGAACGACGAGTCAAATCCCACTTCCTTCATCAGTGACAGCGTGAGCTGGAAATCCTCCTCGGTCTCGTTATGGAAACCGGTGAAGAGGTCGGTGGATATGCCACAATCGGGTATGCGCTCACGGATGGCCCGGATACGTCCGAGATACCATTCGCGAGTGTACTTGCGATTCATCGACTTAAGCACGCTATCGCTGCCCGACTGCACCGGCAGATGGATGTGCTTGCATATGTTTGGTCTCGAAGCTATCACATCGATAGTCTCGTCGCTCATATCCTTGGGATGGGATGTGGTGAAACGGATGCGCATGCCGGGAGCGGCATCGGCAACCATGGCCAGAAGCGCGGGGAAATCCACCACGGTGCCGTCGGCATCCTCATAGCGATAGGAATTTACATTCTGCCCAAGCAGGGTGGCCTCCTTGAAACCGCGTGAACGCAGATCCTCAAGCTCGGCAAGGATGCTCCGGGGCTCGCGCGAACGTTCACGTCCACGGGTGTAGGGCACGATACAGTAGGAGCAGAAATTGTTGCATCCGCGCATGATGCTTATGAAGCCCGACACTATGTTGCCGGTGATGCGGGCCGGAATGATATCACGATAGGTCTCGGATGTGCTCAGGGTGACATTGACAGCCTTTTCACCGGCCTCGACCGAAGCAAACAGTGCGGGCAGGTCCATGTAAGAGTCAGGGCCGGCCACGAGATCCACTCCATGGCGGGTCACAAGTTCATCCTTGACACGCTCGGCCATACAGCCTATCACGCCGATTATGAGGCGTGGAAGTGTGCGCGGACGCTTCCGGCGCATCGAGCCGAGAAATGCGAGACGGGAGATAATTTTCTGCTCGGCGTTATCGCGGATGGAGCATGTGTTGAGCAGTACGGCATCGGCCTTGTCAATATCGTCGGTGAGATCATATCCGGCTGTAGCCATGACGGAAGCGACCACTTCACTGTCGGCGACATTCATCTGGCAGCCGTAAGTTTCGATATATAATAAGCGGTTTTGGTCCATTGATTTTTTGGGAAATAGCGCAACATTCAGTATATTTGCGCAAACTTTGCACAAAGTTACACATTTTTTCGTAAATGGAGAGTATAATAATCTGGATAGTGATTATCGTAGCCGGATACGTTTTCGAGCAATTGAAAAAACGTGCCGAGCAGAAAAAGGCGGAAGAGGAGGTTCTCGACCGCCATAGCCACATGGCTAAATCGCGATCCAATGCTCCGGCTTCACACCCCCGGGAAACGGACAGGCCTATCCACCGCCCCGCTCCCGCCATGGTGGCAAAACCGGCTCCGTTCAGGGAGAAGCCTCAACCGGCCAAGCAACACTCCACCTCTCCGCTCCCCAACAGGTCTGCCACAACCGTCCAGGCATACAAACCCCTCGACATACCTGCCGATGAAGCTCCGATGGAGGTCATCGAGCATATCGAAGAACCGGAACGTCAGACACACGCATCCACCCAAACCGCTGACACGTCGCTATCGGCCCATTATGCAAGGTGGAGACAGGCGATACTCGACACACAGGTGCTGGAACGTAAATTCTGACCTCACTCCACCCGACAACCCTGTTTTAACAGATAATAAAAAGCAATAACATCAATACAAAGTCATTTATAAACCATCAATCATCATGAGATTCCCCATTCTCACTCCCGAAGAGGCCGCCGAGCTCTTCTACAACGACTGCAATTGTGGATTCTCCGGCTTTACAGCTCCAGGAGCACCTAAGGTGGTAACCCAGGCCATCGCCGCCAAGGCCGAGCGACTGCACGCACAGGGCGAGCCGTTCAAGATCAACATAGTCACCGGAGCATCGACCTCCGACAAGTGTGACGGTATGCTTGCCCGCGCCAACGCTATAGGACGACGCACCCCCTATCAGAATCATCCCGATCTGCGCAAGCGGATCAACAGCCATGACGCCCATTATTTCGACCTGCATCTTTCCGAGACAGCCCAGAAACTGCGTTACGGCTTCATAGGCGACATTGACATAGCCATCATCGAGGTCAGCGACATTCAGGACGACGGCACCGTAGTGGTAGGCACAGGCGTAGGCAATGTCCCCACTATCGCCAAGATGGCCAAGAGAGTGATCATAGAGCTCAACGAGAAGCTCCGCCATGCACTCTACGGAATCCATGACATCTACATGCCCCTGGATCCCCCCAACCGTCGCGAGATACCCATTTTCAAGGCAAGCGACCGCATAGGCTCTCCCGTCATGAAGATCGATCCCGAAAAGATCGTGGGCGTGGTGATGAGCGACAGCTACGAGGGCGTGAAACCGTTCACTCCGCTTGACGAGACCACCAAGATGATCGGTGCCAATGTGTGCCGTTTCCTCATCAGCGAGATGAAGGCCGGACGCATCCCCTCAACATTCCTCCCCATCCAGTCGGGCGTAGGCAATGTGGCCAATGCTGTGCTCTACGGTCTGGCTGACGCCAAGGAGATCCCTCCGTTTGAAATGTACACCGAGGTGATCCAGGATGCTGTGATCGACCTCATGAAGAAGGGCCGTTGCAAATTCGGCTCCACAAGCTCGCTCACCGTCAGCAACGAGGTGGAGGAAGAGGTGATCTCCAATATCGATTTCTTCAAGGAGCATCTGGTGATACGTCCCGTAGAGATTTCCAATAACCCCGAGGTGATACGCCGTCTCGGTGTCATAGCCATGAACACCGCTCTTGAGGCTGATATTTTCGGCAATATCAACTCGACCCATGTTACCGGAACACGCATGATGAACGGTATAGGCGGATCGGGCGACTTCACCCGCAATGCCTACGTGTCCATCTTCTCCTGCCCGTCAGTGACCAAGGAGGGCAAAATCTCCAACATCGTGCCGATGGTATCGCACGTCGATCACACCGAACATTCGGTAGACATCATCGTGACCGACCAGGGCATCGCCGATCTGCGTGGCCTTGATCCCGTGCAGCGCGCTCACGTGATAATCGACAATTGCGCCCATCCCATGTACCGCGAACTGCTCCGTGATTATCTCAAGATGTCGACCCGTGGCGGACAGACCCCCCACACCCTCGAGGCATCGCTCGCATTCCACACCGAGTTCCTCGCTTCGGGCGACATGCGCAACGTAAATCTCGGCAAGTACGTGAAATAATCCCGTGATAGGATAAGTCTTCACGACAAATCTACGAAAACAACAACTCCCCGGCATTTAATCCACGATGGAAAATGCCGGGGAGTTGATTATTTATTACCTGTTATAAGCTGGAAACGGGAGCAGGGGATGAAGAGCAGGCGGGAGACTATGCGAGTGCGGCACGCAGAGTCTCGCCCAGCGTGGGATGCGCATGGATTGCTTCAGCGATAGACTCGGCGGGTAACCCGGCAGTCATAACTGTTGCGGCCTCCTGGACCAGATCGGCTGCATGAGGTCCGCAGATATGGCATCCGAGCATAAGGCCGGTGGAGGCATCGCTGATCACCTTGACCATGCCATCGGTCTCGCCCATGGCCACAGCCTTGCCGTTGGCACGGAACGTGGCCTTACCAATCTTCACATCAAGCCCCTGTGCCTGACATTGCTCCTCGGTGAGACCGACCATGGCACACTCAGGCATGGTGAACACCGCTGATGGAATGACGTCAAGATTACGCTTATGGCCGAGCACGATCTCGCCCTGGGCTGTAGCCGCATGAGCCAACATGCACCGTGCGTTCACATCCCCTATGGCATAAAGCTTGACATCGGCAGAAGATTTGCCACTCTCCCACTCCACCTCCATAGAGTCGTTCACACAGATGGCTCCACGCTCAATCTTCACGCCAATGGAGTCGATGCCGGGGGGCAACACAGGCTTGCGTCCAACGGCCATGAGCACAGCTTCGGCCTGGATGAGCTTTTCTTTTCCCTTGGCCGTGCATTTCACCGTCATTCCCGGTTCGATAGCCGTCACACAGGTGTCGGTAAGGATGTTTATACCACGCCGTTTCAACGACATGCGCAGACGTTTGGCCACCTCGGCGTCAAAGGGAGGCAACACCTCCTTGCAGTACTCGACCACTGTCACGTCCACGCCGAAAGCATTGAGCACCGAGGCGAATTCAAGGCCTATGACACCGGCCCCGATAATGGCGATCGATGCCGGCAACGAGGTGAGCGACAGCAGGTCATCGCTCGTCATGGCGAGTTCAGCGCCGGGCACGGGAAGTACTGCCGGACGGGAACCGGTGGCGATGATGATACACGGAGCCGAATACACATCCTCGCCCACTGCCACCTGGGAGGGGGATTGAAAACGGGCCTCGCCCGCTATGACATCCACATCCTTAAGCAATTGGGCAACTCCTTCACGCAACTGTGCTACCACCGCGTCCTTGCGAGCAGCCACAGCCTGATAGTTCACGCTAATTCCGGCCGAGGATATGTCGATGCCATACTCTGCGGCATCCTTGACGGTGACTGCCACCTCGGCACTGCGACACAGGGCCTTGGTGGGGATGCAACCGCGGTTGAGACATGTGCCGCCAAGGTGTCCACGCTCAATAAGCGCGACACGGCGACCGGCACGGGCGGCGGCCACGGCGGTCTCATAACCGCCGGGACCTGCGCCTATTATGATTATATCATGGGTGGGATTCATGCCTTGGCACTGTCAAGTTGGAAATACGACACCACGGGATTGAGAGCCGCGGCCGTGTCATCGGGCTTACGCACGGGGGTATTATGAGGAGCATCCTTGACCACATCGGGGGTCTCGGCCGCCTCGCGGGCTATGTCGCGCATCACTGCGATGAACTCGTCGAGAGTCTCAAGGCTTTCGGTCTCGGTAGGTTCTATCATCAGCGACTCGTGGAAGAGCAACGGGAAATAGATGGTGGGCGCATGGAATCCATGGTCGAGGAGACGCTTGGCGATATTGAGCGTAGTGACGCCTGTCGACTTGTCGGCCAGACCGTCAAACACAAACTCATGCTTGCACACACGGTCGATAGGCAACAGATAGAGGTCACGCAAGGACTCCTTGATATAATTGGCATTAAGAGTAGCCAACGGGCCGGCCATCCTGAGCCCCTCACGTCCCATAGTGAGAATATAGGCGAGGGCGCGCAATTCCACGGCATAGTTGCCCATCCACGAGGAGATACGGCCAAGCGAGGTATCCTCAACGGTGTGGTAATACAGCTTATGGCCTTCATGCTCCAGCACCTTCACCCGGGGATTGGGGAGGAATTCCTCAAGTCCGGCACGCACTCCCACAGGTCCCGATCCCGGGCCTCCGCCACCATGGGGCGTAGAGAATGTCTTGTGAAGATTGATGTGCATCACGTCAAATCCCATATCGCCCGGGCGTGCCACGCCAAGCATAGGATTCAGGTTGGCTCCATCGTAGTAAAGCAAAGCTCCGCAGGCATGCACCATCTCGGCAATAGCCGGAATATTGTGCTCGAAAATACCCACGGTGTTAGGATTGGTCATCATCACCGCCGCCACGGTCTCGTCGAGCAGAGGACGCAGAGCCTCGACATCAACGGTGCCGTCGGGCAGAGACTTCACCTGTACCACCTGCAGTCCGGCCACAGCTGCCGAGGCGGGGTTGGTGCCATGGGCTGAATCGGGCACTATCACCTTAACACGCGCCTTGTCGCCACGGCTGTCGTGATAGGCTCGTATCACCATGAGACCGGTCAGTTCACCTTGCGCTCCGGCATAGGGATTAAGGGTAAATTCGGCCATTCCGCCAATTTCCGAAAGCAATTGCTGAAGCTCATAATAAGCCTTGAGCGCACCCTGGACGGTAAATATGGGCTGCAACGGATGCAGAGAGGCGAAACCCGGAAGCGCCGCCATCTCCTCGTTGATCTTGGGATTGTACTTCATGGTGCACGATCCCAGAGGATAGAATCCGGAATCAACGCCGAAATTATTGGTGGACATATTGGTGTAATGTCTCACCACTGTGGGCTCGTCAACCTGAGGAAGCCTGAGGGGCTTCTCACGCAACAATGAGGAGGGGAGCGACTGAAGAGCATCCTCACAACCTGCGGGCGACAGATAATAGCCACGCCTACCGGGCTTGGATAAGTCGAATATTACTTTTCCGTAAACTTGTCTGTTCATATCCTTGGTTTCAATGTTGTGAGTCGATATCTTTTAATTCGTTATGCGCATCGGTCATAGCCGCGGCCAGGGCGTCGATCTCCTCGACGGTGCGCTTCTCGGTGGCACACATCACCACCATATCATCCTCCAACTGTACGCCGGCGAGCATACCGTAGTCAACGCACAGCGACTGGTGCAGGATATCGAACGACACTGTGCCCTTGTAGCGGAGCGCAACCTCGTTGAAATAAGGACGCGAGGGGTAAGCAAGCTCAAACAGACCTGTCTCAACAAGTTTGCCAGCCATATAATGAGTGCGGGCGCATGAAATCTCATTAACCTCACGCAATCCTTCGGGCCCCATAAGCGAGAGATAGATCGAGGCATACAGGGCCATCAGTCCCTGGTTGGAGCAGATGTTGGAAGTAGCCTTCTCACGACGTATATGCTGCTCACGCGCCTGGAGTGTAAGCACGAACGCACGCTGTCCGGTGGCATCAGTAGTAGCACCAACTATGCGGCCGGGGAGCTTTCGGATAAGAGCCTTGGTACAGCACATGTAACCCAGACCCGGACCTCCGTAATTAAGAGGCATACCCAGCGACTGGGCCTCGCCGGCTGCAACATCGGCACCCCATTCGCCCGGACTCTTTATCACTCCGAGCACCGATGCGGGCGACGACATGATGAGAAGTGCCTTGGCGGCGTGCACCTTGTCGGCAACTCCTGTGAAGTCCTCAAGGATACCGTAACAGTTGGGCGACGGGAGTATCACACCTGCCACATCACCCTGGGCGAGCATATCCTCCATAGCTTTGAGATCGGTCACGCCGTTATCCTCTGGGATAAGGTCGACCTTTATGCCATGATAACGGGCATAGGTGGCTATCACGTCGATATAAAGCACGTTGAGGGTTGAGCTCACCAGCACACGGTTGCGCTTGCGGGCATGAGCCACAGCCATCATCATGGCCTCGGCTACAGCTGTGGATCCGTCATACATCGAGGCGTTGGAGACATCAAGACCGGTGAGTTCGGCCATCATGGTCTGATACTCGAATATGTACTGGAGGGTTCCCTGCGAGATCTCGGGCTGATAAGGGGTATATGCGGTGAGGAATTCCGAGCGCGATATGATGTGGCTTATTACTGCCGGGGCATAATGGTCATAGAATCCCGACCCGGCGAAGCATTTCACCTGGATATTGCTGTCGGCCAGTTCGTGGAAATATTGTCTCACCTCCTCCTCGCTCATCTGGGACGGGATGTCGTAATCACGTTTCAGCAGGAGAGAGTCGGGGACATCGGCATAGAGCTCGTCGAGGCTCTTCATGCCACACTGCCCGAGCATTTTGGCAATATCCTCGGGAGTGTGGGGGAAATATCTATGGATCATGTGTCGATATTTTCTTGACCTTGCATGAAGTATCGGTAGAATCAGTGCTGTTCAGCCTCACAATGAGCGGCATAAGCCTCCTCGTCCATGAGTTCCTCCAGCTCGGCGGGATTGGTCAGCTCCACCTCGATGATCCAATTGTGCATAGGATCCTCGTTGAGCAGACGGGGATTGTCGATCAACGCTTCGTTGATGTTGATCACGGCACCGCTCACGGGCGACATCAGATCCTCGGCAGCCTTCACGCTCTCAACCGCACCAAACTCCTCGCCGGCGGTCACGTCATCACCCTGCTCGGGCATATCGACGTACACGATGTTGCCGAGAGCCTTCTGGGCATAATCGCTGATACCTACATAGCCGACATTTCCGTCAACCATTACATACTCGTGAGAGGGGGCATAATAGATCTTCATAATCTTATGTATTTTTATTTGATTGATATTCAGTTATTTTATAAAGTGATTACTTCTTATAGGATTTCTTATAGAATTTCTTTCCGGTGACGCGGGCGGGGAAAGTCTTACGACGTATCCTCACCTTAAGTTCATTATCCTTACCGGCATATGGGGTAGCCACGAGAGCCACTGCGATGCTCTTGTCCACCGATATTCCGCGGTAGCCGGTGGTAACATATCCCACAACCTCGTCGGCATCATTGAGCACCTCATAGCCATGTCGGGGTATGGCACGGTCGGCCAGTTCAAGGCCCACCAGTTTACGGGCTGTGCCCTCGGCTTTCTGACGCTCTATCACCTCCTTGCCGATAAACTCAGGCTTGTCGAGCTTGACAAACATCGACAGACCGGCTTCGACGGGAGAAATATCATCGGCCAACTCATCGCCATAAAGCGGGAGTCCTACCTCGAAGCGCAGGGTGTCCCTGCATCCGAGGCCGCATGGCTTAGCCCGTCCCGATTCCATCAGGGCATCCCACAGCGCCACGATAGCCTCGTGGGAAGCATAGATCTCGAAACCGTCCTCACCGGTGTAGCCAGTGCGGCTCACAAGTATATGGTGACCGTCAAGCATGGATTCCTTAAACGTGTAGAACTCCAGCTCCTTGCACTGGATACCGAGCACCTGCTCCATCACCGCCTCGGCCTCAGGGCCTTGCACTGCAAGTTCGCTCAGATCGTCGCTCAGGTTCTGTATCTCCACGTCATACCCCTCGGCGTTCTTCATGATCCATGCCACATCCTTGTCAATATTGGCGGCATTGATCACTAAGAGGAAATCATTGTCGGCACGCTTGTACACGAGCAGATCGTCCACAGTGCCACCATTCTCGTTGAGCATCATGCCATAGAGTATCTTTCCGGCGGGAATCTCGCGTATATCGTTGGTGAAAATATGGCCTACATAACGCTCAGCATCAGGGCCGGTCACGAGCACTTCGCCCATATGGGACACGTCAAATACTCCGCAGGCATTTCGCACGGCATTGTGTTCCTCTACGATCCCTTCGTACTGAATGGGCATGTCAAATCCCCCGAAGGGTACCATCTGCGCGCCCTGGGCCACATGGCGGTCGTGAAGGCATGTTTTCTTGATTTCTTCCATGATTGATGAGTGGTATTATTATAAGGATATTTGATTGATATGCTTTTATTAATTGATGTACTTCTATATTATAAGTCCGGTCAGCGCCTCAGGACTCAGCCCGGGAATGAGGCTCATGATATCGTCCCTCTCGAGTGCCGACATTATATCAGCTCGGACGTAAGGGATGCCCACCATGAGGCGTGACAACGTGGCGCCCGCATCGGCAGTCTCCAGATAGTCGCCTGTAAGCATGAAACCCTTCACGACACCGCGAGCCACTTCCAGATGCACCGTGAGAGTGCCCACTCCGTCGATACGGGCCGAGTTAACGAGAGTGCCTTTGGGATTCTTACCTGCAAGCCATTCCTGCCGGTAATAATTACGCTCTATCTCGCGTATCTCACTCACGTCGTCGGCTGTGAGGCGGAGAGGAGTGTTCCCGTCGGGGATAGTGTCAAGCACATGACGCTTGAACGCTTCGATGGAGAGTCCGGGCAACTGTTCCTTTATAGTGGTCACACGTGAGCGCACCGAGGAGACGCCATGGGATTTAAGTTTGGAATGAGGCGGAGTGAGCGCCCCGGCCATCAACCGTTCGTCGAAATCATATAGCATGGTGCCGTGCACGATACTGCGCCCGGGCAGGTGGTAATAGGAGTTGCCCGACACCTTGCGGTCGCCGATGAGGATATCGTTGCGGGAATTATCGGAAGCGTCAAGCCCGAGCATTCTCAACGACCGTGCCACCATCGAGGTATATGCCGAAAAAGTAGTGGTGACGCATGTCGACGAGGTGATGTAGGAGAACATTATATTGTTCATGTCGGCCAGCACGGCTCCCCCACCGCTTTTCCTCCGGCACAGGTTTATGCCGTTATCCCTGCAGAAATCCACGTTGACCTCGCTTTCAAGCAACTGGTTACGCCCTACAATCACCGTAGGCTCCACCTGCCAGATGAAGAAGAAGTCTCGATCAGGAAACCTGGCAACAAGCCATTCCTCTTCGGCAAGATAGAAGGGGAGTGGCATCACAGTGTCGCCATCGTAGGGGATTACCAGATCCATTTTTCAGCAAATGATTAATAATATACTTGACACATGCAAAGTAAGCGTTTTCAACCGACATTTCCAAAGGGAAACGGATGGTAAAAAATATGTTTTAAAACCTATTTTTAACATCTGTTAAGCATGCCGTTTTACGGTTGACTCCACAATAAGACCCGAGGCATGAACGTTGATGCTATATCATTCCCCACGTAAAGATATGGACAAAAAACCTAATTCATCATCACAATTCTCCACCAGGTCCGAGAGGCCGATGGGAGCCACGGGTCCATCACGTATCACATTGGAGCGCATCAGGCAATTCGCCCGCGTGTACACATGCCTTCCCGGCCGAGAAATGCCGATAGGAATAATACTCAACTGAACGTATGATATATATTGTAATTGCCGTGGCGATTGTCGCCATCGCGGCCATATGGAAAGTAACTGATCTGCAGAAATCCCTTGCAACATCCCGCACCGAGCTATCCTCATCACGAATCGAAGCCGAGCGCGCCCGATCGGAATCGGCTGTAGAGCTGGCCACCGCCAGGCAACTTGCCCGTAATCTCCAGGAACACATAGAGCGTGCCGAGCAGGAACACCGTCTCAACACCGACTCGCTCAACTCTACCCTCGCCAACACCCGCGAAGCCCTTTCGCAAGCACGAGAGGAGAACGCCCGCCTGGCCACATCGCTGGCCCACATCGAGGAGGAACGCGAGTCACACGACAGGCAACTCGAAGAGCGCTTCAGAAATCTCGCCAACGATATACTCAAACAGAATTCCGCCGAATTCAAGGCTCAGAACGAGCAACGCCTCGAAGAGATATTATCACCCCTGCGGAGCAATCTTGATGATTTCCGAAAGACTGTGACCGAGACCTACAGTGCGGAAGCCCGGGAACGGTTCTCGCTCACCGACCGCATACGCGAGCTCGTGGAACTGAACAACACCATCTCGCGCGAGGCCCGCGAACTCACTCTCGCCCTGCGTGGCAACAACCAGGTCCAGGGCGACTGGGGCGAAATGGTGCTCGAATCCATCCTCGAGAAAAGCGGACTTCAGGAGGGACAAGAATATTTCCTGCAGCTCACCAACGATGAGCGCGGGACATCTCTGCGCGACGATGAGGGACACAAACTGCGCCCCGATGTGGTGGTGAAGTACCCCGACGGACGTTGCGTGGTTGTAGATTCCAAGGTGTCGCTTACAGCATTTATCGAGTATGCCAACGCCGACAATGAGAAGATAAAGGCCGATGCATCGGCCCGTCACCTGAAATCGGTGAGATCACACATCGACGAGCTCGCCCGCAAGAATTATCAGCAATACATAGGTGAGTCTCGACTGGACTTCGTGATGATGTTCATCCCCAACGAACCGGCCTACATAGCCGCCATGCGCCTCGATCCGGGGCTATGGCAGGAAGCCTACGACCGCAAGGTGCTCATAGTCTCTCCCACTCATCTCGTGTCGGGTCTCCGGCTCATCGAGCAGCTGTGGAGTCGCGACAAGGTGACCAAAAATGCAATAAAGATAGCTGAGGACGCAGGAAAAATGTATGACAAGTTCGCCGACTTCACCAAGGATATGGACCGCATATCAACCGCCCTCAACAATGCCACCAAGGCCCATTCCGATGCCATGACCAAGCTGTCGTCTGGCACCGGCAACCTAAAGAAACGAGCCGAGGACCTGAAAGCACTCGGCATAAAAGCCACCAAGCAGCTCGCGGCATCGCTCAGGGACTCTGCCGATGAATAGAAGCAGGGTCACTGACGCTTGCTGAGCACCGAATTGTAATAAGCAGGATCGCCGGTGACCTCCTCTCCGATAAACGGAGGTAACGGAGGCTCCACCGAGGCGTCGGGCAATTCCACCTCGGCTACAATCAGCCCTGCATGGCGACCGTGAAACACATCCACTTCCCAGCGGAACCCCTCATACATCACAATGTGACGTGTCTTGTCGATAGCCCATCCGCCGGCAAGACTGCAAGCCATCTCCTCGGCATCCGTCACAGGCACAGGATATTCCCATTCGTCGCGCACAGCTCCTGAATTTCTCCCTTTTATAGTGATCCATCCTTGACCGTCACACACCCTCACTCTCACCGTCGATTCGGGCACCACCGACAGGTAAGCCTGCCTCAGGTGTCGCTTTTCACTGGTCAGCAAGGTAAAAGAATTGTCCTTTACAAGAAATTTGCGCTCTATTTCCTTAGCCATAGGGGTATATTATTAGTCGGTTTCGCCATTTTTGAGTAACTTTGCAAAGTTATACAAATTTGAGTTTCCACACATAAGGTTTATTCTGAAAATAATATGCGCTTGCGCACACTATACTTATCATTAATACTTATATTGATAGCGATACCGCATGCCATAGCCGATACTGTCACGGTTACCGGCATAGTGCGCGACTCGCTCACACGCGAACCGGTTCCGTTTGCCACCATCTTTCTTCCCGGCACTGACCGTGGCACTCTCACCGACGACAACGGACGCTACAGCATCACCACAGCGCTTAAATGGGATTCCATCCAGGCCTCGGCAATGGGATATGACACCAAGACCCTACCCCGAGGCAACAAGCGTTCAGGCAAGGCCCGCATCGACTTTGATCTGCACTCCACCGGAGTGTTGCTCAGCACCGTGATAGCACGTCCCAAGAAGGAACACTACACCAAGAAGGACAATCCCGCCGTAAGATTCATGGAGAAGATACGCTCCACGCGCGACTTGGGAGATCCACGGCGAAAGGATAACTACAACTATGACAAGTACGAACGCATAACCCTTGCCATCAACAACTATCAGTTCAACGACTCGGCCAAGGGTGGATTCGACAAAAAGTTCTCTTTCATAAAGGAATACATCGACACATCGGCCCTCACCGGAGCCCCCATCCTCAACGTAGCGTTACGCGAGAAAGCATCTCAGGTCAATTACCGCAAGGATCCCCAGGGGGAGAAGGAATATGTCAAGGGATTGCGCCAGGCCGGAATGGATGATTTTCTCGACCAGGAGAGCATGAAGACATTCTACGAGGATGTGATGAGAGAGGTCGACGTCTACGGCAACGATGTAAACATCCTCCAGAACCGTTTTGTCAGCCCGTTGTCGCGCATCGCCCCCGACTTCTACAAATTCTATCTCACCGATACAGTGATGGTGGATACCGTAAGCTGTGTAGAGCTGACCTTTGTACCCCGCAATGCGGCCACATTCGGCTTCACGGGACGTTTCTACGTTCCGCTGGGCGACTCCACCATGTTCATCAAACGCATAGTGATGCGTGTGCCCCACGACATCAACCTCAACTTCATCAACAGCATGCTCATATCGCAGGATTATGAGCGCATGCCCGACGGCACGCGCTTAAAAACCCGCGACGACATGATAATGGAGGCCACGATACTCCCCGGCATGCCGGGCATGTATGCACGGCGCAACACTGTGTATACCGGCCACAATTTTGAGCCTGCATCGGATCAATCGGTATTTGATTACGGACAGGCCCAGATTTATGCTCCGGGCGTATATTCTCGCGACACCACATTCTGGGCCGAGAACCGCACCTCGGCCATAGCACACGGAGAGAACTCGATGGAACTGATGATCCAACGGCTCCGAAAAGATCCCGTGTATTACTGGGGAGAGAAGGCGATCAAGACATTCGCCTCAGGCTACATCACCACCGGAGGGCCATCAAAATTCGATATAGGCCCGCTCACATCCACCTTCTCAAGCAATACGGTCGAAGGATTCCGTCTGCGCCTTGGAGGCATGACCACCGCCGCCCTGTCCAAACGATGGTTTGCCCGCGGATATGCGGCATACGGTTTCCGTGATCACAAGTGGAAGTACAGCGGAGAACTCGAGTACTCGTTCCGCGACAAGCGTCAACACTCAAGGGAATTTCCTGTACATTCTCTGCGGGCAACCCATATGTATGATATGAATATGCTGGGTCAGCATTTCGTATCCAATAATCAGGACAATATGTTCATGTCGTGGAAACGCATGGAGGATGTACAGATGACCTATCACCGTGTCACAAAACTTGAATATATCCTTGAGATGGAGAATAACTTCACCGTCAAGGCCCGTATTCAGAACGAGCGGCAGGAACCAACACGATTCATGCCGTTTGTCAACGGTTATGGACAATCGTTCGGTCACTACAACATGAATTCAGCCACCGTGGAGCTGAGATATGCACCGGGCGAGAAATTCTATCAGATGAAGACCGGACGTGTCCCCATCAACTTTGACGCCCCTATCCTCACCCTCAGCCACACCTGGGCACCCAAGGGGGTGGCCGGCAACCCGTTCGCACTCTCATCGACCGAGGCTTCATTCAGCAAGCGGTTCTGGTTCTCGGCATTCGGATTCATGGATGTGTTTGTGAAAGGTGGCCATGTGTGGACCCGTTCGCCCTACCCCAACCTGCTCATTCCCAATGCCAACCTATCCTACTTCATCCAGCTGGAATCATTCTCCTGCCTCAACCCCATGGAGTTTATCAACGACAGCTATGCGCAGTGGGATCTGACATACTGGGCCAACGGAGCAATACTCAATTACATCCCGCTGATCAAGAAACTGAAACTGCGCGAGGCCATATTCTTCCGTGGCTTATATGGCCACCTGAGCCACCGCAACCGTCCGTGGGAAAATCCCTCGCTGTTTGAATTTCCTGCCGATGCCCACACTCAGTTGATGAGCTCCACTCCCTATATGGAAGCAGGCATAGGTCTTGACAATGTGTTCAAGGTGCTTCGCATCGACTACACCTGGCGTCTCACTTACCGCAACAATCCCCAGGCGTGTCGCGGTGGCCTGCGTTTCATGTTCCACTTCACATTCTGAGGCCACTGTCCATGCATCCTGCCCCTAAAGTTTCAGTAATCGTATGCACCTACAACCAAGAGCATTGCATAGGGCGAGCTCTTGACTCCATATTGCGCCAGAAAGTAAACTTTCCCTATGAGATAATACTCGCGGATGATTGTTCTTCCGACGGTACTCCCGAGGTTTGCAAGCATTATCGAGATCTTTACCCTGATGTTATCAGACTATTTCTCAATTCCAAGAACAAAGGAGTGGTCGACAATTACTTCGATTGCATAGAAGAATGTTGGGGAGAATACATTGCTGACCTTGCCGGCGATGATGAGTGGGTTGCTATAGATAAACTACAGAAACAAGTTGAGATCCTTGATTCCGACCGAGGCATAGTGATGTGCCATGCCGGGTGGAAGCTTCGCCGGCCTGACGGTAGCGTAGATAATCCCAATGGTTTCTATGTTCCCAATCATAAGTATATAGCAGAACCCGGACAGCTTACCACTCTCCTACTGATGCACAGGAAAGAGAAATCATTCATACATCTGTGCACGGCAATGTACCGTCGCGACACCGTAATGAATCTGATGGGGAAATACCCATGTCTGTTCCGCAACAAGATGCTCACTTGCGAGGATCTTCAGCTCAACGTTATGCTTTCCCATGTGGGGCGGATAGCTTATATCCCTGACACCGTTCTGCTCTACAGCGTGGGGATGCCGTCGGTATCATCATCCGAAGACCCGTTGAAAACGATTCGGTTCTATTCAGGAGTGATAAGACTCACCTCCATGCTGGCCGATATTCTCGGGATTGACCGTAACAGAATAGCCGGCTGTTATCATGATATAATGCAGTTTATAATAATGAAGTACTTCATCAGTCATGATATGGATGGAAAAAAAATGATATCCGATCTGCTTAAGGAGGAAAAGATACCATTGTCATTGAAAAACCGAGTCACACTACTCCTGAGTTCTAACGCCTTGACATGGCGACTCGCCACCGCTATCCGCAGCCTGCTGAAGGAATGATATCTGACACTTAGACCTATAATCCTAAATAACCGGGGGTGATACAAATGATTTGTATCACCCCCGGTCATTATTGGGTCTATATCTACTGATTCTTATTATCGGCTTGAGGCGCTGTAGTTGGGAGCCTCGCTTGTGATGGCCACATCATGGGGATGGCTCTCGGCAACACCTGCATTGGTTATGCGGGTGAACTTAGCCTCGTGCAGACGCTCGATATCACCGGCTCCGCAATATCCCATACCGGCACGGAGACCTCCGAGCATCTGGTAAACCACCTCGTAAAGGAGTCCCTTGTAGGGAACACGGGCGGCGATGCCTTCGGGGACAAGCTTCTTGCTGTCGGTCTCGTTGCCCTGGAAATAACGGTCCTTGGAACCCTTTTCCATAGCCTCGAGCGAGCCCATGCCACGATAGGACTTGTACTTACGGCCATTGTAGATGATGGTGTCGCCGGGAGATTCTTCAACACCGGCAAGCATTCCACCGAGCATTACAGAGTAAGCACCTGCGGCGAGTGCCTTCACAATATCGCCTGAATAGCGGATACCACCGTCGGCAATCAAGGGAACGCCGGTGCCCTTGAGGGCCTTAGCCACGTCATATACTGCGCTGAGCTGGGGCACACCCACACCGGCGATAATACGTGTGGTACAGATCGAACCCGGACCGATACCTACCTTCACGCCGTCGGCACCATTGTCAACGAGGTAACGGGCAGCCTCACCTGTAGCGATATTACCTACCACTACATCGATGTGGGGATATTTCTCCTTGATGGCACGGAGCACACCGATCACACCGCGTGAATGTCCGTGGGCTGTATCGATCACGATAGCATCGGCACCGGCCTCGACAAGAGCGTCGACGCGCTGCATTGAATCAGGAGTAACGCCCACACCGGCAGCTACACGCAGACGGCCGAGACGGTCCTTACAGGCGTTGGGTTTATCCTTGGCCTTGGTTATATCCTTATAAGTAACGAGACCCACCAGACGGTTGTCGCTGTCGACCACGGGGAGTTTCTCGATCTTATGCTGCTGAAGTATCTGGGCGGCTTCCTCGAGATCGGTCGACTGGTTGGTGGTGATAAGATTCTCTTTTGTCATTACCTCGTCGATAGGACGCTTGAGATCCTGCTCGAAACGGAGGTCACGGTTGGTCACAATACCTACGAGCTTGCGGTCATCGTCAACTACGGGGATTCCACCGATATGATACTCTTTCATCATGGCAAGAGCATCGGCCACTGTGGATCCGCGACGTATGGTCACGGGATCGTAGATCATACCGTTCTCAGCGCGCTTTACGGCATGCACCTGACGGGCCTGCTCGGCAATAGGCATGTTCTTGTGAATAACGCCTATACCACCCTCACGAGCGATGGCGATAGCCAAGGATGCCTCAGTAACGGTGTCCATCGCAGCCGACACCAGAGGTACGTTGAGCGTGATGTTGCGTGAAAAACGGGTTGAGAGGTTTACTTCGCGGGGCAATACTTCCGAATAAGCCGGAATCAGAAGGACATCATCAAATGTGAGTCCGTCCATTTTTACTCTATCAGCAATAAATGACATAAAGACTAAGTTTATTGCGTGCAAAGATAACTATTTTCCATAAAATATAAGCAATGGTTATTCCATTTTTTCTAAAGATTCTGTAGTTTTGTATTATGAAATCGCTATTGCCTGTTATATGTCTCGTCTCGGCCCTGAGCATCCACGCCCAGGAGTCTGCCGATGCGCCATCAATGCCCGAGGCCGTGGAGATACTTATAAAAAACTATCGTGGAACCGCGTCACCCGCCCTTCCCGAATTTCCCGACAGCGTGTGGTCTCCTCTGGAAACGCCCTTCTCGGCAGCTCCAGGCAGAATGAGGCTTCCAAAAAAGATTGTGGTGGACAAACCCCACACCCGATTGTATGTGATGAACGTGTTCGGCGACACGCTGAGCCGCTACCGGGTGTGCGCATCACTGAAGAAGGGTCAGAAAGAGAAGATGGACGACTGGCGCACACCCGAAGGAAATTTCGCCTTGATGGGCGTGTACAATTCCACCGACTGGACCTATAAGGACACCAAGGATAAGTGCTACGGGCCATTTTTCGTATCACTGATCACTCCGGGATTCTGGGGAATAGGGATACACGGGACCAATGCCCCCTACTCGGTGCCGGGACGGCGCAGCCACGGGTGCATGCGCATGCACAACGAAGATATAGTGCGTGTGCGCCAGATGGTCGACAAGGATTCGCGTGTGATCATTCTTCCCGACTCCGTTCCCGATCAGCAGTAAGTCACAGACGCATGCCTATACCGAACAGGGCATAGTCATATATCACCGGATCCTCGGGGTTGAAGTCGCGCAGGCGCGAAGTCAGCTCAAGCACGGCTCGCTTATCATCGCTCTTGCGGGTGAGCAATCCCAGTTCACGCGACACATCGCCTACATGCACATCAAGCGGAATATACAATTGCGAGGGCTTGATCACATCCCACACGCCCATATCCACTATGCCGTCGTGACGTACAAGCCACCTGAGCGCCATGTTTACGCGTTTCAGGGCAGTGGTGGCCAGATTCTGGGGCAGACATCGTGACGCCACCGACGAGTCAGCCATATCTCCATTGGCTTCGGCCAGTATGCGGTTTATCCCCTCGACAAGTCGCCATGACGGGAGTTCGGCCTCGGCTATATGCTCGCTCCGCGCAAAATCCTGAAGCGATCCATGCGACATATATATACTGCGCAATCCGCGGAGATAGTATTTGAAATGACGGTTGAAAAATGTACGGTGTATGTTTCCGCCGTCGTCAAGATCCTCGTAACCCTCATCCATCATATAGGCATAGGGTTTATTATCCATGAGAGCGAGCATGCGGTCACAGTCGCGGCATATCATCTTACGGTTGCCCCAGGCTATGGATGATGTGAGCAACGAGGAGATCTCGATATCCCTCACATCACTGAACCGGCGGGGGAACTGCACCGGATCCTCACCTATAAATTCGGGCGCGTTTATTCTCGTAGCCTCGGAGTCAAGCAACTCCTTAAGGTCTTTTTCAGTCATTTCCATTTTGCGTTATTTTTCTCAAAAGTATCCATCGTTTCTTCGTGACGCGACTCATATCGGCAATATCATCTCGAATTGCTTTCCGGCAGGAGCTATATTTTTCCCTATAAGAAAAGCCTTCATAGCCTCATCGGCCGAACTCACATTCAGCACTTTTATCCTGTCAGTCCTCATGAGTCCTATAGCCTCGCCCAACAGCATCGTTGCGATTCCTTTGCGCCGGTAATCTCGGTCAACGGCTATCTGGCTTATGTCGCCGGTGAGAGGATCAAGCACACAATAACCCACGAGCCGACCCGACATATACGCTCCGAGGCATATCAGATCGTCACCGGCCCTTGTCAATGATTCCACCCCGTTTTGCCACGATGATGAAAAATCACAGAATCCTGAGGCCGTAGCGACATCCTCAATATCCATTCGGGCGATTTCAATATCGCCACCTGTGGCTTCGTGGCGCATATTGGTAATCTGATCTATCGACTGGCGGAAGCAATCCAACTCACGCGTGGTATCGAAACCGAGTTTACGGTAAACCGAAACCGCTTTTTCATTATCGTGTATCACTTCCAGAAGATATTGTCCTATACCCGCATCCTTAAGATAAGGTATGGAATGTTGGAAAATCTCCTTTGCAATACCCTTGCCCCTGTAGGCCTCCAATGTACCGGTTCCTGTATCATAAGCAGTACGCACTCCGCGATATATGCCTGTACCGTTGAGTGTGAACGCTACAATATCACCATTATCGAACATTGCAAAGGATAATTCGGGGGTGTATCCGCGCCTTTTCAGCATCGCCCGCACTTCCTCTTTCTCAAAACGTATCTCATAATCGGCAAATGCCTGCTCGAATGCATGAAAAACGGTATCGAAATCGATGTCCTTAAGACTCCTGATATCCATAAATATTATCTGAGAGTGTGTCTAAAATTGGGGTTATAAGACCTGCCCTATAATGGCTACCTTATAACCCCATATTCTATATATTTCTGAAATATATGTGCTCTGTCAACTTATCAGAACGCGGCCACAGTATCGGCAGGCTGTATAGTAGCCATAGGTACCGACTTAGCATCGGCCGAAGCTTCGGGAGCCTTGTAGGTAGCCATGGCATCGTCGACATCCTTCACCAGATCGGCTCCCTGCTTGTCGCGCGACACGATAATGCCGTCGGGATTGATGAGAAGGATACAGGGGATTCCCTGTATGCCATAAAGATCGGTGGGGATAGTCTGGGCATTTATTATGCAAGGCCAGGGGAGCTCATGGCTCTTGATAGCCTTCTCGGTATCCTCGGGCTTATCCCATACGGCTACGCCCACCACGTCGAGACCTTTGTCCTTGTACTTGGCGTAGAGTTCCTTAATCACCTTGAGCTGACGCACACACGGTCCGCACCAGCTGGCCCAGAAGTCTACAATGGTGTATCGGCCGGGCTTCACATAGGAACTGAAAGCCTCCTTCTTGCCGTTGTACTCAACGGTGAAATCCTTATAATGCTTACCCACACCTGTCTCGGCCTGCACCGCAAGAGTGTTGCGCAGTGCCTGCAGCTGCTTGGAATTGGCAAGTACTGGATTGGAAGCCATGTCGGCATCCACTTGTGAAAGGGGCAGTTCATAAGCGCCCTGCATGTACATGTACAACCCCAGCAGATTGTCCTTGTTATCGGCATAAGTCTTGGAGGGGAGCGACTCATACTCATTCAGCAACCCCTTGGCCTTAACAGCCTGGATAGAATCGTTGCGGTCGAGTGAGTTGAATTCCTTCACAATATCGCTCATGCGCTTCTTGCTTGCCGTAAACTTGTCATTGAGAGGAGTTCCGGCCGAATTTCCGTCCTGTGAAATCTCGATGTTACCGTTCTCGACAATGAAAATAGGTCCACGCTTGCCGTTGACCATCAGTCGGCCGATCATAGGGGCATCGATATGACCTTCAAATTTCACTACACCGTCGGACACCACCACCGAGTCGACCTTCTCGGCCGAATCCCAGTTCATGAGATATGCCATGGTATTGTTGGCATCGACACCCACCGGATAAGTCACAGTGTAATTGGGCTGAGCCTCCAGCGCGCATGCGCTGAGCGACAACAATGCACCCGAAAGTAAAAATGCTGTTTTGGACATTGGTTTATAATTAAGTAAGTCTTAAAAAGAAACGCTATATGTAAGTCTTAAAAAGCTTGCTCAATAAATCTTGTTCTTTTTGGCTATTTTAGATTTGTCACTCAGTCGCATAGCTCGCTATCCTCCTTCATTCCGCAGCCAAAATACCACAAAAATAACTGCGATTTATTTGTGCATTCTTTTTACGACTTACTTATAGAATTGAAATATCATAAATGACTCCCATGCTTTTAAGGGCCCGGGAGTCATGTATATGAGATGTTTTTACTGTCGTTTCAGGCGCAACACCTGTGCCGAACGCGGAGGCATGTACAGGCGCAACCACTCACGGCCCGAAGGAGCAAACAACGGATCATGCTGAGTGAGGTGATGCACACTCTCGTCAATGTTGCCATATCCACCATACTTGGGGGAGTCGGTCGAAAGCACTACTTCATATTCTCCGGCAGGCGCGAGAATACCGTATCCTGTAAAGGACTGGGTGGGTGAGAAATTGAACACGAACACAAGATCACCACGCATGAACGCGAGCACCTGATCGTCGTCCTTCTCCCAAAGCTTCACCACCGGCAGAGCCTGGAAATTGTAGACCTCCGAGATTGTGTGGATCATATCATTGTCAAACGCATTCAGGAACTGGTACTTCAGCTCCTCGCGGTCCACGAGATCCCACTGGCGACGGGCGTACTTATAGCTCCATCCGTTACCTTCGCGGGGGAAATCGATCCATTCGGGATGTCCGAACTCATTACCCATGAAGTTGAGATAACCGCCATTGATGGTCGAGGCTGTCACGAGACGTATCATCTTGTGCAGAGCCATGCCACGGGCCACCACCATATTGTCATCATCCTTCATCATGTGCCAGTACATCTCCTTGTCGATAAGGCGGAATATCACCGTCTTGTCGCCTACGAGAGCCTGGTCGTGGCTCTCAACATACGAGATGGTCTTCTCATCGGCGCGACGGTTGGTCAGCTCCCAGAATATCGAGGTGGGTTTCCAATCCTCGTCCTTACGTTCCTTGAGCACCTTGATCCAATAGTCGGGGATACCCATGGCCATGCGGTAGTCAAATCCTATTCCGCCGTCCTTGACGGGGACCGCGAGTCCAGGCATACCGCTCATCTCCTCGGCAATGGTTATGGCCGACGGATTGATCTCATGAATGAGTTTGTTGGCAAGGGTCAGGTAAGTGATGGCATTTGTGTCCTGGCCTCCGTTATAATAATCATCGTAGGACCCGAAAGCCTGTCCGAGACCATGGTTGAAGTACAGCATCGAGGTCACGCCATCGAAGCGGAATCCGTCAAACTTGAATTCCTGTAGCCAATACTTGCAATTGGAGAGGAGGAAGTTGATCACATCGTTCTTTCCATAGTCGAAGCAAAGAGAATCCCATGCCGGATGCTCACGACGGCTGTCACCGTAGAAATACTGGTTATAGGATCCGTCAAGACGTCCGAGTCCCTCAACCTCATTCTTCACAGCATGGCTATGTACGATGTCCATTATCACGGCTATACCCAGCTCATGGGCACGGTCGATGAGGCTCTTAAGTTCCTCGGCTGTACCGAAGCGGCTCGACGGCGCGTAGAAGCTCGACACATGATAGCCAAACGATCCATAGTAAGGATGCTCCTGGATGGCCATGATCTGTATGGCATTGTAGCCGTCTGCGGCTATTCGCGGGAGCACCTTGTCACGGAATTCTACATATGTACCTATCCCCTCTTTCTCCTGAGCCATGCCTATATGGCACTCGTAGATAAGGAGCGGACGGGTGTCGGGACGGAACCGGCGCACTTTCCACTTATATGGTTCGGGAGCCCACACCTGAGCCGAGAACACATGGGTATTCTCATCCTGCACCACACGTGTGGCATAGGCAGGGATGCGCTCGCCTCGGCCACCGTCCCAGGTCACTATCATCTTGTAGAGATCGCCGTGATGTATGGCATCGGCCTTCAGTTTTATTTCCCACACGCCATTTTTCTTAGGCTTGAGGGCATATTTCTTCATCTCCTTCCACTTGGAGAAATCACCAATAAGGGTGATGGATGTAGCGTTGGGGGCCCATTCGCGGAACACCCATCCGTCGGCTGTGCGGTGCATGCCGAAATAGTTGTGGGCGTTGGCAAAAGCCTCGAGCTTGCCGTCAGGGCCACACAATTCAAGTTCCTTGTTCAAGGCATCGTTATGGCGTCCGGTGATTGCTTCGGCATATGGCTCAAGCCAGGGATCGTTTTTGAGGATGTTGAGAGTCTTTTTTTTCATATTTGATGATTATAAGTGGAGAGAAGAGTAGTATGATTTAGTAAGTTACTCCACAAACTTACGAAAAATATATGACTTTACATAATAAATCGATGTATTTTTCCTTGCCTTACATCGAGGCTACCAGCGCGACGAGAACTCCTAACATCACCAACGGGATGAGCAGCCTCAACCAATTCTCGCGCATATATGACAACAAGGTATATCCATCGTCGGTTGAGTTGCCATCATCATCGAGTATCGACCGTGACGTCTCATTCGCCGATTCGCCCTGGAATGTCCCGAGGTCCTCCCTGAATTTAGTCACAGTGGAGGTACGCACAGCCGGATCGGAATTGAGCGAGTTCAGGATGGCCGATACAATATTCTCAGGCACAGTCGGGGGCAATGTCTCGCGCACCACATCCTCGCTGAGACCGCGAGAATCCGGCAGATTACGGCCCGAGAGGGCATATACCAGGGTGGCGGCAAGGGAGTATATATCCATCTGCGGGCAAAAATGCTCTATCGAGGTGTACTGCTCAGGTGGCGCATATCCCTCCTCGCACGTCATGACAGGTATGGACCATTGCTGGGTCCCCTTGTCATTGAAATGCATCGAGGCATACAGGCTGAACAATACCGGTATCAATTCATCGCCACGATGCACGAACCGTATGTGCCACGGCGTGATATCGGTATGCACCGCCTTATTGGCATGGAGGGTGCGGACGGCATCAAATATCGGAGCGAGCACCTTGCGGGCCTGCTCAAATGTGAGGCTTCCCCCCATTTTCATCACATAATCCTCCAGGGTATCGCCATCAAGAAACTCTACAGCGTAATAGTATGTGTTATTGGACCTGAATGTCTCAAGGACATTGATGATCCACGGGCATTCCGCAGAGATACGGGCACGCTCGAGACTCGACTGGATGAACACCTCCAGACAGCTGTCCACCGTAGGGGCGATATCTTCAGGCGTCACCACGGTCACGCCGTCAGGCCCACGGTGAGAGCAACGTATCATCATGTGTTCGCGCACCACTGTGGGGACCTCGATGATGCGTGATCCACGCCTCACCTCGGTGACTGCCTTGTAAGCAAAGCCTAAGCCGTCAACGCGCAACACGTCGACCACCCTGTAGGAACGTTTCTCGCCCTGGATCACAGTGCCGGGCGCAAGTGCTTTTTCATGAGTCATACCATAAATGCCTGTAAGAGGTTTCTAAGAGTGTATCTATAGGACTATAATTCTTTCAGTCTTTCCACATCGCCCACGAGCCACAGCACATCGCCGGGGGCAAAAGTCATGGATGTATCGGCCTGGATATACTTGTCGTCACGCTGCACGGCCACGAGCAATGCCTCGTAACGTTCCCTTATACGGGAAGTAACGACCGTACAGCCTACCACAGGAGAACCCTCCTTGAGTTTCACGCTCGTGAGGCGCACATTCTCCACATCATGGGCCGACTCGCTGTCATTATCGGCCTCAACAACGGGAATGAGCGACTGCAATTCCTCATCACTGCCTATCACGCCGAGAATATCTCCTGGAAAGATCCTCGCATCGGCGCCCGGCACCATTATGAGATTGTTGCCTCGCTGAATGGACGACACCGACACTCCATATTTCGACCTGAGACCGGAATTCTTGAGCTGTTCGCCTACGAACGGACAGTCGTAACCCACAGTCATATATGCCAGGTGCATATTAGGAACGATCGAGTTCTTGGCTCCCGACCGGCGCAACTCGCGTTCGTTAAGATTGTCGATGAATCGTGTCTCTATACGCGAAAGCCGTGCCTTCACCCGCTTGGAGAATGTGAGCAGAAGCAATATGAACAGTGCCACACCGAATGTCCAACCCACAGCCATGGAATACACCGAACTGAGCAGGTACACCATTATTATCATGGCTATGAGCAGTCTCACAACCGTCATGATTATAAGCGGCACGTCGAAACGGGCGTTACACTCGCGCAGACGCTTCCGCTCGGTATTCTTGGACGCCGGATACGTCAGCGCCATGAGGAAAGGCGCCATAAGCACAAGAGCCACCACCGTGCCGATAAGCTTGCCCCACGTGGGTGCCACATTCTCGGCAAACGGGATTATATAATGTAGCGTGATCACGCATATAGCTATCAGTACAATGGAGTAGAGCAACACTCTCCACAGATAACGCTTGAGCAACGACTGCCACAGCTCCTTGGCCACGCTCTGCTCGGCGGTGGCACTCTCGGAATAGCGGTCGATGAGAAAATGCAATCGGGTGGGAAGGTGACGTTCCACGTAATCCGACACCGGTCCCGACATCCTTATAAAATACGGTGTGGTGAATGTGGTGACTACCGATACCGCCACCACTATGGGATAAATCTGCGGATCAAGCACTCCGAGACTCATGCCGAGCGAGGCTATGATGAACGCGAATTCACCTATCTGGGTAAGCGAGAAACCACTCTCGATGGCCACACTGAGTGTCTGGCCGGTGAGCAGCATACCGAACGTTCCAAAGAATATCATGCCAACGATCACCACTCCCGACAGGATGAGTATCGGCAACCAGTACTGACTTATCACCGAAGGATTCACCATCATGCCCACCGAGATGAAGAACACCGATCCGAACAGATCCTTCACAGGCGTTGTGAGTCGCTCGATACGCTCGGCAAAGCTGGTACCTGCAAGAATCGATCCCATCACGAAAGCACCCAAAGCGAGCGAGAATCCGCATGCTACGGAGAACACGGCCATGCCGAGACACAGCCCCATCGACACGATGAGAAGCGTCTCGGAATTGAGAAAACGGCGCTGGGAATTGAGCAGAGAGGGCAACACGAACACTCCCACCACAAACCATATTATAAGGAAGAACGCGAGTTTGCTCACGCTGTAGAGCATTTCGCCCCCCTCGACACTGTTGTTTATGGCAATAGAGGACAGTATCACCATCATGAGCACCGCAAACAGGTCCTCGACAATGAGCACCGCAAACACCAGCGAGGCAAACTTCCTGTGCCTCAGGTTCAGATCGGTAAAGGCCTTGATGATGATAGTGGTCGAGGACATCGAGAGCATGCCTCCGAGAAACAGGCTGTTGATGCGCGAGAAGCCAAGTATGTGCCCCGCCGCAAAACCTGCCACCATCATTCCGGCAACGATGAACAATGCGGTCACCACAGCCGAACCGCCGGCATTGACAAGCTTACGGAAACTGAATTCCAGGCCCAACGAGAACAGAAGTATCACAATACCTATCTGAGCCCAGAAATCGATATTGGCTTCGGTTGTCACCGACGGCAGATAGGTGAAATGCGGGCTGGCAAGGAATCCGGCCACAATGTAACCCAACACCACCGGCTGTTTCATCCATTTGAACAGCAATGTAGTCACTGCGCCAAGTATGAGGATGAAAGCCAGGTCGCTGATGAGGCTCTCCACGTTGAAAGCCCCTGCAGCCTGGACACTCGCCAATATCATATTCAGAATCGTCATGAGAGATCAGCTTGATTGGACAGAGATATATTGATCGTGGGATACACGTTGTGCAGGGAATCGAACACATCGATGAAATCGCTGTGCTCGCGTATGAGTATCAGCAGATTGAGACGTGTGACATTGGTGTCGTAGTCATATTCCACATACACCTTGGAGAGATGTATGCCATACTTCGACAGCACCTCCTCGTAAGGCTTGATCGACTTGACTATGCCACGCACCTTAAGCCTTATGGTACGCGCCTCATTGCCCACATTCACCCTGTGTTCGAGCCGTTCGAGCAGAGTGAGGATGAACAGCACAAGCATCGTGGCCACAATGGCTATCAGGTAAAGTCCACACCCTACGGCCATACCTATGGTGGCTATGATCCATATGCCGGCGGCAGTGGTGAGCCCACGCACTGATCCTTTCATCTGAATGATGGTGCCCGCGCCAAGGAAACCGATGCCCGATATCACCTGGGCCGCTATTCGCGAGGGGTCGCCACGCAACAACCCCACCGTCTCCTGACACACGTAGATCGACAGCATCATGGCAATACACGCTCCCATCGATATGAGAGAGAATGTACGCAATCCGGCCATCTGGCCTTTACGCTTGCGTTCGATACCCACAAGCGATCCGAGGACAAGACTCAGGACTATACGCACCACGGCTGTGGTCGAGTTAAGCTCCACGCCGTTTATGACATCCCAGAATTGCTGCATCCTACTTCTTCAGGGTAAAGCGACGTGAGGTGAGGCGGTAACCGTCGGTGAACAGCTCCACAGTGTAATCGCCGGGGGTGAGCGTTGTGTTCACATCCCAATAGATAGTCACTCCGGGCACCTCATCACCGGCATACTCTATGCTCTTGCGGGCGGTGCAAGGAATGGATTTGCCCTCAAACTGGAACGATCCGGCTCCGCCGAGCAATTGGCCTTCGGGGCTTACGAGGCGGAGATATATCACCTTTTCACCCACAGGGGTTGAATTGTTCTGCGGGATGGTGAACGTCACCATCAGTTGTTTGGCCTTGGTGACCTTCTTCTCGGTCTTGCCATTCTTCTTGAGGGGAGTGAGGCTCACGCCTGTTACATTCAGTTTCTCGGCGAGAGTCATGCGCTCGCTCAGATTCTCGTTGCGGCGGGTCTCCTCACGCACACGTGACGAGAGTTGCTCGTTCTGAGCCTTTATTTCAGTATTTTCTGCCCTCAGGCCGGCATTTTCCTTGTTGAGAGAGTCGATCTGGGCGATGTAATGCCTCAGCAATCCCTTAAGTGTCGAGATTTCATTCTGCAACTCCTTGATGCGAGCCTGGGATTTCACCTTTTCATTCTTCAGCTCGTTCATCAGCTGCTCCACCTTGGCCTTGGCGGCTGTATATTTTGCAAGGATGGTATCGTTGGCCAGACGCTGGGCCTGATCCTCATACTGCTGGAATTCCGAGTTCAGCAGATCAAACTCGTTTGACAGCTGAAGTTGCTCATTATCAAGGCGGAGTTCCTCATTCTGCAACTGAGCCTGTTGCACCTGCGACTTAAGCGAGGCAACCTGGGTCACTCCAAATCCTACGGCTAAGAGAAGTAATAAGGCCAATGCTATGGCCAAAATCATAAGGGGTGAAAACTTATTCTTCATAGTTATGCTGCATAATACGTACCGCAAAGTTAATGAAAAAACACCCAAATAGGAATTTTTACATCGCAAAATTGGATTATAAGTAAGTCGTAAAAATTAATGCACATATAAATCGCAGTTATTTTTGAGATATTTTGGCTGCGGAATGAAGGAGCATAGCGAGCTATGCGACTGAGTGACAATGCCAAAATAGCCAAAAAGAACAAGATTTATTGGGCAAGCTCTTTAGGACTTACATATAGCGGTTCTTTTTAAGACTTACTTATAAGCACGCAATGGGAGTAATTGTTAGTTTATTGAGACATTTTAGCTTCTGCCTTTTTTATAGCGACGGCCACACTACCGGTTTTTTCCTCAGTCAACATCGTTTCCGGCAAAATTCAGTTCCACAAGTTTCTTTCCATTAGGCAATGGCTCTTCAACCCGGCTCGACAGTTCATATCCGATACTCTTCATGGCATAGGTCAACTCGGCCTCACTCATCTGATGATGCACCCGCTCCAGTCCGTCAAATACATGTAGGTAAGGCGAATCCGACACAAAACTGTCATCCACATTGAGCTGTATTATGCACGACACACATTTAGGGTTCACAACCTTAACCGTCCGGCAGAAACAGGCATAGCCTATATACTCGATCAACAGATTGGCTATAAGCAGATCTGCATGAGGGAGCACAACATCATCGGCCGTCAAATCGGCACATACACATTCCAGCACTCCATCCAACCGAGGGAAACGCTCCTTGCATTGCGACAGATAATCCGCATTTATATCCACACCATAGACCCTGGAAATACCGCTTGACTCCACATGTTCAAGACCATTACCTCCTGCCACCCCCAGCACCATGGCCGTCCCGGCTTCACACAGGGCAAACTGATGCGCCATCATCCTGTTCATCATCTGCAACTGCATCACCGATTCAAGTTTCATATGGCTCTCATAATCCGAAAGCGGAATCTTCTCCCAGGGATTAATCTCTTCATTATTCATAGTTCACATTTTTATCACAAAGGTACTCAATTATTTCAACGCAATATTCTTTGAGTGAGGATAAAAATAAATATCTTACGATATCCCTGTGCGAGAAATGGATTTCTCCATTACATAGTTCTTCAGGCCCACACCACGTCTTTCAACCATCTGCGACTTTATCACGCGATATCCCCGGTTTTCAAAGAACCCCTTAGCCGTGACAGAGGCATGTACAGTGATGCACCCAACCCCCGATTCGGCCTCCAGCCGATCACATATCGCCGTCGCAATTCCACGGTTTTGATAATCCTTATGCACATACAGCCTATCCAAATACCCCGCCTCATCAATATCCCCAAAACCTACGATCAATCCATTTTCAGTCGCAACATAAGTAAGATGCTCCTTAAACGAAGCATCCCACTCCTCACAGTCAACCTCCCCCGTAGCCCACACATTCACCTGTTGCTCGGTGTAATCACGTATATTTACCGCGTGCACCGTCTCATAGAACAGCCGCACCATCTCCTCAATATCCGATGATCTATAACGTCTTATCTCCATAGGCTCAATTATATATACGTAAACTCAAATTACATCCATACGTCCAAAGTTAATCAAAACTTTTCAAACCACCCACCGGGCCTCCGTCTGATTTAATAACCCAATGGCCTATTAATCGTGTTTCGTATTGATGCCTATCATATAACAATTGTATATTACATTGATTCATTGGTCAATGCATCCTGTTATTTTACCGCAATCTGGCCACAATAACTTTGATATAAACCAACAGCTATTTGGAATTCCGGCCTAAATGAATAGTCCACACGTTTTGTCGCATGATACAACGTGGAGGCCTCTCACTGATTTTTAGCGCATTACACCTGAATAGACATAACCCTCGATGAAACACTATTATCATCACGAATGGACGTGTAAAATACCCCGTAGGTCAACCGGCCAATAAGCCCCGAAAGGGGCGATGTAATCGTAGCCCCGCCACGAGCGACACAGATGCAAATTGTCCGTCCGGGCAAAATTTGCATCCGGGCGCGAGGTGCGTGGAGGTAAAACAATAACCGGGATGGGCGTCGAAGACGTCCTATAATCGATCTGTTATGTGCGATTGCGACCCTCACCAACTGGAAAATCCGCTGACCCTGTATTTTGGTATGGAATGAAAATTAAAATCGCTGTAACTTTGTGAGTACAGCGATTTAATCCTGCAAATAAGTGGAGCTGGAGGAACTTGTTCCCAACGCTCCAAATATACTCATGTCAAGCAGTTACACTTTCCAAAATTCTTTTAGTGCCTTGTTAGTGCCTGAAAATCCGTTTTAGGATTGTCCGCCTATTAAGTCTATCTCCATAGACTTCCAAGCCATATACAAAGTTAATAAACTTCGGACTGCAAATCAAGTCCGAGGGTTCATTTTAGCGTTTAACAACATCATCAAATCTCTAACGCACAGCAAAAACCGGTTGAAGAATCTGCAATCCAAGGGCCGATTCAATCTTGAAGATTGTTTCGATACTTAGATTCTCCGAGCCTTTGAGTACTCTTGATATGTATTGCTGTGAACAGCCCATGCGCTCAGCGACGGCCTTTTGGGTAATACCCAGTTCCTCCATCTTGTCAAGCATCATCATGGCTATTTTTTGAGAATAACGCAGCCACTCTTTGTTTGCCTGACGCTCCATAGCCTTTTCTCTCCAACGGGATGGAGTGGAAAACTTGTGAGCAGATAATTTGTCTTGTAACTCTTTCATAGCCGATGTTATTAAAGTTCTGCAACCTTTAGCTCGCTGAAATTAAGTTTCAGCAATATATTCTATGAAACTCTCATCATCGATAATCTTCTCATCTAAAAGAAAATTCCTGACTTTTTCAATTTTGGCAAGTTCTGCGGCTGTATGTTCACGTTCCTGCATTGTAGCAGTAAGTTTTATCGCACCTCCTGTAACAACATACACACCCTTACCCTTTGCCAGTTTAATAGCGTATATCCTCAACCAAGAAGACCGCCCTACAAGATTTTTCAGACGAGCTTTCTCTTTACCCAACAAACACTCCGCGATACGGCTGTTGCTCAATGGTCGAAATATCAAATCCAGATTTGCCTCAGGAGATATGTCCATCATAATGGCTTCAAGTTTTTCACTGTCATCAATGGTACGGGTTATGGCATCATTGATATTTGTGATCTTGAAAAAACTCTCCAAGTCTTTGGAATTGGCCTTGAAAAAACTCCTCAGCCAAGCCACGTCGTTCCATTGGTCGAACAGAGAATACAGAATATTATCCTCATCTCCATCATATCTGACCGCCCAGAGCCGCCCATCTTCAGTTATATCGTCGAAAGTCATATCTTTCATTTTTCTGCAAAGATACAAAATCTTTATATAAGATACAACTTATAAGTTGTATTTGTTCATCATGGCATATTTTTTCATATTGAAAGTGGAGAGACGCGCAACGGTTTTGTCTGTGGTCAGATTCGTCCCCGATATTGTATATATTTTTGTATGGAATAAAAATTAAAATCGTTGTAACTTTATGGGTTACAACGATTTTAATTTTGTAAATAAGTGGAGCTGGAGGGGTTTGAACCCTCGTCCAGTCGTCGATTCAATGAGCTTTCTACATGCTTATTCTCATGTTGGTTTTCGTGTCGTGACAGGCAAGAGACGGCCAATCGCGACCTTATCCTCTAAAGTGTCTCGGCGATTATCGAGGCTTTCGTCGCCATATTTCCGATTTACCTGCACCACCTGGTCGATCCGTCTCGGAAAAAGGACAATCGGGTGATGTCTCGTCTCCGCAACTGTTGCAGAGATAAAGTTAATCTACTATTCTTCGATTAAGCAGCGAGAGCGTAGTTGTTTTCGCCATTTGAATTTTTGATGTCGCTGATTAAAGAGTGTAGGCATCATCACTCTGCATGCTTACTCATCCCCTCTAACGCTGTCAAAGCCAATCAGCCCCTTTTAATAAAGTGGATAAGTCTTGCAAAGTTAGCACATTCGGTATCATAATATCAAATATTTAACGTTAAAATACATTAAAATAATCTCCAAGATATATTCTTCACTCTCACGTGAACAATCATCACCTCCAGTCCGTTATATTACGATAGAATGAGAAAATTGTACTCTACATAAAAAAAGTTGCCATTTTGTCAGTCATGACTGACAGTCATATAGTGTGGCACGGTTTATGCATACATCTTACCATGAACGCGACAGCCACTTGACGCGACAACCGATATTGAAAAACTTAAACAAACAATATAATCTAAATTACAGACATGAATATCAAGCCATTAGCCGACCGTGTGCTCATCCTCCCCACTCCTGCCGAGGAGGTAACCGCCGCAGGTATCATCATCCCCGATTCAGCAAAGGAGAAACCCCTGAGAGGTAGCGTAATAGCCACCGGCAACGGCACCAAGGACGAAGAAATGGTAGTGAAGACCGGCGACGAGGTACTCTACGGCAAATATGCCGGCACCGAGATCGAACTCGAAGGCACTAAGTACATCATCATGCGCCAGAGCGACGTGCTCGCCGTAATCGAAAAGTAATCAGGATATTTTCTTCCTACAACTTTTCTATTTCACAACCCATCCATTCACTGTTTTAATCATCAATTATCATGGCAAAAGAAATTAAATTTGACATAAAGGCTCGCGAAGAGCTCAAAAAAGGTGTCGACGCTCTCGCCGATGCCGTAAAGGTAACACTTGGCCCCAAGGGTCGTAACGTAATCATCGAGAAGAAGTTTGGCGCTCCCCACATCACCAAGGACGGTGTGAGCGTGGCCCGTGAGGTAGAGCTCGAGGACGCTTTCCAGAACATGGGAGCACAGCTCGTAAAGGAGGTAGCATCCAAGACCGGCGACGATGCCGGTGATGGCACAACCACCGCTACCGTACTCGCCCAGGCCATCGTGAACGTAGGTCTCAAAAACGTTGCAGCCGGTGCCAACCCCATGGACATCAAGCGCGGTATCGACCGTGCCGTGGCAATCGTAGTTGAAGGCATCAAGGCTCAGAGCGAAGAGGTTGGCGACGACTTCAAGAAGATCGAGGACGTAGCCCGCATCTCAGCCAACAACGACGAGGCTATCGGCCGTCTCATCGCCGAGGCCATGAAGAAAGTAAAGAAAGAGGGTGTGATCACTGTTGACGAGGCCAAGGGTACCGAGACCACTGTCGACATCGTGGAGGGTATGCAGTTTGACCGCGGTTACATCTCCCCCTACTTCGTGACCGATACCGAGAAAATGGAGTGCGTGATGGAGAACCCCTTCATCCTCCTCTTCGACAAGAAGATCTCCAATATCAAGGATATCCTCCCCGTGCTCGAGGCCACCGCTCAGAGCGGACGCGGACTCGTGATCATCTCCGAGGACGTTGACCAGGAAGCCCTCGCCACTCTCGTGGTAAACCGTCTGCGCGGTTCTCTCAAGGTTTGTGCAGTGAAGGCTCCCGGCTTCGGCGACCGTCGCAAGGAGATGCTCGAGGATATCGCCATCCTCACAGGCGGAACCGTAATCTCGGAAGAGAAGGGCATGCAGCTCGCCAACGCTACCGTCGAGATGCTCGGCCGCGCTGAGAAGGTGACCATCAACAAGGAGAACACCACCATCGTTAACGGTGCCGGCAACAAGCAGAACATCGCAGCCCGCGTAGCCCAGATCAAGACCCAGATCGAGCAGACCACAAGCGACTATGACCGCGAGAAGCTCCAGGAGCGTCTTGCCAAGCTCGCCGGTGGCGTGGCCGTACTCCACATCGGTGCTCCCAGCGAGGTGGAGATGAAGGAGAAGAAGGACCGCGTGGACGACGCTCTCAGCGCAACCCGTGCTGCCATTGCCGAGGGTATCGTACCCGGTGGAGGTGTAGCCTACATCCGTTGCGTGAAACTCCTCGAGAACGTCAAGGGCGACAACGATGACGAGACCACAGGTATCCAGATCATACGTCGTGCCATCGAGGAGCCCCTCCGCCAGATCGTAGCCAACGCAGGCGAAGAGGGTGCCGTAGTGGTACAGAAAGTAAAGGACGGCAACGCCGACTTCGGCTACAACGCCCGCACCGACAAGTATGAGAACCTCATGGCCGCCGGCGTGATCGATCCTGCCAAGGTGACACGTGTGGCTCTTGAGAACGCCGCTTCCATCGCCGGAATGTTCCTCACCACTTCATGCGTGATCGCCGAGAAGAAGGAGGAGAATCCCGCTCCCGCAATGCCCGCTCCCGGTATGGGTGGCATGGGCGGCATGATGTAAGCCCCCTATGATGTCATAGACTGACAATCACATAAAACCACAACCCCGCTGTAGAATGATATCAATACTACAGCGGGGTTGATTTTTATCTCTTTTCAATGCTTACCTAACCTTATCCATCTTGGCCACAGCCTTACTGAAAGCCCTGTACAACAGCACCGAGGCCACAATCAATGCCACTGAGAAACTGTAATAGATACCCACAGTCTCCAGCCCCATCCCCCGCGAGAGGAACAGCAACATGGGGATACCCACCACCAGATAGCTCACAAGAGCCACCCAAAGCAACGGCTTGACATCTCCCGTACCCCTCAGTGCGTTGGCATACGTGAGCTGTATGGCATCGCCATACTGATACAACACGAGCGGGATCAGCAGAGCCATCGCCGCCACTGTCACCTCAGGATCGGGGGTGAACAGATGTATCAGCCTCTCGCCACCAATCAGGAATATAGCCGAAGCCACAGTGCCGAGTATGAGGTTAAGATGAATACCCGCCAAAGTGATTCGCCTCATTCCGTTGACATCGCGCAGACCGGCATAATTGGCCACCTTGACCGATGTGGCCACGCCGAAGCTTATATATGTCATGAATCCGAGCTGAGCCATGGTGTTGATTACCTGATATGACGCAAGCTGTATCTTGCCGAACCATCCCGACACTATTGCGCCGAACGCCCACAGCAGACACTCCACCCCGCTTTGTATCATCACCGGATAGGACATCAGCCACACCATGCGGCACGTATTACCCCTGTCGCGCCATCCGGCACGAAATCCCTCCTTGTAAGGACGGTACCTTCGCGAGAAAAGCATGAACAGAAGAATACCCGTCATTGCCGTCCATCGGGCTGTGAGTGTACTGAGGCCGGCACCTACGAGACCAAGCTCGGGAGCACCGAAATGACCGAATATCAACGCATAATTGCCCACGATATTTATCACATTGGCCCCAAGTATCATCCACATAGGGGTAGCCGTATCGGTGGTACCGTTGGCCGTCTGCTGGCAACAGTTGAACACCGCCATCGGCACCAATGTCGCCAGTACTATCACATAGTACTCCCTTATCAATGGCAACAGCTCCTCAGGCTGTCCGAAACAGTCAAGAAAGAAATACAGCACACCCATTATAAGAGTGAAACAGAGCGATATCGCCAGATTGACCATCAATCCTCCGCGAAGAGTGATCCCCACACGCCTGTGCTCACCTCGGCTGAACAGAGATCCCACTATCGGCGTCATGCCTGAGGCGAAACCTATCTGCATCACGATCACTATCATGAACAGACTGTTGACAAACGCCGCCGCGGCAAGCTCGTTTGTTCCATATGCTCCCACCATCATGGTATCGGCAAAACTCACCACTATTATTCCCACCTGGGTAACAAACACCGGAAGCCCGAGCCTTATCAGACTTTTGTATTCCTCCTTGTAGGATTTCCAGAAACCGGTCTTTTCTTTCAATGACAATGCGGACATAAACTCAAGAATTAAAGCTACTCGATATATGAATGACACACTCTTAATAAAAAGCAAGGGGACACCATGACATGACGGTGTCCCTTGTATCAATATTTCACAGTGCAAAATTAGCTTTTATAATACTAATTTCAGCACACTAAACAATATTTAACTCTAATTCCTGTCATTATCACCCTTCATGGCAAACGCTATGTTATAAGTGCTGACCGACACGAATATGGAAATCAACCCCACCACACAATATGCACCCACCGTAGCGAGCACCTCTATCACACCTGCGTCAATGCCATACCCTCCGCCCGAGGCCATATGCACCAACGCCGATCTCAGATAAGGCATCACCATGGCAAGGAGCAAGCCTACCACCACTCCCGCCAGTCCCGACATGACCGCTATGCGTCTGCCGGCCTTATGGCTGGCAGAGTTGTGTTGCTTCACCATCTCCACCGCATCGAGATTCCTATCCAGACGCGCCATGAAATCGAGCCGGCTCGACAGTTCAGGATTAAAATCCTCAAACAGCTTCTTTATATTATCATCCTGTTGCATATCAAAAATTTTTAAAGAGTTCCGCCCGAAAGCATATCCTTCAGATGCGCCCTGCCTCTCGACAGCTGTTGCTTCACTGCATCCTGAGAGGAATCAATTATCTCGGCTATCTCCTTTATAGAATACCCTTCGAGGTAAAACAGCAGTATCGCCGTGCGCTCCCGTCCCGACAGGCGGTCGAGCGCATTGTAGAGTTCCTGGTAGCGGAAACTATCATCGGCAACATCACCCGACACCTCATCGGCCACCGCTTCCACCCGCACGGTCGGTCTCACGGCCCTGCGGGCGTTTATAAACGTATTGTAGGCTATCCGGTATATCCATGCCGTAAACCTCGCCTCGTCCCTAATGCTGTCACTTGAAAGATAAGCCTTGATATAAGTCTCCTGCGCTATATCGTCGGCCAGAGCAGAATCCCCACAGCAAAGAGCCACAAGGAAACGCCTCAACGCCCCCTGTGTGCTCTCCACATGCGATATGAATTGCTCGCGGTTCATTTACTCACTGCAATCGTCGGTGAACTCCTGCTTGCGTATCACATAATAGGTGATGAGATACCCCGCACCTACAGCCAGCAACACACCCGTAGCAATGATATAGAATCCCATATCGTCCACCGACATGCTACCGGCAAAGCCCATCCAAGCCAAAGCTATGCCCGCGGCCACTCCGCTCAACGAGAAAATGCACCCGCGTAGCAGGTAAGTCGCAAGCCTGTCCTTCATCGTCCTGCGCTTCTCACCGAAAGCCTCGGCGAGCTTGTCGGCATCAATACCGCCATTGGCCTTAATAGCCTCTATCAACACTTCGGCACGCCTGTTGTCCTTATTGGTCCTGGACCTGTACACGAGCCATACTATCAGCACCGGTAGTGCCACACATACTCCAAGAGGTATCAAAATTGCTTCTAAATCCATAATATAGTCTTTTTCTGTTTAGTAATACGGTTTATGAGACATCTCGCTTATATGACACATCCCGTTGACCTAAGGTGACATCCTCGTTGGCGAAATAATCATTTTTATTGGCCAACAACCGTTTTTCATCCTCAAAAATACTCCAATTTACCCACTTTTGATTATCCTCCCCACATTTTTTCATGAAAATTTACCAATTTTTAGTGAATTTTTGTGGCTTTAAATGATAGTAATTTTGCATCGGAAAAATCAATCATCACACTATCATGAATCGACTGCTTATCGGTACCATCATCGCGCTGTCGGCTTCAGCCACAGCCTTGGGCGCTCCTCACTTGCCCGAGACCACCGGCACCACCTCCGAGTCTGCCCCTCGTAAATCGCGCCTGAGCATAGGAGGTTACGGTGAAGCCGTAATGACCCGCAACTTTTTCAGTGACAGCTATCTGCGCTACACCACACCCGAGAATTACAAAAAAAGCTCCCACGGACGTTTCGACATCCCCCACATGGTGATATTCCTCGGCTATGACTTCGGCAAAGGCTGGAGCATGAGTTCCGAGATAGAGTTTGAGCACGGTGGCACCGAGAGCGCAATCGAAATCGAGCCTGAAGAGGCCGGCGAATATGAGAGCGAGATCGAGCGTGGCGGCGAGGTTGCCCTCGAGCAGTTCTGGATACAGAAATCATTCATGCCTCAGTTCAACGTGCGCGCCGGTATGCTCGTGGTGCCTGTGGGACAGACCAACGCCCACCACATGCCCACCGAGTTCTTCGGTGTCTACCGCCCCGAGGGCGAGAACACCATCATGCCCTGCACATGGCACGAAGTGGGACTGAGCCTCTGGGGACAGGCAGGCGACTGGCGTTACGAAGCCATGTTCCTCCCCGGACTCGACAGCGACCGCTTCGGCAACCAGGGATGGATACACGACGGAGCCGGATCGCCCTACGAATTCAAGATTGCCAACCGCTATGCTGCCGCAGTGCGCGTCGACAACACTTCCATCCCTCACCTGCGCCTGTCGGTATCAGGCTACATCGGCGACAGCTTCAGCAACACCCTCTATCCCACCGACGGCAAGAACGTGAGCGGTGTCCACGGCACCGTGGCCATCGGTTCATTCGACTTCGCCTATACCCACCGCAACCTCATTGCCCGCGGACACTTCGACTACGGCCACCTCTCCGATGCCAAAGCCATCACCGACTTCAACATGGGCATGTCCAAGAATTCCGTGTCCAAGCGCCAGCGCATCGGCAGTGCCGCCATTGCCACCGGCATCGAGGCCGGCTACAATGTCCTGAGCCTGGTCAACGGATACGCCCAGAGCCCCCAGCGTCTGTTTGTATTCGGACGCTACGACTACTATGATTCGCAATACAAGATGGAACACGACCCCAAGAACGAGTGGTGCCACCGCCAGCGCATAGCCGCTGGCCTTAACTACTACCCCATCCCCCAGATTGTGGTCAAGGGCGAATACTCCATCGGCCTGCTCGACAAGCGATACAACAACGAGCCATCCATATCCCTCGGCATAGCCTACTCGGGATGGTTCCTCTGATCAGAATAAGTAAGTCTTAAAAACCAAAAATCACAATTATAATGAAAAAATCAATTCTTACTATCGCCACTGCAGTGCTCGCGCTGTCCACAACCTCCTGCTCCGACAGCGACAGCAACGGCGAGAGCTCGCTCTCGGCCAAGGAGGAAGCTCTCTCGGCCATCACACCCCCCTACATCAACCTCACGGTCCTCCCCACCTACAAGGCTATGACCGATGCGGCCATTGAACTGCACGAGAAGTGCCTCGACATCCAGACTAAACACGCCGCCGGAACCCTCACAA
The DNA here is from genome assembly GCA_910589485.1 of uncultured Duncaniella sp. Lineage (GTDB taxonomy): Bacteria > Bacteroidota > Bacteroidia > Bacteroidales > Muribaculaceae > Duncaniella. The sequence goes on from CAJUSW010000001.1 coordinate 208,771, forward strand.
CAGCCGACATCAAGTCGGCCGGCGACACATGGAAACTCTCGCGTAAAAGCTGGGAGCTTTCCGAGGCCTTCCTCTTCGGCCCCGCCGCCGACTTCAACATCGACCCCCACATCGACTCATGGCCTCTCGACAAGGACGCTATGGAAACCCTGCTCGCCGACCTGCGTGCCGGAAAGGAATACTCCATCGACACCAACCTTAATTATGGCCTGCTCGGATTCCACTCCGTGGAGTACATGCTCTTTGAGCTGAGTGCCGACGGTCAATCATCTCTCCCCCACTCCACCTCCTACACCCCCGAGGAACTCAAGTATCTCACCATCGTCACCGAGGATCTGCGCAACCAGTGCGTATGCCTTGAGGCTTGCTGGGCCGGCACCGACAATATCAGCTCAGCCAAGCAGGCTATTCTCGAAGATGCCGAGCTCGACAAGAACTACAGCTACGGCCAGTGGATGATCAACGCCGGCCAGCCCGGATCACTCTTCAAGACCTATCAGGAAGTTGCCGAGGATATCCTTCAGGGTTGCATCGACATCGCCGACGAGGTTGGCAACACCAAGATAGGCCGTCCCAACAGCGGTGTGAGCGACGAGGACCGCAACTATATCGAGTCCCCCTACTCGCTCAACTCTATCGAGGACTTCGTTGACAACATCATCAGCATCCGCAACGCCTACTGCGGTGCTCAATCGGGCGTAGCATCCGTTTCAGCCTACATCCAGGCCCGCAATCCTCAGCTCGACACCAAGGTACGCGCCGCCATCGACGATGCCATCAACGCTATCAAGGCCATCCCCGAACCCTTCGCAAGCAATGCCAAGGGAGCTGCCGCCACCAAAGCAAAGACTGTGGTTGGTTCTGATCTTGTCGACGCTCTCGAGGATGCTTACTCCGAGATTTTGAAATAAATCCATCTGAAAAATGATGACACTATCACACCGACTTCTCGGCACCGCACTCGTGGCCACTGCCCTGTGCGCATGTTCCGACGATGAAATCAAAGACGATCCCACCTCAGGCACCGAAGGTGATAAACCCCAATGGTACTATGCAGGCGGAGAGCTCGGCACCTCATATCTCGCAACCTCAAACGCTCTTGAGCAACCCGCTCCCGCCGTGGAGAACGCCGGCCTCTACGCCCAGTTCAAAAACGGCGAGGCTCTGTTTGAGAAGCCTTTCATGACCAATGCCTCCGGCACCCGCAACGGTCTCGGTCCGGCTTACATCAGGACATCATGTCTCCACTGCCACCCCGGTTACGGCCACGGCAAACGTGTGGAGGAGGGTTCTTTCAACACCAACGAGATCGGCAACGGCTGTCTGCTCGCCGTGTACAACCGCAACACCGATGCCTATGTCACCTGGCTCGCCGGTATGCCCCAGGGACACGCTGTCGCACCCTTCAAGGCTCCCCTCGACGAGAGCAAGGTCAAGGTGAAATGGCACGAGGCCACCGATGAGTGGGGCAATAAGTTCCCCGATGGTGAGACCTACTCCCTCATATACCCCGAGGTCACCATGCCTAAGGATGCCGTCTATGCCTACCGCATGGGCTACGACATTACCGACGACTACGAGCTACGACTCGAGAGCACCATCGGCATATACGGCACCGGTCTCCTCGATGCCATCGACGACGCCGACCTCCTCGCCCAGTACCGCAAGGAGGAAGCCGACGGATATTTCCAGCTCAATCCCGCTTTCTTTGCCAACGGCAACTGGACCGCCCAGTACACCAACAGTCTCCAGGGCGACGGCACCCCCTACCCCCGCCGTTTCACCTACGCACTCTCGCGCGGACCTCTCCAGGACGCCGCCGGTGCCAATGCCATCTGGAACATCACCAACGTAACCCGCTCCGACCGCCGCTACCACTACATGGATGCCGCCGGTTCATGGGCACGTTGCTCGGCCAAGGATCCCGAGGTACAGGCCGGTTTCGACAGCTATCTCGCCAAGGTCGACCCCGACAAGAAGCACCCCGAGTGGTGGGATGGTGACATGGAGACCCGCATCCTCACATATCTCAACTCCAAGAATCTCCCAGTCGAGATGACCGACGACGAGTACACCGACCTCATGGTATGGCACCGTGGCCTCGCTGTCCCTGCCGTCCGCGACATTGACAATCCCGCCGTGGCCAAGGGTAAGGAGAAATTCGAGGAGATAGGATGTGCCTACTGCCACCGTCCTTCATGGACAACCGGTGCCGACGAGGTGCGCGACCCCAACAAGTTCTTCGCCGGAAACGAGCTTCCCCGCTATCCGCATCAGACCATATGGCCTTACACCGACATGGTACAGCACAAACTCCACATGGCCAACGATATCCGCACCGGCTGGTGCCGCACCACTCCGCTGTGGGGTCGCGGTCTGCATCAGAAAGTCACCGGTTCTCAGGCCGCCGACCGTCTCCACGACTGCCGTGCACGCACTGCCCTCGAGGCCATCATGTGGCACGGATACTCCCCCGAGAGTGATGCACGTCACAGCGTGGAACTCTTCCGTGCACTCTCCAAGGAGGACCGCGACGCCATCATCACTTTTGTCGACGCTATCTGATTTTTAATTATTGCCCCTATGTTCCGCACCGTATCATTCATCTCGCTTGGAATAATCACCCTCGGACTCATCGCCGCCACCTTTGCTGAAAAGTTTCTCGGCCAGGGAGTCGCCACCGGTGATTTCTACCATGCGCCATGGATGATAGCCCTGTGGATCATTTCGGCTGCATCATGTATCTGCTCGGTCATTGCCTGTCGCAAGGCAATGACCGTGGCAGTGATGATGCTCCACTTCTCCCTCGTCCTGATACTCGCCGGTGCCGGTGTCACACACTATTTCGGCAAGCAGGGACATGTGACCCTCAGTCCCTCTGCCTCGGCCGATACCTATATCACCGACAGCGGTGTCACCGAAAAGTTGCCATTCACCATCACCCTCCTCGATTGCGGAGCCGAGTACCGCCCGGGCACCCTCACCCCCACCGACTATTTCAGCGAGGTGACCATTGGGGCAACCTCAAGCGCCGGCACCTTCCGCATCTCCATGAACAATACCCTCGACATCGACGGCTACCGCTTCTGCCAGTCATCACTCGCCGGCGACAGTTCCACACTGAGTGTCAGTCACGATCTCTGGGGTATAGGCATCACATTCGCCGCCTACGCCCTCCTTTTTCTCTCCATGCTGTTGTCACTGTGTGACCGTCGCGGACGCTTCCGCTCATCTCTACGCCGGTTGCTTGCCGCCGCCATGATGCTTCCCGCGCTATGTGCCGGAGCCGGCAACACCGCCTCGGCATCCCCTTTCACCACGGCCTCTCAAGCCTCATCGGCCACTGTCCCCATGCCCACAGTTCTGCAACGTCCTCTCGCCGAGGCTTTCGGACAGTTGTGCATCTACAGTGGCGACCGTGTGAAGCCACTCTCCACCTTCGCCCGCGAATTTTGCCTCAATGTCTACGGCAAGGAATCCTATCGCGGACTCACCCCCGAGCAGGTGCTCACCGGATGGATCTTCTACTACGACTCCTGGAAACACCAACCCATGATCAGGCTCCGTAGCCCCGAGGCTCGCTCAGCCATGAACGGCGAGCAGTACGTATCCCTCTCTCAGCTCTACAGTGGCGGACAATACCATCTCCAGCCACTGTTATCATCTCCCGTATCCAAGTCACTCGACAGCGACGACGCCCGCATAGCGCTCGTCACCACCGTGTGCACCGGTTCAGCTCTCCGCATTTTTCCCCTCACCGCCGACGACGGCACCAGCACATGGCTCTCATGGGCCGACCGCACCCCCTCGTCCACCGACATTGACACTCAATCACGCATATCATCGGCCATATCCGAGATATACTACCTCATAAACCACGGCCGCTTCCGCGACACGCGCACCGCTCTCCTCTCCCTGTGCGAACTCCAACGCTCCATGTCGCCACGGGCCATCCCGTCAGCCACAGCCCTGCGGAGCGAGCATCTGTACAACCACATCTTTTATCCGCTTGTGTCAGCGATAATAGTATTGATGACCGGAATGATCTCGCTGGCATTATACATGTACGGCAAGCTCAATCCGCGGGGCATAATGACATGGATCGCCGTCGCCGCATTTGCCTACATCACCCTCCTCATCATTCTCCGCTGGATCATCGGAGGCCACATCCCACTTGCCACCGGCTACGAGACCATGCTCGCTCTCGCATGGATATCCATGGCCGTGGCACTCATCTCAGTAAAACGCATCCCCGTGATCATGCCCCTCGGCATGATCGTAGCCGGAGCCTCACTCCTCGTCGCCATGATGGGGACACGTAACCCGGCTGTAGGCTCGCTCATGCCCGTCCTCGGCTCACGGTTGCTGTCATTGCACGTGATGCTTGTCATGACCTCCTACTCTCTTTTTGCCATCCTCGCCCTCCTATCGCTTGTATCACTCTCATCCATGAGACAGGTTGGACGCATGTCTCTTGTCGCCGACGTTCTCCTCACGCCTGCCCTTTTTCTCCTCGGAGCCGGAATATTCGTCGGAGCCATATGGGCCGAGCAATCATGGGGACGCTACTGGGGATGGGACCCCAAAGAGACCTGGGCACTGATCACATTCTTCATCTACGCCCTCCCCCTCCATCGGCACACATTCCCCTGGTTCCGCACACCCCGCCATCAGCTCCTATACCTCACCATAGCTTTCGCATCGGTACTCATGACCTATTTCGGCGTCAACTACCTCCTCCCCGGCCTCCACTCTTACGGCGCCTGATTTATGAACATGGAGAGGAAAATATGAACAATAGTTTATTAGACCATAGATCCAAAGATCTAAGAGTGAGCTTGAATTTAACACACTCTAAACAAGAATAATTATATGACTAAGCCACCAAGTGACGATACTCGATACTCAAAAAAACTTGATCTCTGGTCCTCTAGTCTAAAAATTCACCCTCAACACGACATTATCGCACCATATCCCCGGTAAACCCATCCTACCTTTGCCGGTGATATGAAACCAACGAGCCACAAGGTCACACACCTGACAAAACGAATCCGTCGCCCAGACATCTGGTGTCACCCATTCTCACGCTTTCTCGGCCGGGAACTAACCCCCGTCGAGAAAAACGTCATATCCCGGCTCGAACGCGCACGCCGGCTCTCCCGCCCGCGTCCCATCGTCATCGTCGACCCCAAAGGCTACGACTCAACCGAACTATTGAGATCATATCTCGACTACCGCCTCGCCACCTCCCCCGAAGGCGCAACCGCACTCCTCTATCTCTCCAAAGAAGGAAAAGATAGAGAATTCGGCAAAATGTATCCTGAATACACCGGCTACACCCGCCGTCAGGTCAAAACCCTGCACAAACGCATCCGTTACGCCTCCTATTCCCGCCCCGACAGCGTCCGCGGCACCTCCCCCGCCTTCATGCTCCTGCTCAACGCCCAGGAATACAAAGGCTACTCCCCCATGCAACCCGACCCCGGGAAATTCCTCAGCCTCTGCTCCGCACTCTTCCCCTTGCTGTGCGGCATAGGCTTCCTTGTCATACACATAAACGTCGACAGGGAACAGATTCCCGCCTTCTTCTACCTCGGCATGCAGGGGCACACCACACAACGTCCCCCGAAACCCGAGCCCCCAGTCGAGACCGCCATCCTCGTCCTCACCGATCCAACGTCCATCCTCCGCTGGAGCCTGCCCACCCGCGAGGGCCCGCAAGGCCACCCGGCAGACGATGCACCAATCCCCCGACCACCCATACCCACCTAAGCGGAGAGCCGACCTCCGCCGTTCCCACCGGAACCAGCAATAAGGTTACAGAAAATAGTAGAGCTACAAAATAGTATTCATTGCCAAAAAGGATAGCTCATAAACCTATAAACTTCTAAACCTATAAACTCCCCAACAGCTCGGCAAGAGCCCATTGACATACTGCTACAATACTAAAAAAGCAAATGACTCCCACCCGTGACGGGCAGGAGCCATTATATCTATAATATCTATAAAAAAGATCTCTGGCCCTATGGTCTAAAAATATGTCCTAAAGATCTATTGTCTATACTCTATACTTTTCTAAAAGAAATAAGTCACCCTCACATCCCATGTGCGGTTGCGGGCACTTACATCATCGAGCTGGGCAGTCTTGAGCACGTAAGTCATACCCCATGTATAAGACGCTGCGATCTGCCATCTCTTCAGCACCTCGAAACCGAGACCGGCGCACAACTCAACGTCACCGCCCGAAAACTTCAGCGCATCACACTTGCTATGACCGGCCTGGATCTGGATAACAGGGCCACCGAACACAAACGGTGCCACATAATCCTCAAGACCCTGCATGCGGGTCCACTTGAATTTCAGATTGAAAGGGATAGAAATATTATGGAGATACACTCTCTCGTTACCATAACCCTGAGAACTCCATATTATATTGGGAGCATCCGCAAGATGCAATGTCGCACCCTGCTGCTGGTACATCAGGCCGAGTTCAAGGCCGAAACCGATGCCGGGGAACATCATTTCACCGCGCACACCCAACGACTCACCCACACCATTGCTCACTCCGAAAAGGTCCTGCTTGAATTTCATCGAGTTAACATTAACTCCGGCAGTAGCACCCCAACGCATCTGGGCATTGGCTAAAGGTGCTGCACACAGTGCCACAATGGCTATAAGTAAGGCGGTTAAGCTTCGTTTCATGTCAGTATTTATAATTTTTGATGGACAAAGGTACAACATTTTTCGTTATTTTTTCGGGAGTTTACATATTTTTAGTGTAACTTTGCATTATACACATATTATAGTAACTCACCTTATTAAGTTACCTTAATAATCCATCATCATAAACCAATGAAAAAGTATCTTTCGGCCATCCTCATGGCCACAATCTCACTCGGTGCATTTGCCGACGGCAAGCCCGCCAAAAAGGACAAGAAGGAGCCCCAGGGCTACCAGTTCACCGACGTGAAAGTCAACAAGACAACCCCAGTAAAGGATCAGAACAAGTCAGGAACATGCTGGAGCTTCTCAGGCATCAGCTTCCTTGAGGACGAGCTTCTCCGCATCACCGGCAAGGAATACGACCTCAGCGAAATGTGGGTTGTGCGTCATTGCTACAATGACAAGGCCGACAAATACGTGCGCATGGAAGGTAAGATCAACTTCGCCCAGGGCGGTGGCACCACCGACGTAGGTTATGTATATGACCGCTACGGCATGGTACCCGAGAGCGCCTACCGCGGTCTCGAATACGGCGAGGAGAAGCACGACCATTATGAAATGGAGCCCGCTCTACGTGGCATAGTCGATGCCGTCAACAACAAGAAAGGCAAGAAATCCACAGCATGGAAGAAAGCCTTCAACGGCGTTCTCGACGCATATCTGGGCAAACTTCCCGAGACCTTCGAGTACGAGGGCAAGACCTACACCCCCCAGTCGTTTGCCAAGATGCTCAACCTCAACATGGCCGACTACATCCCCGTGACCTCCTACACCCATCATCCCTTCTACACCACATTCCCCCTCGAGATCGCCGACAACTGGCTGTGGGAGGATTCCTACAATGTACCCCTCGAAGAAATGAAAGCCATCGTGGACAACGCCCTCGACAACGGCTACTCAATCGCATGGGGTGCTGACGTGAGCGAACCCGGATTCAAGTGGACCGACGGTTACGCCGTGCTCCCCAAGAAAAAGACCGAGGCCGACCTCTCAGGCACCGAGCTCGCCCGCTGGGTCACCCTCAGCGACAAGGAGCGTGAAAACGAGAACAACGACGTGAGCAAGCCCCGCGAAGAGATCGTGGTTACTCAGGATCTGCGCCAGGAGATGTTCGACAACCACGAGACCACCGACGACCACGGCATGGTGATCATGGGCAAGGCCGTTGACCAGAACGGCACCCGCTACTACAAGGTGAAGAACTCCTGGGATACCAACCAGAAATATGGTGGCTTCTTCTACGTATCCGAGCCTTACTTCATGGGCAAGACCATGAGCATCCTCGTGCACCGCGACGCTATCCCCGCCGAGATAGCAGCCAAGATGAACCTCCCCAAGAAATAAACCGCTCTTGAATAAGGTACATCTGTTCAACCCCGAGAACGATCTCGCACTCGCGCTCGGATGTCGACACTACACACCCCCGCCCCACGCCTCCGCGCTTCATAGGGCGGGGGCTCTTTTACCCGCATGGTGGGCCGGAGCGGACGATTCCATCATACTCCCCCCACGCAGTGGCGGTGATTACACCGACGACCTCGCATGGCTCAATGCCCGATGGGGACTCTCCCCTCGCCCTTATATCGCCACCGAGGAGGACCCATCCCTTTCCCCCTCACCGTGGGGTTGGAGCCTCGACACCTGCCGGCAATTCGTGCAGGCCGGATTCCCCGCCACCCGGCTCCCCGACCAAGCCACAGTCGATACCCTCAGGCTGCTGAGCCACCGGCGATCGTCCATACGCATCCTCTCGGCCCTCGGTGAAGAGCGCCTGTTGCCCGCCGAGGTCACCGACCCCGGCGTGGCGGTAGAGATCGAGACCGCTCATCCCGGATGCTTCTTCAAGTCCCCGTGGTCGTGCAGCGGTCGAGGGGTATTCTGTGCCGGAGGCATCCCTCCCGAAGTGATCCGTTCCAAGGCCCAAGGAATCATCCACCGCCAAGGGAGCGTGATGGTGGAGCATGGCTACGACAAGATCACCGACTTCGCCACACTCTTCCACAGCGACGGCAAGCAGGTGACGTTCCGCGGACTCTCATTGTTCATCACCGAAAACCGTGGCGTATATTCAGGCAACGTAGTGGCCCCGCAAGCTGTGATACTCGACATGATCGACCGCTCGGCCAACCACGCCTCCCCATCCTCACGCCTGTCCATCCCCCATCGCATCAGCGACCTCACCTCAGCCCTCGGGCAAGTCCTCACCGATCTCATATGCCCCCACTACACCGGTTGGCTCGGCATCGACATGATGATCTATCGTGACACCAATGGAGAAATCCGCATCCACCCGTGCATCGAGCTCAACCTGCGCATGACAATGGGAGTGGTAGCGATGCACGTAGCCGACCGTATCAACCCCTCGACGCCAGGTCTCATCTCGTGGCAGAGAACAGTGACTCCACCCGATCATCACACCCTGTTGCTCCCGCCACGTGACGGCTTCGCCCTGACACTCGACAGTCATCCCGGGCTGTGACCCATAACTCAGATATTCAATAGACTATGTACAAATACATCAAAGGAATAATCACCGAGAACACCCCCACCTACGTAGCCATCGAAGCCTCAGGCATAGGCTATATGGTCAACATATCGCTCAACACCTTCGAAGCCCTGCAGAACTGTCAGGGGGAGGTGAAACTGCTCCTCCATGAAGTGATACGCGAGGACGCATGGGTTCTGTACGGCTTCTTCACCACAAAGGAGCGCGACCTGTTCCGCCTGCTCATCGGCGTATCTGGCGTAGGCCCCAACACCGCATCGCTCATCCTGTCATCTATCACCCCTGCCGAACTCGAGGTCACCATCACATCGGGCGACCACACTCGGCTTAAGGCAGTTAAGGGAATAGGAGCCAAAACGGCCCAAAGAATAATTGTTGATCTGAAGGATAAAATAAAACCCTCCGACGAAGCGTTATCCATACAACCCAACCTGCCGGGTGCCAACAACGAAGTCTACGATGAGGCCCTGGCCGCACTCACGGCCCTCGGATTCCCACGTCCGCAATCACAGAAAGTGCTCCGGCGCATCTTCGATGTCGACCCTGCCATAAAGGTCGAGGCAGCCATAAAGCAGGCCTTGGGAATGATGTAACTACGCATTGTCCTACGATAGATTTCTGAAACGATTTCATCACATATATTATATAGCGGCCGCCACGGGCATTGTGTTGATGCTCATGGTGGTTGCATTGCATAGTTACGCACGCTCGGCCGATCCGGCCTTCACCCCTCCGGCAACCATCGTCACCGGTCCCGATCTCGTGGAGGAAGCCGACTCGATCCTGTTGCCCTACCCTGTCAGCCCCACCATACCACAACGCTATCAGGACTTTATGGCCAGGGAATATGCCGCCGACCTCACCGATCCGTCCAACATCAGTACCGTGGCCGAATATGATCCGCAACTCGGCTACTACGTGGTACGCACCAGGCTCGGCGACCACGACATAGTGACCCCGTTCTACCTCACCCCCGAGCAGTACAACGACTGGCAGAACCGCCAATCCATGCGCGCCTATTTCCGCATGCGCAACACCGGCGAACTGACAGCCCCGGCCAAGGAGCCTTTCAACATCCTCGACATGAACTTCTCGCTCGGCCCCCTGGAAAAGATCTTCGGCCCGGGAGGAGTGAGCCTGCGCACCCAGGGATCAATCAATATCTCGACCGGAATAAAGTCCAATAAGACCGACAATCCCGCCCTGTCGCTCGATTCACGCCGGCGCACCTACTTCGATTTCGACCAGAAGATACAGGCCACGATACAAGGCTCGGTTGGTGACCGCATGAAGTTCAACATGACCTACAACACCGATGCCACATTTGATTTCGACTCCAAGAACATCAAACTGGCCTACGAGGGGAAAGAGGACGACATTGTGAAGTCAATCGAAGCGGGCAACGTGTCCATGACCACCGGCTCCTCGCTTATACGCGGAAGCACGGCCCTGTTCGGCATAAAGACCCGGCTACAGTTTGGCAAACTCACCGCCACAGCCCTTGTGTCGCAACAGAATTCGGAATCCACCACCGTGAGCACCCGAGGAGGCTCGCAGACAACCGACTTCAAGATACGAGCCGACGAGTATGACCAGAACCGCCACTTCTTCCTGGCCCAATATTTCCACGACAACTACGACCGGTTTGCCTCCCGCCTCCCGCTCGTGACCTCGGGCATCAACATCACACGCATCGAGGTGTGGGTCACCAACAAGAACAGCCATTTCGACCAAAGCCGCAACTTTGTGGCCTTTATGGACCTCGGCGAGAACTCCACTCTGGCCAGCGACTACTGGCAACCCGATTTCTCGTCACCCGTCCCCTCCAACAGCTCCAACAACCTGCTCTCCACCCTGAAGACTGAATACCCCGAGGCCCGAAATATCAACACCGTAACCCAGGCGCTCGCCCCACTTTCAGCCTACGGCATCGAGGGCGGACGCGATTACGAGAAAGTGGAATCGGCGCGCCTGCTCTCATCATCGGAATACACCCTCAACCCTACACTCGGCTACATATCGCTACGCAACGCGCTGAATGCCGACGAGGTGCTGGGCGTGGCCTACGAATACACCTACAACGGTCGCACATTCCAGGTGGGAGAGTTTTCGGCCGACATCACCACGACCAATCAGTCGCTCTACCTGAAGATGCTGAAATCCACCACTGTCAGCACCCAGTTGCCCATGTGGAAACTGATGATGAAAAATGTCTACCCTCTGGGGGCCTATCAGGTACAACAACAGAATTTCCGTCTCAACATCAAGTATCTGAGCGACACCACCGGCATTGAGATCAACTACCTCCCTGTCGCCGGCATATCCAATGTGCCGCTGCTCCAGGTGATGGGACTCGACCGCATCGACAGCAACCAGGCCTCCAACCCCGACGGATTTTTCGATTTCATCGACGGATACACCATCCTCGCCTCCCAGGGCAAGATAATATTCCCCGTCGTGGAACCATTCGGTCGCAACCTGGCTGAAAAGATCGGCAACCCCGCACTGGCTCAGAAATATGTGTACCAGGAGCTCTATGACTCCACACTCATCGTGGCCAGGCAGTTTGCCGACAAGAACAAATTCATCCTCTCGGGCAAATACCAGGCATCCTCAGGCTCCCAGATCAGGCTCAACGCCATGAACGTGCCCCGCGGATCGGTGATAGTGACAGCCGGCGGAGTGGTGCTCAACGAGAACAGCGATTACACCGTGGACTATGCCATGGGCATTGTCACCATCACCAATCAGAGCATCATCGACTCGGGACAGAGCATCAGTGTCACCCTCGAGAACCAGTCGCTATACTCCACCCAACGCAAAACCCTCGTCGGGCTCGATCTCAACTACAGGTTCAACAAGGATTTCAACGTCGGGGCCACCCTCATGCACTTCTCGGAAAAATCACTCACCGAGAAAGTGAATATAGGCGACGAAGTGGTCAACAACACCATATGGGGACTCAATGCCCAGTACAACACACGCTTCATGTGGCTCACCAATCTCCTCAACAAGATCCCCACCGTCAATGCCGTGCAGCCATCCACCCTGTCGGTGCAGGCCGAATTTGCCCAACTCATCCCCCGCTCCCAGAAAAGCGGGTCCAACAAGGGATCAAGCTACATCGATGACTTCGAGTCCACCCAGATAGGCATAGACCTGCGTTCCCCCTACGCATGGTTTCTCGCCTCCACCCCTTACGATCCGGCATCCACGGCCCTGTTTCCCGAAGCGGCCTTGAGCGACAATGTGGACTACGGCAAGAACCGTGCCCTCATCAACTGGTACTACATCGACCGCATGTTCACCGAACGCAACTCATCGCTCTGCCCGGGTTATATCAAAAGCGATCCGGCCCAGATGAACAACCCCTATATCCGCGAGGTCACATCACGCGAGATATTCCCCGGCCGGCAACTCACCTATGGCGAATCCAACACTATACAGACCCTCAACCTCTCGTTCTACCCCACCGAGCGTGGCCCCTACAACCTCGATGCCACCGACATTGACGATCAGGGACACCTCCTCTACCCCGAGCGACGGTGGGGAGGAGTGATGCGCCGCATGGACAACACCAATTTCGAGGCTTCCAACATCGAGTATGTCCAATTCTGGATGCTGTCACCGTTCCTTGACCCCGACAACGACAATCTCGAGGGGGGCGACCTGTACTTCAACTTCGGCGAAATATCCGAGGATATCCTCAAGGACGGACTGAAGAGCTACGAGAACGGTATCCCCGTCAACGGCGACAACCAGTTCATGAAGGAAACCGTGTGGGGACGTGTATCATCACAAAACTCCCTCACCTACGCCTTCGATAACAACAACAGCTCCCGCCCCATCCAGGACGTGGGACTCGACGGGCTGAAGAACGATGATGAGTTCACTTTCCCCTCCTATTCCACCTATCTGGAAAGCCTGCGCCAGCGTCTGGCCCCCGAGGCTCTCGACCGCATGATCAACGACCGTTTCTCTCCGTTCAACGACCCGGCCGGCGACAACTACCACTTCTTCCGCGGATACGACTACGATGAGCAACGCCTCGGCGTGCTCGAACGTTACAAGCGCTACAATGGCGTGGAAGGCAACTCACTGTCGCCCGACGAGGCTCCCGATCCTCTCTACCAGTCGTCACGCTCGGTGCCCGATGTCGAGGATATCAACCAGGACAACACCCTCAACGAGTACGAACGTTATTTCCAGTATCGCATCTCGATACGCCCCGAAGATCTTGAGGTAGGCAAAAACTACATCACCGACAAGCAGACCTCCACCGTGGTCAACCACGACGGCACCACTCAGGAGGTGGTGTGGTATCAGTTCAAGATCCCCTTGAGCGACTACGAGAAAGTGGTGGGAAATATCTCCGATTTCTCCACCATCCGTTTCGCCCGCATGTTCATGACCGGATTCAAGGCGCCCACCCATCTGCGTTTTGCCACGCTCGAACTTGTGAAAGGCGAGTGGCGCCCCTACAGTTTCAACCTCAACACCCGCGGAGATGCCCCGGCCGAGGGGGAGCTTGATGTCTCGGTGGTCAACATAGAGGAGAATGCAGAGCGCGAACCGGTCAATTACGTGCTCCCCCCGGGAGTGTCACGTATCACCGATCCGGGCCAGAGCCAAATAGTACAGCTCAACGAGCAGTCGATCTCGCTCAAAGTCGAAGGCCTCCAGGCCGGCGATGCCCGTGGCATATACAAGAACACCATGCTCGACCTGCGCAACTACAAGCGCATGCAGATGTGGATCCACGCCGAGAGGTTGATCGACGACATCACCAATCTCGGCAACGGCGAACTGTCAGCCTTCATCCGTCTCGGCACCGACGTGAAGGACAACTATTATGAGTATGAGATCCCTCTCGAGCTCACTCCCGCCGGCCATTATTCCGACGATTCGGCAACCGACCGTGGTATAGTATGGCCGAGAAACAACTATATGGATTTCGAGTTACAGGCTCTTGTGGATCTCAAGAAGGAGCGCAACCGTGCCAAGAACGAGAACGAGCCGGGCGTAGGATTTGCCGTCCCCTTCACCTCACGCGATCCCGGCAATGAGCGCAACCGCATCACCGTGACCGGCAACCCGTCGCTCAGCGACGTGAGGGTCATGCTCATAGGTGTCCGCAACAACTCCCCCGTAGTCAAGGACGGCACAATATGGCTCAACGAGCTGAAAGTGACCGACTTCAACAATTCCGGCGGATGGGCAGCAAAAGGCAACGTAAATCTCGGCGTGTCCGACATAGCTACCCTCAACATGGGTGCTCATGTCGAGACAGCCGGATTCGGAGCTGTGGATCAGCCCCTCAACGCCCGGCGCATGGACGATTACGAGCAGTACAATTTCGCCATGCAGGTCGACGCCGGACGGTTTCTCCCCGAGAAAGCCAGGTTGAGAGCTCCCATTTACTACTCAGTATCCAAGGAAAAAATCACGCCCAAATACAATCCTCTCGATCAGGACGTGGAGCTTAAGGATGCCCTGGACGCTTGCGTCACCAAGGCGCAGAAGGACTCGATACTCAACTATGCCGTGGAGCGTACCACCATACGCAGTTTCTCGATCTCGGGACTGAAATTCGATGTGAAAAGCAAGACTCCGAAACCTTGGGATCCCGCCAACTTCACATTCAATTTCTCCTTCAATAAGCAGACCCGCAACGATCCCACCACCGAGTACGAGTACACCAACGACTACCGCGGTTCATTGCAGTACACCTACTCCCCCTACAACAAGGGGGTGCGCCCGCTCGCATTCATCAGAAACAAGTCGCGCAACCTTAGATTCCTCCGTGAATGGGAATTCAACTACCTGCCCACCACTATATCGTTCCTCTCCAACATATCGCGCTATTATTACGAGATGCAGACCCGCTCGGAGACCGATGTAGATTTCCGTCTGCCTGTATCGGTAAGCAAAAACTTCATATGGGACCGGCAGTTCTCTCTCTCATGGAACTTCACCAAGTCGCTCAGCATGAATTTCAGCAGCAACACCTCGGCCCGCATCGATGAGACGATGGGTGCGGTGAACCGCCGGCTGTTCCCCGATGAATACCGCGAATGGAAGGACACAGTGTTGCGGAGCATCATGCACCTCGGCACCCCCTGGAGCTACAACCAGTCATTCGTAGTCAGCTACCGCGCCCCATTCTCCAAGATTCCGGTGCTCGACTGGCTCACCGGCAACCTCTCATACAACGCCACCTACCGCTGGGACCGCGGAGCTGAGGTAGATGGTATCTCAATGGGCAACTCCATAGCCAATCAGGCGGCAGTCAATGCCGACGGACGCATCAATTTCGAGAATATCTACCGAAAATGGTCGTTCACCAAGGCTGTGGACCAGCGTTTCATGGCCAATCGCCCCAAGGTGACCGCGAAAAAGCCCAAACGCTTCGAGCGCACCTTTGCCTTGAAGCCCGACACCACTATCAATATCCGCCACAATCTCAGATCGCCGAAAGTGAAAGTGACCGCTACCACAATCGACGGCAACCCGGTGAGAATAACCCACAAAGTGGTCGATGCCAACAACATCACCATTCTCACCCACGGTGACCAGACACTGAAATTCACCGTGCAGGAGCTTCCTGAAAAGCAAAAGAGCCTGTGGCGCGAGGTTGCCGAATATGGCACACGACTCCTCATGTCGCCACGCTCGGCGTCGGTGCGCTACCGCAACACCCGCTCCCTCTCGCTACCGCTTTTCCGGCCTGAGATTGGCAACGCGTTCGGCCAGACACGCAGCCACGGCCCCATGGCCCCCGGACTTGGATTCGCTTTCGGCTTCTCGGGCGAGGAGTTCATCGACAAAGCCCTGCGGCGGGGATGGCTAATCACTGATGACGGACAGACCTCACCGGCCAATTTCGCCAACACCCGCGAACTGAACATCGAGCTGACCCTCGAACCTGTAAAGGGCCTGAAAATACTCCTCACCACCAACCGCACCGACAACCGCACACGGTCAGTACAATTCATGTACGAAGGGATGCCTACCACCATGGCCGGATCCTACACCAAGACCCATGTGGCGATGCGCACGGCATTGAAGCGTTTCAAGGCCGACAACGGATACAATTCCGAAGCATTCAATTCATTCCTTGCCAATATTCCGGTGATCGCTGAACGGTTTGAGCGACAGTACCGCAACGTCACCTATCCGATGGGTGGATTCATGGAGGGCAACATCAATGCCGGACAGCCTTACAATCCCGAGGTGGGCACAGTGAGCCGCACATCAAGCGACGTACTCATCCCGGCATTTATCGCGGCATACTCAGGCACAGACCCTGAGAAACAATACCTCACGCCCTTCCCGTCGTTCGCCCACGCCCTTCCCAACTGGCGTGTCACCTACGACGGCCTGCTGCAACTCGGCAACCTGCGCAACATATTCCAGTCATTCACGCTCAGCCATGCCTACCAATGCACCTATAGCGTTGGCTCCTACTCCTCGTTCCTCAACTGGGCCTCATCCCCCGAAGCCGACGGACTGGGCTTCACACTCGACGAACTGACCGGCAACCCCATTCCCTCCTCCCCCTACAACATTTCGTCGGTAGCCATCACCGAGCGGTTCGCCCCACTCATAGGCGCGTCAGCCACTCTTAAGAACGGAATGACCCTCTCGGCCGAATACCGCGACGCCCGCACCCTTACCCTCAACACCTCGGCCGGACAGGTGGTGGAAGCGAGCCAGAAAGGGATCACCATAGGACTCGGTTACAAGATAATAGGATTCAACACCGTACTGAAACTTAAGGGAACAGGCCACGGCATATCCAACGATCTCACCGTGAGCGGAGATTTCTCAATAGCGGAGACACAGGCGCTGATACGCCGCATCGAGACTGCCTACACCCAGGCCACATCGGGCACCCGCACATTGAACTTCAACCTTGCCGCCAACTACATAATGTCGCGCCGACTCACCATAGGGGCATTCTTCGACCATCAGATCAACACCCCTATTGTCTCATCGACATCCTACCCCATGACCAATACCTCATTTGGTATCAACATGTCGCTCTCCCTTGCACGTTGACAGGTCATCGCATCACCCATGGCCCGTCCCTGAGCGATCGATACGGCACCGATGCCCCGGCAAGTTCACCCGCATACCTGTCGTGCCTCACCTTATTGAGATCGGAACTGAGCAACACACTGTCGGCCCCCACCACTCCGGCCATCTCACAAATATCCCCCATGAATCCACGGCACACCACCGCATAATCGGGACGGAAATTATAATCCACTACATGAGCATTGGCCGAGATCAGCACAAAACTTTTCCCTCCGGCAAATACCACATTTCCCTTCCTGGCAATCCGGCCGCCACTCACCCCCTCGGGCATCATCTCCACCCCATCTATCCCCCGGCGCATCATGTACACTCCATATCTCCCGGCACAACGGTCAAGCACATCCCCCTCCATAGGCTGTCGGGCCGATGTGGCGAGCAACAATCTGTCACCCGACTTCACTACCACTGTAGTCTCGGTACTCGACCTGGGGATATACACCTCACATTCAGGCCAGCTCTCCTCCACAACCAATGTCACCCCCACAGCACATAGGACTGTCATCGCCATAGCCAATCCCCACACCATCCTACGCCTGTGAAGCCACATAGCCAACAATCCTAACACAATGAAGTAGGCCACCAACATCCAGCCGGACACACATATGTCTCTCACCACCGCTCCCGGTATCTCTATCACCCACCGGGCCACAGTCTCGACCATATGGTAAAGCATATCCACACCACCCCCAAGCCATCGGGCCTCGATTCCGGCCATATTCAGGAGCAACAGCACCACCCCGCCTCCAAGCAATGGAGGCAACAACACGGCCACTACCATATTGACCAACAGGAAACCTACAGGAAATATATGGAAATGCCACGCACTCACCATCCCGGTGCCAAGCATGGCCGCCACCGTCACACTCACATACCCCACACAGGCACGCATAACCCGGCGCCTGCGGTTCACGGGATTCAGCTTGTCGGCAAACACTATGATGGATAGAACAGCCAGAAAAGTGAGCTGAAAACCCAAGGAGTATATGGCCAAGGGATCGAAAAGCAGAATAATCAGAGCCGAAGCGCCAAGCGCATTGAGAGGCGACCACACCCGTTGCATCAATGTTGTCACCATGAAGAGCGTGGCCATGATCACAGCCCTCACCACCGACGGAGACAAGCCGGTCATCACGGCAAAGGCCCAAAGTGCAACCACGGTAAGAAGCATCCTCAGTGACCGGCCACGGTTCATGGTCAACGGCATGAGCATGATGGTGAGCAAGCCTGTGAGTATCCCCACATGCAAGCCGCTCAACGCAAGGATGTGGGCTATACCCGTGGCGGCAAACATCTCGCGTGTCGATTGATCAAGCCAGGTCCTGTCGCCCGTGAGCGTTGCCGTGAGAAACCGGCGTGTTCCATCCGATACCGGCATGACAGCGATATGTGCTTGCACATCGCCCCTCAACCGGCGTATCCCGTTGAACAGACCGGGCTCGGCAACAGCATACTCTATACTGTCGGGTACAATGAAAGCCTCGGTCGTAACCCCGGCATCGCGCAACCTGCTGTTATAGTCGATCTCGTCAGGCAGATCCATGCGGCTCGTCAACGGGCGCAACGTCGCGGAGAATCTCATCCGGAAAGTCTCGTCGACATACGGCATCAACGATGGGACCATACATTTCGCCATGAATGGTCGGCACGGTGCCCCAGCTACCGAATCGACCTCAACCACCATGAGGCGACCACGGTCGTTCTCCCGCAACTCCTTGACCACTCCGGCACACGTCACCTCCCGGCCGTCAACAGCCACTGCAGGCATGTGGGGCCTGTGCATCTCGGCCACTGCGCCACCGGTCGCTATTCCGAGCAACATCACGGCAATATAGGCACGGCGAAAGACTATGCACGCCACACAACACACCACCGGGACAGATATCCACAGAGGAGTGGATACCGTCCCGGTGATTATGATACCTGTCATGAACGCCACTGCAAGCGGCAACAGGGGATATAACGAGCGTGACACGTGAAGGAGAGAAGAAAGTGAGGAGATTGGTTATGAATGTGGTTTATCCGGGCACTGATGCCTGAACCGAGGCTTAAGCGATAGTGTTCATCACCACAAAGAAGCTGCTCACACCGATGATGATCCACAGCATGATTGCGAGCACAAACGGCTTCACACCCACAGCCTTGACCATCTTGACCGATAGTCCGGCTCCGATCATGAACAGAGTGAGCACAAGACCCTTCTTGGCAAGATATACCAGAGTGGAAGTGAGCCATGCGGGCAACGGCAGATAGGTGTTTATCACCATTGCGAGGATGAACAGGAATATGAACCAGGGAATGGATATCTTGCTCTTCTTGTCACGGAATATGAGCATGGTCACCAGTGCAAGGGGGATGATCCACAGGGCACGGGTGAGCTTGATGAGAGTAGCCAGTTTCAGGGCGTCACCGGCATTCTCAACCCCCTGGGCGGCGAGCATGCCCGAATAGGCATCTCCGGCACCCACTACCGACGAGGTATCATGGATAGCGATAGCGGCCCATGTGCCAAACTGAGCGGCACTCATATCGAAATACGCCCCGATCGGAGGGAATATGAACAGGGCTATGGCATTGAGCACAAACACCACTCCGAGCGACACGGCCATCTCATGGTCATCGGCCTTCAACACAGGTCCAACGGCCGCGATGGCGCTACCGCCACAGATGGCTGTTCCCGATGAGATCAGATAGGAGGTCTTGCGGTTGATGTGGAGCCAATAGCCGGCAAGTACGCCTATCACCATCACGCCCACCACCGATACCACGGTGAAGAGCATACCCTCGCTACCGCTCTTGAGCGACTCGGTGAGGTTCATGCCGAAGCCGAGACCTACCACCGAAGCCTGCAACAGATATTTCGAGGTCTTCTTATTGAACTTGGGATAAGGGCACTCAAAGAAAAGCGCAAACACTATTCCGAGAAACAGGGCAAACCATGGTGCGACCGATATGCCCGAGCCCAACAGGTCGATAGGAAACACGACCATTATCACCAGCAGAATGTAAATGTATTTAGCAGGTTGTTTCATGTAGTTTATATTTTGTATAACTGATTAATCAAGCGATTGTGATTACATATTCCATATTCTCCATGACTCGAACGCCTGCAGCAACAGCATCTCCAGGCCATTCTTCACCTCGGCACCATGGGTACGGCCCTTCTTCATGAATGTGGTGACATCGGGGTTGTAGATGAGGTCGTAGAGCAGATGCCCGGGAGTCAGATACTCATAAGGGATGGGCGGACATGCGTCAACCTTGGGATACATGCCGAGGGGCGTGGTGTTGACTATCACCTTGTATTCGGCCATGACTTCAGGGGTGAGGTCATCGTAAGTCAACATCCCCTCCCGCGCAGTGCGCGACACATACACGGGCTCCACTCCGAGCGATATCAGACCCTGGCGCACAGCCTTGGCCGCACCGCCCGTCCCGAGGATCAACGCTTTCTTCCGCTCGGGGGTCAGCAACGGTGACAGGGAATTGCGGAATCCCACCACATCCGAATTGTATCCTATAAGCTCGAAATCATCATCGTCAACCGAGTCGCCACGCAGTATCTTTATCACATTTACCGCCCCTATCGCCTCGGCTTCCGGGTCGAGGGCATCGAGATAGGGCATCACCTGCTCCTTGTAAGGGATGGTGACGTTCAGCCCCGAGAGCTCGGGATGATCATCCAGCACCTCCTTAAGATCGGTTATCGACGGAATCTCAAAATTAATATACTCAGCGTCTATCCCTTCGGCGGCAAACTTATCGTTGAAATAGTTCTTGGAAAAGGAGTGCCCGAGAGGATAGCCTAAGAGACCGTAAATCTTATGTGAATTAATCATAGAGGACCATTGAATGAGAGTGAACTTATGTTCTTGGATTCCAAGTGTGCAAAATTATACTTTTCCTATTAAATAAGCAATATTTTCAAACATTGGAATCACAATGTAGTTAACATTTATTTTATATATTAGTTTAAAATTCTCCATTCTTCATGAAACTATATCATTACCTTTGCGTCATATAAGTAAAAGTCAGCGATCAGAGGTCTGGCTAATACTCATCACATTTCTCCAAAGCGTAACAATTTCAGATCAATGATAATCGAACTCAAGGATGTAAACAAGTCGTACCCGGGTGTGATTCCGCTCCATGTGCTCAAGGATGTAAACCTGAGCATCGAAAAAGGGGAGCTGGTATCCATTATGGGCGCATCGGGATCGGGCAAATCGACGCTACTCAATATTCTCGGCATCCTCGACAATTATGATTCGGGCGAGTATCATCTCGACGGAGTGCTCATCAAGAACCTCACCGAGAACAAGGCCGCCGACCTGCGCAACTACATGATAGGTTTCGTGTTCCAGTCGTTCAATCTCATAGGCTACAAGAATGCACTTGAGAACGTGGCGCTTCCGCTCTTCTACCGTGGCATCTCGCGCCGCAAGCGCAACGCCATGGCCATGGAGCAACTCGAGAGAATGGGTATGGCCGACCGTGCCACCCATCTGCCGGGCGAGCTGTCGGGCGGTCAGAAACAGCGTGTGGCCATAGCCCGTGCCCTCATCACCAACCCGTCCATAATACTTGCTGATGAGCCCACCGGAGCACTCGACTCCAAGACCTCGAAGGAGGTGATGCAGGTGTTCCGCGACCTCAATGCCGAAGGGCGCACAATAGTGATAGTGACCCACGATCCGGGTGTGGGCGAACAGACCAACCGCATCATACGCATCTCGGACGGCCGTATAGTCACCCCCGACCAATCCATCACCGGCACTCAGGCAACCATCACACCCTCCATCCAATGATCGATCTCGTAAACGAAATACTCGCCACCCTGAAGCACAATAAACTGAGGACGGCTCTCACGGGATTTGCAGTCTCGTGGGGCATATTCCTGCTCATTGTGCTGCTGAGCGTTTCCAACGGGCTTGTCAACGGCATGAACGACATGTTCTCGCGCCGTGACACCGAGTCCATGACGGTGGAAGGCGGATGGGCTTTCAAGCCCTACAAGGGACTGACCGACGGCCGCAAAGTGCAATTGCGCGAGCGTGACATCAATCTCATACGCAACCGCAACGAGCAGTTGGTGACCCGCATCTCGGCAACTATCAGCAACGACTCGGCCACCGTATCGACAGGCAAGGACTATGTGACGGGAGGATACGAAGGGGTGTATCCGTCGGGGCTGAAAAGCGCGGGAGCTACCATAAGCAGCGGACGTTTCATCAATGACAACGACATACGCCAGGCCAGGCGTGTGATAGTGCTTCATACCGACAATGCCCGTAACCTCTTTGGCGAGAAGGATCCTATAGGGAAACTTGTGAAGATCAACGATCTCACATTCACAGTGGTGGGAGTGTTCAAGCATGAATGGAACACCCGTAGCTACATCCCCTACTCCACGGCCCGCAATCTCTCGGGCGGGAGCGACAAGGTGAAGAATATCTCGGTGGGCGTAGGCTCCATCAACTCGATAGCCGACGGCGAGAAGGCCGAGAAGGACATGTATGTCACCCTCGGCAACGAACATAACTTCGATGCTACCGACCAGGGCGCATTATGGATAAGGAACTATGCCAAGCAACGGCTCACACAGGACACGGCATCGGGAGCACTCGAACTGGCCGTGTGGATCATCAGCATCCTCACCATGCTATCGGGTATCGTGGGTGTGAGCAACATCATGTTTGTCTCGGTAAGGGAACGCACCCATGAGATAGGCGTGCGCCGTGCCATCGGAGCCAGACCCCTCAGTATCCTCAAACAGGTGATACTCGAGAGCGTGGCCATCACCACCATATTCGGCTACATAGGCATTGTGCTCGGAGTGATAGTGTCGGAGATAATCAAGACCATAGCCATAAACAAGGAGGTAGAATTCCTCAAGGACCCCTCGGTGGATCTCGGGGTGGCCGTGCAGGTGACAGTAGTCCTCATCATAGCCGGAGCCATTGCCGGCTTGTTCCCTGCCATGAAATCACTAAAGATCAAGCCTGTCGAGGCGTTGCGAGATGAATAACCCCATGATATGAGAAATCCGGTATTCGACATAGAGAACTGGCGCGAGATAGGCACCACACTTGCCCAGAACAAGACGCGCACATTCATGACCGCCTTCGGAATATTCTGGGGCACAGCCATCCTATCCCTTCTCATAGGTGGATCGGACGGCCTGAGACACTTCATGAGCCGTAATTTCGAGGGGTTCGCCACCAATGCCGCCGCTATATTCCCTGGACGCACCACCAAGAGCCACGCCGGATTCAACAAGGGTATGGCTCTGGAGCTGAACATGCAGGATGCCCGCAACATACGCCGGGCCGTCCCACAGATCGACCGCTCGTCGGTGGTGAACTTCTCACACACCGAGGCACTGTATGGCCGTAAGAAATCGAGCGCACAGCTCACCGGTGTTGAGGAAGACTATTCCAAGATATTCGAGCCAATAATTTTCGAGGGGAGATTCATCAACGAGGCCGACGAGGCCAATTACCGCAAGGTGTGCGTGATAGGCAAGAAAGTGGCCGACGAACTGTTTGGCACCGCTCAAGCCTCGGGCCACGAGATACAACTCAACGGTATATACTATAAGGTGATAGGCGTAGTGGGACAGACCTCGGAAGTGAATATCGGTGCCAAGATGGATGAATCGGTATTCATCCCCTACAACACCATGAGCCGCAGCTACAACCTGGGCGACCGGATAGATACGTTCATGATGACATTCGGCGACGGATACAAGCCCGGGGATTACGAGAAACAGCTGAGACGCATCATCGCTTCCAACCATCCCATAGCTCCCGACGATGACGGAGCGTTCCACTATTTCAACATCTCGGAAATGTTCGAGATGGTCGACAACGTGTTTGCCGGAATAAACCTCCTCGCGCTGTTTGTGGGCATCGGTACTCTGCTCTCGGGAGTGATAGGTGTGGGCAACATCATGTGGATCATCGTGCGTGAACGCACCCACGAGATAGGCATACGCCGTGCCATCGGCGCCAAGCCCCGCGACATAATCATACAGATACTCTCGGAGTCGATGGTACTCACCACCGTGGCCGGAATCTCGGGCATAGTGTTTGCCGCACTCATTCTGGGAGGAGCCGAGGCCGCGAGCAACGGCCCCACAGGCCCCATACATTTCCAGCTCACATTCACTGACGCCACGGGCATTCTCATCACATTCCTGGTCCTCGGCACAGCCGCCGGCATAATACCGGCAGTAAAAGCCATGAGAATCAAACCGATCGAAGCACTCAACGACAAATAACAGAACCACAATATGAAAAAATTCTTCAAAACCTTCATCTGGGTACTTGTTGCCGCAATATTCGTGGGCACATTTGTGTACCTGTTTCTCAACTCCCGCCCCAAGGAGACCCGATATGAGATAGTGACACCCTCGACAGGCGATATTGAACGCACCACCATACTCACCGGCAATATCGAGCCTCGCGACGAAATCGAGATCAAGCCCCAGGTATCGGGTATTATCTCAGAAATAAATGTCGAGGCCGGCGATATGGTCAAGGAGGGGGACGTTATAGCCCGCATCAAGATCATCCCTGACGAGGGTCAACTCTCCTCGGCACTGTCGCGCATCGAGAACGCACGCATATCCATGGAGGATGCCCGCGCCAAGCATGAGCGCAACTCCATGCTGCTTGAGAAAAAAGTGATAAGCCGCGAGGAATACGAGACCACGGCCACTACTTTCGCCCAAGCCAAAGCCGAGCTTAATGCCGCCGAGGATGCCTACTCGATTGTGAAGGAAGGTGTGTCCAAGACCAATGCCAAGGAGAGTAACACGCTGGTCAGGGCCACCATCACCGGTCTGGTGCTCGACGTGCCTGTCAAAGTTGGCACATCGGTAATCCAGACCAACACGATGAACGACGGTACCACCGTGGCCACTATTGCCGATATGAATAATCTCATATTCAAGGGCAAAGTGGATGAGACCGAGGTGGGACTGCTCACGGTGAACCAGCCCATGGAGATCTCGATAGGCGCGTTGCCCGACCTCCATCTCGATGCCGTGATAGAGAATATCGCACCTAAAGGCACCGAGACCAACGGAGCCAACACGTTTGAGATCAAGGCGGCTCTGAATGTCCCTGACGGGCAGCACCTACGCGCCGGATACAGCGCTAACGCCAAAGTGATGCTCAACAGCGTGGCGGGGGTGATGACGGTACCCGAAAGCGTGATTGAGTGGGCCGGCGACAGCACATACGTATATGTGCTCACCGATTCGGTGAAGGGGCAGGATTTCCGGCGCACAGCTGTCACGACGGGGCTCTCGGACGGTATAAACATTCAGGTTACCTCAGGAATCTCGGCCGACACCCCTCTGCGCGGTGCCATCAAGGCTGACAAACCCAATAAATAATTCTCCCCGATCATGAAATTGACACGCATCATACTATCCTCGGCCATCCTGGCCACTTCCCTCCCGGCCATGGCTGATCCGTGGAGCCTCGACAGCTGCATCAATTACGCCGTGGAGCATAACCTCGATGTGAGGTCGGCACTGCTCGAACGCCAGCGCGGAGATCTCAACGTTACCGAGGCCAAGGACAGATTTCTGCCCAATGTGTCGGCCTCAGCCTCTCAAAGCTGGAATTTCGGCCGTGGCCTCACCTCCGAGAATACATATGCCAACCGCAATACCTCATCGTTCGGCTGGGGAGCCAATCTCTCGTTACCTATATTCCAGGGCCTCAGCGCCCTGCGCCAGCTACGTCAGGCCCGCGCCAATGTAAGGGATCTGGACCTCAGGGTGGAATATGCACGCGATGAGACCACGCTCAGCATCATGTCCTATTATCTGCAGGCACTGTACAACAAGGAATTGCTCTCAGTGCGCCGGGAGGAACTCAATCTGTCACGCGCACAGCTTGCACGCCAGGAGGCATTGCTCGAGGGGGGCAAGATTCCTGAGGTGGATGTGCTCCAGGCCAAATCGCAGGTAGCATCGGGGGAGGTTTCGGTGATAAATGCCGAGAATGACTACCGGCTTGCCATGGTAGATCTCACCCGTGCTCTCGAACTTGACAACACCGAGGGATTCGATATTCTCCCTCTCGACATGGACAAAGAATTTCCCACACTGGCCTCGCCCGAAAGCGTGTACAACAATGCTCTGGAAAACTATTCGGGCATCCGCGTGGCACGCTCGGCCATCGGACTGGCCGACCATGCCATCTCGATAGCCAAGTCGGGTTATCTGCCTCAACTATCGTTCAGCGCGGGCCTAAATTCAAGCTATTACACCCTGTCGGGAGTACCCGGAGCATCCTTCTCCCGCCAGATGCGCGACAACTTCTCAAAATCGCTCGGCTTCTCGCTCAGCATACCCATATTCAACGCTTTCAACACTCGCAATCAGATACGCCAGGCCAAACTACAGCGCTTGAATGCCGAGCTTGAACTGGAACGGAGGGAGAGCGATCTCAACAAGACCATCCAGCAGGCCTACTGTCAGGCACAAGGAGCCGAGGCCCGCTATAAAGCCGGCGAGACAGCCGTAGTGGCCGCTAAAGCAGCCCTGGACGCCATGACCGAGAAGAGCATATACGGACGCGCCAATTCCACCGAGTGGGAACAAGCCCGCACCAACTATATCACCACCCTGTCGGAACAGGTTCAGGCAAAGTATGAGATGATACTCCGCAACCGCATCCTCAACTTCTATAATAAAAGATAATAAACCAACGATTAATGAACCATAGGACTGTTTTACTTTTAGTAATCTCTCTAATCTTTCATTTCAACATCTTAGGTCAAACGACAAAGACAGATTCCCTCTCATATACCCTTACAACTCATCCGGATACTCTTCTCAATACCGACGACAACCCTGAACGTAGCAAAATGGAGAGATTCTCCTCTTCAAAACTTTTCCGCATGACCTACGTGGGGGTACCTTTGATTATCTGCGGACAAATAATCAACCAAGATTATCACTTCCGCTCACTTCGCAATGACTACATCCCGAAATTTCGACATCATATCGACGATTATGTCCAATATGCACCGGCTGCGATAATGCTTGGCATGAAAGTGGCCGGAGTGCAAGGCCGAAGCAATTGGGGACGAATGTTGACATCCGATGCGTTCTCGGCAGCGATAATGGCAACGGCAGTAAACTCACTTAAGTATAGTGTCAAGACTGAACGCCCCGACGGGTCAAACCGTCATTCCTTCCCCTCGGGACATACAGCCACCGTGTTCATGACAGCCACCATGCTGGCCAAAGAGTATGGACACCTGTCACCGTGGGTCGGCATCGGAGCCTACTCAATGGCCACCGCCACAGGATTGATGCGCATGGCCAATAATAAGCATTGGCTGTCGGACGTAATGACCGGAGCGGGCATCGGCATAATCGCCACCGAACTGGGTTATTATCTTGCCGACCTGATATTCAAAGGCAGGGGGATCACGAATTTTGATACCATGGAGACACTGGATCGCTACGCTCCACCATCATTCATCGGCCTGTATTTGGGCATCAATCTTTTACCGAGCGGATACAATATAAATAATGAATACCGCTACGGGACTTCTTCGGGAAGCAATGCCGGTATCGAAGGTGCATGGTTCGGCAATGCTTACTTCGGACTGGGAGGAAGACTTACAATATCTGACACCAATGTCCTTCTAAACTATGAACAGACCGAAACTGCAAAGCTTGATGCCGTTAAGTTCTTGATTGGACCATATTTTTCCAAACCATTGTCAGTGAGATGGGCTCTCGGAACCAAACTTATAGGAGGTGTTGTACACTATCCCACACTGCACATAGGTGACCATCGGATACCCAAAAATGATGCAATGTGTTTTTCTACAGGTGTGACAATGACATTCAAAGCCCGGAAACATCTTGGATTCAGACTTTTCATCGATTATGATTTACAACAGCCTCATAGCAAGCTGACCCGAGAGTGGATGCACATGCTCACATTCGGAGGTTCATGTGCTGCGATTCTCAAATAGAAAACCGAGCTAAGTATTCTCTAACGGTACTTAGCCCGGTTAACTATAAATCTGTAATGCTTACGGTTCAATGAAATCAACTGTCACATGATCGCTGGCAATGAGGCCGGGAATGTCAACCTCATATTCCATGCCACGGGGCAGGGTGAAGTGGAAATCATAGTTGCCGTCAGGGGTTCTACGCCATTCTGATGTCACCTTGCCATGCGGAGTCACCGTTGATGCTGTGGCCCACGTGATGCGCTTCTGACTGTTGAGGGAGAGGAGATCGTCGCTTCTGCGGTCAACTCTCGGAGCAAGAATAACCTTGGAAAAACCGGGAGCACCCGGCTTTATTCCACCCACGTAGGAGTATAGCCACTCCACCACGGCTCCGTAGGAATAATGATTGAACGAGTTCATGTTCCACGGATGCTTGTGGAATCCACTCTCACGGGTGTATGAGTCCCACCGCTCCCATATTGTGGTCGCGCCCTGATCGATACTGTAAAGCCACGAGGGATTCTCACGTTGCTGAATCAGTGTATAGGCCATGTCGTCCACATCGTTGTCGCTGAGTGTGGAGCACAGAAGCGGAGTGCCAACGAAGCCGGTCGACAACCGGTAGCCGTTATCTCTAATTTTACAGCACAATGCCTCTACAGCCTTGCCACGCAATGAATCGGGCAGAAGCTCGTGTCGGAGAGCGAGGAGATAGGCGGTCTGGGTAGTCTGTCGCATGGATCCGTCGGGATTGACATATCTGTCCCTGAACTCACGGCGTATATCATCGGCCAATATGGCATAACGAGAGGAGTCATCATCCTTTCCGAGCACCCGGGCTATATTTGACATCAGATCCGAAACATATACATAGTAGGCCATGCTCACGAAACGGGGATCTACGGGATCGTAGGCAAGCCAGTCGCCGGTAGCCGTACCTCCACCTATATGCGACCATCTCACCGAATCGGTCTCCTCAACTTGCGTGCCGAGATAATCCATCCACCGGCTCATGCTCTCATAGTTATCGGCAAGGACGGATGTGTCTCCGGTCATTTCGTACACGTTCCATGGCACTATAACTCCGGCATCACCCCAAGCCGACGTGCCGTAGCCCCAGAAATTGGCCCAGGGAGCAATGTCGGGATATGCACCGTCCTCACGCTGGGAATTACGCATGTCGCGCATCCATTTTTTATAAAAGTCGGCGGCTTCGCTGTTGTACATGGCTGTGCGTGAGAAAAGCTGGGTGTCACCGGTCCAACCGAGTCGCTCATCACGCTGAGGGCAATCGGTAGGTACACTCAGGAAATTGGAGCGCTGGCTCCACAGAGTATTGGAGAACAGTTTATTGATATCGGCATCGGAACATTCAAACCGTCCATGCTCCACAATGTCGGCACCCATCGGTTTACCTGTCACCGATGCAATTGTGACATCTCCGGAAGTCTCTATCTCCACATAACGGAATCCCATGAAAGTGTGTCGCGGACGCACCGTCTCGCCGGCCTTTTCTCCTGCAAGAGTGTAACGCAACGAGGCATCGGCTTCACGGAGATTATAGGACCAAAGGCTTCCGGCCGGCCCGTCATCCAGGCGGCCCTCCTTGTCGCCGGTGTCATTGAGCATCTCGCCATGCGATACCGTCACCGTGGTACCACGGTCGCCCATGACCTGCATCTCCACAATTCCGGCAAAATTTTGGCCGAAATCGACCAAGGCGGTTTCTCCCGCTTTCAGGTCCAGAGGCCATGATATGCTGTCGGCATCCTTTATGATATTTATACGTCCGAATTGTGTATCACCGGCAATATTTCCACGATAAACGAGAGTGCGCTCGGGTCTGCGCCACAGGATACTGTCACGCACCTGCACAAGCGGACCCTCATGGGGAATCACCGTTGGAACCGTCCCGTCATAAACCGATGCGGCTTCCCATACGTTGAATTTCTTTCGTGCATCCACCACTTCCCCGTTGTATATATCGCCGAGGATCAGCGGGCCGTCCACACTATATTCCCATGACGGACCGGTGGATGCTATGATTTTTCCGTCGGTCGTGCTCACCGTGGCCCTCAGGCACAGATCAAGATCCTTGCCATAGGCATTGCGGCTGATGCCTCCGCCCCTCCATCCGCGACTCAACTGTATGACGATCTCATTATTTCCTTCATGAATATAGGGAGTTATGTCAGCCTCCTGGCTCATCACCTCCTTGCGGTAATCGGTCCAGCCGGGATTCAATTCACCCATATCGACATGCTTTCCGTTGACAGTCACGTCATATATACCCAGAGCGGTACAGTTCAGGCGCAGATCAGGGATGGGGCTCCCGACTGAAAATGCGGTCCTGAAAGCCGGCATCGAACCTTGCTTACCGGCGGTGATCCAGGCTGATTCTTTGAATAGGCTGTCGGTGCGGGAGATATGCGCTGAGGCTTGAGCCGGAATCGCGGCTGTGATGAATAATGCGGCCGACAGAAGGTGTAATATATTTTTCATAGTTGGTTTTCAGTGTGTTTCCTGCGTGATATAAAACTGGAACAGGGATGAAGTCTCAACCCTGTTCCAATATAATTCAGCTCCACAGTCTACCTACATCCCAATAGGCAGACATGAGAATGGTGCATTTCAATGATTACTCTTCAATGCGACGGGCGCCGTCAGAGATAATCACGTCATAGATCTTGGGAGCGTGACCATACTTGGCGGCAAACTTCTCCTTGGCTGTCTCGATGAAGTGGTCATACTTATCGTCGGCCACCAGGTTGATGGTGCAACCTCCGAAACCGCCACCCATGATGCGTGAACCGGTCACGCCACACTCCTTGGCTATGTCGTTGAGATAGTCGAGCTCCTCGCACGATACCTCATAGTCCTTGGAGAGGCCACGGTGGGTCTCATACATGAGACGGCCTACAGTGTCGATATCGCCACGGTTGAGAGCGTCGCACACGTCGAGCACACGCTCCTTCTCCTCGATAACAAACTTGGCACGCATATAATCCTCAGCCGTGATATCGCTCTTGACTGCTTCAAGAGCCTCCATATCGGCATCACGCAGGGTCTCGATACCGAGACGCTTGGCCACGCGCTCGCACGACTGGCGACGCTTGTTGTAGGGAGAATCCACGAGTTCGTGCTTAACCACCGAGTCAACAAGCACCAGCTTGTAGCCGTCGATCTTGAAGGGGAAGTATTCATATTCGAGCGAGCGGCAATCGAGACGGATCAGGCAGTCCTTCTTGCCGAATACTGATGCAAACTGGTCCATGATACCGCAGTTCACTCCGCAGTAATTGTGCTCGGTGGACTGGCCGATCTTGGCGAGTTCAAACTTCTCGATGGTGTTGTCGTTGAACATATCGTTGAGCGCGAATGCGAAGCATGACTCCAGGGCAGCCGATGAGGACAGGCCCGCGCCGAGGGGCACGTTGCCTGCAAACACAGCATCAAAACCCTTGACGGTGCCACCGCGTTTGATGGTCTCGCGACATACACCGAACACATAGCGTGCCCACTGCTGCTTGGGAGCATCCTCCTCGTTAAGACCGAAATGGGCCTCCTCGTTGAGATCGAGCGAGTACAGGTTGACGGTATCGGTGCCGTTGGCACGGATATCGGCCATGATCATCTTGTCGATAGCGCCGGGGAACACGAAGCCACCGTTGTAGTCGGTGTGCTCTCCGATGAGGTTGATACGGCCGGCCGAAGCGTAAAGTGTGCCTTTACCGCCGAAATGCTCGTCAAAGGCTTTGACAATCTTGTTTTTTAATTCCATGGTTTTATATGGTTGAGGTAAGTATTTGTGTGTGTTTGTGTCAATTGAGGATTAGAACATCTTTTCGGGATATACACCGTCGGCGTGCAGCTGGGCGAATTTCTCCACCACTCCGGGACGGTCGGCGGCATAAGTCACGCCAAACCAGCGTGAATCAGTGTCGAGCACTTTGACGGTAGCCTCTCCGTTGTGGATGAGAGTGTCGATGCACAGAGGAATGAAAAACTCAGCCTTGGGAGTATTGAGGTCCTTGTCAAGGAATTTCTTGAACTCACGCTCGCTATAGTCGAAGTAGTCGGGAGTGAAGCCCCAGAGGTTCATCGACACGGGAGTCATGGGATCGAGGGTCTGCTCAACGCCATTCTCGTCGGTGAACACGATATCGCCGTTGGGGGCATAGCTGATGGCTGTACGCTCCACCACACCGGTGAGATTACCGTCGGCACCGGTCGAGCATACGCCACGGGCCACGCTACCGTTCTCGGTCATAGTGTTGCCCACACGGAATCCTACCATCGAGTAGTCGCCCTTGCGGTCGCGGGGACGCATGAGATCCTCGGCAATCACGCGGAATGCGTCACGGCCATAGAAGTCGTCGGCATTGATCACAGCAAACGGCTCTTTGATAACCTCGCTGCCCATCATCACAGCATGGTTGGTACCCCAGGGCTTGGTGCGGTCGGCGGGACATGTGTAGCCTTCGGGGAGCTTGTCGGTGGACTGGAACACCACCTCAACGGGGATGTGGCCCTCATATTTAGACAGGATCTTCTCGCGGAAGTCCTGCTCAAAATCCTTGCGAATCACGAACACAACCTTACCGAATCCGGCCTGAATGGCATCGTAGATAGAATAATCCATTATGGTCTGGCCCTGAGGACCGAGGGGGTCAAGCTGCTTGAGACCTCCGTAACGGCTACCCATGCCGGCGGCAAGTACAAAGAGTGTTGGTTTCATATTTTTACTTAGCTATTGGAATTAATGATTATTTGAATGTGAATTTTATAGTCTCGTCATACTCCTCATCGGGACGGAGCACCGGAGAGGGGAACTGAGATTTATTGGGAGCATCGGGGAATCCCTGACACTCGATGGCCACGCCGTCGTAATCCTTGTAGGCATGTCCCGAAATGCTCTCGGGGCATCCGTCGAGCCAATTGCCGGTATAGATCTGCATGCCGGGCTGAGTGGTCTCGACAAGCAGGTGACGACCCGATTTCGGGCCCTTCAACTCAGCCACGGGAAGGAGCTTGCCTTTCTCGTATCCGTCGATCACCCAGCAGTGGTCATACCCCTTGCCTATCTTCAGCGCCTCGAAATCGGCGTTGATGTCACGGCCTATAGCCTTGAAGGACGTGAAGTCCATGGGAGTACCCTCGACCGGAGCGATCTCTCCGGTGGGTATCTGGGTGGGGTCGGTGGGGAGCCAGCGCGATGCATTGAGCTTGAGCTCGTGGTCGAGCACTGTGCCTGAATCCTCGCCGTCGAGGTTGAAGTACACGTGATTGGTGAGATTTATCACCGTGGGGGCATCGGTGGTGGCACCGAGACGTAGTGTCAGCTCGTTGTCGTCGCTCCAGGTGTATTCGGCTGTGGCTGTGAGATTGCCCGGATAGCCTTCCTCACCATCCTCGGCACAATATACCATCACCACCTTATTGTCGCCCACCACACGGGCATCCCATATCTGGTTCATGAACCCTTCGGGGCCGCCGTGCAAGGCATTGGGGCCGTTATTGATAGCGAGTGAGTATTCCTTACCGTCGAGAGTGAAGTGTCCCAGGGCTATGCGGTTGGCGAAACGTCCGGGTATCTTTCCGGCACAGGGGCCGTCGGCAATCCATGAAGCGGCATCCTTATATCCGAGAGCCACATCGGCCATCACTCCGTCCTTGTCAGGAACAATTATGGATACTATGCCGGCTCCGAGGGTCGACAATGTGACGCTCGCACCAGACTTGTTGGTGATAGTAAAATGTGTGATCTCTCCCTTAGGTGAAGGATAAGAAGTTTTGGTAATAGACATGATGATTATGTGTCGGTAAAAAAGGTTGATGGCCGGAGTATTCATCCGGTCACGCAAATGTAAGCATTTATCAATTGGCAAACAATTACAAATACGTCAAAAATGCATAAAAATATTTCATATTCACATCATTCCAACCCACGATGTGATAATCCGGGTTAAAATGACCGCTCACGGCGCGATGCGTCGATGCGCAGGAGTATGAACAGCAGGAACGTGAAGCCCCACAATGATGAGCCTCCGTAGCTGAAGAACGGCAACGGAATACCTATCACCGGACACAATCCTATGACCATTCCAATGTTGATGGCTATATGGAATATCAGGTAGCTGGCGACACAATAAGCATAGACACGTCCGAACACCGTGGGTTGCCTCTCGGCAAGAGCGAGTATCCTGAGTATCAATATCACAAAGAGCACCAATACGGTGGTGGATCCAACGAATCCCTCCTCCTCGCCGATGGTACAGAATATGAAATCGGTGTGCTGTTCGGGCACGTATTTCAGCTTGGTCTGTGTGCCGTTAAGGAAGCCTTTTCCCCACATTCCACCCGATCCGACGGCAATCTTGGACTGGTTGACATTGTATCCCGCTCCCTGGGGATCATCCTCGATACCAAGCGATACCTTGATACGCATCTGCTGGTGTTCCTTCAGCACCGATGTGAATGTGTAGTTGACCGAGAATATAAAGGCGATCGACACCACCGCGGCACACACGGTTACAAGAAGT
Organism: uncultured Duncaniella sp.; assembly: GCA_910589485.1. GTDB lineage: Bacteria > Bacteroidota > Bacteroidia > Bacteroidales > Muribaculaceae > Duncaniella. The sequence continues at coordinate 243,634 of CAJUSW010000001.1, forward strand.
GGCTTGGCCTTGGTCTTGAACATCAGGAGTATGCAATATATCAGTGCTATGGCTATGACCGAAAGGAAGAATATGAGGCCCGGGATCTCCAATCCGGCAATCGTGAGGGCTGTTACCACCACACCGCTGCCTATGAACCAGAGCAATACATTGCGTGCGGCAACCATATCCTTGCAATACAGGGCAAGCATCGCCACGATCAGCAACATGATCATGATGAACACTGCCGCCTGGCCGATGGGAATACCGAGCAGAAGTGAGCCTGTAAACTTGACCTCAACCACAAAGAACACCACGGCACACAATGCCGCAAGCAGGACAAGTCCGCTCATGCCCTCGCGGTACAGCACAAAAAACAAGGAGAGGTACACCAGGGCCGAGCCGGTCTCGTTCTGCCCGATGATGAGCAGCACGGGGAGGAAAATTATCATCAGGGCCAGGGCGTAATTCTTCTTGCTGGCATTGAGCGAGAAATTATAGCTCGAAAACAGTTTGGCAAGGCACAGCGCGGTAGCGAACTTGCCAAACTCGGCCGGTTGCAGACTCATAGGGCCAAACACAAGCCAGGAATGTGAGCCTTTAGTATCGGGAGCGACAAATATCGTCACAAGCAACAGCAAAAGCAATCCCACATATATAACGTAGGCATAGTTCTCGTACACCCTCACGTCGATGAGCAGTATCACCAGGCCAAGGCCGAGAGAGAGGCCGATCCAGCGGAACTGCTTGCCCGAGAACTCGGCAAAACTGAGCATGTTGGCATGGTCGAAGTCATAGCTGGCGGCATAGATGCTCACCATACCCAGTGTCACAAGGATAATATATAGTATCACTGTGAACCAGTCCACATACTTGAATACCGATGCCGTTGTCTCCTTCTGCTGCATTGCCGAATTATTGTATTTCTGTCGAGAACCTGTTGATTATTGATGGATTGTTAAAACTCAATGGCTTAGTGTTTCTTGGTGCCGGCATACTGTATGGTGTTGCTCTGCAGCATCCTTTCCTCAAGATACTTCCGCTCGGGTGGGATATAGCCTCTCAGATACTTTTCCATCACAAGCGAACCGATAGGCACACCGAAGGTGGCACCGAAGCCGGCATTCTCCACATACACCGCCACCGCGATCTTAGGCTCGTGATAGGGTGCGAATCCCATAAATGCCGAGTGGTCACGGCCATGGGGATTCTGGGCGGTACCGGTCTTACCACACACCTCTATATCGGGAAGATTGGCCACGCGGCATGTACCGCCTGTCACTGCCATGCGCATACCCTCGGCAACCTGCTCGTACCATTTGCGGTCGATCGACGTGTCGTGACGCTCAAGATATTCGCCCGGAACCACGGTATCCTGTATCTCCTTCACTACATGAGGAGTGATGTAATGACCACGGTTGGCAATCGTGGCCGAGAGATTGGCTATCTGCAACGGCGTGGCAAGGATCTCGCCCTGACCGATCGCGATTGATATGATGGTGGTCGCGCTCCAATGTCCGTCGCCGTAACGCTTGTTGTAGAACTCCACGTTGGGGATGAATCCGCGGTACTCGCCCGGAAGGTCTATACCGAGCTTATAACCGTAACCCTGGGAAATCATGTGGTGCTTCCAGATATCAAACGCCTTGGCCGAAGTTCCATATTTGCTCTTCTTGTCAATCATGTTTTTCAGACCCCAGCAGAAGTATGCGTTACAAGATGTCTGCAACGCAGGCTTCAACGGCAACGGGGATCCGTGGCCATGGCATCCCACCTTGAGGCGACCAAGCACAAATCCATGGTAGCACGGATATGGTGTGGAGGGGGTGATGATACCTTCCTGGAGGAATATGAGACCCTGAGTAGGCTTGAAGGTCGATCCCGGGGGATAGGTGGCCTGGATGGCTCGGTTGAGCAGTGGCTTGTCGAGATCGCCCATCATCTTGTTGTAATTATTGCCACGGTCACGCCCGACGAGCAATGTAGGGTCGTAGGTGGGAGCCGTGACCAGACATAATACCTCGCCGGTGGATGGCTCGATAGCCACAACGGCTCCTTTCTTGTTCACCATCAGCGACTCGGCATATTGCTGCAACTCAATGTTAAGGCTCAGCTTGATATTCTTTCCGGCCACTGCCTCGCGGTCGAGCGCACCTTCCTCGTAACGGCCCTGGATACGCCCGAGGGCATCGCGCATCAACACCTCAGTGCCCTTGACTCCACGGAGAAAACGCTCGTAGGTGTGCTCGACACCGATATCGCCCATATAGTCGCCTCGCATGTAGTAGGGATCCTTCTCCATGTCGGCGGGAGCGACCTCTCGGATATTTCCGAGCACATTGGATGCACACTTGTAATTATACTCGCGCAGGATACGCTTCTGGATATAGAAACCGGGGAAACGGTACAACTTCTCCTGCAAACGGCCATATTCCTCGGCCGAGAGATGCGTGAGAAGTTTCTGAGGGGAATAGGGCGACCATCCGGGATTGCGACGCTTGTCACGCATGTCGGCCATGCGCTTCACCAGATCCTCGGGGGTGATGTTCACCGCATTACAGAAATCTATGGTATCGAAATCCTTTATGTCGCGCGGAATCACCATGACGTCATAGGCCGGCTGGTTGAACACCACCAATCGCCCGTCACGGTCATATATTATACCTCGCGATGGATACACAGCCTTGCGCAGGAAGGCATTGGAATCGGCAAAATCCTTGTACTTCGCCTCCATCACCTGGAGACCGAAGAGACGTATTACATATATTATAGCGATTATAACTATGAATCCGCCTATGACATATTGCCGTTTGGCCAGGTTATAGTCTTTTCTCACTTCGGGAAGTCATTAGAGAGTCGATGCCGAGCATTATTATCATTGACAGTATGGTACTGAATACAATGCGGAGCACCAGTTGGAGAGGATTAAAGAAAGTGAATGCCTCGATGATGAAGATCAATGTGCAGTAAATCACTGTCATTGTGAGCAGATACTTCATGTACACTGCCACACCGAGTGAAAGCATTGAGGGTTCGGGACGTGTGAGGTCCTCCTCGCGGGGCACATAAAGCCTCAACACCGGGTGTTTCAGCATGGCCACGACCGTACAGGCCACAGCGTTCATGCCGTAAGTGTCGGAGAAGATGTCGACAATCAGCCCCAGAAAGAAGCTGACGGTAAGGGTCCAGTTCAGCGACAATGTGATGGGCAGGCGGAATATCAGATAGATGAACACCATAGGGACCGCCACATTGAACAGGCAGATGTGATTGAACACAATCACCTGAGCGAGCACCAGTATTAGCCCGAGAAGGAGAAATTGCAGTGTTGTCTTGCTCATTGTGTCCTGTGTGAGTACGCTTATTTATTATGGTGATTTTCTGAATATATCGTCGTGGGGGTCAGGGCGGGGATCAGTTGATATTCTTGATCTCGAGTTCTTTCTCCACCGTCACGAGCTCGTCGCGCATATTGTCGCGTATCACACGCACGGTGGACAGCGTGGAGAAGTCGGTGAAAAGCTTGACACGCAGGGTGTAGAAGTTATCCTCCATGTCGCGTGTGCTCGACACTACGGTTCCCACCGGCACTCCTTCAGGGAACACTGAGGAGTATCCGCTGGTGACGATGGTGTCGCCCGGCATGAACTCGGAATGTTTGGGCAACTCCTCGAGCACGGCCTCGGATGGATCCTGACCGTCCCACACGAGCGATCCCACCTGATCATGCCCCTTCACCTTGCATGAAAGCCTCAGATAGGGGTTAAGTACCGATATGAGACGGGCTGTGTGATCGCCCACCACGTTCACGATACCCACTATACCGTTCTGGTCCATCACGCCCATCTCGGGTTCCACTCCGTCGAGACGACCTTTCTCTATGGTGATATAGTTGTGCGCCCGGTTGATGGAGTTGTTTATCACGTGGGCTATGATAAAGTGATAGCGGGTGAGGGCCGAGTCGACAGTCATTGTGTCGGCCATGGCCTGCTCCTTGTAATCGCGTATCACATCGTTGAGACGGTAGATCTCAAGTTCAAGATCAGAGTTGCGACGCTGCAGATCCTCGTTGATCTCCTTGAGGAAGAAATATGACGACACACTGTTGGTGGCTCTGTACAATCCCGACGACAGCTCGTTGGCCGAGGTCAGGTACACATGATGCTGAAACGGGTTGCCCGAAAAGAGCAACACGCTTCCGGCAATCAAGTATAAGATGAACAGGAACCACGAACTGTATCGGACGAGGAATTTAAGCAGTTCGCTCACTGTGGGTGTTTTCTAAAATAACGGATGGATATTATCGTGGACTATCGGATGAGGAACGAGAATGTCTCGATGTTCTTCAGAGCGACACCGGTACCCTTGGCAACGGCGAGGAGCGGATCCTCGGCGATGTGGAACTGGATGCCGATCTTGTCGGTGAGACGCTTGTCGAGACCGCGGAGCATGGCACCGCCACCGGCAAGGAAGATACCGTTCATCACAATATCGGAATAAAGTTCCGGGGGGGTCTCATCGAGGGCCTGGAGTACAGCTGCCTCGATGCGCGAGATGGATTTCTCGATACAGTGGGAGATCTCCTGATAGCTCACGGGCACCTCCATGGGGAGAGCCGTCATCTTGTTGGGACCATGCACAATGAAGTCCTCGGGGGGATTCTCAAGCTCGGTGAGGGCCGATCCGACATGAATCTTGATCATCTCGGCTGTGCGCTCGCCTACCTTTACATTGTGTACACGGCTCATGTGCTCCATGATGTCGTCGGTGAGGTCGTCGCCGGCCACCTGGATACTCTTGTTGGACACGATGCCGCCAAGCGAGATCACAGCAATCTCAGTGGTACCACCGCCTATGTCAACGATCATGTTGCCCTGAGGCGCGAGCACGTCGATACCGATACCGAGAGCGGCGGCCATGGGTTCGTAGATCATGTAGACGTCACGGCCTCCGGCATGCTCGGACGAGTCACGCACGGCGCGGATCTCAACCTCGGTGGATCCTGAGGGGATGCCCACAACCATCTTCATGGAGGGTGAGAACCAGTTGCTCTTGGAGCTTGCTTTCTTGATGAGACCGCGTATCATCATCTCGGCGGCGTTGAAGTTGGCGATCACGCCCTTGCGGAGGGGACGGATTGTCTCGATGCCGTCGTTCTCCTTACCCTGCATGAGCTTGGCCTCGCGTCCCACGGCAATGAGCTTGCCTGTGCGCTTCTCGAGGGCCACGATCGAGGGCTCGTCGATGACGATCTTGTCGTTGTGTATGATGATAGTATTGGCCGTTCCGAGGTCAATGGCTATCTCTTTGGTGAATGAAAAAAGTCCCATTTAGTAATAATGTATTTTATGAGGGGAAAGGTGGATGGGTTTGCAGTGCGTATGGCCGTATCGTAACACGGCCATACGTAATTTCTTATTTCTTAGTGCTTGAAGTGACGGAAACCGGTGGTGACCATGGCCATGCCGTGCTCGTCACAGTAGGCCACGCTCTCGGCGTCGCGAATGGAGCCTCCGGGATGGATCACGGAAGTGATGCCGGCCTGATCGGCGATCTCCACACAGTCGGGGAAGGGGAAGAACGCATCCGATGCCATCACTGCGCCCTGCAGGTCATGGCCGAATGAACGGGCTTTCTCGATAGCCTGCTTGAGTGCGTCGACACGTGAGGTCTGACCCACACCGCTGGCGAGGAGCATGCCATTCTTGGCAAGCACGATGGCGTTGCTCTTGGAGTTCTTTACGATCTTGTTGGCAAACAGGAGATCGGCGGCCTGCTCGGGTGTAACGGCAAGCTTGGTCACCTGATTGAGCTCGGCGGGATTCTCGATCTTGAGGTCGCGGTCCTGCACAAGCGCGCCGTTGAGGCATGAGCGGAACTGGCGGGTAGTGGCAAGAGGAGCCTTCTGGATGAGGATGATACGGTTCTTTTTCTGCTTGAGCACCTCGAGAGCCTCGGGGGTATAGGCAGGAGCGATTATCACCTCGAAGAATATCTTGTTGATCTCCTCGGCGGCATCGGCCTCGACAGTGCCGTTGGTGATGAGAACGCCACCAAACGCGCTTACGGGATCGCCGGCCAGGGCATCCTTCCATGCCTCGGCAATGGTGGCACGTGATGCAAGACCACACGCATTATTGTGCTTGAGGACGGCAAATGTGGGATCGGCAAACTCGGATATGAGGCTTACGGCAGCATCGATGTCGAGAAGGTTGTTGTAGGAGATCTCCTTACCGTGAAGCTGCTCAAACATTGCATCGAAATCACCGAAGAATGTGCCCTTCTGGTGAGGATTCTCGCCGTAACGCATTGTCTTGGCATGATCGAATGCTATGCGGAGCTCTTCGCAAGGCTCGATGGGGCTCTCCACAGCCGACGAAGCGAAATAGTTGTAGATGTCGGTGTCGTAGCCCGACGATACGGCAAATGCCTGACCGGCAAACCAGCGACGCTCCTCGAGCGAAGAGGATGCACCGTTGCGCTTGAGCATCTCGGCAAGAGGTCCGTACTGGGCCTTGGAGGCCACGATCACAACGTCGTTATAATTCTTGGCGGCGCCGCGGATGAGCGAGATGCCACCTATGTCGATCTTCTCGATGATGTCGGCCTCGGGAGCGCCTGAAGCCACTGTAGCGCTGAAAGGATACAGATCCACGATCACGAGATCGATCTCGGGGATTTCGTATTTAGCGATCTGCTCGCGATCACCCTCATTGTCACGACGGTTGAGAATACCACCGAACACCTTGGGATGAAGGGTCTTTACACGACCTCCGAGGATGGAGGGATAGCCGGTGAGGTCCTCGACTGCTGCACATTCGTAGCCCAATCCTTCGATGAAAGAGCGGGTACCGCCTGTGGATAGAAATTTCACACCGTCCTGGTGCAAAAGCGACAGAATTTCTTCGAGCCCGTCCTTATAAAATACTGATACGAGCGCGGTCTTGATTCGTTTATTATCTGACATGAGGGTAGCTATTGGATTTTTTAGAGTGCAAAGTTAGCGAATTTTACTCACTTAAGGAATACGGTTATAAAGTTTTTAAGAAACTTTTTTACCATATTGTCATTGCGTAGGCCGGTGGCACACTATGATGCGTGCCACGCGACATGCCATGATCATTCGAGGCTGCCTATCACAAGGAATGAAAGGCCGATGAGCAGGAGGGTGAGATCTATCAGCTTGAGCTTGATATTCTTCTCATGAAGGGCTATCACGCCATAGAAGAATGACACTATCACGCTTCCGCGCCTTATCATCGACACGACGGCTATCATCGACCCCTCGATGGAGAGGGAGTAGAAATAGGCGATGTCGGCCACGGTGAGGAATACGGAAATAAGCGGAATGGTCCATCGCCAGCGCAATGGAGTGGTCACACCACTCATTTTCATGATGATGAACACGGTCACACCCATGATCACGAGCTGATAGAGCGAGTACCATGCCTGCACCTCGAGCGGCTCGAAGCGTGTGAGAAGATATTTGTCGTAGAGCGCGCTGACAGCTCCCAGCGACGTGGCGCCGATGGCCATCCACACCCACTTGCTGTGCTTGAGGGAGAATCCCTCCTTGCCCCCCACCCTGCTGATGAAGAACAGCGACCAGAAGCCGAGCAACACGCCGGCCCACTGCCACAGATTGAGCCTTTCGCCGAAAATGAGCAGGGCTCCGACGAGGACAAGCACCGGACGCGAAGCATTGACCGGCCCGGCTATAGTGAGCGGAAGGTGCTTGATGCTGGCATAGCCCAGGAGCCACGAGCTCAGCACGATGCCCGACTTAAGCAGGATATAGCCATGCCCCTCAAGGGTGTTGCCGAGCCCATAGTTGCCGTGACACAATCCCAGGATTATGACAGGAAGCATGAGCAACGCCCCGAACAGGGTGTTGAGGAAGAGCACTCCGAGAACGTTGTTTCCGTTCACGGAAAGCTTCTTCATCACGTCATAGAAGCCGAGACACAGGGCCGAGAGGGTGGCGAGAAGTACCCACATGGCTTATGCGAGCTGAGCGCCCGATTTATTGACCGGAGCCAGGCGGTTGGCCATCACTACGGCCTTGGTGATGTGATCGCAGATATGATCCTCGCCGAGGAGCTTATCGACGCCTGCATGTACGAGCGAAGCACGCACATTGTCCTTTACGCCCGAAAGCACCACATGGATCCCTTCCTCCTGAGAGGACTTGATGAGTGTCTCAAGGTTGTGGATACCGGTGGAGTCAATGAAGGGCACCTTGCGCATGCGAATGATGCGTACCATGGGTTTACGTCCGAGAGTGGTGCGCATCATCTCGTCAAACTTGGTGGCCACACCGAAGAAGAACGGGCCGTCGATCTCGTAGATCTCTACGCCGGGGTTGACATTGAGCACCTCGTGGACGGTGGACTCGGAACCCTCGGCGATGTCGAGCTGCTCGGAATACACCTTGATCTCGGTGTTCTCCATCACACGACGGAGGAAGAGGATGATAGCGAGCATGAGGCCGATCTCAATAGCGATGGTGAGGTCGAAAATCACTGTGAGGAGGAATGTGACGGCAAGCACCGAAATGTCGCTCTTGGGATTGTGGAATATGGAGCGGATTGTGCGCCAGCCACTCATATTGTAGGACACTACGAGAAGCACAGCCGCAAGACACGACATGGGCACAAGGTTGATGAGCGGCATCAGGAACAGGAAGATAAGGAAGAGCACCACTGCATGTACAATGCCGGCCACCGGTGTGCGTCCGCCATTGGTGATGTTGGTCATGGTGCGGGCTATAGCTCCGGTGACAGGGATACCACCGAAGAAAGGCACAATGATATTGGCCATGCCCTGACCTATAAGCTCGGTATTGGAATTGGTGCGCGATCCGGTGACACCATCAGCAACAGTTGCCGAGAGAAGACTCTCGATAGCTCCAAGAACCGCTATGGTAAAGGCCGACGGGAGAAGCATGTTTATAGTGGCCATATTCAGCTCAAATCCATGAGGCTGAGGGATGTCGGTCTGCAGTGAGCCGAAACGGTCACCGATAGTCTCGACATGCACGCCGGGAATAAGTGTCACAACGGCAGTGACAATGATGATGGCGAGCAACGCTCCAGGGAGGCGGCGCGAGATCTTGGGAGTGAGCACAATGATCAGAAGCGACACTATGCCTACCGCCAGTGTGGTGAAATCGATTCTGGAGAAATTGGATATGTACATCCCCCACTTAGGAATGAACTCGCTGGGGACATTCTTCAATCCCAGGCCGAAGAAATCATTGATCTGGGTGGAGAAAATGGTCAGCGCGATACCGGCTGTAAATCCTACCACGATGGGATAAGGGATAAACTTGATGACCGTACCCAGACGGAACACTCCGAGAAGCACCAATATCAGACCCGCCATAAAGGTGGCCACAGCAAGACCCTCAAGACCAAACGTGGCAATGATATTGTAGACGATCACAATGAAAGCACCGGTGGGACCACCGATCTGCACCGAGCAACCTCCGGCTGCCGATACAATGAAACCGCCGATGATAGCGGTGATAAGACCCACCGTGGGGTTCACGCCACTGGCTATACCGAAGGCGATAGCAAGGGGAAGGGCTACGATGCCCACTACGATACCGGCCACAAGGTCGGCTTTGAACTTGTCAAAAGAATAATGACTAAGGGCGGAAAACAATTTCGGCCGGAAGTCCAACGGACCAGTTAAATTCATCTCTTTTACTGCTTTTTCTTTCTCTTTTCTATTGCAAGGCGCAAAATTACATAAAAAACCTTAATCAACCACAAAAAGAGAAGTATGATTTTGCGACGTTCACATTTTTATGTTAATTTTGAGGCTAAATATTAAATTGACATTTATACATTTTGTTAATTTTTTTCAACAATTACACTTTCCATTTGTTAACATAGTATGAATATGCCTCGCAATCGAGGGATGCACTCTACAAAAATAATATGAAGAAGTCAACTATCTGGTTCTTAACGATAATCATGGCACTTACCTTCCTGGGACTGCTTTATGTACAGATCATGTACATGAACAACATGAAGAAGATGCGTGACGACCAGTTCGCCGAGGGGGTGAAAAGGTCGCTCTATGCCGTGTGTACGAGCCTGGAACAAGATGAGGCAAAATATTTTCTGGAGGATATGCTGTCGTTGCAAACCGACCTGTATCCCCGCATCAACCCCGACGGATCGGTGGGCATAAACAACACATTCACCACACCCGAGGGGATCAACTACGACCTGTCGCTCAACATGAAGGTTGACCGCCGGTCGGCATCGCCGTCCATACGCGAGCGTATGCGCGGAAAATACCTGTACCAAAAGGGTCTGCTCGAGGATGTGATACTCTCGATCATAAACGAATCGAGCGACCGTCCCATCACTGAACGTGCCGACTCGGCCGAAGTGACCCGGTATCTGCGCTCCGAGCTGGACAACAATGGCCTGACACTGCCGTTTGAATTTGCCGTGGTGAACCGTGCCGGTGCCTACAACTACAAATCAGCCGGGTTCAAGCCCACCGTAAAGGACAACTCAAGCATGTTTGTCCAGTCGCTGTTCCCCAACGATCCCAAAAACATGATGTACTACCTCAAGGTGTATTTCCCCACCAAGAGCGACTACATATTCGACTCGATACGCTTCATGATCCCGTCGTTCATATTTACTTTCATCCTGCTTGTCACATTCGTGTGCACCATCATCCTCGCTTTCAGGCAGAAGAAACTGACCGAGATGAAGAACGACTTCATAAACAATATGACGCACGAATTCAAGACCCCTATCTCGACCATATCGCTCGCCGCCCAGATGCTCAATGATAATGCCGTGCTGAAATCGCCTGCGATGCTCGGACATATATCCACCGTGATCAACGATGAGACCAAGCGTCTGAGATTCCAGGTTGAGAAGGTGCTTCAGATGTCGATGTTTGACAGGCAGAAGGCCACCCTGCGCCTGCAGGATGTCGATGCCAACCAGCTCATTGCCGGCATTACCTCGACATTCAAGCTAAAGGTGGAGAAATATGGTGGCCACATCAAGACCGTCACCGATGCCACCGACGCCACTATCAATGTGGACGAGATGCACTTCACCAATGTGATATTCAATCTGCTGGATAATGCCGTGAAGTATCGTCGCGAGGATGTGCCCCTGGAACTCACCGTGTCGACCCGCAACGTGAAGCATCATGGCGAAGAGTGCATACAGGTATCCATCAGCGACAACGGCATAGGTATGCGTCGCGAGGACCTGAAAAAAATATTCGAGAAATTCTATCGCGTTTCCACCGGAAACCGTCACGACGTGAAGGGATTCGGACTCGGACTTGCCTACGTAAAGAAGATGGTGGGCGAGCTGGGTGGCGAGATCACCGTGGAAAGCGAAATCAATGTAGGAACAAAATTTATAATAACTCTACCAATAACACTAAACTAAGAAATTATGGAAGATCGTTTGCGCATACTTTTATGTGAGGATGACGAGAATCTCGGCATGCTCCTCAGGGAATACCTGCAGGCCAAAGGTCTGAACGCCGACCTGTTTCCTGACGGCGAAAGCGGTTACAAGGCATTCCTCAAAGGCAAGTACGACCTGTGTGTGCTTGACGTCATGATGCCTAAGAAGGACGGATTTGCACTGGCCCAGGAGATAAGGACTGTAAACTCGGAAGTACCCATCATTTTCCTCACCGCCAAGTCACTCAAGGAGGATATCCTGGAGGGATTCAAGATCGGTGCGGACGACTATATCACCAAGCCTTTCTCTATGGAGGAGCTCGTGTTCCGTATCGAGGCTATCCTGCGTCGTGTAAAGGGCAAGAAGGGCAAGGAGATTACTATGTACAAGATCGGAAAGTTCACTTTCGATACTCAGAAACAGGTACTCCTTATCGATGACAAGGTGACCAAGCTCACCACCAAGGAATCGGAGCTGCTGAGCCTTCTCTGCGCCCACGTCAATGAGATTCTTGAACGCAACTTCGCGCTCAAGACCATCTGGATCGACGACAATTACTTCAACGCACGTTCGATGGACGTCTATATCACCAAGCTGCGCAAGCATCTTAAGGACGATCCCTCTATCGAGATCATCAACATCCACGGCAAGGGCTACAAACTCATCGCTCCCGAAGTGGAAGCAGGTGCCTGATATAAACCGTAATCAATGGTCCTCCGACCAATAATTACCTAAAGATCAACAAGAGCCCACCGAGAAGTTTGGCAGAGAGCTGAAATCTCGGAAATGATGACTCCGATTAATGATAATAGCGTGCCGTCCCCGCAATAGGGAGACGACACGCTAACCTTTTACGCCACGCTAACCTTTTATACAGGGCTATATGGGCGCTCATATGAGCGCCCTGCTCTATACGCACTTATCACTATTCCACATTATATTGTGATAGGCATAAAAAACCCCGGGTCGGGGATACCGATCCGGGGTTTCTTATCTTATCCGGCGGAAGGCGTTAACCTCCGCGGGGAAGTGTTCAGGGATTAAATACCCTGGAGCTTGAACTGGATGGGGAGTGTGTACCACACGTTCACTGCGTGACCGTTCATCTTACCGGGGACGAACTTGGGAAGTGATTTAACCACGCGGACAGCCTCTTTGTCGAGGTCGGGGTCCTTACCGCGGACAACCTTTACTTCACCTACTTCACCGGTCTTGGTAACAACGAACTGTACAACCACGCGGCCCTGGATATTGTTTTCCTGAGCCATGGCCGGGTAGCGGATGTGCTCCATTACCCACTTGAGGAGGGCAGCCTCGCCACCGGGGAACTGGGGCTTCTGCTCTACCACGTCAAACACGCGGTTGTCGTCAACAGGTTCGGGTTTCTTTTCCTCAACAATGATCTCGTCCTTGTGCTCGCGAACAACGTTAAGGTCGTCTGTACCCTTGTCAAAGTCAGTGGTACCCACAGCGGTATCGGTGTCCTTGAGTTCATCCTGGCTCTTGATCTCCTCCTGGACTTCTTCGTCGCGGACGATCGCAAGCTCGGTTGCCTTCACAGTGTTAAGGATCTCCTCCTGGAGCGCTTCGGGCTGCTGCTCCTCAACACGCTGCTGCTCGGGCTCTTCAGGTTCTTCCTCCTCCTGCTCATCGGCTGAATAGTCGATGATAGTCTGCTCGATCTGGTCCTCGGGACGTTCCTCAGCCTTCTGAAGCACAGTGTTGGCGAGGAGGCCGAGAAGAGCGACCAAAAGGAGGATGATGAGGATTACAAGCATTGCGCGGTTGTGGCGTTTGGCCGAAGCCTTACGCAGCTGGTACGCACCAAAGTCTTTGTTCTTTCCTTCAAATACAAGGTCAATCCATTCTGATGATGAAAGATCTACATCTTTTGCCATATTTCGTAAGAGATTTTTCGGGTTAATATATATCTATCATCAACGGATTACTTCTGAGGATTTTTCTTCAGGTAGTCGAGAATGAGAACGGAGTCAACCTGATTGATGTTATCGATCTGATAACGTGAAATCTGATTGATCTGCATTTCATCGAGAGCAGAGATCAGTGACTCCCATGAAGCCTCGGGTGTAGCCTTGATGATGACTACAGGACGAGTAAGGGTAGAGTCATTACGGATCTCGCGGGCACGTGCCTGGTAGATAGAGTCGTTAGCGGCAGAGTTGCCGGGAGCGAACTCCTTCTTGCGCCAACGGGCCTTCTCAACCTCGATCTTGTCGAGTACGAGACGGTTGCGGTCGTGGAGGATCTTGCGGATACCCTGCTGGATCTTACCGTCGTTACCAAGGAATTTCTCAGCCTTGAGCTTGTTGTTGTCGATGAGACCATCGCCATCAGCGTCAGCTATTTCAGGCATACCTTCGTAGAAATATACGGTGTTCATGGGGCGTCCGGCTTCGTCCTTCTTGACATCGCCGTTAGCATTGCGGTCAGTAGTAAGAATGAGCGTGATAGCCTCTGATTCCTTAGCTTTGTTCATCTCCTGCTGCTCAACCTTCTCATTCGACGGGAGTGAGATGGTGAGAGTCTGAGACTTGATCATAGTGGTACAAAGCATGAAGAATGTGATAAGAAGCATGTTCATATCCACCATGGGGGTGAAGTCCACATGGATCGACATTTTCTTCTGGGCACCTTTTTTCTTTTTGCCGCCCTTGTCTGATTGTTCGATTTGTGCCATGGTGTGATTATTCTTGCTCAGTTTTAAGTGCTGTCATGATGCTGAAGCGGTTCATCTTGAGGGTCTGAAGGTTGTCGAGGACGTCCTGAACTACATCGTAGGGGGTGTCCTTGTCGGCCTTCACGGCAATACCCTCGCCCTTCTTCATTGTCTTCTGAAGGTTGTCGTTGCCGGAGTTGTAGATGGCGCGCATCCAGATTTGAAACTCGTTAAGGTGTTCCATGTCCTTGTTGTCGTTCACAGGGATGCCGACACCTTTCTGTGACATGTCCGAGATGAACTTGTCCTGGTCGGTCTGCGACATCGAGAGGAACTGGTGAAGGACTTGGAAGGGTACTCCAAACATATTGATTTTGGAGAATGCCTCACGATCCTGTGCTGTAAGCTGCACCTGGTTGGAGGGGTGCTGCTTGTTATAGAGCGTTACTGCTTCATCGAGGATGGTCTTGCGAAGAGCCTCTGAACCCCATGTGTCCTTGGTTTCGGCATCAGCGTCACCGGCAATGGAGATGAAGACTTTTCCCTCGGGGCTCACAAGTATCTGGGCCAGGTTGGCTGTAGGTACTTTCTGCTCCGAAACAGAGGAAGGCGTCAGCACTGTGACGGGCTCCTTCTGAAGGAAGGTCGATGTCAACATGAAGAAAGTAAGCAAGAGCACAGTCACGTCACTCATCGCGGTCATGTCGATGAGGGTGCTTTTTCTCTTAATTTTTACTTTTCCCATATTACGTTATCGGTTGAAGAGTGTTAAATAAAGATGGTTGGTTTATCTTCTTGATAAAGTAATGTGGAATTAGTGAGAAGCGGCAAATGTCTGCACGATAGAGAAACCGATCTCGTCGATAGCGTAGGTCAGGTTATCGATCTTGTTGGTGTAGAAGTTGTAAGAGATAACGGCGAATGCACCAGTTGCAATACCGAAGGCGGTGTTGATAAGAGCCTCCGAGATACCGGTTGAGAGCTCGGTTGAGTCAGGAGCACCTGAAGCGGCGAGAGCCTGGAACGACTTGATCATACCCATTACAGTACCGAGAAGACCAACGAGTGTACCGAGAGTGGTGAGGGTAGCAACGATGGGGAGGTTCTGCTGGAGAGCAGGCATCTCGAGTGCGGTAGCCTCCTCAACAGTCTTCTGAAGGTTGGCAACCTTCTGCTCCTTGGTGAGAACGGTGTTCTTGTCCATTTCCTCGTAAGAGTTGAGAGCGGCAGCTACTACAGCAGCTACTGAACCCTTCTGGTTCTTGCAGAGGTTCTTGGCACCCTGGATATCGTTAGCGGCGAGGCACTTCTTAACACCGGCAACGAACTTCTCGATAGAGCCTTTACCCTTAGCAGAAGAGAGGGCGATCCAACGCTCTACAGAAAGAACGATTACAGTGAGGAAGAGGGTCTGGAGGATAGGTACGATGAATCCGCCCTTGTAGATGGTGCCCCAGAGGTCGATGGGGTGGCCTTCCTCGAAGTGAGACTCGTGACCGAACCAGAAGATGAAAAGAAGAACTGCTACTACAAAGCAAGCGAGGATTACAAGAAATGCATTCTTGATACCGGCAACATTGCTGCCTTCGGCTTTCTTAGCAGCCGGCTTGGTGGTGGGCTTTTGAGCTTCCATAATTTGTTTTAACTGTTTTTGTTTTGGTTTATTAGTTTGAGATTATTAGTTTTGATGATTTTTCAGAATGTTGGATCCCATTGCGGTCCGTAGCAGAAATCCTCAGGATCAGAGACTATCGCGGCGACGGCCGGCGATTCCGATTATATCCGGGGGAGGTTCTGAAGTAAAGGGTGTGCGTGTGTAGGATACCTGATATTTAGTTTAAGGGTTAAAAATAGAGTGATCATAGCGCATGCAATGATCCGTGGAAAGGGGATTATCACAATACGGTATGCAAATTTAAAATGAAATTTCCGCGTATGCAAACGTTTTATCTCTTTTTTTAGACTCAAAACTCTAAAATTTCCAAAGAAAAGAATACATATGATGATTTTCGCAGGTTTTGCTCATTTTTTACTTAACTAATTTAAAGTTATTTAAAATTTATTTATTAACTTTGTTGCTTCCAAGACAAAGGTACAAACACTTATTTTGCAAGACACATAATGAGAAAAACCATCAACCTCAAAAAAGGACTAAACCTGCGTATTGAGGGAGCTCTCGCCGACACCAATGTGAGCGCGACAGTAATCCCCGCCAATATCGCCATAGTCCCTGATGATTTTCCCGGCTTCATGCCGAAACCGGATGTCAAAGAGGGTGACAGCGTGAAAGCAGGCTCAGCCCTGATGCACGACAAAAACGCCCCCGACATCCATCTCGTATCGCCAATCAGCGGAACCGTAGAGAGCGTGGTGAGGGGAGCGCGACGCAAGATCGAGCGCATAGTGATCAAGACCGACACGGCCTCACCATCGACAGTGGCAACAATGACATCGACAGCTATCACATCGGCCGACGATGTGCGCCGAATGCTCAAGAGCTCAGGCTTATGGGCCATGATGCGCCGTCGCCCGTATGACATCGTGCCGATGGAGAGCGACCGCCCCCGCGACATATTCGTCACAGCTCTCGACACTGCTCCGCTCGCACTTAACCTCGAGGAGATGGTGAAAGGAATGGACGCCCAGATAGCCAAAGGCGTAGAGGCCATGACCAAGCTCACCGACGGCACAATATATATATGTGTAGCACAGGGCAGCAACCTTGCCGATGTGAAGGGCGCCGAAATGATAGAGCTCCCCATGCTGCACCCTGCCGGCAACGCCGGAGTGCAGATAGCCAATATCAAGCCGGTCAACAAGGGGGAAGTAGTATGGACCCTCGATATCGTGACCCTTGCCAAGCTCGGCGAGGCAATCCTCAACGGCAAGATCGACTACTCGGTAGAGACAGCCCTCACCGGATCGGAGGTGATAACCCCCAAGGTGGTGAAGACCGTGCCCGGCGCACAGCTCGGCGAACTGCTGGCCGGCGACGAGAAGACCGACGGACGCAACCACCGCGTGATATCGGGCAACGTGCTCACCGGCACGCCCGAAGGTGAAGCCGGATATCTGCGTTACCCCTACCGCCAGGTGACCGTGATCCCCGAGGGGGACGACACCCACGAATTCATGGGCTGGGCATCGCTGAGCCCGTCGAAGATGAGCGAGAGCCGGTCGTTCCTCGGACGTTTCCTCGGACGCAAGTTCAACCCCGACGCCCGCATCAACGGTGGCCGAAGGGCCATGATAATGTCGGGCATCTACGATGACTACATGCCAATGGACATACTGCCCGAACCGCTGATCAAGGCCATCATCGCCAAGGACATCGACAAGATGGAAGCCTTAGGCATATATGAGGTAGCCCCCGAGGACTTCGCATTGGCCGAATATGCCGATCCGTCCAAGTTGGAGCTACAGCGCATTGTGCGCCAAGGACTTGACTATATGCGCAACGAAGCATAGCCCACAGGCGTGACACACTGACGCACACCAATAATGCATATTTTAAAATAAGATGAAATCATTAAGAAACTATCTTGACCGCATAAAACCCAACTTTGAGCCCGGGGGCAAACTGCAGAGCTTCCAGAGCGTATTTGATGGGTTCGAGACGTTCCTCTACACCCCCAACACCACGTCCAAGTCGGGGGTGAACGTCCATGACAGCCTCGACTCAAAGCGCATCATGATCATAGTGGTGCTCGCATTGATGCCGTGTCTGCTCTTCGGAATGTACAACACAGGATATCAGAACTGGCTTGCCGCCGGAGCTACGGAATTTCCCTTCTGGCAACTCATGGCCTATGGCTTTCTCGCAGTATTGCCCCGCATCCTGGTGGCATATGTGGTTGGCCTCGGCATAGAATTTGCCGTAGCCCAATGGCGTCGCGAGGAGATCCAGGAGGGATTTCTCGTGACAGGCATACTGATCCCGCTCATCTGCCCGGTGGAGACACCGCTGTGGATGCTCGCTGTAGCCACCGCTTTTTCGGTGATATTTGTCAAGGAAGTGTTTGGCGGAACCGGCTACAACGTGTTCAACGTGGCCCTCGTCACACGCGCTTTCCTCTTCTTCGCCTACCCCGCCCAGATGAGCGGCGACAAGGTGTTCGTGAGCACCAATTCCATATTGGGCCTCGGCTATGACCTGCCCGACGGATTCACCGGTGCAACACCTCTTGGACAGATCGCCTCGTTCACTGGCGACAAGCTCGAGCTCCTCAATCTCCGCGGCGATGCCATCTCGGCATGGGACGCATTCCTGGGACTGATACCCGGCTCATTTGGCGAGACTTCCACCCTGTGCATCCTCATCGGAGCCGTGATCCTTCTCGCCACCGGCATGGCCTCGTGGCGCATCATGCTCAGTGTGGTGGCAGGCGGACTGCTGATGGGATGGATAGCCAATGTGTTCCAGACCCCTACCTATCCTGCTTCGTTCCTCTCGCCCATTGACCAACTGCTGTATGGCGGATTTGCATTCGCGGCCGTATTCATGGCCACCGACCCTGTGACAGCCGCCAGGACCGGCACAGGAAAATATGTCTACGGACTGCTTGTAGGCGTTGTGGCCGTACTGATCCGCACCTACAACAACGGCTATCCCGAAGGAGCGATGCTCGCAGTACTCCTGGGCAACGCCCTGGCTCCGCTGATTGACTATTGCGTGGTACAGGCCAACGTGTCGCGCCGCATGAGACGACTTAAGGAACGCGCCCGCGCATAATGACATCCCTTTCATATATATTATTATGAATAAGCAAAGCAATACATATACCATCATCTACATCATCGTGCTGGTGGTGCTCGTGGGCACTGCCCTCGCAGCCACATCGCTCGCCCTCAAGGGCCGACAGCAGGAGAATATCGATGCTGACAAGATGAAACAGATACTCGCGGCTGCGCTGATCACCCCGGCCGACGGCGAGACAGTAGCCGAGTTCAACCGCTACATCACCGACCAGTATGTAGTCAATGCCCAAGGTGAGAGAATCGAAGGGGTCAAAGCCTTTGACGTGAATGTGGCCAACCAGAGCAAACTCACCGCCGACCGCAGGGAGTTGCCCGTGTTCGTATGCATGGTCAAGGAGAATGATCCCAAGTACATCCTGCCCGTGTATGGTGCCGGACTGTGGGGCCCGATATGGGGCTACGTGGCATTTGACGCCGACGGATCCACGATATATGGCGCATACTTCGCCCACCAGGGCGAGACTCCGGGCCTCGGAGCTGAAATCGAGAAACCCGCTTTCAGCGACCAGTTCAAAGGCAAACATGTGATAAAGGATGGACGTTTCCGCCCCATAGCCGTGGTGAAAGCCGGCCAGCAGCCACTGGACGGAGAGGATTATGTGGACGGAATCTCGGGTGGCACCATCACCTCCAAGGGTGTCGGCTCAATGCTTGACAACTGCCTCGTGCCCTACCGCAAATTCCTCCAGTCTCTCGGTGAAAAATAATATGCTCCAACAGATCCAATTATGGCAGAAAAGATAAAGAATACCGACGTACTGTTCAACCCTATTTCCAAGAACAACCCCGTCGTGGTGCAGGTGCTGGGCATCTGCTCCGTACTGGCCGTAACGGCCAAACTCGAGCCGGCGATAGTAATGGGCATATCCGTGATCGCTGTGCTGGCATTCGCCAACGTGATAATCTCATTGATACGCAACACCATCCCCACCAACATCCGCATCATCGTGCAACTCGTGGTGGTGGCAGGTCTGGTGGTGATAGTCGACCAGGTGCTCAAGGCCTACGCCTACAGCGCATCCAAGCAGCTGTCGGTGTTCATCGGCCTGATCATCACCAACTGTATTCTCATGGGACGCCTCGAAGCGTTCGCCATGGGCAACAAGCCCTGGCCGGCATTCCTCGACGGCGTGGGCAACGGCCTCGGCTATGCCGTGATACTCGTCATCGTGGGCTTCTTCCGCGAACTCCTCGGCTCGGGCACACTGCTCGGCTATCAGGTGATACCCCAGTGGTGCTATGACAACGGGTATGTCAACAACGGCCTGATGATCCTCCCCCCCATGGCGCTGATCGTGGTGGCTTGCATCATATGGGTACAGCGCAGCATCAACAAAGATCTGCAGGAAGATTAATCCCCAACTCCACCCAACGAAACTGAATACGAAAATATGGAAAATCTCAACATATTCATCAGGTCGATTTTTGTCGACAACATGATATTCGCTTACTTCCTGGGCATGTGCTCGTTCATCGCAGTGTCCAAGAATGTAAAGACAGCGTTTGGTCTGGGCATAGCGGTCACGTTCATGCTCGTGGTGACTCTTCCGGTCAACTATCTTCTCGAGAACTACGTGTTGCGCCCCGGCGCACTCACATGGCTCGGCGAGGAGTATGCCCAGGTCGACCTCAGCTTCCTGTCGCTCATTATGTTCATTGCGGTGATCGCCTCCATGACCCAGCTCGTGGAGATGGCTGTGGAGAAATACAGCCCGTCGCTGTACTCATCGCTCGGCATCTTCCTTCCGCTCATCGCTGTCAACTGTGCCATCCTCGGCGGATCGCTCTTCATGCAGCAGCGTGATTTCCCCAGCATCTGGACAGCAGTATGCGCCGGTGGCGGATGGGGCCTCGGCTGGCTCCTCGCCATCACGGCGATCGCCGCTATCAGAGAGAGACTTGCAGTGTACTCCAACATTCCCAAGCCACTGCGCGGAGTGGGCATCACATTCATTCTCACCGCACTCATGGGCATCGCGTTCATGAGCTTCCTGGGAATCAAGCTGTGATATCCTGAGCAAGTTAACAAGAATAACAGAACCTGTAAAAACAAAACGACTATACAATGTTAACGATACTGACAGGCGTAAGCATCTTTCTGATCATCACACTCGCACTGGTCATTATACTGCTGATCGCCAAGAAATATCTGGTGCATTCCGGCAAGGTCAAGATCACCATCAACAACGACACGGTGGTCGAGGCCGAATCAGGCAAATCACTGCTGTCGACATTTGCCGACCACAACATATTCCTCTCATCGGCATGTGGAGGAAAGGGCAGCTGCGGACAGTGCAAATGCCAGGTGTTCAGCGGTGGGGGCGACATATTGCCCACCGAGAAAGTGCATTTCTCACGTAAACAGCAGCAGGATCACTGGCGCCTCGGATGCCAGGTGAAGATCAAGGAGGATTGCTCGGTGGGAATCCCCGCATCAGCCCTCGACGTGAAGGAGTGGGAGTGCGAGGTGATATCCAACAAGAACGTGGCCACCTTCATCAAGGAATTCATCGTGGCTCTCCCCAAGGGCGCCCACATGGACTTCATCCCCGGATCCTATGCCCAGATCAAGATCCCTACCTACGAGATGGACTATGACAAGGATATCGACAAGTCGCTCATCGGCGACGAATATCTGCCCGCATGGGAGAAGTTCGGACTCTTCGGCCTCAAGTGCCACAACACCGAGACCACTGTGCGTGCCTACTCCATGGCCAACTATCCCGAGGAGGGCGACCGCATCATGCTCACGGTACGTATCGCCACACCTCCTTTCAAGCCGAAACCTCAGGTTGGCTTCATGGACGTGATGCCCGGTATAGCCTCGAGCTACATCTTCACCCTCAAGCCCGGCGACAAGGTGGTGATGTCAGGTCCCTACGGAGATTTCCACCCCATCGTGGACTCCAAGGCCGAGATGATGTGGATAGGTGGCGGTGCCGGTATGGCTCCCCTCCGTGCCCAGATCATGTGGATGACCAAGACTCTCCACACCACCGACCGCGTTATGAACTACTTCTACGGAGCACGCGCGCTCAACGAGGTGTTCTACCTCAACGACTTCCTCGAGCTGGAGAAGGAATTCCCCAACTTCAAGTTCCACCTTGCGCTCGACCGTCCCGATCCGGCAGCCGATGCCGCCGGCGTGAAGTACACCGCCGGATTCGTTCATCAGGTGATCTATGAGACCTATCTCAAAAATCATCCCGATCCCGAGGATATCGAATACTACATGTGTGGCCCCGGCCCCATGAGTGCCGCCGTCAACAAGATGCTCGACGATCTCGGAGTAGATCCCACTTCGGTACATTACGACAACTTCGGAGGATAACAACTCTGCCACCACTATATCACAAGCACCGGCCCGCCGCTACGGATCAACCGTAAGGCACGGGCCGGTGCTTGTGTCATTGTCCCAATAATGCATACCCCATTAGCTTGAAGCTATATAACAAATTTGTATCTGATAAAATTATTGCATTTTCGGCGGATTTCAGCGGATTTCATAAGAACAAAGTCACGGCAAATTTTGTATTTAAAATAAGGAAAGGCACCCAACTACCCCACCCTTACTGTCAACCCCCTAAACTCTTCTGATTATGAATATCCCCGGCATTCACGACATATTGATGTGGCTGGTCATCATCGCACTGGTGGTGCTCGTGGCTATGAGCGGAATGTGCCTTAACCGCATGTATATACACCGCGCCCACCGCAAGGCCATAGCCGAGCTGCACCGCCGGCTCCTGGAAGAGAGTTGCCGCGAAGAGCACTATCACGAGATGGAGCGCAGTATGTCGAGGGAATGAAGATGGCTGAGCGGGGCAAGATGCAGACTGTAGTAACGCAACACCAGGTCAAGTGTGCGGTTACGTTGCTGACGGGTGAACCTGAAGCGCGACATATTGGAATATGTCATTCTCAGTATCATTGAGGCCGCCGACGATTCATCCGAGGCAAGCCATTCGCCGTGCAACGGCATCGACGACCGCCATATCCCGTCGCGCATATCCATTACATATCCGTGCCTGAAGGTGGATACATCTGGCTCGATCCCCAGCAGCCTGCCCAGATTCAACAGGAAACACACATGAAAATTGGCCGAACATTCCGCCGGAATGCTGTCGAGCCACTTCACCGATGAATGTATAAAGGTATATACCCCCTCGTCGGGCACACTCTCGCGCAGGAGCATCGAAAGCGACTCGGCAAGAAACATCGCTATCATCTGCTTCACAGGATTGGCATGAATACCGTTGAACACCTCCACCGGACGCGCCTGCCGCATGGGCAGCACCTCCCGGCCGGGGCGGAAATCGGTCTCACACTCCAGCACACTCAGGGGCATGGTGAGAGCCCTCAGGCGTGATGCACCCTTCCCTTTTCCCGACGGCACAACGAGCGATACACGTCCATGCTCGAGGCTATAGGCTGAAAGTATGGACTGAGTGTCGCTGTAGCGGACGGTCTTTAGCGAAATAAAGGTAAGTTTCACTGGGATTGACGGGTATAAAAACGCGCTCTGAAATATTAGCAAGGCAAATTTACGAAAAAATTCGCGAAAAATTTGCCCAATAGAAAAAAACTCACTAACTTTGCAATCGCTTTTGAGCAGCTATGCAGAAGAGCACGGCCCATTCGTCTATCGGTTAGGACGCAAGATTTTCATTCTTGAAAGAGGAGTTCGATTCTCCTATGGGCTACAATAAAAACAAAAAAATCATTTTCACAGATGGCAAATCATAAATCATCACTTAAGAGAATCCGTCAGACCGAAACCCGTCGTCTTCGCAACCGTTACTATGCCAAGACCGCACGTAACGCTGTGCGCAACCTTCGCAAAATGACTGACAAGGCACAGGCCGAGGAGGCTTTCCGCAAGATCGGAGCCATGCTTGACCGTCTCGCTTCCAAGAAGGCTATCTCAAAGAACAAGGCAGCTAACCTGAAGAGCAAGCTCGCTCACCACATAGCTAAGCTCGCCGCTTAATCAGGAGCTTTCCGAGGGCCCATTCGTCTATCGGTTAGGACGCAAGATTTTCATTCTTGAAAGAGGAGTTCGATTCTCCTATGGGCTACCATCATACCATAAATTGCTATATACCTAAACTCACAATTACCCTTGCAGGAGTCAGCGATGACCCATGCGAGGGATTTTTGTTGCACCTTCATAATGGCTTTTGATACTTCCCTGCACCCAACGTTCATCTATTTAACAAATATTGTGAAGTGCAGAGAAGTAATGGTATAAAGCATTATGAAAATAGTTGTAACTTTGCAAATATTCACCACAATAGTGCAACGATCGTTAGCATAAGCAGCTGTAATTTTGCAGCAATCAAGAGCACGGGTTAGCTCTTGGCATATAGTAACCAACCGAAAAGAAACAATTATCAATAATCATGAGACTCGGAAACCGCTTGAAGTTATTCTTTGTCACCCCGATTCTTGTATTCGGGATGGCTGCCTGCCACCAGCACAACGAATCATCCCACCAAGAGGAGGGAGAGGAGCACGGCCACGAACATGGAGCCGACGAAATAGTACTTGAACCGCATGATGCCGAACGCATGGGCGTTGAAGTCGACACCGTAAAGGCGTCAGCGTTCATCGAGACACTTAAAGTGTCGGGCGAGATTATGCCATCATCAGCCGACCGTGGTGTCGCGGCAGCCCCCACTACCGGAGTTGTCCGACTCGTCCACGGAATTAACCCCGGATCTCAAGTGAGAGCCGGCCAGGCCATAGCCCATGTAACCGCCACCAATATCAGCGGTGGCGATGCCAACACTGCCGCCCGCGTAGCTGTGGAGAATGCCAAACGCGAACTCGACCGCATCACTCCTCTCCTGGCCGACGGCCTCGTGACACGCAAGGAATACAACGACGCCCTGGCCGCCTATGAATCAGCCAAGGCCGCCTACAGTCCTGCCGCCGCCTCAGGCACAGTCACTGCCCCGCGCTCGGGTGTGATCACCGCCATAAATATCGGCGACGGTGAATTTGTCACCACAGGACAGGCCGTGGCCACAGTGGCAGCCAACAGCTCACTGACCCTCCGCGCACTCGTTCCCGCCGCCAAAGCCGAATTCCTCCCCCGCGTCAACGGAGCAATTATGAGCTTCCATGACGGACGGGCAATCGACCTGAACGATTATAAAGGCAAGTTGCTCTCATCGGCATCAGCCTCCGGAGGCGCTACTCCGGGATATGTACCCGTATTTTTCTCATTTGACGGCACAGCACCTGTGGTACCCGGAAGCGCTACCGAGGTGTATCTGAAAGGCTCATCCCGCGAGGGCGTGATCTCACTTCCGCTGGAGGCTATCGTTGAGCAGATGGGCACAAAATTCGTGTTCGTCCGCCACGGCGATCACGTATATGTGAAGAAACCCGTTAAGATCGGCAACAGCGACGGAATACGCGTCGAGATCACCGAGGGAATCCAGCCCGGTGAGGTAGCCGTTGTAAAGGGAGCAACATTCGTAAGGCTTGCCGAGCAGGCCACAGTGGCTCCTGAAGGACATTCCCACAATCATTAATACCACTCATCCCAGTACTGTCAATCACGAAAAGCAATGCTTAACAAGATTATAAAGTTTTCGCTTGACAACCGTCTGGCGATCCTCGTGCTGTCGGGCCTCCTTCTCATCTACGGGATGGTGGTGCTGATGCGCACCGAGGTTGACATATTCCCCGACCTCAACGCACCTACCGTGGTAGTGATGACCGAGGCTCCCGGAATGGCTCCGGAAGAGATCGAGACCACTATCACCTACCCCATCGAGACCGCCGTCAACGGAGCCTCGGGTGTGAGGCGCGTCAGGTCCACCTCTACGTCGGGATTCTCGGTGGTGTGGGTGGAATTCGGATGGGATACCGACGTGTACCTTGCGCGTCAGATAGTATCGGAAAAGCTCACCCAGCTCGAAGGTACATTCCCTCCGGGTGCCGGTAGCCCCACACTTGGCCCGCAGTCCTCGATACTCGGCGAGATCATGATTATAGGTCTGACAGCCGATTCCATAACAAGCCCCATGGACTTGCGCACCATCGCCGACCGCGAGGTTGGACCTCAGTTGCTGTCATTGCCCGGCGTATCGTCCGTATCAGTCATAGGCGGTGATGCCAAGGAGTACCAGATACTACTTTGCCCCGCCAAGATGCAACGCCAGGGCGTGACTCTCAGCGAAGTGCGCACGGCTGTAAGCGGCATGAACAGCAATGCCGCCGGAGGTGTCATGTACGACTACGGAAATGAATACCTCATCAAGGGCGACATTACCACCAACGATGTCAATGCCATAGCCAATACCGTGATCATCAGCGATGACACGCGCATCGTGCGCCTGTCGGACATTGCCGAAGTGGCTGAACGCCCCGAGGAACCTCGCCTGGGAGCAGCCTCGGTCAATGCCGAACCCGGCGTGCTCATCACCGTGACCAAGCAACCCGGCGCTGGCACCATCGAACTCACCGAGAAGATAGAACAGAAGCTTGCCGATCTGCAGCGCACATTCCCCACCGACGTGCAGGTACGCACCGATATATTCCGCCAGTCTGATTTCATCGACCGTTCTATTGGCAATCTTCAGGAATCCCTCTTTGTCGGGGCCATCTTTGTGATCATCGTGCTGTTCTTCTTCCTGATGAACCTGCGCACCACCCTTATATCACTCGTGGCACTCCCATTGTCGATCATCGTCACCATCATAGCCCTCCACTTCATGGGACTCACCATCA
Organism: uncultured Duncaniella sp.; assembly: GCA_910589485.1. GTDB lineage: Bacteria > Bacteroidota > Bacteroidia > Bacteroidales > Muribaculaceae > Duncaniella. The sequence goes on from CAJUSW010000001.1 coordinate 270,250, forward strand.
ACACCATGAGTCTCGGAGGTATAGCCATTGCCATCGGTTCGCTTGTCGATGATGCCATCGTGGACGTGGAGAACGTGTACAAGCGACTGCGACAGAATCTCAAAGCCGGCCGTCCGGTAATCCAGGTAGTATATGAGGCGAGCAAGGAGGTTAGAATGCCCATCTTCAACTCATCGCTCATCATCATGGCCAGCTTCCTCCCGCTCTTTTTCCTTCAGGGCATCGAGGGGCGCATGCTCATCCCTCTTGGCATATCGTTCGTAGTCTCGCTCATCGCCTCCACATTGGTGGCTCTGACAGTGACCCCTGTGCTGTGCACCTATCTGCTCGGTGACAAGAAAATGGCGGCGAAACTCGAAAAGGAACCTTGGCTGTCAAGAAAACTGAGTGAGTGGTACCACGGCGTGCTCGACAAGTCGTTCAAGCACATCAAGCCTATCCTTATATGCGTCTCTCTACTGTTCATATTCTGCATTGGATTGTTCTTCACCCTCGGCCGCAGCTTCCTCCCGCCGTTCAACGAGGGCTCGCTGACCATCAATGTGAGCACACTCCCCGGCATATCTCTGGAAAACAGTGACCGCATGGGACGCGAGGCCGAAAAAATCATCCTCTCCATGCCCGAGATACGCACCGTGGCTCGAAAGACAGGCCGTGCCGAACTTGACGAACACTCCTTAGGTGTCAACGTGAGCGAGATCGAGGCCCCCTATACCCTCGACCAAGGCCGCTCCCGCAAGGAGATGGTGGCCGACCTGCGCCACAAGCTCTCTCACCTGCCCGGAGTGAACATCGAGATCGGACAACCCATCTCTCACCGCATCGACGCCATGCTGTCGGGCACCGAGGCTCAGATAGCGATCAAACTGTTTGGCGATGATCTCACAAAGCTTTTCACCATAGGCAATAAGATCAAGGCTGTGGCATCGACTGTGCCCGGCGTGGTCGACGTGAACATCGAGCAACAGATGGAGCGTCCGCAACTCGACATCCGTCCCCGTCGCGACATGCTTGCCTACTACGGCATCCCCATGAGCGAATTTGCCGATTTCATACGTGTGGCACTGGCCGGCGAGACCGTCTCACAGGTTTATGAAAAAGGACGTCCGTTCAATCTCGTGCTGAAGATGGAATCCGATGCCCGCGAGTCGATCGACCGTCTGTCCTCCCTCATGATTGATTCCCCCAAAGGCAAGATTCCGTTGAGCGAGGTGGCCGAGGTCATCTCAAGCGCCGGTCCCAACACCATCAACCGTGAGAACGTGAGCCGCCGCATCGTAGTGTCGGCCAACGTCGACGGTCGCGACCTGCGTGGAGTGGTCAACGACATCATGCGTGAGGTTGACGAGGAGGTCCAGCTCCCCGAGGGCTACTACGTCAACTACGGCGGACAGTTCGAGAGCGAGGAAAGTGCATCACGCACACTCATGATAGTATCGCTCATCGCACTCGTCATCATATTCCTCCTGCTCTACGGGCAGTATCACAACGCTGTGCAGTCGGGCATCATTCTTCTCAACATGCCCCTGGCCATCATCGGCGGAATCCTCATCCTCCGGTTGACATCGGGCGAACTCAACATCCCCGCAATTATCGGCTTCATATCCCTCATGGGCATAGCCACCCGCAACGGCATGCTCCTCATGTCGAGATACGACACCCTGCGCGAGGAGGGACAAGGGCTCATGGAGCGTATACTCCACGGCTCGGCCGACCGTCTCAACCCTATCCTCATGACAGCCCTCAGCTCGGCTCTCGCTCTCATCCCTCTGGCCGTCAACGGTCACCAACCCGGCAACGAGATACAGTCGCCACTCGCCATAGTAATTCTCGGCGGACTGCTGTCATCAACACTTCTCAACATATTCGTAGTACCTATAATGTATTATCTCACAAATAGAAAAAAAGAAAAGAAATGAGAATCCGACATCTGCCTCTCCTCTTAGCTCTATTGCCTCTCTCCCTCGGGGCAACAACTACTTTTGACGAAGTTCTGTCAGAGGTAATGTCCAACAATCTCACTGCCCGTGCCGAGGCTTCGCGTTCGCAGGCTCAGGTGGAAAACATTCTTGGCGAAAACACCCTCGAAGCTCCCGAAATAGAATTTTCACGCGTATGGGGCACAAAAGCTGAATTCGGAAACAAATGGGGTCTCAGCGTGAGCCAGTCATTCGACTGGCCCGGAGTGTATGCCGCACGTCGCGAGGCTGCCCGCACAGCTAAAATCGCGGCTCAATACCTCACTGAATCCACTGTGATCGATCTCCGTCAGGAAGTGCGTACCCTCCTCATCGATATCATTCACAACTCCCAGCTCATCGACATGCAGACTGAACTTGTCAACCGCATGAACCAGATGGAACAGCACTACAAGAAAGCAGCCGAGGCCGGAGCTGAAACCCGTCTTGACTACAACAAGACCGTGATCGAACGCATCGCCGTGCATCGCGAACTCCACACTCTTGAGGCCCAGAGAGAAGCCCTCCTGTCATCGCTCGAAGCCCTCAATGCCGGCAAGAATGTCGACGACATGGTAAAACGTCTGGGTAGCGACTATCCCATCACTCCCGCTGTCAACGAAGCCACAATCTCCGAGGACCTGATCAAGCAACGCGATCCACAGTATGCCGCCGCGCTTGCTTCGGTCGAAGCCGCCAAATCGATGGTTAAGGTTGAAAAACGTTCCCGCATCCCTGGATTCTCGGTAGGATTCGAGCATGAGACCGAGGGTGATGAACACTTCAACGGTTTCGCCGTAGGCATGACCCTCCCGGTATGGGGACGCAAGCATCAGGTCAAGGCTTCCACCCTCGAGGCCGAGGCCTCACTTATGGATGCCGAGATGGCCCTCGCCCGTCGCATGGCCGAGATGAAAGGCGACCTGAAACAGCTGAAAGCGCTCCGCAAGGTAATGGAGGAGTACGAGCCTGTGATAAACGACAAAGCCAACTATGAACTGTTGCGAAAGGCCCTTACAGCAGGCCAGATCAGTTTCCTGACATTCATCGAGGAGACCAACTACTTCATAGCCGCCCGTCGCGACTATATCGACACGGTGTATGAATATAATCTTGCCCTCACCCGCCTGACAAGATACGAATAATCTCTGACAATACTCCAACAACATCAGGCCCTCATTGCCGTTAAGAAACATGGTTTCCGGCAATGAGGGCCTGATATTTTTGTCAGGAAAATAAGTGCCCCGTTATTTCCTCGGAAGGCGCGACAGGGCCATCCCCTCCATGGAATCCACTGTGAGGTCAGCTATCGGGCTCACCTTTTCACGTGAATTAGTGGTGGCTATACCTATAACTGTGGCACCCGAGGCACGTCCGGCCTCAAGCCCCTGCATCGAATCCTCGAAAACATAACAGTCGGCGATGGGAACATTGATCAATTCAGCACCCTTGAGATACCCATCGGGATCGGGCTTGCTGTGCTTGACCATCGAACCGGTGACGATATAGTCGACCATACCCCTCAGCTCGGGACGACGCGAGAACAGCATCTCCATCTTCACATTATCACTGCTGGTTACTATGGCCGAAGGGATCCCGGCCGTTTTAAGCTCGTTGAGAAAATCAATCACTCCGGGATACACGGGATACTCCATATTGCTCTCAAACTCGTGCAATGCGTTGAGAATACCCTCATGATCGGCCGGCGGAAAGTTCTGGAGAATCTCTCCTATGGTAGTACCCTTTATATCGGAGGCAAATGTAGGAGCAAGGCTGTAACGCTCGCCCATACCGCCCCAGAATTTGGAATACTCCCCCTCGCTATCGACCAGAACGCCGTCGAGGTCAAACAGCATACCAATTTTTCTATCGTTCATTTCTTTATAATTTTACGATTATCCCGCACGCTTCTCAGCAGGATATTGTTGGACATACGTTAATTGACTGCAAAAGTACAACTTTTTTTATACATACGTGCCATCTCCGCTTTGCAAGCCGGGATATTATGAGTAATTTTGTTGCTTCAAAAAATAAACCACTATGGAAAAAACCAAAAGATACATCCTGCCTGAAAATGAAATACCCCGCGAATGGTATAACATCCAGGCCGATATGAAGACCAAACCTCTCCCTCCGCTCAATCCTGCCACACGCGAGCCCATGAAGGCCGAAGACCTCTATCCCATCTTCGCCAAGGAATGTAGCGATCAGGAGCTGAACACTACCGATGCATGGATACCTATCCCCGACGAGGTAAGAGACATGTACAAATATTACCGCTCCACCCCGCTGGTGCGTGCCTACGGCCTTGAGAAAGCGCTCGGCACATCAGCCCACATATATTTCAAGAACGAGAGCGTGTCGCCGATGGGCTCCCACAAACTCAATTCAGCCATCCCTCAGGCCTACTATTGCATGAAGGAAGGCGTGAAAAACGTCACCACCGAGACGGGTGCCGGACAGTGGGGCGCATCCTTGTCATATGCGGCATCTCTTTACGGTCTCAATGCCGCAGTGTATCAGGTGAAGATCTCTTACGAGCAGAAGCCTTACCGCCGTAGCATCATGCAGACCTACGGAGCGCAGGTGACCCCTTCACCCTCCATGTCGACCCGCGCCGGAAAGGATATACTCACAGTCGATCCCAACTGCCAGGGCTCGCTCGGCACAGCCATTTCCGAGGCTGTAGAGCTCGCCCGCACAACCCCCGACTGCAAATACACTCTCGGATCGGTGCTGAGCCACGTCACTCTCCACCAGACCGTGATCGGTCTCGAAGCCGAGAAGCAGATGGAAATGGCCGGTGAGTACCCCGACATGGTTATCGCCTGCTTCGGAGGCGGATCCAACTTCGGCGGAATTTCATTCCCCTTCATGCGCCATAAGATAGCCGAAGTCGAGGGCAAGAGCCACACCCGCTTCATAGCCGCTGAGCCGGCTTCATGCCCCAAACTCACCAAGGGCAAGTTCTGCTACGATTTTGGCGACGAGGCAGGTTACACTCCCCTCCTCCCCATGTTCTCGCTCGGCCACAATTTCAAGCCCGCCAATATACACGCCGGCGGTCTCCGCTATCACGGAGCCGGTGTGATCGTCAGCCAGCTGCTGAAGGACGGACTCATGGAAGCCGTTGACATCAATCAGCTCGAATCATTCGAGGCCGGATGCCTCTTCGCCCGTGCCGAGGGCATCATTCCCGCTCCCGAGTCATGCCACGCAATCGCCGCCACCATACGCGAGGTGAAGAAACTGAAACCCGGCGAAGAGAAAGTGATACTCTTCAATCTCTCGGGCCACGGCCTCGTGGATATGGCATCCTATGACAAGTACCTCTCGGGCGACCTCATCAATTACTCCATAAGCGATGAAGAGATAGCCAACAATGTTGCCGATCTGAAATAATCCCGACGGTTCCGTCGGAAACGATTTTCCCACAAGGGGGATGTGCATGAGCCTGGCTCACACATCCCCCTTGTCGTGCATACGGCCACGGCGGGGATAAGGCGATCCCTGGAAGAGCAGACGCAAAGCAGTGTTATGGGTGAAATAAGCCCATACCCAGTTGAGCAACACATTGAGCTTACTGCGCATACCAAGCAACGATATCAGGTGTATGAACATCCATGCCACCCATGCGACAAATCCGTTCAGATGCCACTTCCCTATATCGGCCACAGCCCTGTTTCTGCCTATTGTCGCCATCGAGCCCCTGTCGCGATACGTGAACGGCAGGCGGAACACTCCGCCACCATTCAATCCATCAGCCACATACCGGCCCTCCTGGATTGCAACCTGAGCCAACTGCGGGAGACCGCGCGGATATTTTTCCGATTGGAAATATCCTATGTCACCTATGGCCATGATCTCGGGGTGGCCTATCACGCGGCATGCATCATCGGTGATGATACGCCCCCCGGGACCGCGGAACGACTTCTCATCCACCCCCTTTACCCCAAACGGCACCGCCGTGACTCCGGCAGTCCATATTGCCATCCCGGCATTCAACTCGGTGCCGTCGTCAAGTGTGAGGCGATCCCCCTCATATGCGGTCATGACATGTCCGAGCCTGACATTCACCATTAGATTGGTAAGATCCTTCAACGCCGTGCGCGATGCCTTCTCGCTCATGGTGCGCAACAGCCGGTCACTCCCCTCCAACAGATCGATCGACATGTCGTCGGGCGGGATCGACGGATAATCACGGCACAGGATATAACGCTTCAGTTCGCCGAGAGCTCCCGCTATCTCCACTCCTGCCGGACCGCCGCCTATCACGACGAAACTCAACAGGCGCTTGCGCTCGGCTTCATCGGTGGTTATTGCGGCCTTCTCGCAACGGTACAGGATCTCGTTGCGCAGACGTATGGCCTCGTCGACCGACTTAAGCGTGAACACATCGTTGATCAGCCCGGGATTGGAGAAAAAATTATTGGTGGTGCCAAGGGCGATGATCAGATAGTCGTAAGCAAGCGTCTCGTAACTTGTGGTCACCGTGCGTGCCACAGCATCCACCTCCTTGACTTCTCCGAGATGAAAACGTATGTTGCGCGGACGCAACTTGCGCATCTCACGCCTGAGCGGAAACGATATGCCGGTGGGATCAAGCCCCGCCGACGCCACCTGATAGAACAACGGAGGGAAAGAATGATAGTTGTTACGATCCACGAGATGTACCTCGTAGCGCGATTTATCCAATCTCTTGGCTACATTCAGGCCGGCGAAGCCTCCGCCAAGAATTACTATACGTGGGAGTTGAGACATGAGTACATGAAATTAACAGAGAGCGGACGGTCCGCTCTCTGTTAATTATAACATTCGGTACATGTGCAGGGTTTATTTCCTCCGCCTGTATTGTATCATTCAGTGATGGTGCGCCTGTCGCACACAAGTGTCCTTGCAGGAAACTGCTCGACAAGCGACATATTATGGGTGGCCATTATCACAGCCGTGCCCTGGCGGGCCACTGAATGAAGATAGCTCACGATGCTCTCGCCTGTCGCAGGATCAAGATTTCCTGTGGGCTCATCGGCAAGGATCAGGGGCGGACGGTTGAGCAAGGCGCGCGCTATCACTATGCGCTGCTGTTCTCCCCCCGACAGTTCGTGGGGCTTCTTGTAATTCTTATTGGCCATCCCCACGCTCTTGAGCACCTCCTGGATACGCTGGTCTATCTCAGCCTTGTCAGTCCACCCGGTGGCCCTGAGCACAAAGCGGAGGTTCTCCTCGGCGCTACGGTCCGTCAGCAGGCGGAAATCCTGGAATATAATGCCTATCTGACGGCGCAGATATGGAATATCGCGTGAGCGTATCGACCTGAGATCGTAATCCAGCACACGTGCCCGCCCGGTGGCCACAGGCACATCGGCATACATTGACTTGAGCATGCTCGACTTGCCACTGCCCACCTTGCCTATTATGTACACAAACTCTCCCGGCTCCACTTTCAGGTTCACATGCTTGAGTGTGATCAGTGAGTTGCGGTGGATCGTGACGTCCTTATAGTCGATTACTGATGGCATTGAATTGCTTATTTTTACTCATGTACGGGGCCTGTCAATTGCCCATCTCGGATACAAACTTGATGTGGGCAAGGCGTATCTCATCCTCGGTGAAATCGGAGCCAAACTCCCTGTAGGCCTCGTTAAGATCGTCGGTCTCGGAATCCTTGAAGAACTCAAACAGCTCTTCCTGCGAATCCTCATCGATAATCTCGTTGATATAGTAATTGATGTTGATCTTGGTGCCGGAATACACTATTGCCTCGATCTCATCGATCAGTTCGCTGAACTCCAGGCCCTTGGAATGTGCTATCTCGGGCAGAGGGATCTTGCGGTCGATAAGAGTGATGATATAGAGCTTGGTCGAGTTCTTGTCGGGCACACTGCGCACTCTCAGATCCTCGGGGCGGTCTATCTCATTATCCTCCACATGACGCTTGATGAGCTTGATGAAATCAGCACCATATCTCTTGGCCTTGCCTATACCCACGCCGGGGATATTCTGCAACTCCTCGATCGATATGGGATATGTGGTGGCCATGGCCTCGAGTGAAGGATCCTGGAATATCACATAGGGAGGCAGACCCAACTGCTTGGCCACCTTCTTGCGCAGATCCTTGAGGATGCTGTAGAGTTCTGTATCGGCGGCACATGATGCCCCGCTTTTCACCATCTCGGGTTCGGGTTCATCGGAGAAATCCGAGTCCTCCACAACCTTGAACGACACCGGAGAATTAAGGAATTTCTTTCCCTTGGCTGTGATCGAGAGGGTTCCGTAGTTCTCTATATCCCGCTCCAGATACCCCATCTGGGTAGCCTGGCGGATGACGGCGCTTATCAGACGCTCGTCAGCCCCTTTCTCACACCCGAACACTTCGAGGTCGTCATGCTCATATGATTTTACCATCGGAGTGGAACGTCCGAGCACGACGTCACTCACGTAATCAGCTTTAAATTTTTCCTTAAGCGCAATCACAGTCTCTAACACTGCGCATAAATCGTCTTTAGCTTCCACTTTTTTCTTTGGATTTAAGCAATTGTCGCAATTTTGACAGTTGTCTTCGTGAAATTGTTCACCAAAATAGAAAAGGAGAGAACGCCTGCGGCATGAACTTGCCTCGGCATAGCTTTGAGTTTCGATTAATAATTGTCGTCCGATCTCCTGTTCGGCCACCGGCTTCCCTTGCATGAACTTCTCCATCTTCTGGAGGTCCTTGGCGGAATAGAACGTGATGCAGTGGCCTTCGCCTCCGTCACGGCCCGCACGGCCAGTCTCCTGATAATACCCCTCGAGCGACTTTGGCATGTCATAATGGATCACAAACCTCACATCGGGCTTGTCGATACCCATTCCGAACGCTATCGTCGCAACGATCACATCCACCTTCTCGAGCAGGAACGCATCCTGATTGGCGCTGCGGGTGGCGGCATCCATTCCGGCATGATAAGGGAGAGCCTTGATATCATTCACCCTCAGCATCTCGGCAAGCTCCTCGACCCGTTTACGGCTCAGGCAGTATATTATACCGCTCTTGCCGGGATTGGCCTTGATGAACTTTATGATATCCTTGTCGATCGACGTGGTTTTGGGACGTATCTCATAGTAGAGGTTGGGCCTGTTGAACGATGATTTGTACACCACGGCATCGGCCATCCCGAGGCTTTTCTGAATATCATTCTGAACCTTAGGCGTGGCGGTGGCTGTGAGCGCTATCACCGGCCTGACCTCGATCTCGTTGATGATGGGACGTATCCGGCGGTATTCCGGGCGGAAATCATGTCCCCACTCCGAGATGCAATGGGCCTCGTCGACGGCATAGAACGAAATCTTCACCGTCTTGAGAAATTCAATATTCTCTTCCTTGGTCAGGGACTCGGGAGCTACGTAGAGCAGCTTGGTGAGCCCGGCCCTTATATCCCCTTTCACCGCGTCGATAGCCGAGCGGTTGAGCGAGGAGTTAAGGAAATGAGCCACATGGTCGGCCTCGCTGAAATGACGTATGGCATCGACCTGATTCTTCATCAGCGCAATGAGCGGTGAAATCACTATTGCCGTCCCCTCCATCATCAGGGCGGGGAGCTGGTAGCATAGGGATTTTCCGCCTCCGGTGGGCATCAGGACAAACACATCGTGTCCATCGAGGAGGCTGCTCATTATGGCCTCCTGGTTGCCCTTGAAGGAGTCGAAGCCAAAGTGTTCTTTGAGCGCAGCGTGAAGACTGTGATTCATGGATTTTGGAAGTAGTATTGAGAGGTGAGGCTACATATTATTACTGCGGTGGTGGAGATTCTGATCGGGGGTGAAGGGAGAGTGCGGCCGGGGCCTGTAGCCCGGCCATCCTCTCAGCCTATATAAGCTTTCTTGATTTTCTCCTCGGCATACTGCCTGGTGATCACAAGCTCCTCGATCTTCTTGGACGGGGTTTCAAACATGGGATCTATCATGATCGTCTCCACAATGGTGCGGAGTCCGCGCGCTCCCAACTTGTACTCGATAGCCTTGTCGACTATGAACTCAAGCGTGTCGGGGGCAAACGTCAGCTTCACGCCGTCCATTGCAAAAAGCTTCTCATACTGGCGTATGATAGCGTTCTTAGGCTCGGTGAGCACCTTGAGCAATGCGTCACGGTCAAGCGGATCGAGATGCACCAGCACCGGCAGTCGGCCTATGATCTCGGGGATAAGGCCAAATGACTTGAGATCCTGCGGAGCGATATATTTCAGATAGTTGTCGGAATCGATTTTTGAACGTTCGGCACGGCCGGTGAATCCCACCACATGGGTGTTGAGTCGATGTGCGATCTTGCGCTCAATGCCGTCAAACGCACCGCCGCATATGAAGAGGATATTCTTGGTATCGACCGGTATCATCTTCTGCTCGGGGTGCTTGCGGCCTCCCTGCGGGGGTACGTTCACGATCGAGCCTTCAAGCAATTTGAGCAGACCCTGCTGGACACCTTCGCCCGACACGTCGCGGGTGATGGAAGGATTGTCCCCCTTGCGGGCTATCTTGTCGATCTCATCGATGAACACTATGCCACGCTCGGCACGGGGCACATCGTAATCGGCGGCCTGCAACAGTCTCACAAGCAAGCTCTCGATATCCTCGCCCACATATCCGGCCTCGGTGAGCACCGTAGCGTCCACTATGGCGAACGGCACATCGAGCTGGCGGGCTATAGTCTTGGCAAGCAAGGTTTTTCCTGTACCAGTGGGCCCCACCATTATGATGTTGCTCTTCTCGATATCAACATCATCGCGGGTCTGGGCCAGACGCTTGTAGTGGTTATACACAGCCACCGACAGATACTTCTTGGCATCATCCTGTCCCACCACGTAGCGGTCCAGGAATTCGCATATCTGAGCCGGAGTAGGAATCTCTTTCTTAGGCTCCTCCTTGCTGTGTTTCTTGCTCTTGCCGGCACCGGCACCATGCTCACCCTCGGAAAAATAATCCTTGAGCAAACCCTCGATCTGGTCGACGCAATCACTGCATATGTAAGCGTCGCCGAGCGGACTTGGCACCAGTATATCGGTGTAGGTCGGCTCCTTCCCGCAGAAGGAGCACGTCACCTGCTGACCGTTATTATTGTTATTATTGTTGCTACTTTTCTTAGCCATTATTTCTTCTCGGGAAGGAGTATATTATCGATCATACCATAGTCCTTGGCCTCCTGGGCTGTCATCCAGTAGTCGCGGTCGGCATCAGCCTCGATGCGGTCGAGCGACATGCCCGAATGATCGGCGATGATCTTGTAGAGCTCGGCCTTGTACTTGAGGATCTCGCGGGCAGTGATCTCGATGTCGGAGGCCTGACCCTGCACGCCGCCTAAGGGCTGGTGTATCATCACGCGCGAATGGGGAAGGGCGAGACGCTTGCCCTGTGCGCCGGCCACGAGGAGGACAGCGGCCATCGATGCGGCCATTCCTATACAGATTGTGGACACATCGCTCTTGATATGCTGCATGGTGTCATAGAGGCCGAGACCTGCTATTACCGATCCGCCGGGCGAGTTGAGATAGATGGAGATGTCCTTGCCGGGATCCACCGAGTCGAGATACAGGAGCTGGCCCTGAACCACGGTGGCAGTGTAGTCATTGACATCGGTGCTGAGGAAGATGATACGGTCCATCATCAGGCGTGAGAACACATCCATCTGGGCTACATTGAGCTGACGTTCCTCGATGATGGTGGGGGATATATAGGACGACGTGATCTGCGAGGCAGCCGCCGAGGTGTACTGGTCGAGTGCGAGGCCGTTCATCCCGAGATGGTGAACAGCGTAGTTTCTAAAATCTTTATTCATACTTTATAATGACTTTCTTCTTTTTATTATTAATGTAAAATTACAAAAATATCCTATTAAATGCAACAAGATAATCGTAAAAAAGATTACTTGGCAAGATCAGGGGATATATGTGTAAAAAATTGCCATATCGCCACGCCACACGACACCGACACGTTCAAGGAGTGCTTGGTGCCGCACTGAGGGATCTCAAGGCACACATCACACTGGTTGACAACCTCCTGATCCACACCGTTTACCTCGTGTCCTACCACAAGCGCATAGCGACGTCCGGCCTGCGGACGGAAGTCCTGAAGCTCTATGCTCCCTTTCACTTGCTCAAGGCAACACAGGGTGTAGCCGTCGCGCTGTAGGGCCGATATACATTCGGCTGTCGTCGGGAAATACTCCCACTCCACCGATTCCTCGGCACCGAGAGCGGTCTTATGGATCTCGGGCGACGGAGGGCAAGCGCTTATGCCACAAAGCATCACACGCTCCACGGCAAATGCGTCGCAGGTGCGGAATATGGCTCCGATATTGTTGAGGCTTCTCACATTGTCAAGCACCACGGTGAGTCGCATTTTCGTCTGCCGGCGGAAGTGCTCGACATCCACTCGATGAAGGTCCCAGATTGTTTTCTTATCCATAACAGGGGGAATAGGCATTACATAATGGTCAGGAATCATATCCTGACTGATCCGCGGAACGGTCCACTACCTGTATTGCCAGGCGATAAGTATAGCAACAGAACTCTGCCGACCCGCGAGATATACACAAAGTTACAAAATAAAACCATAAACCACAACTCCTGACAATAAAAAAGCATGTGCCACAGCATCAGAGCCATGACACATGCTTATATCATTGTCGGGATCTCCGGCTACATGCCCAGAGTGAGTGTGGTGAGGAACCGCCCTGCATCACCCGCTCCAAACGAAAGGGTGATATAGCCACGGTTGCCGCCAAACCATGTCGAGGTCATTATTCCACCCGCGTTGCCTGTCGATACCGGCATGCCGTAGACATTCACCAGATGGGTGTACACCGAATTGTAGCGCGACATGTCGTAACCCGGGGTGGAGTAATAGAAGCTGGAAGCATCGAGCCCGTTATTGCCATAATACAATGCCGCATCGGTCCACACATAGTTCATGGCCGGGACATTGCGCAGGTACACTATATCGTTGCCATAACCGTCAACCACGTATCCCGAGTTATACAGGTAATCGAGCGATGCGTTGAAGGCAATGCCGAATGTGAGACCGAGCACTCCGCCTATCACCGGGATACCGCGACGCGGACGCCAGGCGGGTGGAGGCACAGGACGATAGTGAGGCCGGGACATCACCGGACGGAACGGGCGATGGGGAGGACGCACCATTGCCGGACGCGGAGGACGTGCCACCGGACCATGACCAAACGACGGACCGGGGACAGGTCTATGGCCGACACCGGGACGATTACCCACGCCCGGGCGATGATCCTGACCGGGACGGTTACCGGCTCCCGGACGCACTGCCGGGTGGTTACTTGGGCGGTTATTTCCCACTCCGGGGCGGTTGTTGCCTACGCCGGGATGGGATGATCCACCCACGTTAGGACGGCCCGAACTGCCTACATTCGGGCGACCCGAACTGCCGGATCCTTCAGGACGCTGAGGCCTGTTATTACCGGGACGCACACTCGGATTATTGCCCGGACGGTTATTGCCATAGTTGCCGTTGCCCTGCCCTACCGAAGGCCGGCCGGAACTGCCCACTCCGGGTCGGCCGGACGTTCCGGTACCCTCGGGGCGTTGAGGCTTGTTGTTGCCCGGACGCACACTCTGGTTGTTGCCCGGACGGTTATTGCTATGATTGCTTCCCTGGCCTACCGACGGACGGCCACTGCTACCCGGCCTGGACTCGCCTCGGGAATGTCCTGACGATGGACGGGACGATTGGTGGGTACGCTCAGTGCGAGAATTGTTTCCGTTTGCTCCGTGATGACGCTGTGCATCAGCCACGGGTGCTGACATGGCCATCATGGCCACGACAATCGCTGCAATATTTATAAATCTTCTCATAGCCTTATTTATTTAGAGCGTTAACGGTGTAGTTTTTCTCTATTAGAGGCCCTGCATGGCAAAGGGTTTAACCTCCGATGGCACAATTAATGTTAACTCACCAGCCGGCGTAATGTTAACTCACCCGCCGGCGGTCGGTGCCTCACCCGCTTTACTTAAGCGGATTCCAGCCTTGAGCCTGGAGAGGAATCTCTCCGCCGTCACGTGTCACCATGGCACATCCCAGCGAAGGCTTGGTGATATGTCCTATCACCTTAACGCCCGGCAGATCCTTCACTTTCTCATGATAGTGAAGGGGCACGGTGAACAGCAGTTCATAATCCTCACCACCGTTGAGGGCGGCTGTTATGACATTCATGCCTATCTCCTCGGCCATCACTGCGGTCTGGTAGTCGATAGGTATGCGGTCCTCGAATACACGGCAACCGGTATTGCTCGCCTTGCATATATGCATCAGTTCCGAGCTGAGACCGTCGCTCACATCCATCATCGATGTCGGCACAATACCGGCTTCGGCAAGCTCACGCACAATGTCGCGACGTGCCTCGGGCTTGAGCTGACGCTCCACGATATATTCCTTGCCACCGAAATCGGGCACAAAATCCTTCTGCCCCACCGAAGCGGCCTTCTCACGCTCCAGGAGCTGCAGTCCCATGTAGGCGGCACCTAAGTCGCCCGACACACATATCAGATCGGTGTCCTTGGCGCCTGAGCGGGTCACCACCTTGTCGGTGGGTGCATCGCCTATACAGGTGATTGAGATCACAAGCCCCTGACGGGACGAGGTGGTATCGCCTCCCACGAGATCCACTCCGTAGATCTCACAGGCAAGGCGTATTCCGCTGTACAGTTCCTCGATATGCTCCACGGTGAAACGCTTGGATATACCGAGCGACACTGTGATCTGGCGTGGAGTACCGTTCATCGCATACACATCCGAGAAATTGACCACAGCCGACTTATATCCTAAATGCTTGAGTGGCACATAAGTCAGATCGAAATGCACCCCTTCGAGAAGCAGATCGGTAGTGACAAGGATATCCGTATCGCGGTTACGCAACACGGCGCAGTCATCGCCTACCCCCTTGATGGTGGAGGCATTCACAGCCGGCAGATCTTTGGTCAGACGGTCGATGAGCCCGAATTCTCCGAGTTGAGATATTTCCATGTATATGTACTAAGAATATGTCAATTATACTATCAGCAACGGTTCACGAGTTCCTTCATGATCTCAAGGCACTTGGGCTGTGCTATCACGGCAGCCTGCTGCACCTCCTCATGAGTCGGAACCTGCTTCACATCCTTGCCGCCGAGGTCGGTGATCACGGATATGCCATATACACGCATTCCTGCATGGTTGGCCACAATCACTTCAGGAACGGTAGACATGCCCACACAGTCGCCACCGATTATGCGGTAGTACTCATACTCGGCAGGAGTCTCAAATGTAGGACCTGTAACGCCCACATACACTCCGTGCATCAGGCGTATTCCCTTCTCCTCGGCTATCTGATCGGCAAGCTTCATCAGCTCGGGATCGTAGGCATAAGTCATTGCAGGAAAACGTGTGCCCAGTTCGGGATAGTTCTTTCCGCGCAACGGATGCTCGGGGAATAGGTTGATATGATCAGTGATCGTCATCACGTCACCTACCACAAACTCCTTGTTCATGCCGCCCGATGCGTTGGACACGAACAGAGTGTCCACGCCGAGAGCCTTGAACACTCTCACCGGGAAAGTGACAGTCTTCATGTCATAACCCTCATAGTAATGGAAACGGCCCTGCATGGCTATCACAGGCTTGTTGCCGAGTTTTCCGAATATAAGGTTTCCGCTGTGACCCTCTACGGTCGACACAGGGAAATTGGGGATCTCGCTGTAAGGAATGAACTGCTTCTCGGTGATGTGATCCACCAGAGGTCCGAGACCTGTGCCGAGGATGATGGCAGTGGTGGGCATTTGGGCTACGCGTGAGCGCAGATACTCGGCTGTCTGATTAATTTTTTCGAGCATGGCTGTCATTGATGATTTAGTGGGGATGACAGGCCCAGCAGGCCCGATCCCGTTATTATTTATAGATATGAAATTACCTTAATTTTACGATAGGCCGACCGGAAACATCTATTCCGGCCTTTTCCCGCTAACGGAACGTAACTCGCCTAAGTTTTGAACAATCGCGAATCGCGTATGGTTTTCTCCACGCATTGCTCAAACGGCACATCGCTCGACCTGTCGATGAATCCCACCTTGATGGGCACATAGAATATTTTCGACTTAAGCGCGTGAGGGAAATAAGGATTGTTGAACAGTCTCACGGCATCCTTCTCGGTGGTGACGATAAACTTTCCATCGCCCGCAAGAGCATTGTACTCCTTCTCGATCTCCTCCATGTCCGAGGCTGTGAAATTATGATGGTCGGCAAACCGCTTTAGCTTCACCTTGGCCTTGCGACGACGCAGATAGCGGGCAAACGGCCTGGGATTAGCCACGCCTGTGACTACCAGCAAGGGGGTTCCGGGCTCAAGGCTGTCGAACGACGGTATCGTATCGGCCTCATCGGGAAACACCGGCACGAGATGTCCGTAATTGTACCGTGAGAAATACAGTTTCTGGAATGGAAACAGGTTCAGGTTCTCCTCAAATATGCGATACTGCATCGGCTTCATGTCGGGCGGACACTTGGTCACCACCACTATATCAGCCCTGTTGAGGGCTCCGCGAGGTTCACGCAACCTGCCATAAGGGAGCAGACTGTCCTTGAACACCGGCCGGTTGTGCTCGGTGAGCACTATCGACACCGATGGCTTCACATACCGGTGCTGGAACGCATCGTCGAGCAGCACAAGGTCGATCTTAGGATTGATCTCGAGCAGACGATTGATACCCTCCACCCTCTTCTCGCACACAGCCACGGTGATTTCCGGGCCAAACTTGCGGTATATCTGATAGGACTCGTCACCTATATCCTCGGGGCGCGACTGTGGCGTAGCCAGCACAAACCCCTTGGTAGCGCGTTTATATCCTCTCGACAGCACTCCGATGTTGTATTTATCCATCAGAGCCTCTATTATATACTCCACATGGGGGGTCTTTCCGGTACCGCCCATAGCGATGTTTCCCACCACTACCACCGGCACCTTGAACTCCTGCTGTTTAAGCATCCCCTGCTCGAACAGCTTGTTACGCAGCGCTACCCCCAGGCCATACAGGCGTGAGATAGGATAAAGCAGCAGTGCGGATAGCAGGCGGTTACGTGCCATGGGTCTCGTTCTGATTATTATAATTCCACATCCAATATTTCCATTCGTGCCTGGCATGTCGACATGCCCTTGATACGGTTGATGGTCTCATAGATCGTAGCGGCCTCGCCGAGCTCGCTTTTCACCATGCGGGCCTTCATGTCGGCTCCCGCCTCGATCAGCAGGTCATACCATTTCTCCTTGCGCTCGGGATAATTTGCCACTGTCCATGTCGAGGCGTTCAGGCGCTGGGCCATTCCGGCTATAGCATCCTCAAGTCCGCCCAACTCGTCCACAAGGCCGAGCTTCAGAGCCTCCTTGCCGTCCCACACACGCCCCTCGGCAATGGCCTTGATGGAATCCTGGCTCATGCCGCGTCCCTGGGCGCAACGCGAGGTGAACAGTTCATAGCCACGCTCCACATATCCCTGCATCGCTGCCTTCTGGGCCGGCGACATGGGCTGAAGCACCGACGGGAGACCGCCCCCCGGATTGGTCTGGACAGTTGAAGTGTGTATGCCGAGCTTGTCCGAGAGCAGTCCGCTCATATCGGGGATCAGGCCGAATATACCTATCGATCCCGTAAGAGTTGTAGGCTGGGCATATATACGGTCAGCTCCACACGAGATATAGTAACCGCCCGACGCTGCGTAATCCGACATGGACACATACAGAGGCTTACCTGTCACCGCCTTCCATTGTTGCAAGGCTTCCCATATCTGCTCCGAGGCATAGGCCGAGCCACCGCCCGAATTGACATACATCACCAATCCGTCGATGTCATCGCTTTTATCTATCAGATCAAATATCTGTGGCACAATCTTGCTTGCCACAATGCCGTCGCCGGTCTCGTCGGTGATATCACCCGTGGCATACAGCACGGCTATGTTGGCACCCTTTCCGTCCCCCTTCTTATAGATATCCTGCACTGTACAGTAATCGGCAGGAGTGACGGGCGAGAGATCGTCCACATTATTTTTGTCGGTGAGCGACGCTATCATATCCATGAACTCGTGCCTGTACATCAGCCGGTCAGCTATCTTCATGTCCACATACTGCTCAGTGGGCATCGCGAATGTCGACGCATCGGCCCAGCTGTTCACCGTATCGGCAGGCACATTGCGTCCGACCCCTATCTGGGCTGTCACGCTCTGCCATATGTTGGTCATGAACAGCTTCTGTTGCTCGCGGGCAGGCTCGCTTATGCCGTTAAGGATGAACGGCTCCACGGCACTCTTGTAAGTGCCCACCTTCACCACCTGCACCTGCACCCCGAGCTTATCGAGCATATCCTTGAAATACAGCCCCGTGGTCCCGAGGCCATGGATATCCACCTGGCCTATGGGGTTGATGAACACCGAGTCGGCCACCGATGCTATGTAATAATCGCCCTGCGTGTAGACATCTCCGTAGGCATACACCCACTTCCCGGGAGCCTCGGCCTTGAATCGGGCGAGCGCTTCCCTTATAGCCTGACGCTGGGCCAGGCCGGCCACTGATCCGCGGCAGTCTATCACCACTCCGTCGATACGGTCGTCATGCGAGGCCACATCGAGCGCTCCGGCTATCTCATACACTCCCTGGGCCATCGTGTCGTCGCCACGCATCACGGCTATAGGGTCAAGCTGTCCCGGGCGGTCGGCTATCTCGCCGGCAAGTGACAGATGGAGATAGCTGTGGCTATCCACCTGCACTATTTTTCCACTGCTGAGCGACGACACTCCCGCAGCGGCTATGATGAGTAAGAGTCCAAAGAACGCTATAAACAATGAGAACCATATCCCGGCCAAAGTGCCGAGAAAGGCCATAAAAAATTTCTTCATGTCGGTAAAATAACAGCTGTATTTCCCCACAAAATTAACATAACTGCTTTTTATATACAAATTATTGACCGAGTATTTCGGTTTCACCCGAAAAGTTTTCTTACCTTTGCAAAAACATCAATTGTTATGCACAACCGACAGGAAAAGTTAGAAGCCCTGGGGAGGGTCATCGACACACTCGATATCCTGAGAGTTAAATGCCCCTGGGATGCGAAACAGACCAACGAATCTCTGCGTCCCAACACCATCGAGGAGGTCTACGAGCTTTGTGACGCCCTCATCAAGGAGGACAATGCAAATATACGCAAGGAGTTGGGCGACGTCCTGCTCCATGTGCTTTTCTACTCCAAGATTGGCGAGGAAAAGGGTGCTTTCGACATCGCCGACGTGTGCGATGCGCTCAACTCCAAGCTCATTTTCCGCCACCCCCACGTGTTCGGATCCACCCACGTCGATTCCACCGACGAGGTGCTTCAGAACTGGGAGGAACTCAAGCTGAAGGAGAAAGGCGGCAACAAGACCGTCCTGTCGGGCGTACCCACCGCCCTGCCGGCCATGATCAAGGCCGAACGCATCACCGAGAAAGCCACCAATGTAGGCTTCGACTGGCAGAAGCGCGAGGATGTGTGGGAGAAAGTCAAGGAGGAGATCACCGAATTTTCCGAGGCCGCCGAGTCCATGGGACAGGCTGAAAGGGAGGCCGAGATGGGCGATGTGCTCTTTGCTGTAATCAACGCCGCCCGCCTTTACGGCATAAATTCCGAGAACGCTCTCGAAAAGACCAACGCCAAGTTCATCCGGCGGTTCAATCACATCGAACGCCGTGCCTCCGAGATGGGCAAGCCCCTCAAGGAACTCACCCTCTCCGAAATGGACGCATTATGGGACGAGGCCAAGCGCCTGGAATCATCCCAAAACGCCTGACCGCCGCCTCGTGAACCGCCACCCAAGCTACAATGATGTCAATGCCCATGAGCGCGACCGCCTCCTGAGCTTCGACCCCGACTCTCACACTTACTACTATTGTGAGCGTCCCATGATATCCGTCACCACGCTTGTCGAGAACTGCTTCCCCCGTTTCGATGCTGAATACTGGGCAGCCCGCAAGGCTCTGAAGGAAGGCGTGGATCCAAGCGTAATTCTCGACCGGTGGGAACGCGAAGCCGCTCGCGCCCGACAGCTCGGCACCACCATGCACGAACTCATCGAGCGCTATTATCTGGGCGACGACTGTGGCGATGACACCGATTCATTCCGGCTGTTCCGCCTCTTCGCCGCCAACAACCGCCTCTACCCCTACCGCACCGAATGGCGCATATTCCATGAGGACTATGACCTGGCCGGCACACTCGATTTCCTCGAGCTGACCCCCGACGGCACCTTCAACATCTACGACTGGAAACGTTCCAAAAAGCTCCTTGCCCCCGATGGACGCATCATCAGCACCTCGCCGTTCCGTAGCAAGGGGCTTCATCCCGTGTCACATATCCCCGACACATCCTACTGGCACTATGCCCTCCAGCTCAGCATCTACCGTTTCATTCTCGAGGAGCGTTATTCGATACGTGTCTCGGGCATGAAGCTCGGCGTGTTCCACCCCTCCTACTCCACCCCCTGGATAGTATCGCTCCCCTATCTGCTCGATGAGGTCAAGGCCATTCTCAGGCATAAGTTGCAACCATCGCTCGCCTTTTCGTCCTACTGTTAAAAATCTTTAATAATCCGGCCCTGCTGTAATTAATTCCCCGTACCTACGTCTAATAAATAGAACGATATCCAATCCATTACTTATTAGATCCAATACTTATTAGATCCAATACTTATTAGATCCAACCTTAGATCTCCTCTCACGTCTCATAGACAAATCTATTTAACCAATTTCAATAATTACATGAAACATCTGTTGAAAACAGCCGTTGTAGCCATCATGGCCCTGTGCATGATGCCCCTGACGGCCATGGCTCAGGGTGAGAATCCCATGACCCAGCAACTACCCGTTGATCCGGCTGTGCGCATAGGCAAGCTCCCCAACGGCCTCACCTATTACATCCGCCACAACGAGTACCCCAAGGGACAGGCCGATTTCTACATTGCCCAGAAAGTGGGATCGGCTCTTGAGGAGGACAACCAGCGCGGTCTGGCCCACTTCCTCGAGCACATGTGCTTCAACGGCACAACCAACTTCCCCGACAATCAGCTGCGCGACTGGCTCGAGTCGATCGGCGTGAAATTCGGCGAGAACCTCAACGCCTACACCGCTGTCGACGAGACCGTCTACAACATAGCCAATGTACCCATCGCCCGCGAGAGCGTGCAGGACTCCTGCCTGCTCATCCTTCATGACTGGGCCAACGACCTCACCCTCGATCCCAAGGAGATCGACAAGGAGCGTGGCGTGATCCATGAGGAGTGGCGCCGCTCCATGCAGGGCCAGATGCGCATCATGGAACGCATTCTCCCCGACCTCTTCCCCACCACCAAGTATGGCCACCGTCTCCCCATCGGCATCATGGAGGTTGTGGACAATTTCAAGCCCCAGGCCCTCCGCGACTACTATGAGACATGGTACCGCCCCGACCAGCAGGCCATCGTAGTGGTAGGCGACATCGATGTTGACCGCATCGAGGGTAAGATCAAGGAGATGTTTGCCGACATCGAGATGCCCGCCAATCCCAAGCCCCGTACCTACGAGGCAGTCCCCGACCACAAAGGCACTCTCTATGGCATAGGTTCCGATCCCGAGCAGAAACAGCTGTCGGCCCAGATCATGTTCCTCACCGACGCCATGCCCCGTGAGGTGCGCAACACCATGATGGGATATGCCGAGAGCTATGTCAAAGGCATGATCGCATCCATGATCAACAATCGTCTCGCCGACATCGCCTCCAAGGCCGACGCTCCCTTTGCCGGCGCTCAGGTTGGCTATGGCGAGTACATCGTGGCCAAGACCAAGGATGCCCTCACCGGCTCAACCGTTGCCAAGGGCAACGACATCGTTGCTCCCCTCCAGGCTGTCTATCGCGAGATGCTCCGCGCTCAGCGTGGCGGCTTCACTCAGAGCGAGTACGACCGTGTGCGCAACAACATCCTTTCCTCATTCGAGCGCTCCTACAACAACCGCGCCACCCGCGAGAACGGCGTGTTTGTCAACGAATATGTCCGCAACTTCATCGACGGCGAAGCAATCCCCGGCATTGAAGTGGAATGGCCCATGTTCCAGCAGATAGCCAACAGCATCCCCCTCTCGGTAATCAACCAGTCTTTCGCCAACGCCATTACTCCGGACAACCGCGTCATCATGATCATGGCTCCCGAGAAAGAGGGCATCACCCTCCCCACTCAGGATCAGCTCGCCAAGGCCCTCGCCGCTGTTGACGCCGAGGAGATCGCCCCCTACACCGAGAACGTGAAGAACGTGCCCCTCATCACCAAGGCCCCCGTGCCCGGCAAGATCATCTCCACTAAGGAGAACCCCACCTGGGGCACCACCGAATGGACTCTCTCCAACGGTGCCAAGGTCATCATCAAGACCACCAAGTTCAAGGAGGACGAGATCCGCTTCGCAGCCCAGGCTCTCGGTGGCACTTCCGACTATCCCGTGGAATACGCTCCCACTCTCCAATTCCTCTCCAGCGCACTCGGCGTCCTCGGCCTCGGTGAATACAACTCTTCCGAGCTTCCCAAGTATCTTGCAGGCAAGATGGCAGGCGTAGGCGTTGACTTCAGCAACTACTCCCGCTCCGTATCGGGTAGCTCTACCCCCAAGGACCTCCCCACCCTCATGGAGCTCATCTATATGACCTTCACCGACATCCGCTTTGATGCCGAGGAATTCGAGGCCCTGCAGAAATCTACCGCCGCCGTGCTCGCCAACCAGGCCAATAACCCCAACCACGTGTTCAGCGAAAAGATGTGTGAGACATGGTACAACTCCCCCTTCATCAAGGTTACCACCCCCGAGGATGTGGAGGCCGCTTCTCTCGAGCAGACAGCCGAGATCACTCACGCAATGCTCAGCAACGCTGCCGACTTCACATTCTTCTTCGTGGGCAACGTTACCCCCGAGACCCTCAAGCCCCTTGTTGAGACCTACATAGCATCCCTCCCCGGCGATCCCGCCAAGGCCCGCAAGGGTATCCCCACCTACGATCCCACCGACTTCATCCTCCCCGGTGCTTCCGACAACAACTTCACCACCACGATGGCTACTCCTCAGACCCTCACCGCCATCACCGAGTTCGGCACAATGGACTACACCCCCAAGAATGCACTTCTCGCATCCATAGCAGGACAGATCCTCACCAACCGTCTCATCGCCACTGTACGCGAGGACATGGGAGCCGTTTACTCGATCGGAGCCTCCGGATCAGGTTCACGCATGGGCCTCAACCCCTTCTCCGTCTCCACATCATTCCCCATGAAGCCCGAGATGAAGAAAGAAGTGCTCGACTACATCAAGAGTCAGTACAAGGCTATGGAATCCGACGTAACCGCCGAGGAACTCAACCCCATCAAGGAATACATGGTCAAGAGCTTCACTCAGAACAAGGAGAAGAACGGAGCATGGATGGGAGCCCTCTCAGGCTATGAGATCAACGGCGTGGACACATTCAACGGCAACATCGACACCGTAAATGCAATCACCGTTCAGGACGTAATGGACTTCATGAAAGCCCTCAACGGCCAGGGCAACTACAAAGTCCTCACCCTCGACCCCGCCCAATAACCCTCCAGCCACAATAAATATCAAAATCACCTCGAAATATCAAAATCACCTCGGCAATCATAACGCCGAGGTGATTTTTTATCCCCCCTGACCTCACGCAAAACCCTCAATATACAAACCTCTTACCTCACGTAAAGCCCTCACCTCAACAAACTACCCACAGACCACCACCGCCCCGCAGTCCCCCCCCACCAAGCCTCGAAGAGGCGATAAAATGTTGTCCACCCACAACCGGCCATCCAAATCCTCCGCAGGCCATCCACCCACTAAGCCTCGAAGAGGCGTTGTAATTATAGCCCCACCACGAGGGAACGTGCAAATCGCCCGTTAGGGCAAGATTTGCGCGATCCCGAGGCGTGGGGAAAATGAAACACATACCAAATCGGGCGTCGAAGACGTCCTATAATTCCCTGCGTCCACCCTCTCTAACCTCCTATACTCCACCAATATACTCCCCTAAAACTCCTCTTGTTCTCTGGTCTAAACAAAAAAACCTCTGGTCCTCTGGTCTAAACCCTCAGATCCAACAATCTAATCCCTATACTCTATACTTTCCCCTCTATACTAAAAAACACCTCTATACTAAAAAACCTCTGGTCTAAAAATTCCCACCCGATACACGACATTATCGCACCATATTCCCAATAAAACCAACCTACCTTTGCCGTTGATATGAAACCAACGAGCCACAAGGTAACCCACCTGACAAAACGAATCCGTCGCCCAGACATCTGGTGCCACCCATTCTCTCGCTTTCTCGGCCGGGAACTAACCCCCGTCGAGAAATCCGTCATATCCCGGCTCGAACGCGCCCGCCGGCTCAACCGCCCGCGCCCCATCGTCATCGTAGACCCCAAAGGCTACGACTCAACCGACCTCCTCCGCTCATATCTCGACTACCGCCTCGCCACCTCCCCCGAGGGCGCAACTGCACTTCTCTATCTCTCACGCGAGGGGAAACAACGCGAATTCTCAGGGATGTACCCCGAATACACCGGCTACACCCGCCGGCAGGTCAAAACCCTCCACAAACGCATCCGTTACGCCTCCTATTCCCGCCCCGACAGCGTCCGCGGCACCTCCCCCGCCTTCATGCTCCTGCTCAACACTCAGGAATACAAAGGCTACTCCCCCATGCAACCCAACCCCGGGAAATTCCTCAGCCTCTGCTCCGCACTCTTTCCATTGCTGTGCGGCATAGGCTTCCTTGTCATACACATAAACGTCGACAGGGAACAGATTCCCGCCTTCTTCTACCTCGGCATGCAGGGCCACACCACACAACGGCCCCCGAAACCCGAGCCCCCGGTCGAGACCGCCATACTCGTCCTCACCGACCCAACGTCCATCCTCCGCTGGAGCCTGCCCACCCGCGAGGGCCCGCCCGGCCATCCCGCAGACGATGCACCAATCCCCCGACCGCCCATACCCATCTAAGCGGAGAGCCGACCTCCGCCGTTCCCACAAGGAACCAGCAATATGGTTACAGAATATAGGTGAGCTGCAAAATAGTGTTCATGGCAAAAAAGGATAGCTCATAAACCTATAAACTTCTAAACCTATAAACACCCCAACAGCTCGGCAAGAGCCCCTTGACATACTGCCACAATTATTACAAAACACAAATGACTCCCACCCGTGAGGGCAGGAGCCATTATCTCTATACACTCGGATAATCGTGCTTATTCACTCACACCATACCGATTATCCTGTCTATTTCCAATATCTCGCTATCGCTGAAATCCGATTTCCCTATAGCCGACAGGTTATCATCAAGCTGTGCCACAGAACTTACACCGGCTATCACCGATGTCACATACCTCTTGGCAAGCACCCACGACAACGCCATCTGCGCAAGCGACTGACCGCGGTCGGCAGCAATCCTGTTCAGCAGTTTAGCCTTTCCGATCCACTCCTCAGTAATATCGCTTTCATGCAGAAAAGCCCCCGCACGGTGCACACGCGAATCAGCCGGAATACCGTTGAGATACCTGTTGGTAAGCAACCCCTGGGCCAACGGCGAAAACGCTATGAACCCAAGCCCGCAATCCTCGAGCATCTCTATATGATTCGCCTCAGGTTTACGGCTCAGCATATTGTAACGGTCCTGGTATATGAGGCAATGCACATGCTGTGCTTCCATCATCTCGCAAGCCCTCCGTGCAATATCGGCCGGATACTTCGATAAACCCACATATAGCGCCTTACCCTGCTTCACTATATCAATAAGTGTTTGCACAGTCTCCTCAAGAGGAGTCTCGGGGCAATACCTATGGCTGTAGAATATATCGAAATATTCCAGTCCTGTGCGTCTCAGGCTTTGGTTCAGGCTTGCCATCATATACTTCCTTGAACCACCGTCACCGTAAGGTCCATCCCACATCAGATGTCCGGCCTTGGACGACACGATTATCTCGTCACGGTGACTCGCCAGCCCACGTGACATAATCCTGCCGAAATTCAGCTCGGCGCTCCCCGGAGGAGGACCATAGTTATTAGCCAGGTCAAAATGCGTCACCCCTTTCTCAAAAGCATGGAGAACTATCTCCTCAGCCTTGTTGAAATCGGCGTCAGCTCCGAAATTATGCCAGAGGCCGAGCGAGATCACAGGCAGCTGCAATCCGCTCCGGCCACAGAAGCGATACTCCATCATAGCTTATATACCTCCGAACCGGCGAGCAGGAAACATCCCGTGCCGTAATCATCGAAATCGGGCTTGGAATCATAAGCCACAGGCTGACCGTCCTTAGGCTCCTTGCCCGTGCCCTGTACATAACCGAGATACCCGTCGGGGTGCACAGCTTCATTTGCCATGGCATTCCATGCCTTGGTGATCACCGGCATATATTTGTCGCGGTCGAGCAGACCGTTGCGCACACCCCACGCCATTCCGTAGACAAACAGTGCTGTACCCGTCACCTCCTTGCCTCCGAAATTGGAGGGATCGTGAAGACTTACGTTCCAGAATCCGTCCTCGCGCTGACACTTCACAAGAGCCTCGCACATATCCTTCAGATCCTTCTCGTATTCCTTGCGGTGGGGATCATCGGCAGGTATCTCGTCGAGCACTCTCACCAAGGCTGCAACTACCCAGCCGTTACCGCGCGACCAGTAGCAATCCTTGCCGTTAGGTTCCTTGTAGGGGGGCACAAAATCAGCGTCACGCCACCACAGGCCATCCTTCTCGTTATAGAGTCCGCCTGCAAGCGTGTTTCTTGTCCATGAGTACATGTCGTAAGCCTTCTCGGCATAGCGGGGATCCCCCGTCTCAGCCGAAAGTTTGGCAAGTATTGGCATACCCATCTGTATGGCATCAATCCATGTCCAGTCGTCCACCTGAGGAGTATTCACGAGCATGTTCATCGTTGCCTTGGTCTTGGTGAGCATCTCGGGACGGGGAGTGAGACGGTACAGGTCGATGTACACCTGAGCGGCACAGTAATTATCCGCGTTACGGGTGGTGCTGTCGTCTCGGCGCATACCCCACTTGAATCCGTCAGCCCATGAATAGGCGTAATCGTAATATCTGTTATCGGGATATATCGAGTGCAGGGCCATCAACCCCTCGAAGTACACCGAGCGGGTCCATATATTGGCCTCGTACACCTTCTTGCGGGAGTAATACGGTATGCCAAGCAACGGATCGGGATGCTTCTTCATGTAATGGTCATTCACTTTCACGAGGGTCTTGAGTATATCCTCGCGGGGCTGGAGAGTCTCCTTCTTGGCGACAGCCGGCACAGCTGTCAGCATTGCAATCGCCAGAATCAGGCATTTTGATAACGATTTCATCATCTTTACTTATGTGGTTTATTATTTGTAACTCACTGGTATGAGGCTCACAGCCGAGTTAAGTCCGCTCGGTTGCACCTCCCAATCGCCAAATGAGAATTCCTTGGCGTTGGTCACGCTCGCTATATTGGCATCCTTGAATATGCGCCACTTCACCCCGCGCCGTTCATAATCGGCGATACGGTTGGCGGGTAGGTTGGTCACATCTATGATTATCTCATTGGTACCTTTGCGCAGATATCGGCCTACATTCAGCCTCATCGGCACGGCCCATGCACATCCGGCATCCTCGCCGTTCACAGTCACGCGGGCGCTCTCCCTCACATCCCCTAAATCGAGGATCCAGTCATCGGCTATTGAGGGATCGGCAAGTTCAACTGCCACCTTATAACGGGCCGTGCCGCTGTTCACCTTCACGCGGGAATCCGGAAGCCTGGTCCACTCCGTGAGCGTGTCGGTCTCGAAAGTCTCCTTGATCTCAGGGCTACCCGCAGGGAACGATATGCTCCATCCGCGGTCGATCCTCACAGGATCACCGGTCGAGGCCACATAGTTCCACTTCTCCGCCTCGACTTCACCGGGGAATGTCTTGAGCAACAGCGATTCGCCGGGCGACAGCTGCAATCTCACCATCATCCTCCCGTCATCGCTCCGGCGTGTTTCAGCCAGACCTTTGGCCCCTGTGAGCGGATCAAATATCATCGCACTGCCACCCTTGACAGCCAACGGCATCCATCCGTCTATCACACTGTCACACAGCATGGTGAGGAAATAGTTATGCCCCCCCGCTTCATTTCGCCGACGTATCATGGACACCCCTTTGCGTCTCATCTGTTCACCTCCGTCCCCGATCGACATTGCAGTTGAAGCCACATCATCGGTGAATATCACGTCGGCACCGGCCGCTTTCATGGCCTCCAGTTTCTTGATAGTTGCCTCAGGCATATTCTTGACCTTGGGCACGATCACCGCCCGGTAGCGGTTATCCCCCTTCGAGCGTATCCCGCCGTCAGGCTCCACCACAAGCGAATCGATAAGCCTGTCCGACAGATAATCCACGTCATAACCGGCCTTGATTATATCATCGACCCACTGCTTTACATCGGGCATCACCCTATCCATCTTGTGAATGTCAAACATCAGGTAATGCCCCCCGCCTTGACGGGTGATGATCTCCTCGTATGGGAAATAGAGCAACACATCATTGTCGGGCGATCCGGCCGACAGGAACGACTGGACTCGGGTTATGTATTTGAACAGTCCGTCAGCATCCTCCCACAGCGAGGCTGTAGGCGACATGTTGATGGACGCATAGAACATCCAGCCCGGGAACTCCACCCCCTTGGGCGAATAAGGCGCTCCATGGAAATACACATGATTCACTCCCGAACAGAGCATCTGGTCAATCTCGGGCTTGCATCGCGACAGCGGTGTACGGAAATGTTCGGTTAGCCAGGTCAGGGTCTCGGCCGACGTCAGCCGTTTGCCGGCTACGTGAGCGGCCGAGGAGGCAAACTTCAACACTGCCGGAGCGGCATCGCTTGGCCTTGACGGCCCGGAGGGATGAAGCCCCGGAATCGAGAAATCAGTCTGTCCGAACGACTCACATTCGGGTATATCCACCGCCGCATACAGGTCAAGTATATTGGCCGGAGATCCATGCGACTGGTTCCTTATACGAGCACCATGGGAGTGGGCCCACGCGGTCCACACCTTGGTGAAGTTCTCCTCCAGCAATCTTGCCAGCGTCATGCGGTAATCATGCAGCAACTTCCCCCTTTCAGGAGTCTCGCCGTTATCCCCGAGCAGATCGGCTATGCGCAATGCCAGGTCATAACCATGATCACTACTGAACTCCTCAAGTATATTGTCGCTCCAGTCCGAGCCATACACCTCATACGAATCATTGAAGAAAGTGTTGGGCATCATCCATTCCCGCCCCTTGAAAGCCTGGTCAAACCGGTCAAGATAACTCTTGACTGCGAGACTGTCGTAATGATTCACCACCAGTCCTTCTCCTCCGGGAGCAGCCCGCTTCACCTTCTGATAAGTGCGCCCCGAGTATATGGCATACACCCGCCATGACTCCTTACCCTTGGGAGCTTTCCATTCTATGCTCCCGTTCTTGGCCTTTGAGGTGATATCGATCGAGCGCGACGGTGACACGGCTATGATCCTCTGCAACGTTGCATCAGGCTGTTTGTCGGGTTTGTCGAGTCGCACTTTGAGCTTCTCTCCTGCCGGCACATCCCACTTCAACGTCACGAGTTTGCGTGCGCTATGATCCGCCGACACGTTAGGTCCGCCAAACGGCCACCCGGTGCCATTGTTCATGTCTATCTGCAGTCCGAGACGGTTGCCTTCGCTCACAGTGTGCCCGAGCATATCCATCCATCGGTCCGACAGATATTGAATATCATTTGCTTCGTTTCCTTGCACTCCATAGATGGGGGTGATCTCCACTCCACCTAAGCCTTGACGGGCAAACTCCTCCAGATTGTAGGTGAGTCCTATTGAATCCACTGCACTTCCGTGCCACCACCAGCGCACAAACGGCCTGTTCTCCACCGTTTCCTCATACCAGTCGGTAGGCGATGCCGCCCAAAGCAGATTGCCGGCAAGAACACATGCTGTGATGGCTATGTTTCTGATTCTCATGATATATGTACTTTTGATCTGATTTATTTATGCGGACGTTGCAATGTCACGCCCATTATTCCTGCCACAACATCCTGCGACAGCGTTTCGATACCCACCGATTTCAGCTCTCTTCCCGGATCGGTCACGATATCGAGGAGTATGGCCGCACCTCCGGGCAACATCCTGTCTCCGGGACCTTTCAGCCCATACTTCTCACCGAGATCTCGGGAAGCCTCACCCGTAAGCAGGTCCACTCGCATCGGTGGTAGGGTGCCTGACGGTTGCACAAATGCTCCCCCGTCGGTATAGAAATCCTGCTCTATCGGAGCCCAGTTCACCGGATTTACCACCGGCACACTGTCGGATGTGCCGTCGGCATACGATACCGTTAGCCGTGCGTTCTCCATTCCCCATTGCATGTGGTTGGTGCTTCCAGCCATGAGCAGGTATATGTGCGATGCCTTTCCGCTGAGCGGAATGTCGGCCGATGTCGGATAATTGTCCCATAATGTGGTAAACAGCACATTATCGCCTGTGGCCGGAATCGCGAATGGTATCCCGTGGATATCGACCCTTCCGCCCCTCTCGGCAGCCATCTTTCTGAGCCCCTCATCGTTGATCTCAGCCGTTAACGCCGGATGACACCACTCACCGATCCCCTGTTCCGGAATCTGGAGCGTCGTCACTCCGGGCCGGGGCGACAGGTACTTGTTGCGGAATATATCGCTCACTGACGCATTAACGCATCGTGATATATCGACCGGATCGCATTTCCCGGCTTCAATATCTCGGATTTGTTGTGTGGCGGCCGCCCGGGCAAACAGGCTATCCTCTACAGGCGCCTCACTCTCCTCAGGCTTCCACCACCGCAAACATCCTGAGGCCATCTCTACGAAATCTACAGGACCACGTTTCTCCACGCGCCCCGTAGCCTTCGCGGTTCTTGATGCGCTACGGTCAATCTTCACTACCGATTTCGTTGCGCCCGACACGTTTAGAGATATTCGTGGCTCGGATATAGAGAGCGTGTCAGCGATCCATGACACATACATCCCGTTCACACTCACTTTATCAACTCCAAGTGCCGGCACCTGGAGGTCAAACATGACATCCCTCGGATAATGCCCCTCGATAGTGTAGATATCAGTCATCCCTTTACGCTCATATCTGTATGACAACTCGGGCAACGAGACCGATGCGCTGTCCCAGTCCGACGGTAATCCCGGACGTATCACCACCATCTTTCTGTCACTTAGCATATCAGGCCTTATTCCGAAAAGGCCCTCGGTCACAGCTCGGCTCCACACCCCTATCGGATCGGCAAAGTCGCGGTAACATTCACCTCGGGCGGCATCATACTGGCTTATCTGACCGAAATTGAGCGGTGACGCGCCCGAATACATATTGTCCATCACCACCCCCTTCATTATGGCATATGCATCATCTGCCCTGTCGGTCATCCAGTAAGCAAGCGCGGTATGCATCACCTCGGCGATAGCGACGTTATTTATACTCCATGAGTATGGCTTCCACGATGTGGTGGAGAGTGTGTACAGCGAGCTGTCACACCTCAGCGGTATCCTGGGAATATGCCTGTCCACGTATCTCGTGGCGGCATACTGCTGAAATCTGTCCCCCACGCGTGAATCGATTGCATGATACACCGTCCACAATGCCGGATAGGGATGTAGACGGCCATGACCGCCAAGCTCGCGGTATTCAGCCCAGCAACCGCTCCCCGGCAGCCATAGCTCGCTGTCGATAGCTTTCTTGATCTCCTCGGCCTCTTTCTCGTAAGGAGATGGATCCTCCCCTATGATCCGGGCCACACGCGCGGTCATCTTATTGGCGAAATAGTTGTAAGCCGATGAGTGGGTCACAGCCCCTCCGCTGTAATACAGGGCGTCGCTCGCCCATATACAGCAATAAGCATCATACAGATGATCTCCGTCAGGATCGAAGTTGCGTTTCTCCCACTCGAGATGCAGTTTCAGCACAGGAAACAGCCGTCGCATAGCCACAGTGTCGCCAGTGTGCATAAAGTGTCTCAGCATGGCATCGGCATACACGAGATTCATGTCGTAATGCGACATCTCATTCTTTTTCCCTGGCCTGCGGCATATGTAGCCGTTACTGTACATCGGTGTTCCCCACTTCTTTTCGGCTCTTGCCAAATGTTGCTTGACATCCTGCCTCGGGTGATCATACACCGGGGGAATATCCGTGATCTGGTTTCGTGCATAAGTATCGAAATGCTTCAACGCTCGCTCATGCCACCCCAAGGCATCTCCACAGTAGGCTCCTCGCCACCCTAAATGCGATGTGCGCCACCCTATCGAGCCATGAAGCCATGCCTCACCGCTCCATATCCCGTCGGCAGCCACGGCAAGCGCGCCCCCGATAGGATTGATATACGGGTCGGGCGTAGAGATGGATACGGTCGAGGCCAGTTGCTCCCGCTCCCTCTCAGCTTGTACTGACAATTCATCCAACGGCCTTGATGCAAGCGTCTCGTCGGGGAAATATCCCACCACCCGACTATCACCGGGTTTGAGTTCGATCACGCCGGTGTACACGTTATCCTCCACCTTACAGTCTCCGTCGGCAGAAATCACGAGATACACCATCTTGCGCTCCTTGGATCCGTATTCCACTGTAACCCGGTCGCCCGACACGGTAATCACATTATCCTTGCAATACTCAGGCTTAAGGTCGAAGCAATCGGGAGCATCCACTCCGAGATCACCCTCCCTGTAGAACTTCCGTCCGCTTACACCGCCGAACTTCACCGGGATACTCACTGCCGCCTCCGTATTGTTTCGTATCCTCCACATTGCGGCATCGGCCGATCTCAGCACCTGAGCCTGCACCTCAACGCCCCCCTGCTCATAATCCATGCGCCCCGGCGTATATCGGGCAGTGCACCTCCCGTCTGGCAAGGCAAACTCAATGTGCCCTCCCATACCCGGAAGATAGATACCGAACACAGGCACGTCACTGCACTCCATGCGGAAACCGGAATGTGCGCCATACAGGGCCCTGTTGTACAGTCTCTTGCCATCGGTACACACCGCGGCATCACCGTCCGGCCTGTAATGAAGCCGGTCGGCAACGGTGGCATGCACGGCGACTGTCCACAATGCCAATATCAATATTGTGGCGATTCTTCGCATAATATCGAGGATCTCGGGTAAGAATTTGTCGAAAAGTGAGTCAGAACTCAAGGCAACGGCTTGATCCCTTCCCAACGCACATTCCATGTGCCATCCTTAGGGAAACCGGGATTCTTCACCTCACAGCCGTCCCATCCGGCAGTCATGAGGGCGATTGCGGTGAGCAACCCTCCATTGCCGGGCAGATAACAGCGCAGACGGGCATCTTGATAATTATGTCCGTTGGGCAGATACGTGTTGGTCCGCTTATCCATGAGCAAGGCATTCAGTGCTTTCTCCGGCTCTCCGAGTCGGGTGGCACACATGGCCGTGGTAGGATAATCCCAGCCCCAAGTCTTGTCCCAGTTCCAGTTGTCATATATCCAGTCGAATGTCGAGTTCATGATATCATGCTCGAGCAACGGTGATTCAGGCAGAATACCGAGCGCACCGAGCACCGCCATATGATCGGAGGTGAAACGGATATCCTGATAGGTCTGCGGGGCAGTTTCGGCAGCCAGATACAACGAATCCTTGGACGCGAGACGTGAAAGCGACCCGGCTATCTCATCCCACCGGGCCTCGCGGGGCTGGCCGTGACGTTCACGCCACTTGTTGGCCGTGAGCAGGCCGAAATGCCAATAGGATAGTTCAAATGGAGGATTGACCGTCTCACTGGCTCTCAACGTCTCCTGTGCCGGGATAACTCCTCTTAAAGTGTAACGCTGATTGGGCGCATCATAGGTGGCGAATGAAGCCATGAACTTGGCAGTTTCATCCACCATCGACGCATATTCGCGGGTTATCCCCGACGCGGGAGCCGCCCGGTGCATCAGCTCGGCAAGATATATCAGATGCGGTTGCTGCCATATCAGGAACGAGCCCACCTTCGACGGGGCCTCTATGCCCGACGGATCGGTCATCTTCATCCATCTTACTCCATCAAATCCCTGACGTTCCGCGATCTGACGCGCCACGGGAAGCGCCGACTTATACCATGGGAGTGTGCGGGCAAGAAGATTCTCATGACCGTAGAGCGGGAATTGGGCCTGATGCCACCATATCATCTCCAGATGGAATTTACCGAACCACGAGTTATAGGTGAGACCTGTCTCCTGCGGAGGTGTGGATCCTGCACACTGCACTGCGAGCAGATATTGCGACAACACCACGCGCCGTTCCAACTCATGTGCCCGCGGATCGGTGCAACCGCTGAAATCAACCACTCCGCCAGCGCGCCAGAAGTAATCCCAGTATCGGGATGCCTCATCCATAACCTCACGGGCTGTGACCGATGGTCTGTCGGCCATCTCGGGGGTAAACTCGGCTGTAAAACTCCATTTATCGGTAAGCGGTGTTATCACCCACTCGTTGCGCCCGGCAAGTTCGGTCCTCACATCTCCGTCCCAGGTTATATTCACATAGTAATATGTACTGTCGAGACTATGGCGCAGCACGGCCATGTTATCGCCCGCTTTCACCAACTCGGTGATATGCTTATCATCTGCGCTCCAGTCACATGCATCATCGGCATGCGCGCCGGTGGGATAGGGAAATCTGAACGCCACGGGTGTGCGCCGGCTCGATGAGATCTCCACCGACACCATATCGCGGTCGGGATGACACGCGGTGCGCACAGTGGCAGGCACCCCGTCAACCTTATAACTGGAGTTAATCACGCCGTTCCACATGTCCAGACGCTGATCCACCGACGATAACATTTCAGGCTTTAACCCATCAAACCCTATCACTCCGAGATGGAGACGGTGAGGATTCACGCGATACCATTCGCATGCCTCCTTGCCACGCACAGGTTCTTTCAGCTGGGTGGAATACAGCTCCTTATGTCCATGGCCGAAGTCATATTCCTGCAGTGTCTCGGTGTGGAGATAATTCTCAGGGTTCGGAAATGCATGCCACCCCCATTGACTTTGGGTCCCTAAAGGCACGCCTTTACTATAATACTCCTGAAATGACTGCAAGCCGGTAGGGTCCACCGTGAAAGCAAACTCCCCGTTACCTACAGTAAGAGACGCCAGGGTGTCAATTGATACTACATGAGGATTATTGCGCTCCACAAGGGCCTTCCGGTCGATCGTATCGGCCGACGCGACACTTCCGCCCATGGCAAGAATGGCAGTTGCGACAATGGATAACGATATGTGATTCATATGATCGTTTAAGGTAAGTTTTTACTAATGGTATAGTACAAAGTTAATGAAACTTTTCCACCCTTTCAGCACCAACAGCGATAATTACCCAAAATCACGCATGATTGAACGAAAATCCCACATATTCTCCAGCCCCATCCCTCCGTTAAACCCCAATATCAGCAATGGGCATACAAAAAGCATGCCGTTTCTCACGAATCGACATGCTTAAAACTTAATTGCTATGTACCTTATAGATTTACCTATTAATTACTGATGAAAATTTTACACATCGCAAAGTTAACGAAAAATACACCGTCCGAAGCACACATATCCGCTCATCTAAATAAAATATAAATCAAATCAGTTATATAAATCTAAATATTAGCACTTTATAATAATCAATACCGTTTGTATATCTAAACTAAAATTAAGAAAAATACCTGATTATTTTCATAATTTCTCCTAATCTGCGCCCACTTGCCACTTCTCCACACGGACACTTCCTGCCGTTTCCTCCTGTCCCTCCCGACGGCCTACAAAAAAGAGCTGACTTCATCTCGAAGGCAGCCCGTCGCTTGTTCTTACGTTTAATTCTTTGTCTAACGAAAACCCAATCTATTACCTGATCTAATAATCTGAGAACTTATATCTTTTCTACCATAAATTGTACCTAAACCTTATTGATATAATCTCTATTAATAATGGTGTCAAGTATATGATTCTAATTTTTTACACTGCAAAATTAAGGTGTTGCACTCATGAATGCAACACCTTACTATGCCAATCAAAATGTATGTAACGAAATCTAAATATGTTTCATCTGATTATCAATAATATACACTTGTATAAACTAAATATAATCTAAACGGAAATATAAGGTAAAATCACTGTTTAACCAACCATCAGCCATCACACCATGCCTATTTTCTTAGCCTCTTCCTCGAATGTGGACCGGTCTATGGCACGTGTGCGCAACTTGTTCCTGTAAGTATAGATAGTATTGGTGGTGATACCGAGAAACCTTGCTATGATAGTGGCATCATCTATACCCAGGCGACTGAG
Source organism: uncultured Duncaniella sp. (assembly GCA_910589485.1). Lineage (GTDB taxonomy): Bacteria > Bacteroidota > Bacteroidia > Bacteroidales > Muribaculaceae > Duncaniella. The sequence goes on from CAJUSW010000001.1 coordinate 306,647, forward strand.
CGCAAGCACCCTCAATTCAGTGGTCAGAACATTGGGAGCAGGAGTGACAATCTGCTTGTCGAGTTGCAACAGTCTGTTCACATCCTCGATATAGGTAGGGAAAATGTGGAGCAACGCCTCATCGAAAACGTCATAGAATTTCTTGCGCTGTTCATCCACAATCTTACCCGACTTGATATAAGCGAGCAATTCCTCGGTCTGTCCGGCTGTAATCTTCCGTCGGCTCATCTTGTTATAATCCTCCAGACTCTCGATGTAACTTGAGCAGAGATTCATGAACTCAGCGATATATGTCTCTTTGGCCAGATTGGCATTCGCCAGACGTGACTCCACGCTTTTAAGCATCTTCACTTCCTTCCTCTTGTTTGTGATGATCTTTGCCACAAGCACGAGGAGCACAAGCAACACAAGCACAAGTGCCGAGAGCAACCACAACTGGTGGTGCTTCTCCTCCACCATGAGCTTGGACACATCCATGAAGGCACTGTTGACGCGCATCAGGTTGAACTTCATGTCACCCATAATGGATTTTTCCATGGCAACCGCCATATAATTGTGGGCTCGCGATGTATCACCTATCTTATACAGCATCTCGCCAAGACGCAACAACGCAACGCCATCGAGATGCGCACACTCCACATTGCCTATCGAAGCCATCGCATAGTTATAAACAGCCTCATTGTAATCACCTCGCTCCATATAGTACTCGCCAAGCAACGTGTAGGCATATGGATTTATACGGTCATTATAGGTGGTATTCTCCACCACATCGTGCAGACACGATGACATAAGCTGTTTTTTCCTGTCGGCCATATACACCAGAGCCTGACAATAATTATACTTGGGCGATTCGGGGCTGTACAGAGCCATCTCCTTCAACGCATGTTCACGGCCATTCTTTGAGTACTGGGCCCAATCCTCACTATCGCAATAGAAACCACTGAGCGTAAGAAACACCGAGTAACCCACCGTGTGATAAGGCTCGGCCACTCCCGGCCTCAACCCCACATCCTTCACCCTGGCGAGATCCGACATGCACTCATGTATATGCCCTCTGAGAAAATACCCATGCGCTCGCGCCACATACAGTTTCTGGGCTGAAGTGGTATCCGCGGCATCAATGCACAGCTGGATACCTTCGTTGTACACTCTAATAGCCGAATCGGTCGATAATCCGAGCCACAAGTCTCCATAATCCTGATATAAAGCGATCTTATCCTCAACCCGGGGTGCCGCTTCGATGAGCGACCTCACCGAGTCGGCCTTGGCTTTGCGCTTGTCAATGTAAAACTGACGGTTGGCCACAATCTTATCCAACCGCTCAAGCAATGCGCGATTGGACGATGATATTTCGGCGGAATGCATCGGTTGTGCCATGGATAAGAGTATCCCCATGACAATGACGCAAATAGATGTTTTCATGTGAGGTAGAGATGAGGTGAGAGTGTTTTTACAAGATTTAATACAAAACATTTTAATTTACTGACTTACGTTAAGTAATAAACTCTATGAAAAAAACCTATTACTAAATGTAAATATGAGAGAACGACGAGAACTAAATGTACTGTTTATTAAGCACTGCTATCAATAACTGACCTAAACGTACTACTGTTTTGGTGAGTTTTACGCAAATATAGCAACAAAAAACGGTTGCCGAAAATATTTAGGGCAACCGTTTTGTTAAAAATAGCTAATATCGTCTATCGCTAATTTTCAATTATCTGATCCACTTAGCGATACAATCTCACCGCCGGCCGAGTGAGCCGAATAACGCGGAGCATACTGGCTTTGCACAGTGGCGATACCCGATGTATATTCACCGGCATTGTTCACCCACACATCATAGGAAAGCAGATAAGTTCCCTTGGGCAGATGATCGATGAATATTCTTGTCGATGCATCGCGGTTCTCCCGATAGAAACACAGTCCCTCGGAATAAACCGGTGTGGGCAGTTGATCCATAGGCTCCATGCAGGCGGGACGGTCATCGATTATGGCCACGTAATCCATGTCGGCATTAACCTTAAGCGTGAGGCGCACAGTCACACGGTCGCCCACCTTCAGCTCACGGGCCTCGCTCACTGGTCTACGGCCATACTCACCGTTCCCATCCTTTGCTGTGGCATCGTTTACAAGCAGGGTCTTCTCAATGGATAGTTCCTCACATCCGGCGGCTTTTACTGCCTCCATATCATCGACATAACGGCAATACACAGCCCCCCATGCCGGAGTGTCACCGCTCTTGGTCACGGAGAGCTTTTTACCCGCCGACTTTTCAGCGTTGATCGACATCTCCATCTCGCCTGTCAGACGCTCGAATTTCTCCGGCTTCAGCTCCTGTCGGCCCACCTTGACCACAGCTCCCTTGGCCGGTACCATCCATCGGTCAGAAGTCATGAGTATCGCGGCCACAACATCGGTAGCGGTCGACGCGCTTCCCCAGTCCTGCGCCCCCTTTTGCATTATCAGCCATTGGCGCAGGAGCTCTATTTCGGGACAGCCCGGCTCGATGGTCGCAAATGTCTCAAGTATCATCGAGGTGATACCCACCTTGTCCATCGCGCCATACCATGCGTTATCATCAAGCGACGGGAACCACATCCCCTTGGCGGGAGATGTCTCGGAATACTGGCGTATGGATGCGAGTATGCTTTTTGCCACCGTCCTGTAGGAATGAGCGTAAAGCACACGGGCATACACTGCCTTTCTTGCCAACGACGCATCCTTCCACTCCTTGAGTATCCGCTGGGTGGTGGCGTTGGATACGGCCTCGTCGGCAGCTCCGTAGCCCGATGTGGCAAACATGTCGTGCAGTCTCACGTATTCCGTATAGTCTCCGTCGGGGTATCGGCGGAAGTCCTTGAGCGTCTCGGCGGTATCCCACTTAAGGGCTTTCCGCATCATTGCGTTCAACTCTTTGCAGTCAGGCATATAGCCTAATTCCACCAATCGGCCGAAATAGTACAGCACACTGCGTGTCGACCACCGGGATGAGCGTGGATATTGGGCACACCAGCTCCATCCGCCGTCCTCACATGCCAGTTTGGAGAGCATTTCTATATTGGACTTTATGGTGTTGTTAACGGTCCGGCTGTCAAACAGCAAGGAAAGTCTCGTCATTCTCTCGGTGTCGTTACGGGCATCGAGCATCCACGGTGTAGCGTTGAGCAACATGATCTTGAGCTCCTCATTGCGCTCGAGCATCGAGGTGAGCATCTCTCCCGAACGGTCACTTTCGCTCCACTCCCTCAGGGCGCTCGCTATCGCGGGATTATCCTTGAGAAGACCGGCGGCCACCGCGGCCGAGAATATACTGCGCGCGGCCTCGGGCGCTGTCGAGGCTTCCTTGTCAAGAAGCCCGGGCAATGCGGTCACCACGTACCATGCCGGATTCTCACAGAACTGTAAAGTCACGCGTCCACCTGCAGGGATCTTAGGCAACTCCATGGAGTAGTCGCTCTGTGACGGTGCCATGTAGAACGGATAGGTCTCTATCACGGGGGTCGACGACGGCAACACGGGAATCAGAGCCTGCTCTCCGTCCGACCGGGAATCGGTCGACGACTTTATCCTGTAGCCTATCAACGGCATTTCATTGGGAACCTTCAGCTCCACGCTCACCATGGCACTGCCGTGTGCGGCTATCGTGTCAGGCACATTGCTCATGAGGATCGTCTCACCTGTCGACGGATTATACACAGTAATCTGCGTATCCACTACCTTTTCACTGTCGGTATTGTTCATCACCGAAGCCTTTATCACGGCCCGGTCACCAGTGCGCAGGAAGCGTGGAAGATTGGGCTGTACCATTATATCCTTGGAGGCCACAACGTCACGTGAGAATGTAGCCGTGAGGAGTGAATCGGTAAACGCCACTGCACGGAATCCCCATGTGGTATTGGCGTTGGGGACAGTGAACCTCAGCTCGAGCATTCCATCCATATCGGTCACAAGCGACGGGCGGAAGAATGCAAGCGGTACATTGGATTCGCGATACGAGAATCCGTCCTCGGCTCCTGTTTTCTTCTCCTCACCGGCTTCCTCGACTTCTACCTCCTCGGCATGCTCACGCACATCACGCATTACGGGAGCTGCCAGATCGGCCGCGCCGGCATCGTAGGTTACAATGGCTGATTCCTCCACCATTGCAGCATCGTCAGTCGAGGCACTCTTCATCATCAGTCCGTTGGCCATACCTCTGATCATAAAACGACCGCCTCCGGTCATGGACCCGCGGAACGAACGTCCATATGTCTCGAAATCAGGGTTGACAAGCGATGGGCAACGCAACTTCACGCTACGCTTTGACGGGATGTCCCAATAATACAGCAATGAATTGCCACTCAGTTCGGTCAGATTCCAGCTCACCGATGGTACGAATCCGCGCGAGGGATTAAAGTCCCAACCCGAGGTCGCGAGGGCATCGAGAGCGGTATTATACATGTCGGCTATCACGGCTGCTTCGCGTCCGCGACCGGAATTATCAATCACCTTGAACACCCACGTCTCCTCATCGCCGGGCACAGTGCGGTCACGGAATGTCTCGGCCACAATCTTTATACCCTTGCTGCTGTCGGCACGTTTCACCGTCACAGTCATTGATTCCTGCATATATCCGCCCGTGGCCATCAGCGAGAGGGTGGCCTCGTCACAACCCTCGGGCAGTTTCACTGCGAGAGTGTTGAATCCGGCCTGCCCCTTCTCCCACCGGCGGTAGATGATACCGTCAGCGGTCCACAAGGTGGCCAGAAGATGGGCGTCACATTTCAGGGCATACCTCCATGAACCTGCACCTGTCACATCGGTTGTGAGTTTCCACTCAGGAGCCCACACAAGTCTGTCGGGACACGGCGAGGTCTTGGAAGTGGGGTCATACAACACCACTTCGCTCCTCACTGTATCGGCATTCTCACATGACGACACCACTTTATATACACCCTGCCGGCATCCGCTCACATCGATGTAGCCCGATCCGTTGATCTTTGCCGAAATCACAGCCGATGAATCAGCCGGGACAAGCCCGACGTTAACAACCGTCTTCACCACGGAATCCTCATAATTGACCACGCGGGCCTCGACAGGCATCCGGCCTTTCGTAATATCGAAATTCTCAGGTACTGAGGTCTTTATCATATACCTCTCCCCACGGGCAAACGATACGTTGCCCGTCTGGGTTTCCCCGGATGCCGACAGCACCGACACATCCATGGTATAATATCCGTCGGGGAGCGGAGAGGAGGCGAAGACATCCGCACCGAGCACAGCCGTGTACGCGCCATCGGCATCGGTTTTCACCTTGGTAGTGTACACGTCATAAACCGGCGAATAGTACCACCAGCGGGGACGTTGCGACACCTTCACGGCCAGTGTCACATCTGCATCGGCAAGCGGGAATCCGGCATAGGTAGCCACTTTACCCCTTATGGTGACGGCTCCATTGACGGGCACACCCTGCTCCACCTTGGGAGGCATCACCCTGAATGTCGGCAACTTATAGTCCGATACCTCGAATGACACCGCTCTACGCTGGCCACCGACCGATATCGAGAATACGCCAGTAAGCCCCGATTCCGGGAGACGGAAACTACCCGAAATACGGCCGAAACGGTCGGTAGTTCCTGCCAACGTATCCACAGGCACACGATTTGCATCATAGAGAACGGCCTCCACGCTCTTGCCGGCATACGGACGGTTCATTCCGGCCTTATACTCATAGCACACCGCGCTCCACTCCACCGTGTCGCCGGGATGGTATAGCGGTAGCGAGGAATATCCACGCGCTGTCATTGTCCACTTGTCGGGACGGTCATAGCCGTGATTGTAGAGATACACCGGCATAGCATACTTGTCACTACCTGCGACGGCAGTCACCGCTCCGGTCTTGCCGGAGACTGCCAGAGAGCCGTCAGCACCGGTGACGCCTAAGCGCTCGCTGCGGCTCTTGTCGTTATAGGGAGAGCGGTTGATCGAGATCACTGCCCCCTCGATGGGCGAGCCATCGTTGGCATCCACAGCCCACACCGTATTGTCCAGGAAACTGCAAGTGCTCAACGCCACCTCGGTGACATGAATTTTCCTGTAGCTGTCACGGCCGGGTGTCGACACACCTGCCGTCGGCACTATTATATAATTGCCCGGCTTGTCAAATATGTACTCCACATTACGTTTGGCAGTGAACGGCACGCTCTCGCCCGATATAACTACCGGTAGCGAGGCTATCCTGCGTTGCGACGAGGCGCCGGGCACAAAGCGGTAGTCCCCCTTCGATAGCGGAGCCGACGACACATCGTAAATATCCAGCTTCATATCCGACACATTGTTGACCGACACACCTATCTCCACTTTACTTCCGGGTGCCACCACCTGAGGCGCGGATATGCGCACCACCTTGGCTTCCATCCTGTCGATCGACTGCAGGAGGCAATCCCTGCGCCAATAGCCGGGATAGGCTTTAAGAAATGCTTTTATCCTCTCATATGTGGTCTTTACCCCATCGCCATCAACAGGGAATTCCAGCAGTATATCGCCGGCATATGTCGTGGACGGGGTTCCGTTGCCGTTGCAGTAAGAGTCATACAATTGAGAGTACAGGTCAAGCGACACGGCATCATATGGCCTGTTGCTCACCTCCACCGTGTGGGACCGGAGAAACCTCAACAATCCGAGACGCGCATTCACCTCGGGAGCCGATCCACGCGACGCTCCATTGATGAGCGAGGCATATATCGCCAGTATCCTCTCACCGTCGGGGTCGCGCTTCACCGACGGAACTTCCGGCGCAATCCGCGAATCGGCGGCATTCCTCACCATCCACATCGGGAATATGTGATTACCTGAATCACTCCAGCCATCCATTATAGCCAGGGCCTGCCAGGCCACGAAATCGTAAAGTGTGGGATAATACACGGCGGTCATTCTGTCCTGCGTGATCACCTCCTTATATTTTTCTATGGCTACCTTGCGCAACTCAGTGCTATCAGCCAGAGCTTTTCCTATGAGATCGCCTATCCTGTAGCGGAACTGCTCACCGCTCCACTCCTTGCAATCGGCCGGAAGCGGCAACAGGGGAGAGTTCCTGCGGTCATACGTCCATCGGGATGATGAATACACATTATTATATATCACCCCTTCGAGGATATCGAGCATACTCCTCACCACAGGCTCGGAAACCACATTCTTCACCGAATCGATCTTGGCAAGACATGCCGGCACATTCTCGCCGCCTATAGCGCTCTCGGCAAGGGTATAGTCCATGAGGGCGCGTATCACCCCCTGGTTGTTTCCCTGCTTGAGCGATTCGGCAAGTGATTTTGAAGCCTGGGCGCTCACAGTCTTGGGATAAGCGAAATCGGGAGCCTTCACCCCCCTGACAGTTCGGCCGAACGCCATCGGTATCCCCGCCATGAAAATTGCCAGGGCCACAGCCCCCTTTATATACTTTATATATCTGTATCCGGTCATAAACATATCCAATATATATCTCCTATATTATATCTCCTTTTGCAACAACTCCGTAAAATGATCTGTTCACATAATCGAAACGGGGTGGATTTAAGTCCACCCCGTTCCATTACGTTCATTTCTTTTTGTTTTCTCTTTTCTGTTCGTTATGCTTTTTCATAAGCTCGCGGGAGAAATCCCGCTCGGCTTTCTTGAGCTTGAACAACTGGCAAGGTGAAAGCATCTTCTTGAAATCCTTGAAATATTTCATTTCTATGATGTTCTCCTTACCTTTCAGCTCAAACTGGGCTTCGGCCGCCTTCTCATACTCGAGGTCAGTGGCCTGCTTCCCTTTCTTTCGCACTTCCCGCTCCATCTTCATGGCCTGCTCGGCCGCCTGACGCATCTCCTCGTCCATGCGGTTGTACAGAGGCAGGAATTTGGTCTTCTGTTCTTCGCTCAGGTCCAGTTTGCGGGCTATATACTCATTCTTCACCTGCTGCATCTCCTTCATCCATGCCTCGCGCTCACGAGCGGAAGGCTTCTGGGCGAACAATGCTATAGGCAACAGCATGAGCGCTATAATTATCAGGATTACTTTCTTTACCATATACGTGAGGTATTATCATTAAGTTTACAATTCGATGCTGTAGTCACCGTCATCGTATCCACCGGTGTAGGATGCCGGCACATAACCGGTCTCGTAAAGATCCTCCATCAGCTGATATTCGGAAACATCCCCCTGGAGGGTGACATAATCGTTCACGAAGTAATCATTGCTGACGGCCGCAGTGATTACAGGATTGCTGTCAAACGACAATCCACGGCTATTTGGACCCATTAGGTCAAACATTTTCATCATGCACCACACGCCCATGAACATGGCTGCAAGATAGACGTAAGGACGCACCTTCTGCCAGAAACTGCGGGGCACGACGTGCGCCGAAGGCTTTTCCCACTCCATCTCAGGTAGCGAGGCCGCCATACGGGTCGCGAAATCGTCGAAATACCCGTCAGGAACGGTCATGCCGTCGTTACGGTTCACTTTTTCGAGTATATCTTTCATTTCGTTACAATGTTTGTTTATCTCTTTGACTGAACTTTCCACGCATGGTTTAGTCCATGTCAGTAAAAAATTGCTCAATTTTTTTTACGGCCAGGTGATAGGAGGCTTTCAACGCTCCCACCGAGGTGCCGAGGATCTCGGACATCTGCTCATACTTCATGTCGTCGTAATACCTCATGTTGAACACGAGCCTCTGTTTCTCGGGCAGCGATGCTATCACCTTGCGCAATTGCTGGGCAAGCTCGTCGCCGTCGATATCCGTGTCGGCCTCGATGAGATTCACCACATGTGATTCCTCATCGTCGAGCGACAGCCCCAGGCGCTTCCTCTCCTTTTCGAGATGGGTGAGGCTCTCGTTGACTGCTATCTTATAGAGCCACGTCGAAAGCTTGGCATCTCCGCGGAAATTATCGATGTTCTGCCATGCTTTCAGAAATGTGTTCTGCAACAGGTCGTTGGCATCCTCATGGCTCTGCACCATACGGCGTATCTGGCGATAGAGCGGTGGGGTATAGAGCTTGATCATGTCGCCAAAGGCGACACGACAGCTCGAGGGATCCCTGAGCCGCGCTACGAGTGTTGAGTCATCAAGTTGAGTATCCTTCGACATAAGTTGAGCGTGTTACTGAGGACAAATTTATATATTTTCCTACAATTATACCAAACGGCCTGATATATTATTTATATAATAGATGTTAAGTAAATCTTAAAAAGAAACGTGATAGGTATTAATTCTTCCGACTTACTTAAGAGGTCATTCGCCGAACAGTGTCAGGTATTCCCGCTCGAAATTGGGAGTGAACACCCCCTTACCCATCGCGTCGAGGATCTCGGCGCGCGACCAGAACCTGCCACCGTCAAGCTCATCGCTCGGACATGGCACGGCATCGGTCTCGACCATGAACGCATTCACCAGCTCACGCTCCCGGTCGCTCTCAAACACGTACCGTTTCAGGAACCTCATCTCTAACCCTTCGAGCCCGATCTCCTCTCTCACTTCGCGGAGCAACGCCTGCTCAACAGCCTCGCCATAATCCACATGTCCGCCCACAGCCGTGTCCCATTTCCCGGGCTGGATATCCTTCCAGTCGGGACGGCGCTGGAGATACAGACGGCCGGATGTATCGAAAAGATGCAGATGCACCACCGGATGCAACAGCTTGCTACCGTCGTGACACTCCCCGCGCGTGGCATGTCCTATCACATTCCCGGCCTCATCAACCAGAGGGAACAATTCGTTGCTATTATCTTTATTCATATTTCTACAGTCAATTCATATTCTATTCTATGACCTGTCCATATCCTACAGCCATAAAATGGGAATACACATAAAAAAGTGAAAGCCGGACTCTCCGTAGAATCCGGCTTTCGGGCTTGTAGCGAATCCGGGATTCGAACCCGGGTTTCCGCCGTGAGAGGGCGGCGTGCTAGGCCTCTACACTAAATCGCCATTTAGTGAGCATCACCTTGGGACTTCGTTTAGAACCTCGTTCCTTGGTTTTGCGATGCAAAGTTAGGCACTATTTTTCAACCCCGCAAGTGTTATATGTATATTTAACAAAATTTTAACACTTTCCTTACAAGCTATTTATCCGTATTTCTACTTAATCTATTAATATTCATACAATTAATCTCAACGAGTATTTTCACCACTTTTTCAGCCGGGAATCGGCATACTGATATTTCGGCGACATAAATCATTTTTATCACGATGCAAAAAATATTTCCAACCGCATTAATCATCTTTTATATAAATCATATTTCTCGTCAAATAAATCTCAAGCTCTCCCCACTTTATTTTCTGATTAGAGCATTTTTATTTAATTTTGCACTCTATTGAATTAAACGCACGCACAAATATCACGTCAAAGCGTTATAACCATAGAACAGAGGAATACTCCTCACGTAATTATCATACATACAAAACCATAATGATGAAACTAAACTCATTCATATCCCTTATCGCTATCATGGCAATGACAACAGGATGTGGCGCGTTGCGCAACAATCAGTCCAAAACACCCAAGGCTACAGTGCCCGCTACACCGGTGGAGACTGTAGAAGTAACCCCCATCGACGAGATCGTCAAGAACTTTGAGGGCGAATGGTCAATCGTGGAGGTCGAGGGCGAGAACATCGTGGTCAACGGTGAGAACCACCCCAAACTGACTTTCGAGCCCACCGAGGGCCAGACAGGCGTCATCAGCGTGATAGGCTTCAACGGATGCAACTACCTCAACGGCATGTGGAACATCAAGGGAAGCAAGATCACCCCTGCCGGCGAATTCATATCTTCCCTCAAGGCTTGCCATGACGCCCCCTACGAGTTTGCGGTCAACCGCGCACTCAACGATGTGAACACCTACCAGTTCACCGACCCGTCAAACGTATCACTCATAACCAACACCGGACGTACAGTGATGAAACTCCGCAAGCATAACCTCGCATTCCTCAACGGCGCATGGCGCGTGACCGCAATCGACGGCAACGAAATCTCGGCCAAGATAAAGATTGTTCTTGACGTGGACCAGAAGCAGGTGCATGGCAATGCAGGTTGCAACCTCCTCAATGGCGAAATCACCATCAACCTCGACAAGGGCAACGGCATCGAGTTCAAGAACCTGGCGACATCGCGCATGACATGCCCCGACATCGCTACCGAGCAGAAGTTCCTTCTCGCCCTTGAGAATGTCGACACGGCAGCCAAAGGCCCCAATGCCGACACCGCTTATCTCAAGAATTCAGCCGGCCAGGTGATCATATCGCTAAAGCGCCTGGCTCCTGATGAGATCGCTGACGAGGATTAATCCCCACAGCACGTATCATCCCCCAATCATTGACCATATATAATATAGTTATGGAGAACGTTCAGGAAAAGCAGATTGTGCTATGGCCTCATGACGAATTCGAGCTAAGGCTCTCCAAGATACGCAGTGAGATGGAGGCGACCTCAACCGAGGCCCTCCTTCTCACTGACAACGCCAACATTTATTACCTCACCGGACGAGTGTTTGCCGGATATGCCTACATTCCCCTGAAGGGAATGCCCATATTCTTCGTGAAGCGTCCTGTGGAGCTGGAAGGCGACGGGATCGTATATATACGTAAGCCCGAGGAGATCACTGCCTCGATAGGCATGAGCGCTCCGTCCAACATAGCCCTCGAGCTCGACGTGCTCCCCTATTCCATGGCATCACGCCTCATCCCGGTGTTCCCCGGAGCCGAGATACGCAACGCATCACCGCTCATGAGGACAGTCAGGGCAGTGAAGACTCCGTTGGCCATGGATATGCTGCGCCAGTCGGGCGCCAAGCACACCCGTGTGTACCGCCGCATCCCCGGCCTCTTCCAGGAGGGAATGAGCGACTACGACCTCCAGGTGTCCATCGAGCATCTGAGCCGACTCCAAGGGTGTCTCGGACAGTTCCGCATAAGCGGCGACACCATGGAGCTTTATATGGGCAATGTGCTCGCCGGACGCAATGCCGATGCCCCATCGCCGTATGACTTCGCCATGGGCGGAGCCGGAATGGACCCCTCACTGCCTGTGGGAGCCAACGGCACTCTCATCACCCCGGGCACCACAGTGATGGTGGACATCAACGGCAATTACAACGGCTACATGACCGACATGACGCGAGTGTTTGCCCTCGGCGACCTCGAGCCATTGGCCGAGCGTGCCCACCAATGCTCCATCGACATCCACCATGCGCTATGCGACATGATGCACCCCGGCACCCCGGCCAAAGCCCTGTGGGAAAAAGCCGAGCAGATAGTGACCGAGGCCGACCTGAAGCCTTACTATATGGGACACCGCCAGCATGCCGGATTCATAGGGCACGGAGTGGGAATCGAGATCAACGAACTGCCAGTGATAGCACCGCGCAGCCGCGATATCATACAGGAGGGCAACGTAATAGCCCTCGAGCCCAAATTCGTGATACCTCACGTGGGAGCCGTAGGCATCGAGAACACCTATATAGTACACTCCGACCATGTGGAATGTATCACCCTCGCACCTGAGGAAATAATATATTTTGACAGATAGTCTTGATGATAATAAACCCATTAGATAAAGTAACCGCTCAATTAGACACACCTCTATACCACACCATAGGCAAGGCGGCCGATTCCATCGGTCGCCCCTGCTATGCTGTAGGGGGATGTGTCCGTGACTTTTTCCTCGGACGTCCGTCCAAGGACATCGACTTCGTTACGGTAGGAAGCGGTATCGAGCTTGCCGAGGTGGTGGCACGCAATCTCGGCAAAGGAACCCACCTCACGGTGTTCCGCAATTTCGGCACAGCCCAGGTGAAAAGCCACGGCATAGAGCTCGAGTTTGTGGGAGCCCGCCGCGAATCCTATCAGCGCAACTCACGCAAGCCTATCGTGGAGGACGGCACACTCGAGGAGGACCTCTCGCGTCGCGATTTCACCATCAACGCTCTCGCCCTGCGCATAAATCACGAAGGATTCGGACAGCTCATCGACCTGTTCAACGGCCTGGAGGATATGCAACGTGGCATACTGCGCACACCGCTCGACCCCGACATAACCTTCAGCGACGACCCCCTGAGAATGATGAGGGCCATAAGGTTTGCCACTCAGCTGCAGTTTGAGATCTATCCCGAGACATTCGCCGCCATCAAGCGCAATGCACAGAGACTTAAGATAATCTCCCGCGAGCGAATAGTCGACGAGCTCATGAAGATCATGAACTCGCCACGCCCATCGATAGGATGGAAACTGCTTCACGACACCGAACTGCTGCCGCTCGTGATGGCCGAACTTGAAGCCATGAACGGCGTGGACACTGTAAACGGCCGTGGACACAAGGATAATTTCGCCCACACTCTCGAGGTGCTCGACAATGTGGCCTCCAAGACCGACAATGTGTGGCTCCGCTGGGCCGCGCTGATGCACGACATAGCCAAGCCCGTGACCAAGCGCTGGGATGAAAAGTCGGGTTGGACATTCCACAACCACAATTTCGTAGGATCCAAGATGGTGCCGCGAATATTCCGATACATGCGTCTGCCCCAGGACCAGAAAATGAAGTATGTGGCCAAACTCGTGGAACTGCACATGCGCCCCATAGCTCTTGTGGAGGAGGAAGTGACCGACTCGGCCGTGCGTCGCCTCATCAACGATGCCGGCGAGGACCTGGAGGACCTCATGACACTGTGCGAGGCCGACATAACCTCCAAGAACCGTGAGAAGGTGAAACGCCTGCTCACCAACTTTGCCATCGTGCGCGAGAAGATCGCCGACCTCAACGTGCGCGACGAGATACGCAAGCTCCAGCCACCAGTCGACGGCAACGAGATAATGGAGATATTCGGCATATCGGGAGGCCCGATCGTAGGCACCATCAAGAGCGCTCTGAAAAACGCCATCCTGGACGGCATCATCGCTCCCAACGACCGGGAAGCCGCCCTGGAACTGATGTACAAGATCGCCGCCGACAACGGCCTGACACCTGTCAAGTAAGGAGTTGTTAAAAACCGATCTCCCACACCCTCTCTCCACCCCATAAACCAAGGTATCACATATCACAATGTACTATATAACCAAGACATTTGAGCTTGCCGGATGCCACCGACTCGAGCTCTCCTACCCAAGCAAATGCAGCAATCTGCATGGCCACAACTGGCTCGTGACCGTCCACTGCCGTGCGCGCGATCTCAACGCCGACGGCATGGTGGTGGATTTCTCGCATATCAAGGAACGCATCACCGGCTATCTGGACCACGGCAATTTCAATGAACTGCTCCCTTTCAACCCCACGGCCGAGAATATCGCCCGATGGATATGTGACCAGATAGACACCTGCTACCGCGTCGATGTGAAGGAAAGCGAGGGCAATGTGGCCTCGTATGTCAAGGACGAAGAATAGCTAACTCCCCAACCATTGTCAGCACAATGAGAATCAACGAGATATTCTATTCCCTGCAGGGAGAGGGATTCCACACCGGCACTCCGGCAGTGTTTCTACGCATGAGCGGATGCAACCTGAAGTGTGAGTTCTGCGACACTGACCACTTCTCGGGGATCGAGATGAGACACGACGAGATCGTGCGCCGGGTGATGCGATATCCGTCACGACACATCGTCATCACCGGTGGCGAGCCGTCGCTACAGCTCGACGATCTGCTTGTGGACATGCTTCACGAAGCCGGATTCTATATCCAGGTGGAGACCAACGGCACCCGCGTTCTCCCCGAGGATGTTGACTGGGTGACCTGCTCGCCCAAGGGGGACACCCCGGTTGCGCTCAAGCGCATCGACGAGCTGAAAGTTGTGTTTCTCGACCAGGATGTGGAGGAGATTGCCAACCGCCATGCCGCGATGCACTACTTCCTCCAGCCATGCTCCTCTCCCGTATATGACGGAGGCAACAATATCCAGGCCACCGTAAAATATATACTCGACCACCCACACTGGAGGCTTTCCCTGCAGACCCACAAACTGATAGGTATTGAATAGCCTCTCCATCAATCATAAAACATAGACCACACAACAATCTCACACATACCACTCATGAAGCCACGTATTCCGCAGATAGTACTGCTAATTTCATTGGGCATTTCCCTGGCATGCTGCAAACCCTCAGTGAGCGATGCCGACCACCTGGTGATACTGCACACCAATGATACCCACTCGTCCATCGATCCCGACCGCCATGACAACGGAGGCATAGCCCGACGCAAAGTGGTGATCGACAGCGTGCGCAATGCACGCACCAATGTGATGCTCGTCGATGCCGGCGACGCCGTGCAAGGATCACTCTACTTCACCATATTCGGCGGAGAGGTGGAACGCGCGCTCATGAATGAGCTTGGTTATGACATACGTATCCTCGGCAACCACGAGTTTGACCGGGGTATGGATAAACTCGCCGAGGAATGGGGCCAGGTTACAGCCGACAGGCTGAGCACCAACTACGACCTCACAGGCTCTACCCTGCAGGGGCTGTTCATGCCCTCGGTGATCAAGGAGGTGGCCGGACATAAGATAGGCTTCCTGGGTCTTAATCTCGACCCTGTAGGTATCATCTCGGCCGACAATTGCCAGGGCGTGAAATATATGGATGCCCTGGAGTGTGCCAACAAAGAGGCCTCACGCCTGCGCGCCGAGGGAGCGGAAATGGTAATAGCCATAAGCCATCTCGGTTACGATCAGCAGTCAGGGACCAACGATCAGGACATAGCCCGTGGCAGCAAGGATATCGATGTGATAATAGGGGGACATTCCCACACGGCCATCGACCCTGCCAACCCCTCCTCGCCAAATTGGAAAGTAGCCAACGCCGAGGGCGATTCGGTGATCATACTTCAGACCGGATCGCGCGGATCGGCAATCGGCGAGATCGACATAAATCTTGCCACCCGCGAAGTGACCCCCAAACTCATAAAGATCGACCGCCGTCTTGACAGCCGCATCGACACTGAATTTGCCTCGCTCATCGATCCTTACCGCGTGAAGGTGGATTCACTCAGGGCTTACAGGATAGGCGACACACCGTTTGATTTCGAGCGCGAGTCCTACGAACTGCTCAACCTTTTCAGCGACTTCGTGAGGATGCGCGGTGCCGAGATCAGCGGCAAGCCTGTGGACATGTCAATCATGAACAAGGGGGGTATACGCAATTCCCTATCGGCCGGACCGATTACTAAGGGAGAGATCATCGACATAGCTCCGTTTGAAAACCGTATAGTGGTACTCGACATCGCCGGGGCCGACCTGCTCGACAATATCAAGATAATGGTGGGCCAGGAGGGCCAGGGGATCAGCTCAAACGCCCGCGTGGTCTACGATCCGGAGACTCACGAGATCAACAGCATCACCATCGATGGCGCTCCCCTTGATCCCGCCCGCCGTTACCGCATAGCCACCATCGATTATCTGGCCGCCGGAAACGACTACATGTCCCCGCTCAAAAAAGCTACCCTCATGGCTTCGAGCAAGGAGATTCTCTACGAGGCGCTCATAGAATATATCGAGAAGGGTAAGCTCCAGGAGATACTCAACAATCCCGACAAGGATTCAAGAATGACCACACGATAAACCCGAGTTGCATATGAACGGATGGTTAACCGTAGGGCTCCTGGTGATCTCCAATATATTCATGACGTTCGCCTGGTATGGCCAGCTGAAACTCCAGCAGATGAAGGTGATAACGTCTCACACGCCTCTCATCACCGTGATACTTCTCTCATGGGGTATCGCGCTCATGGAATACATGTTCATGGTGCCTGCCAACCGATATGGCTTCAACGGCAACGGCGGTCAGTTTTCGCTTCTTCAGCTGAAAGTGATCCAGGAAGTGATATCGCTGATGATATTCACGGTATTCACCATAATGTTTTTCCGTGGTGAGGCGTTGCATTGGAATCATTTTCTTGCGTTCTGCCTGCTCATCGTGGCAGTGTATCTGGTATTCATGGAGTCGTAATAGCGGTATTTTTCCGCAAGGGAAATATTTGCGTAAAAATATCAAGAAAAATTTGGTATTAACGTCAAATATTCCTACCTTTGCAACGCAAAAGGGAAATATTACTCTTGTAGAAGGGTAAATATCTCGGATTGGAGAGATGGGTGAGTGGCTGAAACCACCGGTTTGCTAAACCGACGATGGGAGCAATCCTATCCACGAGTTCGAATCTCGTTCTCTCCGCAAGATCAGTAAGACTGCTGTAACACATAGAGTTACGGCAGTTTTTTTATTGCCCCGAATGGAGTTTTGACCGGATGATCACGGTATTTAGGTTTAGACCAGAGGTCAAAAGGGCCATATAGGAGCTGGATCTAAGTCAAAGATTTGGATTCGTAGATTTCGGTAAGTGGTAGACCATAGATCCAAAGATCAAAATCTACTGATCCTTTTTTTCGGCCCGTAAATTCCTCACAGACCATCCACCCACTAAGCCTCGAAGAGGCGTGGGGAAAATGAAACACATACCCAAACGGGCGTCGAAGACGTCCTATAATTATTTCCCGCGTTTACCCTCCATAACACCTTATATTCCACCAATATACCTAAAATTCACAATCCTAATAATCTAATCCCTATACTCTATATTTCCCCCTCTATACTCAAAAAAATCCCTCTATACTAAAAAACTTGATCTCTGGCCCTCTGGTCTTAAAATTTCCACCCGATACACGACATTATCGCACCATATCACCCTCCCCGGTAACCTACCTTTGCCGTTGATATGAAACCAACGAGCCACAAGGTAACCCACCTGACAAAACGAATCCGGCGACCCGACATCTGGTGTCACCAATTCTCACGCTTTCTCGGCCGGGAACTCTCCCCCACCGAGAAAAACGTCATATCACGGCTCGAACGCGCACGCCGGCTCTCCCGCCCGCGCCCGATCGTCATCGTCGACCCCAAAGGCTACGACTCAACCGAACTCCTCCGTTCATATCTCGACTACCGCCTCGCCACCTCCCCCGAAGGCGCGACCGCGCTCCTCTACCTCTCCAAGGAAGGCAAAGAAAGAGAATTCGGCAAAATGTATCCTGAATATACAGGCTACACCCGCCGGCAGGTAAAAACGTTGCACAAACGCATCCGTTACGCCTCCTATTCCCGCCCCGACAGCGTCCGCGGCACCTCCCCCGCCTTCATGCTCCTGCTCAACGCCCAGGAATACAAAGGCTACTCCCCAATGCAGCCCAATCCCGGGAAATTTCTCAGCCTCTGCTCAGCACTCTTTCCTCTGCTGTGTGGCATAGGCTTCCTTGTCATACACATAAACGTCGACAGGGAACAGATCCCCGCCTTCTTCTACCTCGGCATGCAGGGCCACACCACACAGAGGCCCCCTAAACCCGAGCCCCCGGTCGAGACCGCCATCCTCGTCCTCACCGACCCAACGTCCATCCTCCGCTGGAGCCTGCCCACCCGCGAGGGCCCGCAAGGCCACCCCGCAGACGATGCTCCAATCCCCCGCCCACCCATACCCACCTAAGCGGAGCGCCGACCTCCGCCGTTCCCCCCGGAACCAGCAATAAGGTTACACAAAAGAGGAAAAGGAATAAAGGAAATGGAATACAAGGTCAAGGCATAAAAAAGATGGTATTCATAGCAAAAACAAGCCTCCCTATAACCCCATAACCTTCAGCTCCGCTGAATAATAACCTCATAACCCTATAACCTTATTAACTTTCAACCCGCCAGGGTTAAAATTAAACGCTCGGCAAGAGCCCCTTGACATACTGCTACAATACTTAAAAAAACGAATGACTCCCACCCGTGACGGGCAGGAGCCATTATATCTATAAAAATATCTCTGGCCCTATGGTCTAAAAATCTAATCCCTATACTTCTATCCCTCTGATCTTTGGATCTATGGTCGACCCCTACTGACCCTCTACTACCACACCTAACGCGGGGGGATGGATATGAAAAAAGGTTCCGGGATTCCGGAACCTTTTGGTTGGTGGCGGGGACAGGACTCGAACCTGCGACCTTTGGGTTATGAGCCCAACGAGCTACCACTGCTCCACCCCGCGATGTTTTCGTGGTGCAAAGGTAGGAACTTTTATTTACACTCCAAAATATTTCATATATTTATTGTGTTAAAAAATATTAATAAATTGATATTTAGAGAAATATACACCTTATGTAATTTTACCATCAGAACCACCCGGGCATAAATTTTGTTACATACGGGAGAATATATGTTTTCAGAATAACTCTACCACAAAAAAAGTATGTAATAAATTAATCGAGTTGAACGCAACCTGAGGCAAACAAGTACTTAAAAAGTATTAATCAATAGTCCTTAGATTGCAAGGTTTTTGTAAATTTGCATAATTATACGGGACGTTCATTGTCGCCGATTGATACATTTATACACTAATTCATCAACACTATCAACAATATGAACTCACGAGGATCAATTTTTGGACAGATGCCACCTGTGACAAAAAACCTCATCATCATCAACCTCATAGTATGGCTGGCAATGTTTGTATTGCCTGGCCGTATCGGCACGAGCCTCGAGACACTGGGCGGACTGCACTATTTCAAGGCGGCCGACTTCAACCCTGTGCAGCTTGTGACATACATGTTCATGCACTCGACGGGTAGTTTCGCCCACATATTCTTCAATATGTTCACGCTGTGGATGTTTGGCATGACGCTCGAAAGGACATTCGGAAGCGCGCGCTTCCTGTTCTACTACATGTCGTGTGGCATCGGGGCCGGACTTATCCAGGAACTGACATGGATGCTGACGTGGGAAAACACTCTCACCCCCCTGCTGGCCAATGCAATGCACATTGACTTCCCTGAAGCCCGCGAGATACTCTCGGCACCAGGCATGGAAGCACAGGTGTCGCAATGGCTGAACATGTTCATCACCATCGGAGCCTCGGGTGCCATCTACGGTATCCTGCTCGCATTTGGCATGATGTATCCCAACGCGCCCATATTCCTGTTCTTCGTACCTGTGCCCATCAAGGCCAAGTGGATGGTGACAGGCATGATAGGCATCGAACTGCTGATAGGCCTCAGCGAATCGGTAGGCGCATCGGACGGTATAGCCCACTTCGCCCATCTGGGAGGAATGATATTCGGTTTCCTCATCATATATTACTGGAAGAAGAAGGGCACATTCAGCGGAGGAGGCGGATATGGGGGTTATTGATGACATGCGCACAGGCTACCGCCAGTCGTCCATGCTGATGAAGATAGTGTGGATCAACATAGGCGTGTTCGTGGCTCTGCGTCTGCTGGCCATCGTCGGAGTATTCTCGGGCAATCCCTCGCTGATCAATACGATACTGCTGTGGGTGGAGTTGCCCTCATCGCCGGCCGTGCTCGTGACACGCCCGTGGACGCTGATCAGCTATATGTTTGCCCAGTATGACCTGCTCCACATAGTGTTCAACATGCTGTGGCTCTACTGGTTCGGCACCATGTTCCGCATGGTGGGTACCTCCAGGCAACTGTTGGTGCTCTATCTCTACGGCGGCATAGCCGGAGCGGTGCTATTCCTGGCCGGATACAATGCCCTGCCGGTGTTCAGCCACACTGACGGGTGGCTCATAGGCTCATCAGCATCGGTGATAGCCATAGTGACAGCCGTGGCCATCCTCATGCCCGACTTCAAGATGCACCTGTTCCTGATAGGCGCTGTGGCCGTGAAATGGATAGCGATAGCCACCATAGTGCTGGTGCTGATAGGGGTGACGGGGAGCAATGCCGGAGGCGAGATAGCCCATATAGGAGGCATACTCACAGGCGCGTTCTTCGCCACACGGCTTAAGAAAGGGCAGGATATCACAATGCCGGCGAGCCGGATATTGGACCGCATGAAGATGCCCGACCTGAGGGCACGGCAAGACCGCCCCGCCCACTCTGCCCGGAGCGCCCAACAGACCGAACCGGCCACAGGCGGCCTATCGCCCGAGGAACGGCGGGAGCTCGACACTATACTCGACAAAATAAAGAAATCAGGATACTCGGCACTCACGCCGGCCGAACGCGACAGGCTGTTCAACGTGAGCCGAAAAATCAAGTAAGAAATCCAACCCGACATGCGCGCGACACCACTGAGCCGAATCATATCCCGATCCACGAGGGCTACTCTCATCACCATACTTATGGTGGTGAACGTGCTCGCGGCCATAGCCACCATAATATCGGCCTATGGAGGGATCATAGATCCGGACCTGTCGATATTTCCCGCGCTCATGAGCATGATGCTGCCGGGGATACTCATAGGCGACCTGCTGCTTGTGGCGCTCGACCTGATAGTGCGCAAGTGGAGCATGACATTCATAATAGCCATCTCTTGGCTGGTGTCACTGCCACCGCTCCTCACCTATGCCCCGATGAACATAGGCAACCACGAGCTCACGCCCGAGGAGAAGGAGCGGTCATTCACACTGCTCACCTACAATGCCCTGCATTTCTGGGATTTCCGTGGAAATGTGCCCGGACTGGAGTCAAACAGCACCATCGATTATATACTCGAGACCGATGCCGACATAGTGAACCTGCAGGAAGTGGAGTTCATAAAGACCTGGCCGTTGTGGCACATCACCTCGGATCAGATAAGCCGGCTCAACGCGAGGTATCCCTACCGAATGGTTGACATCAACAACCAACTCACAATACTGTCGAAATACCCGTTCAATTACGACGACATACCGCTCCCCTCACCTATGGATGTGCGCATGGCGCTGTTCCGATTCAACATCCAGGGTCACAGGGTGAACCTGTTCAACGTGCATCTCGAATCCATAGGGCTGAGCATGGCCGACAAGGCTCTGTACCAGAACCTGTTTGACAAAGCCCCCGGAAGCGAACGTGCCATACGCAAGGAGCTGTCGGATGTGAAACACCAGCTGATAAGCAAACTGGCCGTGGCATTCCGCAAGAGGGCCGACCAGGCGCGATTCATACGCCACACCATCGACTCGATAGGGGGCAACTTCATAGTGGCCGGCGACTTCAACGACATCCAGGGGTGCTACGCAGTGCGCACCATAATGGACGGCGACATGAAGGACGCATATGCCGAGAACGCTTTCGGTCCCACGATCACCTATCACGGCAACAGGTTCTATTTCCGCATAGACCAGGTGCTGTACAAGGGGGACATGAAGGCCGTGGACATCGAGCGTGGCGATATCGAGTCGAGCGACCACTACCCGTTGCTGACCACTTTCGTGTTCGACGGAAACTCACCATAGTAACCAACATTTTTATCTCTTAATATCCACCATCACAAAATCAAAATGAAAACCTTAATCCGAGCCGCCGTCATCACGGCAGCCCTGTCAATCCCAATGGCCATGAATGCCCAGCAAGCCACACGGGTGAATCCGTTCTTCGAGTCCTACGGCACCAAGTACGACATCCCCCCGTTTGAGAAAATCCAGTACAGCGACTATCTTCCCGCAGTGGAGAAAGGTATCGCCGAACGCAAAGCCGAGATCAAGGCAATAGCCGAGAACAAGGCCCAACCCACATTCGACAACACCATCCTGGCCATGGAGAAATCGGGCCAGCTCCTCAACAGAGTGATGCGCGTGTTCGGCTCGCTCAACGAGACCGACAACACCCCTGAGATGCAACAGCTCTCGGAGGTGATACTCCCCATGGTGTCGACCGCATCGGACGAGATCTCGATGGATCCCAAACTGTTTGCCCGCGTGAAGTCGCTCTACGACCGTCGCGACCAGCTGGGCCTGGAGCCTTACCAGAAGCGCGCCATCGAACTGTCATACAAAAGCTTCGTGCGCAACGGTGCACTCCTGAACGCAAGCGAACAGCAGAAGCTCATGGAGGTGAACAAGAAACTCACCGACCTGTTCCTGAAATACAACAAGAACCTTCTCGCTTCGACCAACTCATTTGAGCTCGTGGTGGACAACAAGGCCGACCTGGCAGGTATCCCCGCTGGCATCGTAGCCACAGCCGCAACCGAGGCCACATCGCGCGGCAAGGACGGCAAGTGGGTGTTCACCCTTCATGCGCCGAGCCGTCTGCCCGTGCTGAAGTATGCCGACTCACGCGACGTTCGCGAGAAGATGTACAAGGGCTACATCAACCTTGCATCACAGGCCCCCTATGACAACCGCCCCATCATCGGCGACATCGTGAAGCTCCGCGCCCGCAAGGCCGCCCTGCTCGGATTCAAGGACTTCGCCTCCTACATGACCGACAATGTAATGGCCAAGACCCCTCAGGCAGCCACCGAACTGCTCATGCAAATATGGGAGCCCGCCGTGAACCGCGCCCATGAGGAGATAGCCGAGATGACCGAGTATGCCAAGGCCGAGGGCAAGGATATCACCATCGAGCCGTGGGACTATTATTACTATGCCGAGAAGGTACGCGCCAAGAAATTTGCCCTCGATGAGAATGAGGTGAGCGCATATTTCTCGCTCGACAATGTGCGCAAGGGTATCTTCACCCTGGCCGAGCGTCTCTATGGCGTGAAATTCACCGAAATGCCCGACGCTCCGAAGTACAATCCCGAGGTGACAGTGTATGACGTGACCGACGCCAAGAGCGGCGAGCACGTGGCAGTGTTCATGACCGACTACTTCCCCCGCGCCACCAAGCGCCAGGGCGCATGGATGGACGAGCTGAAATCATCGTTTGTTGATCCCGACGGCACCGTGGAGCGCCCCATCATCTACAATGTAGGTAACTTCACCCGTCCCACCGGCGACACCCCCGCACTGCTCACCGTGGATGAGGTAGAGACCATGTTCCATGAGTTCGGTCACGGCCTGCACGGCATGTTGAGCCGCGCCAAACTACGCTCACAGTCGGGCACAGCCACCGACCGCGACTTTGTGGAGCTCCCCTCACAGATCACCGAGCACTGGGCGCTGGAGCCTGAACTGCTCAAGGACTATGCTTTCCACTACAAGACAGGCGAGGTGATCCCCACCGAGCTCGTAAACAAACTTCAGGCCGCATCGACCCACAACCAGGGCTTCACCACCACCGAGCTGGCCGGCGCATCGCTCCTCGACCTCGCATGGGGCGCACTCAACCCCGCCGAAGGTGATGTGATCGACGTAGACGCCTTCGAGAAGCAGGTAGCCGAGAAGCTGGGCATGCCCAAGCAGATCGCCTACCGCTACCGCTCGCCCTACTTCAAGCACGTGTTCGGAAGCGACGGCTACGCATCGGGCTACTACACCTATCTGTGGGCCGAGGTGCTCGACACCGACGGCTTCGAGCTGTTTGCCCAGAAGGGCATCTTCGATCCCGAGACTGCACGCTCATTCAAGGAGAACATTCTGGAGATGGGTGGCAGCGAGGATCCCATGGAACTCTTTGTGAAGTTCCGCGGACACAAGCCCTCGGTTGACGCCCTCCTGCGCAACCGTGGCCTCATCCCCTCGGCCACTCCCGCCCAGGGCGGTGACATCAAGCCGCAGGGCGGAAAGTAAAGACAAGTAACCTATCCTGACCGATGCCCCGTGGAGCACTCTTGCTCCACGGGGCATCGATGATTTACCACAGGGGGCCGAGGCGCCCCATGAGGGCCACACCATCAAGTAATTGAGGAAAGTATTTGGGGGAATGTGGGAATTGTTGTACCTTTGTGACAGAAACCAATCAATGACATAGCCAGCTACTTATGGTCGTATTTTTTAAGAAAGGCGCAAATCTAATCTACGCCGTAGAGACGAATCACAAGTTCTCGCCCGAGGAAGCCGCCAAGCTCACTTGGCTCTTCGACGGAGCGACACCCCTCAGTTCAACTTCCGTCAAGGGACGTTTCGTTGGTCCGCGCAAGGAGATGATCACCCCCTGGAGCACCAACGCCGTGGAAATCACCCAGAACATGGGCCTGGAAGGGATAACCCGCATCGAGGAATTCCACCGCACCACCGAGGAGCAACCAGCATTTGACAAGATGCTGTCACGCCTGTATGACGGGCTTAACTCCCGCGTGTACAGCACCTCGACAGTCGCCGCCCCCATCGAGCATATCGCCGACATCACGGAATACAACAAGCGTGAAGGCCTCGCTCTCTCGAAAGAGGAGGAGGACTATCTGCACCAGCTGGCCGAGCGTCTGGGCCGTCCCCTCACCGACAGTGAGGTGTTTGGCTTCTCGCAGGTGAACAGCGAGCATTGCCGTCACAAGATCTTCAACGGATCGTTTGTGATCGATGGCGAGGAGAAGCCCATGTCGCTCTTCAAGCTCATCAAGAAAACATCACAAGTAAATCCCGGCCGTCTCGTGTCGGCCTACAAGGATAATGTGGCATTCGTAGAGGGTCCGACCGTGGCCCAGTTCTACCCCACCCACCCCGAGCGTTCCGACTACTTCGAGGTGCGTGACCTGCCCACTGTGCTCTCGCTCAAGGCCGAGACCCACAACTTCCCCACCACCGTGGAGCCTTTCAACGGTGCCGCAACCGGTAGCGGCGGTGAAATCCGCGACCGTCTGGGCGGAGGACGCGCATCGCTTCCCCTGGCCGGTACAGCCGTGTACATGACCTCGTATCCCCGCTTGGGCGGACATCCCTGGGAGCTGATGATGAATCCCCGCGCATGGCTCTACCAGACACCCGCCGAGATCCTGATCAAGGCTTCCAACGGCGCATCGGACTTCGGTAACAAATACGGTCAGCCCCTCATCTGCGGTTCGCTTCTCACATTCGAGCACGACGAGAACGGCAAGATGTATGCCTACGACAAGGTGATCATGCTCGCCGGCGGTGTGGGCTATGCAGCCGCCAAGGATGCCATCAAGGGTGTGCCCGAAGCCGGAGAGGCTGTAGTGGTGATGGGTGGCGACAACTACCGCATCGGTATGGGCGGTGGCGCAGTATCGTCGGTGGAGACAGGCCAGTATGCCTCGGGCATCGAGCTCAACGCCGTACAGCGCGCCAATCCCGAGATGCAGAAGCGTGTATCAAACGTAATCCGTGCTCTCGCCGAGAATGACAACAACCCCATCGTGTCGATCCACGACCACGGTGCCGGCGGTCACCTCAACGCCCTCTCGGAGCTTGTGGAAGAGACCGGCGGAAAGATCGAGATAGGCGCACTGCCCGTGGGCGACAAGACTCTCTCGTCAAAGGAAATCATAGGCAACGAGAGCCAGGAACGCATGGGTATGGTGCTCAAGAAGGAGGATATCGAGTATGTGAAGACCATAGCCGACCGCGAGCGCGCACCGATGTATGTAGTCGGCGAGACTACAGGCGACCACCGCTTCGTGTTCGAGCAGAAGGATGGCGTGAAGCCCATCGACCTCGCCATGACCGACATGTTCGGCTCATCGCCCAAGACTACTCTTACCGACACAACCGTAGTGAACACATACAAGGATGCTCCCTACAACGAGAATGATATAGAGAAATATGTGGCCGACACCCTCGCTCTCGAGGCGGTGGCTTCCAAGGACTGGCTCACCAACAAGGTGGACCGCTCGGTGACCGGCAAGATAGCCCGTCAGCAGTGCCAGGGCGAGATACAGCTCCCGCTGAGCGACTGTGGCGTAGTCGCACTCGACTACTCGGGCACCAAGGGTATAGCAACCTCCATCGGCCATGCTCCCCAGGTAGCCCTCATTGATTCGGCCAAGGGTTCAGTAATGGCTGTTGCCGAGGCTCTCACCAACATCGTTGGCACTCCGCTCGAAGGTGGCATCAAGGCCCTATCGCTCAGCGCCAACTGGATGTGGCCCTGCAAGAATCCCGGCGAGGATGCCGCACTGTACCGCGCCGTCGAGGCTTGCAGCGACTTCGCTTGCGAGCTCGGTATCAACATCCCCACCGGCAAGGATTCGCTGTCGATGACCCAGAAGTATGGCGACGACAAGGTGTATGCTCCCGGTACCGTGATCATCTCGGCAGCCGGCGAGGTGACCGATGTTCGCAAGACCCTCTCGCCCGTGCTCCGCGCCAAGGATTCCACCTTATATTATATAGACTTCTCGGGCGACGCCCTGAAACTCGGCGGTTCGGCTTTGGCCCAGACCCTCGGCGCACTTGGTGCCGACGCTCCCACCGTGAAGGATGCCAAGAGCTTTGTCAACACATTTGACACCGTGCAGAAGCTCGTGGCCAAGAAGATGTTCCTTGCCGCCCATGACGTGTCGGCCGGAGGTCTCGTAACCACTCTTCTCGAAATGACATTCGCCAACACCGATGGCGGTATCCAGCTCGATACCGAAGCCTTCGGCGAGCAGGACCTCGTGAAGATCCTCTTCAGCGAGAATCCCGCCCTCGTTGCCCAGGTGGATGCCACCAAGGTAGCCAAGGTAGATGAGATGCTCACCAAGGCAGGCGTGAAGTTCTACCATATAGGATCGCCCGTAAGCGAGCGTGCCCTCATCATCAACCACAACGGCACCGAGCGTCTGCTCGGCATCGACCATCTGCGTGACGTGTGGATGCACACCAGCTATCTCATGGATTCGATCCAGAGCGGCGAGCAGAAAGCCCGCGAGCGTTTCGAGAACTACAAGAAACAGCCCATCCGCTACAGAATGCCTTCGGGATATGACGGCAAGCTCGCATCGCGTGGCATAGCCCTGCGCCGCGACGGACATGGCGACGGACGCGTGAAGGCAGCCATCATCCGCGAGAAGGGTGTGAACGGCGACCGCGAAATGGCTTACGCACTTTATCTGGCCGGATTTGACGTGAAGGATGTGCACATGACCGACCTCATGAGCGGACGCGAGAATCTCGAGGATGTGAACATGATAGTGTTCTGCGGAGGTTTCTCCAACTCGGACGTACTCGGCTCGGCCAAGGGCTGGGCATCGGGATTCCGCTACAACGAGAATGCCAAGCGCGCTCTTGACAACTTCTACAAGCGTGAGGACACACTCTCGCTCGGTATATGCAACGGTTGCCAGCTGATGATCGAGCTCGGGCTCATCAATCCTGACCACACCAAGAAGACCAAGATGCTTCATAACGACTCACACAAGTTTGAGTCGCAGTTCCTGGGCCTGACCATCCCGCAGAACAACTCGGTGATGCTCGGCTCGCTCTCGGGATCGAAGCTCGGTATCTGGGTGGCTCACGGCGAAGGCAAGTTCTATCTGCCCATGGCAATGGAGAACTACAATGTGGTGGCCAAGTATGCCTACAACAGCTACCCCGCCAACCCCAACGGCTCGCGTTGCTCGGTGGCCGGTATCTGCTCGGCCGACGGACGTCATCTGGCCATGATGCCTCACCTGGAGAGGTCCATATTCCCATGGCAGTGCGGCTATTATCCCGCCACCCGCTCCAACGACGACGTGACCCCGTGGATCGATGCTTTCATCAATGCCAGAAAGTGGGTTGAAGAGCATGTTTCACATTAATTTGCATTAAATACGCTCCGTTTTTCCTAAAAATCAGTAAATTTGTCGGAAAAACGGAGCGTTTAGCTTCATTATACTGACAAACAGAAAATACAGGCTAACAACTACAAAAAATCCAAAAACCTTAAACTATAAAAAAATGAGTCTCAACATCATCGTGCTCGCCAAGCAGGTACCCGATACCCGCAATGTGGGCAAAGATGCAATGAAGGAGGATGGCACCATCAACCGTGCAGCCCTGCCGGCCATCTTCAATCCCGAGGACCTCAATGCCCTTGAGCAGGCTCTGCGCCTCAAGGACGCCAACCCCGGGTCGACAATCACATTGCTTACAATGGGCCTGCCCCGCGCGGCCGAAATCATCCGCGAAGCCATCTACCGAGGTGCTGATACCGGCATCGTACTCACCGACCGTGCCCTCGGCGGAGCCGACACACTGGCTACATCCTACTCCCTGGCTCAAGCCGTGAAAAAGATAGGTAACTATGACATCATACTCGGCGGCCGCCAGGCCATCGACGGCGACACAGCCCAGGTGGGTCCGCAGATCGCCGAGAAGCTCGGTATCCCCCAGGTGACATATGCCGAGGAGATCCTTGAGCTCAAGGACGGATACGTTACCGTGAAGCGTCGCCTTGAGAACGGCGTGGAGACCGTGAAGGCTCCCCTGCCCTGCGTGGTGACCGTAAACGGCACCGCAGCCGACTGCCGTCCCCGCAACGCTATGCGTGTGCAGAAGTACAAATATGCCGCTTCGCCCAGCGAGGCCGCCGCACTGAGCGACGAGCGCAAGGCTCTGCTTGAGAAGCGTCCCTATCTCAACCTCCAGGAGTGGAGCGCAGCCTATGTAGAGGCTGATCCCGCACAGATAGGTCTGCCCGGCTCGCCCACCAAGGTGAAGAACGTGGAGAACGTAGTGTTCGCCACCAAGGAGTGCCGAGTGCTCGATGACAGCGATGCCGCCATCGAGGATCTCGTGAAAGAACTTATTACAAACCATACAATAGGATAAGCCCAATGGACCAGAACAATCTCATAGTATATCTCGAAATCGAGGATGGCCGTGTGGCCGATGTGAGCCTCGAACTTCTGACCAAAGGGCGTGTGCTCGCCGAGAAATTAGGTGTGAAACTCGAAGCAGTGGCCGTGGGCGACAACCTCGACACCGTTGCCGAGCAGGTGTTCCCTTACGGAGTTGACCGCCTGTACCGCGTGGCCGACAAGCGTCTCTCCCCCTACACCTCCAATCCCCACTCGGCAGTGCTGATCAATCTCTTCAGGGAGATCAAGCCCCAGATCTGCCTCATGGGCGCAACATGCATCGGCCGTGACCTGGGTCCCCGCGTCAGCTCGTGCCTGCACAGCGGTCTTACCGCCGACTGTACAGCCCTCGAGATCGGCGACCACACCGATGCCCGCACCAAGCAGGAATACAAGGACCTGTTGCTCCAGATCCGTCCCGCATTCGGTGGCAATATCGTGGCTACTATCGTCAACCCCGAGTGCCGTCCGCAGATGGCTACAGTGCGCGAGGGCGTGATGAAGAAAGAGGTGTATGATCCCGCCCACAAGGGTGAGGTGATCGACCTCGATGCCAAGAAATATGTGAGCGACGAGGACTTCGTGGTAGAGATCCTCGACCGTCATATCGAGAAATCCAAAATCAACATCAAGAACTCGCCCATCATCGTAGCCGGCGGTTACGGCGTAGGCTCGAAGGAGAACTTCAAGCTGCTCCACGACCTGGCCGAGACCCTCGGAGCCGAGGTAGGCGCCTCGCGTGCCGCTGTCGATGCCGGATTCACCGAACATGCCCGCCAGATAGGCCAGACCGGTGTGACCGTGCGTCCCAAGCTGTACATCGCCTGCGGTATCTCAGGTCAGATCCAGCACATCGCCGGTATGCAGGAGAGCTCGATCATCATCTCGATCAACAACGATCCCAACGCTCCCATCAACACTATCGCCGACTATGTGATCACCGGCAATCTCGAAGAAGTGGTGCCCAAACTGATCAAATACTACAAAAAGAATTCCAAATAAGACCACTGCAATGGCTAACTTTTATACAGATAATCCCGATCTCAAGCACCATCTTACCCATCCTCTGATGGAGAAGATCGTGGCCTTGAAAGAACGCAACTATAGCGACGCCGAGAAGTACGACTACGCACCTCTCGACTATACCGACGCTCAGGACAGCTACGACAAAGTCCTGGAGATCGTAGGCGAGATATGCGGCGACATCATCGCCCCCAACGCCGAGAGCGTTGACCATGACGGCCCCTCGGTGGCCGACGGTCGCGTGACCTATGCTCCCGCCACCCAGGTGAACCTCGACGCCTGCCGCAAAGCCGGCCTCATGGGCATGGCAATGCCCCGCCGTTACGGAGGTCTCAACTTCCCCATCACCCCCTATATCATGGCCGCCGACATCGTGAGCCGTGCCGACACCGGTTTCGAGAACCTGTGGGGACTTCAGGACTGTGCCGAGACCATCTATGAGTTTGCCGACGAGGATCAGAAACAGCGTTTCATCTCACGCGTATGCCAGGGCGAAACCATGTCGATGGACCTCACCGAGCCCGATGCCGGATCGGACCTCCAGAGCGTGATGCTCAAGGCCACCGAACAGCCCGACGGCACATGGCGCCTCAACGGTGTGAAGCGTTTCATCACCAACGGTGATTCGGATATCCACCTGGTGCTCGCCCGCTCCGAGGCCGGAACCAAGGACGGCCGTGGCCTGTCGATGTTCATCTACGACAAGCGCGACGGTGGCGTGAATGTGCGCCGCATCGAGAACAAGATGGGTATCAAGGGATCGCCCACCTGCGAGCTGACCTACAAGGATGCCAAGGCCGAGCTGTGCGGATCGCGCCGTCTGGGCCTCATCAAGTATGTGATGGCCCTTATGAACGGTGCCCGTCTCGGCATCGCCGCCCAGAGCGTGGGTGTGAGCGAACTCGCCTACCGCGAGGCACTGGCATATGCCCGCGACCGCAAGCAGTTTGGCAAGGCTATCATCGAGTTCCCCGCCGTGTACGAGATGCTCTCGGTGATGAAAGGCAAGCTCGACGCATCGCGCTCGCTGCTGTATGAGTGCGCACGCTTCGTGGACATGTACAAGATCTACGACGACATCGCCAAGGAGCGCACCCTCACCCCCGAGGAGCGCAAGGAGTCGAAGTACTATTCCCGTCTGGCCGATGCGCTCACTCCGCTCGCCAAGGGCATGGGTAGCGAATATTGCAACCAGAATGCTTACGATTGTATCCAGATCCATGGCGGATCGGGCTTCATGAAGGATTACGCTTGCGAGCGCCTGTATCGCGATGCCCGCATCACCTCGATCTATGAGGGTACCACCCAGCTCCAGGTTGTGGCAGCTATCCGTCACGTGACCACCGGCACATATCTCAATCTCATCAATTCTTATCTTGAGGCTGAGGTTAAGCCCGAGTTGCAGAGCATCAAGGAGCGCATCCGCGTGATGGCCGATATGTATGCCAAGGCTGTAGAGCATGTCGGCAAGGTGGAGGATCAGGCTTACGGTGATTTCATGGCCCGTCGCCTCGTTGAGATGGCCGGTGTGACCATCATGAGCTGTCTGCTTCTCAACGATGCCCAGCGCAATGATTCGTTCCGTCGTTCGGCTGAGGTTTACCTGAACCTTGCACAGGCTGAGGTGACCAAGCATGCCGAGTTTATCAATACATTCTCACCTGAGAGTGTTGCGGAGTACAAGGTTCTATAGTTTAGTATAGAGTTTAAAGTATAGAGTATAGTGATTAGTTTGGAGGTCGGGATTTTGCCCTCTCCGCTAATCACTATACTCTATACTTTTCCCTCTATACTAATTCGGACGGTGTAATTATAGGACGTCTTCGACGCCCATTTTACCTCCAATTTCATTTTCCCCACGCCTCACCCGATGCGCAAATCTGCCCTGGCGGGCGATTTGCTCTATCGGGTTCGTGGTGGGGCTACGAGTACATCGCCGCTTCGCGGCTTAGTGGGTAGGAGTGCCTGCGGGAAGTTTGTGGTCGGGTTCGTGGTAGCCTACCATTTCATCGTCCCCTCGGGGCTTAGTGGGTAGAGCCTGCGGACAATTTGGTGGATAGGTGAGTGATGGTCTTTAATTTCATCGCACTAAAAATTTTCCCTCTATATTACCTTACCGCTATCCAAAAAGCCACGAAGTGGCGATGTAGTTGAAGCCCCACGCCTCACCCGATAGAGCAAATCGCCCGCCAGGGCAGATTTGCGCATCGGGTGAGGCGTGGGGAAAACGATTTTGTACGTAAATTGGGCGTCGAAGACGTCCTATAATTTAATTAGTATAGAGATTAAAGTATAGAGTATAGGGATTAGATATGGAGACTGGGGCCTTTCCCTCTCCGCTAATCACTATACTCTATACTTTAATCTCTATACTTTAAAAAGTACTTTAATCTCTATACTTCAGAAAATTCTCTATACTAAACCCTACAATGCCTTAGAGAGGATGTCGGATACTTTTACGGGGTCGTGGCCGGCAAAGACGATCTTGCCGTCGCCATCGACAAGCACCATGAAGGGGATACCGCTGAAATGATAGGCAGCGGTCACGTCCTTGAAGTTTTCCTTAGGCACGCGGAGCTGGGTCCAGGCCATTTTCTCCTGATCCATGGCCTTGCGCCAGGCTGCATCGTCCTCATCTACGCTTGCCGCGATGATGTTGAGCTTGTCGCCATACTTCTCGTGAAGCTCGCGCACATGGGGGATGGCGGCGCGGCAGGGGCCACACCATGAGGCCCAGAAATCAACCATAGTGTACTTGCCCTTTCCGGCATGAGCCGAGAAGTTGTGGGAGGTTCCCTCGGGATCCACAGCTACGAAATCGGCAAACTGCTGTCCGCGCATGAATTTACGGGCGTTCTCAACGGCCTTGGCAAGTGAATTGCTACGCACAGGCGAATTGTTGGCACACACTTTGGCCTTTATCTCATCGAGTTCGGCGCTGTCGTAGATGAAGGGGCTTCCGAGCGCCTGCTCCCACAACATTCCGCTGATATGGTAGGCGGGATGCTCGTTCATGAAAGCGGTCTTTACATCGTCGAGATTCTTCTCAGCTTCCTCAAACTGAGCTTTCAGTCTTGCCTTACCTTCGGGCGATTTGTCACGCTCCTCATCGATATACAGGTTGAAATGCGCTTGCTTGGCTTTGGCCTCAGCATCAAGTATGGTAGCACGATACTCAGCATATTCGCGCTGGGCCTCACCGCCATTTATGGTGACATTCTTGAGTTTATACAATCCTGACGGGCCGAAACAGAAACTCGGTGGCATACTATCAATATGGGCAACAGATACCTCCATGGGCATATTCTCGACCATAATCTCACAAATATGGCCCATTGCTCCATTGCCGGCAGGATTATCGAGACGTATCTCACAATAGGTGGGTTTGCCCACAGAACCGGTGATGGTGAACTGTCCGTCGGCAACTGTGCCCTGGATGGCTTTCCAGTCATTTCCGGGGTGGGTGTCGCGGTTTATTAGTTCTACGCGGTGGCCGGCTTTGAGTCCGGGCACTTTGCCTGTGATAGTGAATGTGCCCTGGGCCATGAGTGATCCCATGGCCATGAGGGCTACAATTGATAAGGATATTCTTTTCATAAATATATTAGATGTTTACTTTAGGAGGTGTTTTTAGACCAGAGAACTATAATTCTTAGACCAGAGAGCCAAAGGGCTATTGGTGAGATAATATCTTTGAGGCCTTTAATTTTGTTCTTTGGTTCTTTGGTCTGAATCTTGACCTTGTTTTTTAGACCAGAGAACCAAAGGACTATTGGTGAGATAATATCTTTGAGGCCTTTAATTTTGTTCTTTGGTTCTTTGGT
>CAJUSW010000001.1:340969-604018 GCA_910589485.1 uncultured Duncaniella sp.
CTAATAATCATTAACCTGTGGTCCTCTGGTCTAAGAATCAATAATCTTTGGATCTATGGTCAAGAAATATTATTTCACGTTTGCTTCGAGGTAGGCGTCAATCTCTTTGGGGAGGTTGGTGGAGCACACGATGCGGCCTTCGGGATCGATCAGTATTAGGCGGGGGATAGCCGAGATGGCATAAAGATTTCCGGCCTCGCGGAGCTGATCGGGGTTGAGGCGGAGCTGAGTCCATTCCATCTGCTCCTTGTCCATGGCTTTCTTCCATGCCTCGGGACTTTCATCGCAGGATATGCTGAACACTTTCATCTTGCCGGAATACTGATTGTGGAGCTTGCGCACGTGGGGAATGGCGGCACGGCAGGGGCCACACCATGAGGCCCAGAAGTCGATGAATGTGTACTGGCCGGGAGCCATGAGGCTTGAGAACTGCTTGGCATTGCCGGCGGTGTCGTCAACGGCAAAGTCGGAGTACTTCTGCACGAGGGCATATCTCTTGCTCCAGTCGAGGCCGCGCTTGTTGAGGCTGACACGGGCAGTATCGGGGCACACGCTCACTTTCTCGACCATGGCTGTCAGCTCGTCCTCGGTGTGAACAAAGATGTTCTGAAGCTCCTGGAATGTCAGGGCCGATGAGATGTGATAAGCGGGGTGCTCGGCAATGAATTTCTGCTTTATTGCATAGAGCTCAGCTTCGGCTTTCTCCTCCAAGGCTTTGTATATCGCCATGGTGTCGGGGTTGTCGTTGGTGTCGAAATACTTCTTGGCACTGAGATAGCCGGCGCGCTTGGCCTTGTCCTCGGCTGCGGAGCATGAGGCGAGATACTCGGCAAACTGGCGGTTGGCCTCGCTTCCGGTAACAGTCAGCAGAGTGTCGGGGACATAGGAATCTCTCATCTCACGGATGGGCGCGCGGAACGTCACGTTGATATCGGTGTTTTCAACCATCATGCGCGGGGCAGTGGTTCTGAAAAATCCACCGTTCTTGCCACGGGTAAAGACCGAGACGGAGCAGAGCGAGGGCATTTTCACCGAGCCGGTGAGGGTGAACGAGCCGTCGGTGGTGAACACCTCGGCGATCTTTTCAGGATCTTCCCGCTCGATATTGGTGAGCACTATGCGGGTGCTGTCGGTCACGCCGGGGATGGTTCCGGTGATGGTGAAATGATCGGCCGCGAGTGCCGGCATGGCACATGCCACGGCAAGGATCGTTGCAATAGTTTTCATAGAATTACCTGGTATTCAGGCGATTAATTTTAAAGCTATATTGTTTAAGGTTATAAAAATGGGGAGGTGAAATTACCCCTCCCCACAATATTCAAACTCTATCAGTTAGTAGCATTACGGCACCAGCGGACTGACATGAGGTTGTCGGTATGCGAGCATTGGCGCTCGACACCCTCAACACCGGATACAAGTTTACGGAAATAAGCCATCGGGACATCTCCATAGGAATTATCGGGAGTAGAAGTCCAGAAATAGCCATACTCGGTAACAGTGTTAAGGTTCATGGCCATCCAGCCATAGGATTTAACACGGACAGTACCGCCACCTAACTTCAGGCCCATGCCCACACCCGACTCGGAAGTTGCCATAAGTCGCGAAGCCACACCATTGGTACCACGCCAGCCTTTATTGTCGGCATCGGTCATACCGAGAGCACGCTCGAGTGCTTTCCAATCCTCATCGGTGGGGAGTCTCCATCCTTCGGGAGCAGAGGCTATAGCTTCCTCATAACACAGCAGGTTGCCATACACCGGCATATAACCATTGTCTATATAATCCACCTCATCCTCATACTCCGATCCATATTTGATCTGGACATAATCATAGCGGAAATTATTATAGTAGGTGTAGTCGTAAATAGGAGTACCATTCTTGGCATTGGAAGTAGTCCACTCCAGGTCACCTATACGAATCCACTCATAGACATTGCCTTCGTTATCGGTCACGGTACCCGATGCTGTAGGTGATGTTACCACTGTGATATCATCGTCATCGTTGCATGACGAGAACACAGCCGGAGCCATCATTGCAAGGAATAAATATATAAACTTTTTCATTACGATAAATCTTAATTAGAATTTATATCCGAGTGATATAATGACATTCTTGATGATATTGTATTTGGTGACAATCAGAGGATATTCACCGAACTCAGCCATGAAATCAGCCTCGTCCCTATCCATTACAGCATTGAAGAAATTATTAAAATCAACATTTTCATACGGAAAATAGTCACTTTGCGGGCCACGCCAACTCTCCATGTATGAAAGATAGCCCATTTCATATATCAATGTCATATCAGAACGATCCCAGTCGTCAATATAATCCGTGATATACTCACCGGCATATTCATAGGACAGATCAAGGAATTCTTCAAACTCATCGTTATAAACACCAACGTGAGTACTTACAAGATCCTTAAGGACAGCCTTGGCGAGGGTTGCCGCTTCTTCATCAGTAGCTTCGAGCAACTTACCCATCGAAACCGCAAGGCAACGCCAACATGATGCAGTAGACGCGTCCTTGTATTCACCTGAATAGCCTGCAGTCTGCAGATTATCCACAAGTAATACTGAAAAAGGCAACAGCGAACTACCCTCCACGTGAGGATACATATGCTTCAAGAAAAGATCAGCAGCTGCTTCCTTGGCATTATCATCAGTGATATACTCAAAGATAGGGGCGTATCCACCGCTTGAGGTGAGATTATATGTGAAATCGATGTACTCATCCTTGTACACATCATTGCCATAGGCATCCTGACCGATCACAGTGTGACTGAGAAGATCGTTAAACATCAGGTAAGTACCGGTCTCCTTAAAGAAATTACGACGCAATTCAGCCTCGGGCCCGGTAGCATCGTCGGGCACAGCAAACAGATTGTCGACAACCCCGACCGACGGCTCAAGAATCTCCTCGTCATCAGAACAAGAGGTGGCAAAGACCCCGGAGAGGAGCATTAAACCATATATGATATATTTATTCATATTTCTACGATTATTAATCATTTAACAATTATTCGCTTGCCGAAACCCTGTTGGCCTTACGGGCAGGACGGGGATTATTACCTATCGATGGCTGGAATTCACGTATAGCACGAGGAATGGGCAGAGTATAAGCCTGATCGTATTCCTCAAGGCGATAGGTGTCGATGTAATCCACGACTGTCCTCCAACCGACTTGATGATAGTAATTATAGCTATGGTCAATGACTTTTGACCATGGATACTTCTCACACACAGTGTAACGGCGTAGATCAAACCAACGGTGTCCCTCGAGAAGGAACTCGCGCGCACGCTCCTCGCGTATAAAATCGATAAGAGCATTGCCCGACATATTGATATCAGATACCGAATTCATACGGTAACGCAGGAACGATGCGAGCACCTCGCAAGCCTGAGCATCCTGGCCTTTGTAAGCCAGAGCCTCGGCCTTGTTGAGATATGCCTCGGGAGTGCGCAACAGGCAGTAGCTCGAAACGTCGGTCATACCGCCCCACTTGGAACGTTGCTGATTATACTTCAGGAACACATTGGAATAGTAGCCATCCTCGGTATCGCCGATATACAGAGTGGAGCGGAGATCGTTCCTGTCGAAAAGATCCTGCATACAATCGGACACCTTGAAAGCAGGGGGATCATCGCCATAACGGTCATCGGCAAAGTTAGCGGCTATGAGATAATGTCCCATTGTAAAGAGTGTCTCAGGGGAAGTGAAATATACCGAATTGGATCCGGCCGATACCGTGTGGAGATCGAGCAGCTTGCTATTGGACGCAAGCACCTTGTCGGCATACGCCACAGCGTTATCCCAATCCTGCATGTAGAGGTACACACGGCTCAACATCATATTGGCGGCTGACTCATTACCATGATACTTTGATTTCACGGTCTTTCCTGCAAGGAATGTGGAAGCATCGTGAAAATCCGAGAGAATCTGGGCATAGGTTTCTTCGAGGGTAGCACGCACAAACTCGGTATCTTCAATGAACTCGGTGGTCTTGATGGGCACACCGGGAGCAGTTGACGCATCGCCGGAAGTGTAAGGCTGGGCATAGAGATTGGCGAGGAAGAAATAGCACATACCTCTCAAGAAATGCGCCTCACCCTTTACACGCTCCTTTTGCGTGGCATCATCAATATCGGTCTCGGGTTGCTCATCAATAAGGGCAATTACCATATTGCATACATTGATGCGGGAATAGAGATCATTCCAATAGGTGGCATCACCGCCGGTGTATCTGAGTTCTTTGTCGACACCAGTGTCCTGTTGCCACGTAAAGAACGGGAACATCTCATCAACATAGTTGACATAATCATTACTTGCACTGGTATTCAACTCTATTTCATCAGTCATGAAGTGAAGCACATCCAATCCGCTGTTTAGCTCGACATAGGAAGCGGAGTTAGCTGTGTATAAGCGTCCTGAATGCATGTATCCGTCTCCAAGAAGCACCTCGTCGAGGTCTCGCCATGACTCAACCTTG
Source organism: uncultured Duncaniella sp. (assembly GCA_910589485.1). Lineage (GTDB taxonomy): Bacteria > Bacteroidota > Bacteroidia > Bacteroidales > Muribaculaceae > Duncaniella. The sequence continues at coordinate 345,462 of CAJUSW010000001.1, forward strand.
GCCAAGTCCTGGGATTGCTCAGTGAGGAAGTCGGAGCAGGAGGTGAGCCCTACTGCCATTATGGCCGCAGAGGCAAGATATTTTATTGATTTATTGAAAGTTTTCATTGCAATGGTCAGAGATTAGAATGTGACATTGAGACCAAACGAGTAGCTTGGGCGATCGGAGAGCTGGATGGTGGTAAATCCACCCTGATTGGGGGTCTGGCCCTTGAGATCCTTGCTACACCATGTGTGGAGGTTGTTGCCTGACGCGTGGAGTTCGAGACGGCTGAGACCGAATCGTGCAATCCAAGTCTCGGGGAGCTCGTAGGAAAGGCTTACGGTCTGGAGTTTGAGATAATCGGCGCTCACCACACGGTAGTCGCTGTAGTCATACATATCCCAATAGCTTGTGGCAATGGTCTGTATGCCGAGATCGCTCATACCGTCCGACCAGTGGTTCTGATACTTGAAGTAGCTGTCACTACCATGTCCAATAATGGCAGGGATATTGGTGTGAAGCTCATCACCGGGTTTCATCCAACGATCGAGATAGTCTCGGCTAAGATTCTTATCGGGATGGATTTCAGCGGCTCCGAAAATAGTTCCGGCTCCCTCAGCAGTTCCGGATGTCTTTGTACCATACATACCGAACAGACGGGTCTTTGCACCGAGGCTATAGGCAAACGATGCATTGAAATATAGACGTTTCCAACGGAGACGGGTGCTGAAGCTACCCGACATATAAGGTTCACGCGATCCGGAAGCAACAAGCACATTGGTATAGGTGTCGTACTTGCTGAGACCAACGAGATCCTGATAGTGATCCAACCAATCATCAAACATGGGACCACCGTCGTAGGGGCTGAGGCCAAGGAAACGGTAAGAATAGAATGTACCGATGGGCTGTCCCTTCACGATAGCATTACCGTTAAGGAAGTCGGAAAGATTATAGGACTCGCCTGCGGGGAGTGACTCGATTGAGTTGATGGTGCGGGAGAACTGGCCTGAAATACTCCACTGCCAATCACGGGTCTGGATAGGACGACCGGTCAGCGAGATGCTCCAACCGTCGTTGGAGATATTGCCACCATTGACCACATAGGTCTGATAACCGTTTACGGTAGAGATGGTCTTGGACATGAAAGCATCCTTGGTGCGCTTGAAGTAGAGGTCACCTTCAACTTCAAGACGATTGTTCAGGAAAGCAAGGTCAAATCCGAGGTTGACACTGGTTGTCCTCTCCCATTTGAGATTGGGGTTGGGGTTACGGCTAACTGATGAGGTGTACTCACCATAGTAGCTGTCCAGAGGATTCTTACGGATAATCATTACGGGAGACTCGGAGCTGAGCATATTACCCTGGAAACCGTAGGATGCTTTCAGGATAAAGCGGTCGAGCCATGTCTGCTGCTTGATGAACCCGAGCTGGGCGGGGTCAAATGAGCCTGATACCGACCAGATGGGGAGGATCTTGTCGTTGGAAGCATCACCAAATTTGTTGGAGCCGTCAATACGGGCATTGGCATTGAGGAAGATCATGCGACGCCAGTTGTAGCTGACGGTAGCGTAGGCCGAAATCACATTGGACTTGCTGTCGGTGATCACGGGAACGTTGGAAGCCATCCAATCCTTATACATAGGATAATCATCGAGATCGATGCCGGAGACAAATGTCATGCCACGGTCGGGGAAGTAGCCACGATCGGTGCGGGCATATCCCTTATATGTAGTGGAGGAAGCCTCGAAACCGAGACCACCACTTATATTGTGAATCTCGTCCTCGCCAAAGTATTTGTTGGCATCGAGCTGAACACGGGCTGTCCAGCTGCGGTTTTGTGTGTGATTCTGCGACAACTGTCCGCCATAGGGCATAAGGGTTTCATCGGAGTTCATTTCTTCGCCATACTCTCCCATACGCAACTCGGCGGCATACCAGGATCGTTCACCCCAGTAGCTCTTGATATCGGTATCACCTGTAGTGTAGGAGAGGATAGCGTTGGCACGCAACCAATCGGTGAACCTGAACTTAAGGTTGGCATCAAACGTATAGGATGACTGATCCTGCTTGATACCGCTGTTCTCAAGTTCATTCAATATATTGAAATTATGAGGGCTGGTATTTTCGCGTTCCGGCTTGGCATAATAATAGTAGCGACCGTCACGGGCATAGGCAGGGATAGCACGGCTCGCGGAATATGCATATTCGACCGGAGAGATGGATTCCTGATAGTACTCACGCTCGCTCACATTACCCTTGATGCCGAACGATGCCGACAGCCAGCTGGAGAAATTTACGTCGAGGTTGACAACGGCGCTGTAACGGCGGTTGGTGGTGCCCTTCACAATATCGTCATTGTCCATGAATCCGAGAGAAGCATAGTAGGTGCCACGCTCGCCACCACCGCTCACGCTTGCATTGTGTTGCTGCGAGAAGCTGTCGTGAGTGAGCAGATCGAACCAGTCAGTGTTGCCGGTCTCATACCACGCAAGATCCTGCTCGAACTGGGCTTGTGTGATTTTACCCTCATACAACTGCTTCATCAGGCCTTCGTATCCCACAATAGGGGCATAGGGGCTGTACTGATAATGTTCAGCAAACAGTTCGCGAGAGAGCTGTATACGCTCCTTGGAGTTCATCACGTCCACACTCTTGTCGGAATAATGAGGACGCTGTTTCCATGTGAATGTATTGTTGTAACGGATCTGGGGCTTGCCCTCGCGACCGCGCTTGGTTGTGATCACGATTACACCGTTGGCTGCCTTGGTACCGTAGAGTGCGGTGGCCGAGGCATCCTTAAGAATATCGAGACGCTCGATATCCTGAGGGTTGAGTCCGGCGATGGCATTACCGATACGGTTGATATAGTCGGGGTCGTTGAGGTCCTCGGCCGAGATGGGCACAGGATCGTTGACCACGATACCGTCGACTACCCAAAGGGGCTCGCGGTTACCGATGATGGAGGATGTACCGCGGATACGGATCTTGGGGGCAACGCCGGCCTCGCCAGAGTTGGACATGAACATAAGGTCGGGCACCTGACCCTCGAGCATCTGGTCGATCGAGATAGCGTCGGGGCGAATGATGTCCTCGGCCTTAAGCGAAGTGATGGAGCTTGTGGAGGCACGCTTGTCGATCACCTGATAACCGGTAACGACCACGTCCTCGAGCATGTTTTCATCATCCTCAAGCTTGATAGAAAGCTGGCCACCCTTCCAGGTCACCTCCTTGCGTTTCATACCTATATAAGATACAACAAGGGTCACGCTTTTGCGACCCTTGGCCGGAAGAGAGAATATACCGTCGATATTGGTTGCTGTAGCTGTCTTGGGAGACTTTTTCTCCCACACTGACGCTCCGGGGAGAGGTTCACCCTCGGCATCAAACACAACGCCACGGATGACTGTCGCAGATTGCTCATTCTCAACAGCTTGGGCATAGGGGGGGGTTGGAATTCCCCTCCTGCGTGGCAGATTCCTTGGCCGAAGCACCTACTCCACACACGAGTGAGAGTGTCACGGGAAGAAACCAGCGTTTACTTAGTGCGAATGTTCTCATGTAAAAGAGATTTCTGTGTTATTTGGTTAAGATTGGTAAAATTTTTATGTTCGCAAATATAGATAATATTTTTCTATTTACAACTCTTTTGAAAGAAAAATTGCCAAAAAGTGGAAAAATTTATGGTTTTGGATGGGATGGATAGCAAAAATGACTCCTTTTGTGTGTAATTTGTACACTTATTCTCTTAAGGAAAGATGTTAAATTTATTCAACAAATCTTGGAAAAATAGTAGGGAACAGGAGATGGTATTAAGTAATATTAACTCCATATACGTATATTTTTAGAAACAGTCATTGTAAATTTATCGTGTTAAAAATCGATACGATTGTCAAACACACGAAAAATAGTAACACTTTATCATGAAAAGACATCTGACCATGGCCCTTGTCGCGGCATTGAGCCTGCCCGCGATAGCCAAAACACCTGAGTGGGAGGACCCTCAGGTGACCGAGATAAACCGAGTGCCCATGCGGGCTTCATACTTCGCCTACCGCGACGGTGAGAACACCGGGAGATCGGCCTCGTCGGCCAATTATCTGGACCTGTCGGGGACGTGGCGGTTCAACTATGTGCCCGACCGCTCGGGCCGTCCGGGCGAGGAGGTGTTTGCCAAGACCTATGATGACTCCGCCTGGGGCTTCATACAGGTGCCCGGCATGTGGGAGCTGAGCGGATATGGCGAGCCGATGTATCTGAACATCGGTTATCCTTGGCGCGGGAATTTCAAGAACAATCCGCCCGTGACGCCCGACAAGGAGAACGCTGTGGGCACCTACCGCACATGGGTGATGATACCGGCCGACTGGAAGGGGAAGGATATAATGGCCCATTTCGGGTCGGCGACCTCCAATCTGGCGCTGTGGGTCAACGGCAAGCGCGTGGGCTATGGCGAGGACAGCAAGTTAGCGCAGGAGTATGACATCACGCGCTATGTGGTGCCCGGGAAAGAGAATCTGATAGCCCTGCAGATGAACCGCTGGTGTGACGGCACCTATCTGGAGGATCAAGACTTTTTCCGCTTCGCAGGCCTCGCGAGGGAGAATTATCTGTTTGCGCGCGAGAAGAACCGCGTGCAGGACTTGAGGGTGAACGGCGATCTCACCGACGGATACCGCAACGGCCGGCTGGAATATGAGGCCGACGTGACCGGCGCGGGCACCCTGGAGCTGACACTCACCTCGCCCGAGGGGAAAACCGTGGGCGAGGCTTCGCGCAAGGTGAACAAAGGCACCGTGGAGCTGACCATGGATGTGCCCGACGTGGAGAAATGGAGCGCCGAGACCCCTGCCCTGTATAGCCTTGTGACTAAATTCACCCCTAAGAACGGCGAGGCCGAGATAATCCCGCTCAAGGTGGGATTCCGAAAGGTGGAGATCAAGAACAGCCAGCTATTGGTGAACGGTGAGCCTATACTTATAAAAGGTGCTGACCGCCACGAGCTGGACCCCGACGGGGGATATGTGGTGAGCATGGAGCGCATGATGCAGGACATCAAGCGGCTGAAAGAGCTCAACATCAATGCTGTGCGCACTTGCCATTACCCCGACGATCCGCGATGGTATGACCTGTGTGACGAGTATGGCATCTACCTGGTGGCCGAGGCCAACATCGAGTCGCACGGCATGGGCTACGGCAAGGAGACACTGGCCAACGTTCCGGCCTACAAAAACGCCCACCTCGAGCGTAACTCGAGAAATGTGGCCGCCAACAGGAATCACCCCTCGGTGATAATATGGTCACTCGGCAATGAGGCCGGCTACGGACCCAATTTCGAGGAGGCCTATGATCTGGTGAAGAGCATGGATCCGTCGCGCCCCGTGCAGTATGAGCGCGCAGGGCTAAACGGCAAGACCGATATATTATGCCCGATGTACTATTCCTACGAGCACTCGGAAAAGTACGCGGCCGATCCCAAGAACACCAAACCGCTGATACAGTGTGAGTATGCCCACGCCATGGGTAATTCGGAGGGCGGATTCAAGGAATACTGGGATCTGGTGAGGAAGTATCCCAAATATCAGGGCGGATTCATCTGGGACTTCGTGGACCAGTCGATACGCCACACCACTCCCGAGGGTAAGACCATCTGGGCCTATGGCGGTGACTTCAAGAGCACCGACCCGAGCGACCAGAATTTCTGTGACAACGGCCTCATCTCGCCCGACCGTGTGCCAAATCCTCATGCCTACGAGGTGCAGCGTGTGTATCAGGATATCCACACCACGCTCCTGCCCGACGGAAACGTGGAGGTGTACAACGAGCGGTTCTTTGCTCCCACCGATGACGTGGTGCTCAACTGGACACTCCTGAAGGATGGCCGCAGGATGCGCAGTGGCTCGGTGAGCGATGTGAATGTGGCTCCGCAGGGGAAGAAGAATGTAAAGATCGACTACGGCACAGTAGATAATGAGGGCGAATGGCTTCTGAATGTGGAATATGCTCTCAAGGAGGCATCTCCCGTGCTTGAAGCCGGAACCGTGATTGCCCGCGATCAGCTGAGACTCACTCCCGAGACTTGCGAAATGGCTCAGCTCTCGCAGGAACCTATCACAGGCATGGAACGCAAGGCAGGATTCATCACCGTGACCGGCAAGCACTTCTCGGTGGCTTTCAACGAGACCAACGGTTACCTGTCGCGCTACGATGTGGACGGCAGTTCGATGCTGAATGAGGGAGCTGAAATCACTCCTAACTTCTGGCGCGCTCCCACCGATAACGATTATGGAGCAGGCCTGCAGAAGAAGTATAGCGCATGGCGCAATCCGGGCCTCACACTGCGGTCGCTCACCAATGATGAGACCGACGGCAAAGCCGTCATCAAAGCCATGTACACCATGCGCAACATCCCGGCTACACTCGCCATGACCTACACCGTGGATGGTAACGGTGCTATAAAGGTGGAGGAGACTATGACTCCCGACGAGGGCGCGAAGGCTTCTGATATGTTCCGCTTCGGTATGGAGATACCCATGCCCGCCGGGTATGAGACCGTGGAGTATTACGGACGCGGACCGGGCGAGAATTACAGCGACCGTCAGCAGGCTTCCGACCTTGGCATCTACCGTCAGCAGGTGAGCCTGCAGGCTTATCCCTATATACGCCCGCAGGAGACCGGTACACGTACCGACCTGCGCCGGTGGGCTGTGCTCGACGCTTCGGGTTCAGGACTGGAGTTCACCTCGGTGAAACCGTTCTCGGCTTCGGCTCTACATTATAATATAGAGACACTGGACGGTGGCGAGGAGAAACCAAATAGCCATTGGGGCGAGATCAATGAGGACGATGTGACCAATGTGCTCGTTGACTATGCCCAGATGGGCCTGGGATGCGTGGACAGCTGGGGATCGTTGCCTCTCCCCGAGTACAGGCTACCGTTTGGCAAGTACTCGTTCACATTCACCATCACTCCCGTTTCGGCCCGTTTCTGAGCCCCGACAGGATAACAGCATGATCATCCCCGCCCGGGAGAGCCGTTGCAGGCATCTCCCGGGCGGGATTTTATTGAAAAAACCTATCAGGAAGCAGTTTAGAGATTTTTTAGATTCTTTAGAGAGGACGGGCGGGGAAAAATAGCTAATTTTGCAATATGATACCATGTATTTTTAATCTCGGCACAGGCGAGATAGTAATAATCCTTGTGGTGGTGCTCCTGCTATTCGGAGCCAAGAAAATCCCCGAACTGGCACGCGGTCTGGGCCGTGGTGTCAATTCTTTCCGTCAGGGACTCAACGAAGTCTCGGACGAACTCAATGCCAAAGAGAAGAAAGAGGAGAATTGAACGAAGCCGCAGGATTCTGGGACCATGCCGAGGCCCTGCGTAAAGTGTTGCTACGGGCCACCGGGGTTGTCGTGGGGTTGATGTGCATCTATTTCGCTGTGATGCCCGAACTCTTCGACCGGGTGATCCTCGCTCCATGCCGCAGTGACTTCCCGCTCTACAGTCTGCTCGACCGTGTGGGCGGACATGGCGGAGTGCCGGAGCGCGCTGACATCAGCCTCATCAATATCCAGCTTGCCTCGCAATTCTTCGTGCATATGACCTCATCGATGTGGCTCGCTGTGATCACAGCTTTCCCCATTGTGGTGTATCTGCTGTGGGGATTTGTGTCACCTGGGCTGTATGAGCATGAGAAAAGGGGTGTGACCGGGGCTTTCATCGGGGGAATCACGATGTTTTATCTCGGCGTGGCCACAGGTTATTTCCTGGTGTTCCCGCTCACGCTCAGGTTTCTTGCCGATTATCAGCTGAGCGCCCTTATCCCCAACCAGATATCTCTCGATTCATATATCGACACGTTCATGATGCTTGTGCTCATGATGGGTATAGTGTTCGAGTTGCCTGTGGTGGCATGGCTGTTGGGCAAGACCGGGATACTCAGCCGGGAATTCTTTACCACATTCCGCCGTCACGCCATAGTGGCATTGCTTGTGCTTGCCGCCGTGGTGACCCCGACCGGTGATCCGTTCACACTGATGGTAGTATTTCTGCCTATCTATATATTATGGGAAGCGTCGGCACTCACGGTGCCCTCGCGATCAGTTTCAACTGTTAATATCGTCAAGACATGACTATAGGAATAATCGTGGCAATGACCAAGGAGCTGAATCTGCTCCTGCCACTCATGGAGGAACATGCCGTAAGTAATATCGGTGGGACCGAATTTCACACCGGCAAGATACACGGGCACAATGTAGTGCTCATGGAATGTGGCATAGGTAAGGTGAACGCCGCCATCGGCACCATCACCCTTATCGATACATTCCACCCCGACCTGGTGATCAACACCGGCGTGGCCGCCGGCGCAGGAGAGAATGTGGGCGTGATGGATGCCATCGTGGCTACCCAGGTGGCCCACCATGATTTCTGGTGCATAGGCGAGGAATGGGGACGTGTGCCGGGATGCCCGAGGCTCTTCCCTACCCTAACGTATCCCGAGGCTGTGAAGGGTGCTAACGTGAAGCGTGGCCTGATAGCATCGGGCGAACTCTTCATCACTTCACGCGAACAGGTCGACGGGATCAAGAAGAATTTCCCCGAAGTGCTCGCCATCGACATGGAGAGCGCGGCCATAGCCCAGGCATGCTATGTAAGGAATGTTCCGTTCTTCTGTATGCGTGTGATCAGCGACACTCCATGGTGCCATCATGACAACTCGGCCCAGTATGAGAATTTCTGGGAGGATGCACCGCGCCAGTCATTCGGCCTGATAAAATCATTGATAGAATCACTCTGACCCCCATATTTCCGACATGGAGAAAATAGCAAGTTTCACCATCGATCACAACCGGCTGAAGCGCGGCATATATGTATCGCGCCGTGACACCACCCCGTCGGGCGATGTGATCACAACGTTTGACATACGCATGACCGAGCCTAACCGCCAACCGGCCATGAGTCCCGCATCGCTCCACGCTATGGAGCATCTTGCGGCCACATATCTGCGCAACCGTCCCGACTGGAGGGACCGCGTGGTCTACTGGGGACCGATGGGATGTTGCACGGGTAACTATCTGCTCATGCAAGGGGAACTTTCTCCGGCCGATATCGTGCCGCTGATGCGTGACACCATGAAATTTGTGGCCGAATTTGACGGCGAGATTCCCGGAGCCAGCCCGCGCGACTGCGGCAACTATTCATTCATGGACCTGGACGAGGCGCGACGCAATGCCCGCACGTATCTCGCGGAGGTGCTTGAGAATATTACTGACGAAAACCTCAACTACCCGCGGTGAAGGACATCAGGGGAATAAAAGGGAAATACTATATCGCCTCGCTGATCGAAGAGGGCGAGCACGAGCATCAGGACTTCAAGTTTGCAGTCTCCGATGCCCGCAAGATAGCCCGTAGCCTGTCGGCTTTCGCCAATAACGACGGTGGCCGTCTGCTCATAGGGGTCAAGGACAACGGCGTGATAGCCGGAGTGCGCAACGAGGAGGACATATATGTGGTGGAACAGGCAGCCGGGATGTACTGTGTTCCTCCACAGGAGATACATGTCACCGCTTTCAAGACCGAGGGAGGACTCACCGTGATGAGAGTGGAGATCGACCGAGCCCCGGTGCGTCCTGTCCATGTCAAGGAGCAGGGTGGAGAACTCAAGGCTTATTACCGGGTGCGTGACGAGAACATAGTGGCACCGCAATTGATGGTGAAAGCATGGATCACAGCCTCGAGCGATAACGGAACCATCGTGGAAATCACCCCGGCCGGCAGAAAACTGCTTGAAATGGCTTCGGCCGATGAAGGGGTGACACTCGAGCAATTCATGGTCTCGGCTCATGTCTCACAATTGACAGCCGAGGAGCTTGCCGTATCCCTCTACGGGATGGGACTGATAGATTTCGTGTACACAGGACATCACTTCACTCTTAAAACTTTGGGTTGATGGCACGCTATCTATTCCTACTGATAATATCATCCATGATTATGGCAGGGTGCGCTCACCGCGACAGCACTCCTCACTCCGTACCCGGATTCAAGGACCATGATATCGTTGGAATAGATATCAGCGCCCACAACGGAGACATAGATTTCGACAAGGTGAAGGAGGAAGGGATAGAGTTTGTGATAATCAAGGCTTCAGAAGGGGGTACATTCAAGGACAGGAAATTCATCGACAATATACGCAACGCCCGCAAGGCAGGCATCAAGACCGGAGCCTATCACTTCTTCCGATTTGACACTCCGGGATACATCCAGGGGCTAAATTTCGTGAATTCGATACATGGGCGTGAGCTCGACCTGCCGGCGGCAATAGATATCGAGGAATTTACCAACCCCAATCTCCAGGCAACACGCCTTGTGATGAACCGCGTGATTGAAATGGTGGATTACCTGGAACGGCGCGGTTACCGGGTGATGCTCTACACCAATAAGAAAGGACATGCCCGTTTCATAAAAGGGCAGCTGGAATCCTACCCGTTGTGGCTGTGCTCACTGGGAAACCGGCCCGAGGGTATAGACTGCGCCCTGTGGCAAGCCACTCATCATGGCAAGGTCAAGGGGGTGGATCACGATGTGGACATCAATGTGTTCACGCTCTCACGCCCTGAATGGGAGGAATTCTCAGCCGGAATTAAAATCCCTCCCCGCCAAGGACAATAAACAGCCGAGATAACACGTTAGGTATCAGGTGAGAATCGTTCTGTTGATGATATTATCATTATGTGGCATGAATGTCATTCAGGCATTCAACCCTGATGCGTATGCGCCATCGTCGGTTCTGAGCCGTGGCCGGTGGGTAAAACTCAGCGTGGCCGAGACGGGGATGCACCGAATATCGCTATCCGATCTTAAAGCGTGGGGATTCGATGATCCCTCCAAAGTAAGGATATACGGTTACGGCGGAAACAGGATTCCCGATTATATATCGCGGGGAAATTATATCGACGACCTGCCAATGGTGCAGAGCGAAATGACACCCCGTGGACTTGTGTTCTATGCTGTGGGTCCACTCACTCGCCATGACGAGGAGGACGGCACCCATTACCACACCGCCAATCCCTACAGCACCCACGGATACTATTTCATCAGCGACCGTGAGCCGCACGACTCACGCGATATCATCACCGAGGGTACTCCGGGAGCATCAGGCACCCCGGCAACCACTTTTATGGCAAGTGTGCGCCATGAATCCGACCTGGAGAATCCCACCCAGAGCGGACACATGATGCTGGGCGAAGATTTCCGTTTCACCCCCACCCGGCAATTCACATTCTCCCTACCGGGACGCATCGAGGATTCAACCGTGAAAATGCGATGCTCGTTCTCAGCCAAATCAAGTGGCGGGGTACAGCTCACATTCGCCTGTAACGGAAAAACACTCACGCCGTCGACGGCCGATAGAATACCCGCCACCTCCGATCTCGGAGCCTCGGTAACAGCACGTAGAGAGTTCGATATGTCAGGAGAGAACCTCAGGCTCTCGATTACAGCCGGCCCCTCGGGCACGGTCACATATTCGCGTCTCGACAATATCACTCTATGCTATGAGCGGTCGATAGCCATGCCTGCGAGCGGTGTGCTCGATTTCACAGCCGACAACACATCGGTATCCCTGACAGGAGCGAGCTCACGGACCACCATCTGGGACGTCACCGACCCGCTGAATATATTCAGGGTTGCCAACTCCACCGTGCAATCCGACGGGACATCGTGGACTAACGATTATTACGGACACCGCCACTATGCGGCATGGAACATTGACGCCTCACTGCCATCGCCGAGAGTAGCCGAAGTGTTGCGCAATCAGGACATCCACTCCCAGCCTGTGCCCGACATGGTGATAATCTCCCCCGCGAAATTGCGCAATCAAGCTGAACGCCTGGCCACGCTCCATGCCGGTAACCACAATCCACTCAGAGTCTATGTAGTGTCGCCCGAGGAGATAGCCAATGAATTCGGTAGCGGATGCTGTGACATTAATGCCATGCGCAGGATGCTCAAGATGTTTCATGACCGCGGGACGGACGGCGACGGTCACAGACTGCAGTATGCGTTGCTGATGGGAAGCGTGCACTATGACCACCGCAAACTATCGGCCTACCGCAGTACAGGTCACATCACCGTGCCTACATGGCAGACTGATAACAGCACGGAGGAGAACTTCTCGTTCAGTTCGGACGATGCCTTAGGCATCCTCGGCGACAATACCGGATTGCATCTCGAAGCCGAGAATATGGATATAGCCGTAGGGCGCATCCCCGCCCACACTGAGAGCGAGGCTCGTGTATTCGTTGACCGCCTCATATCCTATGTGAAATCCCCCAGGAGCGGGCAGTGGCGCAACCGCATCATGCTTGTGGCCGACGATGGCAACAATAATATACACATGACGCAGACCGAGGATATGGAAGCAAGCTTCCGGTCCTTCCCCAAAGGACGCGACATGACCTACAGCAAAGTATATGTCGATACTTACGACAAAATAGGTGGTGTGGTGCAGCTTGCCCGAGACAAGTTCTATAATCTGCTCAACGATGGAGTGGTGTGGTGGAACTACGTTGGTCATTCTTCAATCACCACTATGGGTGCCGAAGGACTTCTCGACCTCACCGATATCAACAACATGTATCTGCGCCACGCACCATTCTATTATGGCGCTACATGCTCGTTCGTGCACTGGGACGGCGACGAATACTCCGGTCTGGAGATGCTGACACTTTCAGAATCGGGAGGCGTGATAGGCGGAATCTCGGCCACGCGGTCGGTATATATCACCCGCAACGGTATCCTCACCGTTGCATTGGGCAAAGAGCTGTTTGACACGGACAGCAACGGCATGATGCGACCTATAGGGGAGGTATTGCGCCGTTCAAAAAACCGCATTGGAGCTGATTCCAACAAGCTCAGGTATGTACTGCTCGGTGACCCGGCGATGCGCATAGCTTTCCCCGACAATATCGCCACTCTCGACAGCATAAACGGGAGTGTGGTAGTGCCTGATGACGGAAGTGCCGATCCGTTGGTGATCAGCGCGCTCGGCACCACTGTATTGAAAGGATCAATATGCTCGGCCACCGGCACCCCTCTCGATAGTTTCAACGGATACATTGACCTCACTCTCTACGACGCCGAACGCAGTTTCACCACTCAAGGCAGGGAGAGCGACGAGACAATGGTGTATGAGGAACAGGGCGACCGCCTGTACTCAGGGCGCGCAAAGGTGACAGCCGGAAAATGGGAATGTTCACTGATACTACCGCCCGAGATCGCCGATAATTTCCGCAATGCCACCTTATCAATGTACGCCCAGAGCGATGATGAATCCCTGAGCGCCGTGGGAGTAAACCGGGAATTCTACGTGTATGGTTACGATGAGAATGCCGTAATCGACGAGCAGTCGCCGGTGATCGAGGCCATGTACCTCAACCATGAATCGTTCCGCAACGGCGATGCGGTGAATCCATCGCCAATGCTCATTGCCAGAGTGAGCGACGACACCGGGCTGAACATGTCGCTATCGGGCATAGGTCACCAGATGACCGTGCGAATCGACAACGATCTCAGCTTCAACGACGTCTCCTCATCGTTTATCCCCGCATCCGACGGTTCACCGTCGGGCGATATAGCCTATCAGCTGCCTGAATTGACAGCCGGCAACCACACAGCCACCCTGAGGGTGTGGGATATAGGCGGAAATTCAGCCACGGCTTCAGTCGATTTCTATGTCGACCCAATGCAATCACCCAAGATATTTGATGTGTACACCGACGCCAATCCCGCCACTACCGAGGCTAATTTCTATATTGTACATAACCGGCCTGACGCTATGCTGAGCGTGAGAATCGATATTTACGATATCTCAGGCCGGCTCGTGTGGAGCGACACCACTCGCGGACGTGCCGACATGTACACTACGACTCCCGTGAAATGGGATCTCACCCACTCGGGAGGGTCACGTGTGGGCCGTGGCATCTACGTTTACCGCGCCACCGTGATCACCGAAGATTCATCGGCCTCGCCCTCCACATCTTCATCCGTGGCCAAACGCATAGCAGTATCCTCCAACTGACGCCCTGCGATCCTTTTTTTATCCATTTTTGTGAACTTTTTCATAATTTAAGTATTATATATAAATGTGAACCACATCTCATAGTGTATTCCCTAACATAATATATTTATGAAAAAGTTGTTTTTATCATTTGCCGTATTAGCGGCAGTCGCTGCCACTTCATGCGGCACATCCGAGAAAAAAGCTGAGGATGAAGGTGCCGCAATCAAGGCAAAGATTGAAAATTGCACTAACCCCGACAGCCTTAAGGTGTACGTAAACCAGGCCAAGGAGTATGCTGCCAAACTTGTAAAGGACGGCGATGACAAGGCCGCACAGGCATATCTCGATGAGGTAGCCCCCGCTATCCAGGCTAAGGATCCTTCCGCAACCGATATCTTCTCCAATCTTAAAGAGAAGGCCGACAGTGCTGTCACCGACGCCAAGAACGCTGTGGACAGCGCCGCCACCAAAACAGGCGAAGCCGTAAAAGGTGCCGTGGATGCTACCAAGGAAAAGACTTCGGAGGTGGTAGAAGCCGGCAAGGACAAGGCTTCGGAAGTAGGCAAAGCCGTATCCGACAAGGCTTCAGAGGTAAAGCAGAAGACTGCCGATGCCGTACAGTCAGGTGCCGACAAGGTTAAGGAAGCCTTGGGCAAATAAGGGTACTGACTGACCAATGACATCTAAAAAAATGTTTCCGGCACATGCCGGAAACATTTTTTCGTTTCTGATATTCTGCAGTACAGCTCTTATTTCATTCGGTCGGCACGCTTTACTCCATTTATCTTCAATACCTTGGAACACAAACCATCCACCTGGGCAGTGTCAGTGACCTTGACATCGAGATAACATGTGAACACCTCGCCCTTGGCCTCGATGTTAAGGCGACGTATGTCGATATCGAGCGTGCTCGATATCATGCCGGTCAACTCCTGGAGTATGCCGTGCCTGTCAATACCCTCAATAAGGATATTGGCTATGAATTCCCTCGACACACTGTCCCACTTCACGGCCAGAATACGGTCGCCATGGCCCGCCTTCAGTTTCTGAGCATGAGGACATGTGAGAGCGTGTATCTCCACTCCACCTTCATAGGTCAGAAATCCCATGACATCATCACCAGGAATAGGCCGGCAACAATCGGCGAGAGAGAAGTTGCGTTCCGATCCGTCGTCATGGAGTATATACGTCTCCTTGGGATTGATCTTGGGCCGATCGGCACGGTCATGGCCCTCGGATTCGGATTTATGGTTTCCGCGCTTACGATTGGTCTTTCCACCAAAACCCAGCCGGAACAGTCGGCTCACAAGCGATTTCGCACCACTCGAAGTATTCACATTGAGGTAATCGTCAATGGAAGCCTCGCCCGAACCGAGCTTCAGGAACAGTTCTTCGCGGGTCTGCACCTGATACCTTCCGAGTATCTTGGTTATGACGTCGTTGTTGAGTATGATATTGTTGTCATCGAGGAATTTCTCAAATATCTTCCGCCCCTCCTCGACAAACGGTTGCTGCACCCTGCGCAATTCCTTACGCAAGCGGGTCTTGCCCTTGGCGGTCGACAGGAACGACATCCACTCAGGTTTAGGGGTCTGCGACTGTGATGTCAACACCTCAACCTGATCTCCTGAATTGAGTTTCTGCGACAACGGCACGAGCTTATGGTTAACCTTTCCGGCAATGCAATGGTTGCCAATCTCGGAGTGCAACGTATAGGCCACATCGAGCACCGTGGCACCGGCCGGAAGCGTGAGCAACTCGCCCTTGGGGGTGAACACCACAATCTCGCTCGAGAAAAGATTCAACTTGAGCGTATCAAGAAAGTCTATGGCATTAGGGTTGGGATCATCAAGGATATCCTTGATGGTTCGCAACCACACCGTCAGTTCGCTCTCCTCCTCCGACTCGCCACCAATCTTATATTTCCAATGGGCTGCAAATCCCTTCTCGGCAATCTCGTCCATCTTGCGCGAGCGTATCTGCACTTCCACCCAATTACCGTCAGGCCCCATGAGCGTGACATGCAATGCCTGATAGCCATTGGCCTTGGGCACAGTGATCCAGTCGCGGATACGGTCGGGGTGCGGTCGGTACAGATCGGTCAACGCCGCATATATGCGGTAGCACATCTCCTTCTCCCCCACTCCCTCAGGCGCATCAAATATGATACGCATGGCATACAGGTCATACACCTCATCGAACGGTATATGCTTAGTCTCCATCTTGCGCCATATCGAGTACACCGATTTAACTCGCGCCTTGGCCTCGTAGGTGAGGCCCATGCGGGCGAGTTGCTGATGGATGGGTGCCGCAAAATTATTGTACACCATCTCGCGCTTCTCCTCGCTACCCTTGAGCAACGAGGCTATACGGTCGTATTCGGCCGGATGCTCAAACTTGAAGCTGAGATCCTCAAGCTCGGTCTTGATGCCAAAGAGACCCAACCTGTGGGCGAGCGGAGCATAGATATAGAGTGTCTCTCCGGCAATCTTATACTGCTTGTTGGGAGCCATGGAGCCGAGTGTGCGCATGTTATGAAGACGGTCGGCCATCTTTATAAGCACCACTCGTATATCCTGACTCATGGTGAGCAACAGTTTACGGAAATTCTCAGCCTGAGCCGACGCCCTGTCACCGAATATACCTCCCGAGATCTTGGTGAGTCCGGCCACCAATTCGGCTATCTTCTTGCCAAACTGTTGCTCGATATCCTCGACCCTGTACTCGGTGTCCTCCACCACATCATGAAGCAACGCGGCGCATATCGACGTGGATCCCAGACCTATCTCGCGCGACGCAATCTTAGCCACCGCTATAGGATGCAGGATGTAAGGCTCGCCCGAACGGCGCCTCACTCCTTCATGGGCCTGGCGGGCAAACTTGAACGCACGCTTGATTATATCCACCTTCTTGCGGTGGTTGCTTGACACATACCCTTGCAGGAGGTCGTCAAACTCACTGTCGATGAGCTGACGTTCCTCCTCAGGTGTAAGATTATATGGTTTGGAATCCATGGTGAGGGACAGAGATAAGGTGGATGTATATTGGGAGATATGTGAGTAGTCAGACAGGGGCTTTAGAGATATTTCTCGTCGAAGCGTATCTTCACGTCATTGACCATCTGCTTGATGCGTTGCTCCTCCGATTTGGGACATATCAGCAACACATCACCGGCATCGGCCACGATATAATCCTTGAGACCGTGGGCCACAACGAGTTTTCCGGCCGGAGTCACGAATATATTTCTCTCCGACTCATAAGCTACCAGGCCGGCACCCTGCGACACGTTGTCATTGTCGTCCTTGGGAGAATTGTCATACAGCGCGCCCCATGTACCCAGATCGTTCCATCCGAAACGGGCGCTCTCCACGTACACGTTATCGGCCTTCTCCATCACGGCATAGTCAATGGAATTGGCGGGACAAGCCTCGAAGTTCTGCTTGATGAACTCGGTCTCGTTGGCTGTGCCGAACAGCCCCTCTCCCTTGTCGAAAAGGACAGTCAGGTCGGAATCATACTTGCGCAAAGCCTCGATTATGACCGATGCGCGCCATATGAATATCCCCGCATTCCACAGGAACTCGCCCGAGTCAAGAAACACTTTGGCCAGCTCGAGATTGGGTTTCTCAGTGAAAGTCTTCACCTTATTGATGTCGTGCCCCACGGGAGCGCCCACCTGTATATAGCCGTATCCTGTCTCGGGCCTCACCGGCGTGATGCCGAGTGTGAGCAGAGCATCGTTATTCTCGACAAACTCGAATCCGCGCTCCACACATTCGCAATAGATGGCATCGCCCGTGATGAGATGATCGCTCGGAGCCACTATCATCGACGCCTGAGGGTCAAGCGCGGCAATATGGTAAGCGGCCCAGGCGATACAGGGCGCGGTGTTGCGCCTGGCCGGTTCGAGAAGGATATTATGGGGAAGCACGTCGGGCAACTGCTCACGGATGAGTGACGCATATTTCTCATTGGTCACAACCACGATATTTTCCTTCGGGACAAGAGGAAGAATACGGTCGTAGGACATCTGAAGGAGCGAACGTCCCGTCCCCAGGAAGTCGATGAACTGCTTGGGACGATCCTCTCGGGAATAAGGCCAAAAACGGCTTCCTACGCCTCCACACATTATAACACAATAGCGATGAGAATTCATAGTTGAACAAGAGATTTGTGACGCCCGGCTACATTTTTATCTGCTGATACTTGCATAAAAGCTACCAATGACCGCGCGATGCTATTTATAAAATTTTTATGACCGCTAAGTTAATAAAAAACTCACGGTAATTCAAGTTAGATTTTTTTGTTTTTACGTTAGTCACCTTTCCTGCGGCAATGAACGCGAGGAGATGAATCCGGAAATAAATCCTATCACCAGCACTACTCCGGCCGTCACCAGGATATCGGACGTGGCAAGACGGCAAGGATAATAACTTATTGACAGTTGAGAGGGGTCCCCTCCGAGCGAGATGATGCCGAAATGCTGCTGCATAAGGCAGAGGAATATACCGGTCACCAACCCTATGGCTCCGCCCAGCAACGCGATGAACATGCCCTCGTAGAGAAACATGCGCCTCAACATTGCGCGCGATGCGCCCATTGCCGTGAATATGCGCAGATTGTCCTCCTTCTCGATAATGAGCATCGACATCGTGGACAGGATGTTGAACGATGCCATCATGAGCACAAACAGCAACATGAGGAATGTGATCCACTTCTCGATCTGAATCATGCGGAACGACGAGTCCTGCTGACCGAGACGGTCGGCCACCACATATCCGTCACCGAGCACCGCTCCGATAGCTGCCACAACCTCGTCAGAATCATGATCCGATGCAACAGATATGTCGAGCGACGTGGCCTCGGTAGTGTAATCGAACAGTTCCCTGGCAGCCTGAAGCGGTATGAACACCAGGTCCTCATCATATTCGGCCTGGTTGGTCTGAAACACTCCGCTCACCATCAAGGTATCGGTGCGGAATGCGGCCATGGGAAACGCCGGATTTATGCGGCCCAGGCGCCTTGGTGCTGTGAGCAGAAACGAGCTCTCATACGATGGACGGGCGCCGGTGTTGACGGCCACGCCCACACTCAGGAGTGCGCAATCACGCCCTACGGCCCTGTCGACCATCTCGCCGTCGATAACCAGATCGGCTATCGACGATACCGATGAATAATCCTCGTCGATACCCCTCACCCTCACCGGCATCTGCTCACCGTTGCTCACAGCCAGTGCCTTCTGCTCGATCACCCTTTTCACGTCGGCCACTCCGTCGATACCGGCAATGACGGTGCACAGCGAGTCGCCGTTATACATCACCTCGCCGTAAGGGAGTGTCACCTTTATGTCAGGGTCGATCGCCGAAAGTCTTTCCGACGCAAGATCGGTGAACCCGTTGAACACCGACATCACACACACCATTGCCATGGTGGCAACAGCAATGCCCGCCATCGATATCATGGATATGATATTGACGGCGGCATGGCTTTTCTTAGCGAGCAGATAGCGTAAGGCTACGCGCAGTGCAAGCATGATGGGGCTGAGTGGATCATATACATGCGGAAGAGCATGTAACGTTACTTCCCGAGCAATTTATCGATGTTCTCGATATAATCGAGCGAATCATCGATGTAGAAACTCAGCTCAGGACACTTTCTTAACTGGAACCTCACACGCTGAGCCAGTTCGTAACGTATGGTCTTGGCACTTGCTGTGATGCTCTCGAGCAACTCCTGAGACTTCTCGGCAGGGAATATCGAGAGGTACACCTTGGCGATGCTCAGATCGGGCGACACGCGCACTGCGCTCACCGATACCAGCACACCATGGGTCTTTGCGGTCTGCTGGCGGAATATTTCGCTGAGGTCCTTCTGCAGGAGCCTCGCTATTTTGGCTTGTCGTGTTGTTTCCATATTCTATTATATTTGTATCTGAGGATACAACAATCGATTGATTCGATTAGTTGATGATATCAAAACCTGTGTACTTGCGCAGACACTCGGGAACCACGATACCCTCGGGGGTCTGGTTGTTCTCAAGCAGCGCGGCCATAATGCGCGGGAGGGCAAGGGCCGAACCGTTGAGTGTGTGGCACAGGTGGGTCTTCTTGTCGTCACCACGGTAACGGCACTTCAGGCGGTTGGCCTGATAGGTCTCGAAATTGGATACCGAGGACACCTCGAGCCAGCGGCCCTGGGCAGCTGAATATACCTCGAAGTCAAATGTGATGGACGAGGTGAAGCTCATGTCACCACCACACAGGCGCAGAATGTGCCAGGGCAATCCGAGACTCTCAAGCAGTCCCTGCACGTGGTCCTTCATCTCCTCAAGAGCGGCGTAGGAGTTCTCGGGTTTCTCGATACGCACGATTTCCACCTTGTCAAACTGGTGGAGACGGTTGAGACCGCGCACATCCTTGCCGTAGCTTCCTGCCTCACGACGGAAACATGCCGAGTAGGCGCAATTCTTGATGGGAAGCTGATCGCCGGGTATGATCACGTCGCGGTAAAGATTGGTGACAGGCACCTCGGCTGTAGGGATGAGATAGAGTTTGTCCTCATTGATGAAGTACATCTGTCCCTCCTTGTCGGGGAGCTGGCCTGTGCCGTAGCCCGAAGCTTCGTTCACCACGTAGGGAGGCTGTATCTCGAGATAACCGGCCTCGGAAGCACGGTCGAGGAAGAATTGGATGAGTGCGCGCTGGAGCTTGGCACCCTTGCCGATATATACAGGGAAGCCCGGGCCTGTGATCTTGACACCAAGGTCAAAGTTGATGAGATTGTACTTTTTGGCGAGGTCCCAGTGGGGCATGGCATCGGCGGGAAGTTCGGGCATAGGGCCACCGGTCTTCTCCACCACATTATCCTCGGCGGTAAGGCCCTCGGGCACCATGTCGCAGGGCACGTTAGGAATACCGAGCAGGATATCGCGGATAGCCTTCTCAGTGATGGCGAGGCTCTCGGACAGTTCCTTCTGCTTCTCCTTCAACTGGGCTACCTCCTTCTTGGCCTCGTCGGCCTCCTCCTTTTTACCCTCCTTCATCAGACGGCCTATCGAGTCGGCCTTCTTCTTGAGTTCGGCGGCGAGGGTATCGCTCTTATATTGCAGATTCTTGCGCTGGTCATCGTAATCGACCACATCATTCACTCCCTGTTTGCCGTCGAAACCTTTCACGGCGAGGCGCGCTATCACGCGTTCGGGATCCTCTTTTATCTGTTGTAAAGTAAGCATCGTGTGTGTTGTTGTTTTCTGAAAAACCTCAGGATTATGCAAGCAGTTCCTTCACTTTGGCCGAGATGACTTTTCCGTCGGCGCGTCCGGCCAGAGCCTTTGAAGCCACGCCCATCACCTTGCCCATCTCCTTAGGAGAAGTAACACCTGTCTGGGCAATGATCTTCTTAAGTTCCTCGGTGAGTTCGGCCTCGCTGAGCTGCTTGGGCAGATACTCCTCGATCACGGCAGCCTCGGCCAACTCATTGTCGCGGAGATCCATGCGGTTCTGCTCCTCGTATATCACGGCTGTCTCCTTGCGCTGCTTGGCCATCTTGGCCAGAATCTTCATTGCTGCGTCATCGGAAAGCGTGCCGTCTCCTCCCTTGGCTGTCTTAGCCTCGAGAAATTCCTTCTTAATGCCACGCAGAGTCTCAAGTCTTACCTTCTCGCGGGCAAGCATCGCGGCCTTTATATCGGCCGAAATCCTGTCAAATAAGTCCATATATCTGGTATTTGTTTTGAATCGATGATTTATTATTCTGCAAAGTTAACACTTAACAGGGGATTTTTGTCTACTCTTCATCCATTTTTTCTTCCTCATCGTCAGTAGGGACGATGAATATGGAGAAGTTGACCGATCCGTAGGCACGGTGCTGGTCGAAATAAGGCAGATCCGAGAAATTATAAGCCTTGGAATGTTCCATTATGAACACGCTTCCGGGCTTCAACATTCCGCTCGATATCACGGCTCCGGGAATGTCGCCGAATCCCGGCATATCGTAGGGAGGATCGGCAAACACTATGTCGAACGGCTGGGCCGAACCCTCGCGGATATATTTCACGGCATCGGTCCTCAGCAACCTGAGGTTGCGGTCGTTAAGCTCCCTGGCCACTTTCTCGATGAAACGGCCCTGTATGGGGGATTTCTCCACCGATGTGACTGAGGCCGCGCCACGTGACAGGAACTCAAACGACACGGCCCCTGTCCCGGCAAACAGGTCGAGGCACCGCGCGCCTTCTATATCCGTCAGATTCTCTATCACATTGAATATATTCTCACGGGCAAAGTCGGTTGTGGGACGCGCCGTGATATTTGTAGGGACATTAAAACGTCGCCTGCCATATTTTCCTCGGATTATCCTCATGATTTAGAGTTTTTTAGAGTGTGTCCAAGAGTGTGTCCGGAAATATCGGCACTCTCTTTGTATTATTCGCATAGAGGGGCCACCACCATGTCGAAAGGAGCCTTCATGGCCTCCTTTCCGGCCCTGAACATCTGGGGAGGGAATATCGCCGGCATCACACGCGAGATATAGGTGCGCAACACCGGAGCGACCTCCTCACGCAACTGCTGATCGCCGGCAAGCAACAATTCGTCGCCGTAAGGATCCAGCCCGTGTAGCGAACGCGAGGCAAGAATGTAGTACACGGCATCCATGGGAGCACGGAACGTGAACGTGTTTGCCTGAAGCATGCTGTTGCCGTCGAGCACCACTATATCCATCGCCGACTGGCGGAAATTGCATATCATGCGTCGGGAATTACCCCTGCCCGGCTTGGACGAGAAATATCGCGTGAGCGGAAGTATGTGGGGCATCACAGTGGCTCCTACGAATGTACGGTGTAGAAATCCGCTCAGATCACGGTCAATGCCGTAGACCACGACAGCATTTCGCGTGGAGGTGTCGCACAGCTCTACCGTGCCGTCATATCCCGGATGCATAGTCATGAACATCTCCCTGGCGTCAGCCTCACCGGTCGACGCCGGTATCATCATGTAGTCGAGCGTGTCAACGAGAATGTGGACTTTGCGGAATTCACACAGCATCAGCGGATTGTCATACACGACCTCCTCAAGTGTCTTCAACAACGATGCGGGCGATGACACGGCAAACGACCGGTACACAAGCGAATTGTCGGAAACCACCGAATATACAGCCACGTCAACCCGGCCGGCGCTCACGCGCACCAGCATGTCACATATCGCCGTATCGGCGACCATATCTTTATCAAGCTTTCCCTCAAGCATCTGCTATTCTTTTCTTATGCAAAGATAATCTTTTGTCGCCTAATAACAAAATTCCGCCCTCCATTACATCCACGTTGACCGCATCTTTCTTATTTCTCCCCCACGCAATAATTAAGCTCTTTTTCAGTTTATATAATGAATAACCCCATCCGAGAATGTACAAGCATATAAAACCGATCCTTATCTGTGCCTCGCTCCTCTACCCGGCACTCACGGCTACAGCGCAGAGCAAGGAGGACTTCAATCCCATCACTACAGGCGTCACCTCGCTCGGTATCGCACCCGATGCTCGAGGTGCATCCATGGGCGACCTCGGAGCGGCTACTGATCCCGACGCCAACTCACAATTCTGGAATCCATCGAAATATGCCTTCGCTTACAGCCAGGGAGGTGTGTCGCTGAGCTATACTCCATGGTTGCGCAAGCTCGTCAACGACATTTTCCTCGCCAACCTGTCGGGCTACATGAAAATCGGCTCGGACGATAATCAGGCTGTATCGGCATCGCTCAGATACTTCTCTTTGGGCGAAGTGGTGACCTCGCCGGCGGGGCAGACCGGATCGCAGACCATCAACCCCTATGAGATGGCCTTTGACCTCGGATATTCCCGCAAGCTATCCGAGAAATTCTCAATGGGCATAGTGTTCAGGTACATATACTCCGATCTCGGATTCGGAGGTTCGGAGACCGAACAGTCCACCGGAGCATCGGCTTTCTCGGCCGACATCTCGGGCTACTACACCACCTACCCCATCATAGGCCGTAACGAGTGCCAGTGGTCGTGGGGTTGGGATATCTCCAATATCGGCACCAAGGTCAACTATAACCACGGCGCCGATCCGGCATTTCTCCCCACCAATCTCCGCCTGGGCACATCGTTCACCTTCCCGCTGGCCGATTACCACAACCTGTCCCTCAACCTCGACATGAACAAGCTCCTGGTTCCGGCCATGCCCCGCCTCTCCGACTACGAGGATGAAGCCCAGTGGGCCGTCGATTATTCCGACTGGCAGAACATGTCGTCGATCACCGGCATATTCAAATCATTCTCCGACGCCCCCGGAGGCTTCAAGGAGGAGCTTCGCGAAATATCATGGTCGCTCGGAGCCGAATACAACTACAATCAGCAGTTCTTCCTGCGTGGCGGATACTTCTACCAGCACCCGTCGAAGGGCAATCTACAATACTTCGGCATAGGAGCCGGATTTGCCCTTAATGTGCTCAGGCTCGATGCCTCCTACATGCTCGCCACGGCACAGACCTCTCCGCTCGATCAAACTCTCCGCTTCACTCTCACGTTCGATATGGACGGACTCAAAGAAATTTTTGGCAGATAAATTTATGAGAATAGGACAAGGATACGACGTACACCGCCTCGTTGAGGGGCGTGATCTGATACTCTGCGGGGTAAATATCCCCTATGAAAAAGGTCTGCTCGGCCATAGCGACGCCGACGTGGCCCTACATGCGCTTGCCGATGCCATACTTGGCGCGGCAGCTATGCGCGACATCGGCTATCATTTCCCCGACACCGATCCCACCTACAAGGGGGCCGATTCGCGCCGTCTGCTCCGCCGGGTGGTCGAGATAATCGGCGAAAAAGGTTTCACTATAGGCAATGTCGATGTCACAATCGTGGCCCAGCGACCGAAACTCCTCAACTACATCCCCCAGATGATCGAAAACATAGCCTCCGATCTCAACGTCCCGACCGATTGCGTATCGGTAAAAGCCACCACCACCGAGCACCTCGGCTTCACCGGCCGTGGCGAAGGCATCTCAGCCCTCGCAATCGCCACCATCAACTGACCAAGCACAAAATGAAAAAAGTATCTATTCCTACTGGAACATCATATTGTGACTCTCTCCAATTTATTGAAAAAGTTCTGTATGGCAAAAAGAACAATGGCCATACAGAGGATGACTGCGTACTTGAATCATTGCTTCCATTCCGAGAACAAGCGGCCATAGTCACCCATTATATCGCTTTAGAAGAGAACGAGCCCAATAATATATATGCATCTAAAGGAAAATACTTATTGGATCTGTGGTTTAACAATATGTCGGAAAAGCTCAAAGCTCTTGACATACAATACCTTGAAAGTATAGACTTATTCAAAGAATGGTTAGTTTCATGTTTCAAAAAATCACCTTTCCTTCCTGATAATAATGCGAAAATTAAATTCATAGATCTTTTCGCTGGTATTGGTGGCTTTAGAGTTGCTATGCAGAAATGCGGTGGTAAATGCGTGTATTCATCTGAATGGGATTATAATGCTCAGACCACATATCTGCATAACTTTGGAGAAGTTCCTTTCGGAGACATTACATCTGACAGGAACAAAGATCTGATACCTGATAAATTCGATATTCTTTGTGCAGGATTTCCTTGTCAAGCATTTTCTATTGCTGGTTACCGCAAAGGATTCGAAGATACCCGTGGCACTCTATTTTTTGATGTCGCTGATATCATAAAACGTAAACGACCAAAAGCTGTACTCCTTGAAAATGTAAAGAATCTGAAAACTCATGATGGAGGTCGCACATTCAATGTCATATCGTCCACATTAGCAGAACTTGGATATAAGGTATATGCACGCGTCATGAACGCTATGGAATATGCTAACATCCCGCAAAATCGTGAACGAATTATAATTGTATGCTTTGATCCTAAGCAAGTTCCTGCATACGAGGATTTCTCTTTTCCTGAGAAAGTGCCTTTATCGAGCACTATTCATGATTGCATAGATTATGAAGAAGATTCCAAGAAATTATTCTACGATGATAGGATGTCCCATATAGCAGAACTAAGGGAAGCAATCACATCTAAAGACTCTATTTATCAGTGGCGCAGACAATACGTAAGAGAAAATAAGAGCCATGTATGCCCAACATTAACAGCTAACATGGGTACAGGAGGACATAATGTTCCTTTAATTCTGACTGACAAAGGAATTCGAAAACTGTCCCCGAAAGAGTGTATTAATTTCCAAGGATATCCGTCAGAATATACATTTCCGGAATCAATAGCGGATTCAGCTAAATATAAGCAAGCCGGAAATTCAGTTGTCGTACCTTTAATCAATAAGATATGCCAGAATATCGTTACAATAATCTCAATGAATTCTTGAATGGTTGGAAAGACAACGACAAGTATTTTGAGATGTTGAGCCTTATGGCCCAACTAAGCCGTCTTTTTTCAGAAAGCGATGTCCCATATCTTGATTATAGACTTGCTGAAAATCTGTTTTGTCGCTATTATAAGGCTATGAATGACGCAAGATCATGTACCGCTTACGATGCAAGAATATCTGGCATAGGAATAGGGATAAAAACTTTCATCCTCAACAATAATCAATCGAGAGAAAAAATTGCTGAGTTTAATAAACTAAAGCCGACTCTTGAAAGTCTTCATGGATTAGATTTAGCTCGTAAAATCGGATCCTATCGTAACGACCGCATGAGATTGGCCAATAGCACGTTCGATGTAAATGAGACCACATATCATGTGGTAGGTCGCGCTTCCGGTATGTTGAGGATATTCAATTGTCCTTATGAAGAGGTAGATATTGACAATATTTTATTGAGAAAAGAAGACGATAAAACCATAATATTCGAGGACGGCAAAAATGAATATTCTTTTACAAAAAGTAAAAGTGTACTCATGAAGCGTTTCAAGATTACGGGTAATGATTATAAAGACGTAAAAATAGAAATATTAGAGAATCCGTTGGAACTTCTTGAAGAATTCTTTGGAAAACATAATCAAGAAATTAGTGAGGCGAAAAAACATGTTCCTGGAATAGATTATGTAATGTTGCCTCTTTATTCCGTGCGTAAACATGAAGTAGCTCCTAAATCGGGACTCAATCAATGGAATGCAGGAGGCCGACCTCGCCACCACGATGAAGTGTATATTCCTATTCCTAAAACAATTCATAAATTGTACCCCGACTTCTTTCCTCCAAGGGATGTCGATTTTACACTTTATCTACCCGACGGAAAATCCATGTCAGCAAAAATATGTCAGGCTGACGGTAAAGCTTTGATGTCAAATCCTAACAGATCTCTCGGTGAATGGATTCTACGCAAGATCCTTAACAAGCAACCTGGCGAACTTGTAACCATGGATGATCTAAACCGATATGGTTTTAATAGCGTATGTGTTGAGAATCTTCACACTGTCGACAATGATGGTCGAATGGAATACAGAATATCATTCGCTGAAATACCTGAATCGTATAATAATTTCATAGGAATGGATGAGTGATATCACTGGTAAAATATTGCGCGTGTCACGCATCGTGATTGGTATTGCGGTGTGGGCGGTGGCGACTTGGATACTTGTCAGCTACGGAATGACCTTTCCGGTGGTGGCAAGATGGATCGAGAAGATCCAATTTCTTCAGGCAGCCATGGCCTTCTCCATATCCACTGTGGTGGTATGGCTCATAGCCACCCTCGTGTTCGGTCGCATATATTGCTCCGTAGCATGTCCGTTAGGAGTATTCCAGGACATATGCGCCCGTCTCCCGCGGTTGGGACGCTATCCGTCGCGACGCAACTATCACTACAGCCCACCACTCACCCGATGGCGCAACATGAGCCTCGCATGTGTGGTGGCCTCAATATTTCTCGGGATCACTGTAGCCTCCACTTTCCTCGATCCATGGAGCATCTACAGCAGGGCATGCGACAATCTGCTCAAACCATTGTGGGGCTACATCCTCAATCTATTCTCCGATCCCGCTGTCAAGATCACCACTGCTTCAGTCATAGGCATATCGGTATCGGCAGTGTCAATGATACTGATCGGATGGGTAGCCGCCCGCAACGGACGCACATTCTGCAACTCACTCTGTCCGGTAGGCACCACACTGGGTTACGTTTCCCGATATGCCATATACCACATAGACATCAACACCGACAAGTGCACCCAATGCCGCAAGTGTGAGCACGTGTGCAAGGCATCGTGCATCGATCTAACGTCCCACGTGGTGGACTCCTCGAGATGCGTCGACTGTTTCGACTGCCTCACCGTGTGCGAGGATGACGCCATACACTACACTTGGTCGCGCCACAGTCTCTCCACTCCGCTGATGATGAAAGTGGACAATCCGTTCAAGCCCAACAACCGCCGATACAAACTCGGAGGCTACACCGGATGCAACCAATGCTCTGACAGCCCGGCAAGAAACTCGTCGGACACCCGAAAACCGAAACAATAATCACAAGATACACAGAATGAGACAATATCTCGACCTGCTCAACAGAATAATGACCGAGGGAGTGGACCGTGGCGACCGCACGGGCACAGGCACACGCAGTGTGTTTGGCCATCAAATGCGGTTTGACCTGAGCGAAGGATTCCCCCTCCTCACCACCAAGAAACTCCATCTCAAATCCATCATCTACGAACTCCTCTGGTTCCTGAAAGGGGACACCAATGTGAAGTATCTTCAGGACAACGGAGTGAGGATATGGAATGAATGGGCTCGCCCCGACGGAGATCTCGGCCACATCTACGGCTACCAATGGCGGTCGTGGCCCGACTACAACGGCGGTCACATCGACCAGATCAAGGAGGTGATCGAGACCATAAAGAACAATCCAGAGTCGCGCCGCATCATCGTGAGCGCCTGGAACGTAGCCGACATCCCCGGCATGGCACTCCCTCCGTGCCACATATTGTTCCAGTTCTACGTGGCCGACGGCCGTCTATCGCTCATGCTCTATCAGCGTAGCGCCGACTGTTTCCTCGGCGTGCCGTTCAACATCGCCTCCTATGCCCTCCTGCTTATGATGGTTGCTCAGGTGACGGGCCTGAAGCCGGGAGAATTCATCCACACCCTCGGCGACACCCATATCTATCACAACCACTTCGACCAGGTAAAGCTACAACTGGAACGTGAACCGCGTCCATTACCCGTAATGAAGATCAATCCCGAAGTCAAGGACATATTTGATTTCAAATACGAGGACTTCACCCTCGAGGACTACAATCCCCATCCCCACATCAAAGGCACCGTAGCAGTATGATAGCAATAATCGTAGCCGCCACGCGCGACATGGCCATAGGCAATCACGGAGATCTGCTCTACCACATCTCCGACGATCTGAAACGCTTCAAGGCCCTCACCATGGGTTGCCCCATCATCATGGGGCGCCGCACATTCGAGTCCTTCCCCAAAGGAGCCCTTCCGGGCCGACGCAACATCGTGGTGACCCGCAACCCCGATTACTCCGCTCCGGGCATAGAAACCGCCCCCTCGCTCGACGAGGCCGTGGCCATGTGCGCAGACGCCGGGAAAGTGTACATCATAGGCGGAAGCGAGATCTACCGTCAGGCCATCCCCATGGCCGACCGTATCGAGCTCACCCTCATCGATGCCCTCCACCCCGAGGCCGACACGCGCCTGGAGGGGATCGACCTTGAATCACTGGGCGTTGATGCCTCAGAATTCGATCACACCGATCCGAAAACCGGAGTTAAATACAGCTTCCTCACCATCGACCTGCACCGCTGACCAATGCCCTCAGTATCCTCTGATAAGGATTAGCCGAGATTAGGTTGCTAAAATTTGGTTATTTGGCAATTATAACTTAAATTTGACACCAAATTCCTAACCTAATCCTGAAAAATTATAATTTATGGAGGAACACATTACTGATTTTTTTAATAATCTGCTTCAAGAATACGGGAGTATCGACATTGCTGAGGCGGAGTTTAAAAAACAGTTGCACGAGGACAGCTCGCTACGAGAATCTTACCGCGAGTGGTGCCATGAAGTAGGAAGCAGCGAAAAACGCGGATTTCTTGATTATTGCGAAGAATATCTCGAATCTCAGGAATCCATTTGGGACAATCTGAAAGATGAATACGAAGACGAATGACAATCAATTGAACCATAATCAATCACCCCACTCCTTCCCCGTGAGGCTCCCCGCCGAATGTGAAAACCACGACTGTGTGCTCTTGGCATGGCCTCACGAAGAGACCGACTGGGCCTACATGCTCGATGAAGCAAGAGAATGTTTCGCCAATATAGTCAGGGCCATCTCGGCACGCGAATGTGTGTTGCTTGTAGGTCCCAAGCGGCTGTGCAACCGCTCGGTGAAACAATACTCGTTTGACCCGGCGAGGGTTAGGTTCATCGACGTAGAGACCAACGACACCTGGGCACGCGATTTCGGCCCTATCACTGTAGAAAAGGAGGGAGCGTTACACATCCTCGACTTCAAATTCAACGCCTGGGGACTGAAATTCCCTGCCGATAAGGACAACCTCATCACCACCCACCTGGCTCTCAAGGGGACATTCAACGCCGACTATGAGAACCGGCTGGGATTTGTACTCGAAGGGGGCAGCATCGAGAGCGACGGCCACGGCACTCTGCTCACCACTGCCGAATGTCTCCTCTCGCCCAACCGCAACGGCGGAATGAACGAGGAACAAATCCGCGCCTATCTTGCCGACGCCCTCGGCTTCACCCATCAGTTATGGCTGAGAAACGGAGGTATGGCCGGAGATGACACCGACAGCCATATCGACACACTGGCTCGACTCGCTCCCCACGACACAATCCTCTACGTGGGTGCGACCGACTCCGACGGCAACACAGTGGAATCGCTGTCACGTATGCGCGACGAACTCACCGACATGCGCACAGCCCAGGGCCAACCGTTCAATCTCATAGAACTCCCGCTCCCCACTCCCATCTACGATGAGGACGGCCTGCAACTACCAGCCACTTACGCCAATTATCTTGTTGCCGACACGGCAATATATCTGCCCACATATGCCCAGCCGGCCAACGATCTGCTGGCCGAGCAGACTCTCAAGATCGCTTATCCCGACCACGATATAATCCCCATCGACTGCCGCGCTCTCATACGCCAGCACGGCTCGCTACACTGCGTGACCATGCAACTCCCCACAGGCTCGGTCAACGGCATCAGAGACGGACGCTGGGAATAACCGTAACCACAGACACATGTAACCCATGAAAGTAGGAATAATTCAGCAACACAACACAATAGATATCCCCGACAACCGTCTCCGGCTGGCCGACAAGATAAAAATGCTCGCCGGCGAAGGTGCCGAGCTCGTAGTGCTCCAGGAGCTACACGATTCGCTATACTTCTGCCAGACTGAGAATGTCGACAATTTCGATATAGCCGTCCCCATCCCCTCGGCCACAACCGAATTTTATTCCGGCGTGGCCCGCGAGTGCGGAATCGTGCTCGTGACCTCGCTGTTTGAGCGCCGTGCGCCGGGACTGTACCACAACACCGCCGTAGTGTTCGAGCGCGACGGATCCATCGCCGGAAAATACCGCAAGATGCACATTCCCGATGATCCCGCTTACTACGAGAAATTCTATTTCACCCCCGGAGACCTCGGCTTCGAGCCTATCGACACAAGCGTAGGAAGGCTCGGAGTACTCGTGTGCTGGGACCAGTGGTACCCCGAAGCCGCCCGCCTCATGGCCATGCGCGGAGCACAGATGCTCATCTACCCCACGGCCATAGGATGGGAAAGCAGCGACACCGATCAGGAGAAATCTCGCCAGCGCGAGGCGTGGATCACCGTGCAGCGCGGCCATGCCGTGGCCAACGGTCTGCCAGTAGTGACAGTCAACCGCGTGGGCTACGAGTCCGATCCCTCGGGCGTGACAGGCGGTATCCAGTTCTGGGGCTCCAGCTTCGTTGCCGGCCCTCAGGGAGAATTTCTCTATCAGGCACCCGACGATGCCGAGGCTGTAGCCGTGGTCGACATCGACATGAAACGGTCCGAACAGGTGAGGCGCTGGTGGCCTTTCCTCCGCGATCGCCGTATCGACAGTTTCTCGGGCCTCACCCGCCGTTTCCTTGACGACTGATCTATCCCATCCCCATGTCAACCTCATCAGGTGATGCACCTGTCACTACCGCCCCGTTTCTCACCACGTCGGGCGACTATTTCTCCGTGCTGTTGTCGGCATGGCTCCCGCGCTATGGCTGGACCCTCGCGTTGCCCATAATCTCATTCGCTGTACTCGGATATATCCTCCACGATGAGCGCTGGATGCTCGTGGCACTTATGCTCCTGTTCATAGTGATGCCTATGGCCATGTCGTTTCTCTACACCTACTACATGCTCACCCCCGAGGCCCGCAGATCGGTGCTGCGCAAACGGGTGGAGATAGTGCCGGGAAGCCACCTGAAGCTCGAGTACCTACCCGACCCGGCAAAATCCGCCGGTGACAGCTCTGATGATCGAAAAGAGGATGCCCCCATGAATACAGAAAATCCCGGGAACGGGGCCGTGTTCACGGTTCCCGCTCCCGAGACTATACCTTGGGATCAAATTGTGGGAATCAAGGCTACATCCCGCTTCAGGGTCTACTGCCTGAAAGGGGAACGGATGCAGTTTCTGCTCATCCCCTGGGATGCGTTGCGCACACCCGCAGGTGGCACCGCCTAATCATCCACTTCCACGTGGGTGAGCTTGCCGAGCAGGTTGAACTTCATTTCCACTCCGTCCGACAGTTCTATCTCATAGCCTTTGAGCTTCTTCTCCACCTTCACAATAAAGGCTCCGTTGCCGTTCTTGGCCACGTAATTTCTGATCGATTTCATCACCAGTCCATCGGGTACCTGGCGGGTCTTGCAGTCGACCGAAGTCCATTTACCGGCATTGTTGAACTCTATCTTGGTTCCGTTGACCAATTTCACGTCATAATCGGTCTTCTTGAGTAGATGGCGGTCCACCTTTATCATGCCTATCTTGGCTTTGGGGAAATACTTTGTCAACATCTCTCGTGCAGGTTCAGGCAGCTGGTCACGGTCGATAGTGTATTTATCGGCACGAGCCACACCACACACGCATACAAACGCTAAAAGCGCAATTAAAAATTTCTTCATATCTATATCTTTTTATTTTATAAGCCGTTTATCCTGCGGTCCGCCTCTTAGGGTTGATTCTTAGACATCTCCTTGCGGACCCACATATAAAAAACAATCATGCGCGGGGTAATGTTGCGGATATCGCGACTGAAATCTTTATTTGCATCCTACCGTTTGATTTTGTAACTTTGCATATTGTTGTGATACATCTTCCGGTCATAATGATGCGTGGAATCCTGATTGGGATTCTTGTATCGGCCCCTATGGGACCGATAGGGATGTTGTGTATCCAGCGCACACTCAACCGTGGCCGATGGCCGGCGTTCTTCACAGGCATCGGTGCCGGCATGAGCGACCTCATCTATTGCCTGCTCACCGGCCTGGGATTATCGTTTGTCACCGACTTCATCGAGGACAACCAGAGTCTCCTGCAACTCATCGGCTCGGTAGTGCTCCTCGTCTATGCCGGCTACCTGTTCGGCGCCAACCCATCCCGCACCTTGCAGTCCAACGGCGTACAGTCCATGAGCTCATGGAAAGACTTCGTAACCGGATTCCTGCTCACATTCTCCAACCCGCTGATACTCTTTTTCATAATCGGACTCTTTGCCCGGTTCAGCTTCCTCGCGCCTGAATTTCAGGCCTATCACTACGTTGCCGGCTACGCCTCCATCTTTGCCGGGGCAGTCCTGTGGTGGTTTGGCGTCACATGGTTTGTCAACAAGGTAAGAGCCCATTTCAATCTCCGGTCGCTGTGGTTGCTCAACCGCATTGTGGGCGGCATCATCATGATAATGGGAGCCATCGGACTTATCACCGCATTGCACGAACTCCTTGTGAACCATTGACTCCCTGCCGGCGTTTCTATAATAGAATACTAAACACCACTATTATGGAAAAGAAACACAACATTTCAACTAACGAGGCAGAAAAGAAATATCCCGGCGTAGATATCGATAAATCCGATGATGAGAAGGTCACTCCCAAGATGGTAAAGCAGGAGACCAAAGAACTCAACAACAATCCACGCAACAACGATATTGATCTCTGATTTCCCCATCAGCATCAACAACCTACACTCACCGCCACGCTGAGGCCCACAAGCCCGCGTAGCGGTGAGTGTTGTTTTATGGGTTAAGAAACGATCCCTGCTGTAAACACATGTAAAAGCCACGGCACTTACATCGCTGAAAGTACCGTGGCTCATTATCTATTGCCTGTTGGCAATCGGGATCAATTCATAGGGCGATCAGTTGTTGACCGACTCGGTGATAGTCTGCTCGGGGGTGTCAGTGCCACCGCCGGTATCACCGGGCTGATCCTCGGGTGCCTCTACAATATCGAGTTTGTAGCTGAACACACCCCAACCGATCGACTTGCCTTCCTGGAAGATCTGACTGTTCACGCTCAGTGTATGATTGCCTACAGCCAGGTCATCGGTAACGATATCTACACCGAAGGGAGCTATCGCTGTGGTGAAGAAGGGTCGTCCGTCGAAGAAATAGGTTGTCTGTCCGAGCATTGCCTTGCCGGTGTTGGGGGCAGGTGTAACTTTCAGACCTTCGATCTTGAGTGTATCACCCTGGACTACGGTCAGAACGCCGTCGTTGAGTGTACCACCCGAGTATTCGATAGAGACGCTGACATCGGGTATATTATTGTCATCGTCGTCACATGCCGCCATTGAGGCGAACATAGGCAAAGCCAGAAGCAGATAAAGGAATTTTTTCATAATTCAGTTGATTTGATTTGAGAGATTAATAAATAGTTTTTTAGTTGTGTAATATTGCATTTATGCAGTACCGCAATCCCGTTGCGGCTTCCGTGAGTACATTGGAAAGCAGACAGCATCCCCCCCGGCAACAGGTTTCGTTATAGTTGTTTCTTCACGCCACGGTTGGGAAGAGAGGGGGGAGGAAAGAGTAAGCGGGGGAGAGAGGAGACGTAATGTCGGCGGGCGTTTCAGAATCAATGGAAACCGGTAAACTCCGGAGGGGATGCTGTATGGGGGGAGAGAGCTGGGGATCGATCAGTTTTTGAATACTATATCATTACCGTCGTAATCGATGATGATAGGATGCTCGCGGTCCACCTTCTGTGCCAGGATATCCTTGCTGAGCTGGTTGAGCACCATACGGTGTATGACACGCTTCACGGGTCGGGCACCGAATTCGGGATCGTAGCCCTCCTCGGCGAGGAATTTCAGGGCAGCGGGAGTCACCTCGAGAGTGATGCCGTTGGAAGCAAGCATCTTCTGGATCGACTTGATCTGCAGGCCCACTATCTCCTCGATCTCCACCTCGTTGAGCGGGGTGAACATTATGATCTCGTCGATACGGTTGAGGAACTCGGGGCGTATGGTCTGCTTGAGCAATTCAAGCACCTCATTCTTACTGTTCTCAATGGTCTCCTCTCGGTTCTCGGGGGTCATCTTGGCGAAATTATCGCGGATGAGGTGAGATCCCATGTTGGAGGTCATGATGATTATAGTGTTCTTGAAGTTGACCAGTCGGCCCTTGTTGTCGGTTAGATGTCCGTCGTCGAGCACCTGGAGCAGGATATTGAACACATCGGGATGGGCTTTCTCGATCTCGTCGAAGAGCACAACCGAGTAAGGCTTACGCCTGACAGCCTCGGTGAGCTGTCCACCCTCATCATATCCTACATATCCCGGAGGCGCTCCTACGAGCCTTGACACCGAGTGCTTCTCCTGATACTCGCTCATATCGATACGGGTCATCATGTTCTCGTCGTCAAACAGGTACTCGGCCAGAGCCTTGGCAAGCTCAGTCTTACCCACACCTGTGGTGCCGAGGAATATGAATGAACCTATGGGTCGACGTGGATCGTTCAGGCCGGCACGCGAACGGCGCACGGCATCGGCGATGGCACGGATGGCATCATTCTGACCCACAACGCGGTTGTGAAGTTCGGCTTCGAGATGCAGCAGTTTCTCTTTCTCGGTCTGCACCATCTTGTTGACGGGGATTCCGGTCCATCTCGACACGACATCGGCTATATCTTCCGAATCCACCTCTTCCTTGATGAGGGCTTTCTCGCCCTGCATCTCCTTGAGACGGTTCTGGATGTCAGCGTTCTCCTGCTCCTTCTGCTGGATGCGTGAATAGCGTATTTCGGCCACCTTGGCATAATCGCCCTCACGCTCGGCACGCTCGGCATCGAAATTGAGTTGCTCGATATCGATCTTGTTCTGCTGAATCTTGTTTATCAGATCCTTCTCGGCCTTCCACTTGGCTGTGAAATCCTTTTCACGGTCGCGCAGGTCGGCCAGTTCCTTTTCCAGATCCTTTACCTTGGCCTTGTCGCCCTCGCGCTTTATGGCCTCGCGCTCGATCTCCTTCTGGGCGATGAGACGCGATATCTCATCGAGAGCCTGGGGCACTGAATCGATCTCCAGGCGCAGCTTGGAAGCCGCCTCATCCACGAGGTCGATAGCCTTGTCAGGCAGGAAACGGTCAGTAATGTAACGCTCCGAGAGGGTCACGGCGGCGATAATCGCCTCATCGCGGATACGCACCTTGTGGTGATTCTCGTAACGTTCCTTAAGGCCTCGCAGAATTGCAATGGCGGCGGCCTCATCAGGCTCATTCACCATCACCTTCTGGAATCGGCGTTCGAGAGCCTTGTCCTTTTCGAAGTATTTCTGATACTCATCGAGAGTAGTCGCACCGATCGAACGGAGTTCGCCACGGGCGAGCGCGGGTTTGAGGATATTGGCGGCATCCATCGCTCCCTCACCCTTTCCGGCACCCACCAGGGTGTGGATCTCATCGATGAAGAGGATGATCTCGCCGTCGGCTCCGGTCACTTCGTTGACTATCGCCTTGAGTCGTTCCTCAAATTCGCCTTTATACTTTGCACCTGCCACAAGGGCACCCATGTCGAGCGAATAGATCTGCTTGGAGCGCAGATTCTCGGGCACATCGCCACGCACTATACGCTGGGCGAGACCCTCGGCGATGGCGGTTTTACCGGTACCCGGCTCGCCGATGAGCATGGGATTGTTCTTTGTGCGTCGCGACAGGATCTGGAGCACACGACGTATCTCGTCGTCACGCCCGATCACGGGATCGAGCTTTCCTTCGCGGGCACGTTCGTTAAGGTTGATGGCATACTTAGATAAGGCCTGATAGGTGTCCTCAG
The DNA here is from genome assembly GCA_910589485.1 of uncultured Duncaniella sp. GTDB lineage: Bacteria > Bacteroidota > Bacteroidia > Bacteroidales > Muribaculaceae > Duncaniella. The sequence goes on from CAJUSW010000001.1 coordinate 382,795, forward strand.
CGCTCTGGTCGGTAGCTTTCTTTCCTTTGCGCAGCTCGGCCACTGCCGCCTCAAGCTCACGTTGGCTCAATCCGGCATCCTTGAGGATTGTTGCAGCCGGAGAGTTGACCGTGAAGATGGCCATGAGCAAGGCCTCGAGTGTCACATACTCGTCGCCCTGCTTCTTGGCAATGTCAAGAGCTTTTTGTAGGACATCATTGGAAGTGCGGCTCAGATAGGGCTCGCCACCCGATACGCGCGGTTCGGCGGCTATCTTCTCATCGACCTGTCGCATCAAGGCCGAGCTGTTCGCTCCGACCTTGGAGAAAATGAAGTTGATGAGTGATTCCCCCTCCAGCATCACTCCCTTTAGTAAGTGTACCGGTTCGATAGCCTGATTACCTGCTCCTCGGGTAATCTCTATCGCCTTCTGGATCGCTTCCTGAGACTTTATTGTAAAATTATTGAAGTTCATGAGCTATATTTAGTAAGTTGAAGGTTCGTGATTTTAATATTCCTTTTATCTTACTAACAAAAATCATGCCAATTGGTTTTTACGACGGTCCATTATATAATGTATAATACCGATCGGCATAGCTCATGACAATGGCTGCCGCATAGTGTCATTTTTTCATGGCGACATGCGCGGATGTGCCGTCAGGCAAACAGCGACGGATAGCTGTCGCCCGACGCGGGCTTGGCCTTGGATGATTCACGCTGTCCCTGGCGGAACACGAGGTTGTGCTGCTGGGTCCAGCCTTGAGTGCGGTTGCGCAATTTCACGGTGACGATGCCGGTTTCGGCCGGAGCCGATGATCTCACCTGGCGGAACACGTCGCTGAGCGTGGAAACCCCGCTCATGGTGAGAGTGAGCAGTACTGTTCCACATGTCTGTGCTGTTACCTGAAGCAGGTCGGTACGGTGTATTGCTGTCATAATCGGGGTTATCTTTAAAGTGTTTTTGACTACACTGCAAAGATACGCCCCACCATGGGCCACATCACTGCCCACTATTTTTAATTAAGGCTAAATAGGTTATATTCTTCCCTAAAAATGAATCCGATACGCCATGCGCGGGAGGTTGCCGGCTCAATGATGGCCAAACAGTCTGGCCCTGTCGTGGACAAGGGCATTGCTCACAATATCCTCGGGCACGAACCGCCAATTATCGGTCACTGTCGGGGTTATGGTCCCCCTGCGCTCTATGGCCTTCATCAGGTAATAACGCAAGTCGAGATCGGTGGTCCTCACTATACGTCGCTCAAGCTCGTCGTGGGGGATACCGGCACCGCGTGTCATGAGCTCGCCGCCACCATTGGCGCGATAAGCATTCACGGCCACCTCATATGTCTCGCGTGGGTCAAAAGGCCGGCCGTCCGACATCGATATCACACGTATCTTCTCGCCCTGAGGCTTGGTCACATCCACTGTATAGTCTATGCCGAATGCCGAGTCGAAATTATAGGACGGATTTATCAGGCGGGCATAATCACCCTTCACAGGATTGCCCGATGCAAATTTCAACAGCGGATCGCGCGGAGATTTCATCACGGCTGTCCACAGATTGTAGCTCATCTCCAGATGATTGATTATCTCCTCGCCCGTCATCCTCATGGTATAGAGCTGATTCTCGTAGCGGTAGAGCTTGAACATATCGCTCATGTGCAACGGTCCCTTATGGAGCGTGGTGTCAAACGACAGCGGAGCCGCGAGAGAAATCTGTGCGCCCGAGATCTCGAGCTGTAACCTGTGTATAAGTTCCATGAATGCCGACGGGCCGAAATAGGCATCGCGGATGGAGAAATCCCCTGAGGCCTCCCCTATCACTTTTTCCACAAACTTCATGGTAGCATCATACTCCGGAGCAAACTCCCTGATGAAATCCTTATCGGGAGTGATACCGGTCACCTGGACCACACCGCCCGTGATGTCGGTCACATCCGCCGAGCCGTCCTCGGCAGTCTCCACCGTCACCAGCGCCTCGGCAACATGTGCGGCATGTGCTCCGGGATTGAGCAGCAACGTGCCCGAATCCTCCTGCTTCACAGCCACAATATGGTCATGCCCCATGAATATGATATCGATACCGTCGACCTCGCGTGCCACCTTGCCCGAAGCATTTTCGAGCCATTTCCATGTGAGGTGGGTACTCTCATATCCCGAATGGAACAATCCTATCACCACATCCGGCCGTTCATGCTCGCGTATATGCTCCACCCACCGGCGGGCGCTCTCCACCATCGGGCCTACATCCATCCCCTCCCACAACGGTTCGGGCAACCATGCCGGGATGGCCGGCGTCAACAGGCCGAGCACGGCAAATCTCACCCCCTCGCGCTCTATAACGGTATAGGGGGTGAAATAAGGTTTACCGGTCGACACATCAGTGACATTGGCTCCTAGAAGTGGGATAGGCGCGAGATCGGCCCTGTAGCGGTCATACACCGGATGCCCCGTCTCTATATCATGATTACCCACCGTCTGGGCGTCATATCGCATGCGTTTCAGCATCGTGGCCACCGGATGGGGACGCCGTTCATCAATGAAATTATAATAGTACACCGACGGTTGCCCCTGCAGCATGTCGCCGTTGTCAAGGAGTATAACCCTCTCCTCGCCCATTCGGGCGCGCTCTGACTTCACGTAAGCCGAGACCTGAGCCAACGACCCCGCCAAGGGTGACAACGTGGTGAAATCGTAGGGAAACAGCTTCCCGTGCACATCGCTTGTGGCGATTATCTTGAAATGCTTCTTCATGGGTTAGGACCGGTATATAAAGCCCTCACCTTGCCCACAGGCAACTGTCCCTCCACCTTCACGGGGATGCGACGGTCGTCGGCCGAAATCCAGCCGGATATAGGGTCGGACGACACCTTGCCCCGGCGTGTGAACGTGAAGTTGATATAATAGGCCGGGAGCTTCACTCCGTTCACCTCCACCTTCTGCTGTCCCTTATATGTGATGGTGAGTTTCTCCTTCTTTGAGCCGGAAAATATATTCACCGTCACGGTCTCCCCCTTCTTCATGTTAGGGAAGTCGAGTGTGCGCAGGTAGAAAAACGAGCTGAGCATATCCACCGTCATCCCCTGCGCCTCAAGCTGAAGTGTCGATGAGGTCATGGGCGCGTCGGCCGACGGGCGCTTGTATCTCACCGCATCGGCTGTGAAGGTATTGCCATCACGATGAAACGTGAGCACATCCTTCTTATACTTTCCCTGCTCGTGGGCGATGTAGACGTATTTCACAGGATAAAGCCCCTGCTTCGTCATTGTGGTATAGAGCGTGTCGCGGAGCATATATATGCTGTTGGCCCACGGGGCATTCTCGGCAAACACCGATGCCCGATACAGGTCTCCGTCATTGCGGAGACTCATAGTGGCATATCCCGCCACCTTGTTGATGAATCCCCACTTGTAGATCACATCGTAGGTGAGGGTCTCGTCGACGAGCGATACAGGGTTCTGTGCACTGATGTTTGCGCCTGATACACACATCAGCATCAATGCCAGCATATGAGTGAATAGATGTTTCATAATTTTCTCCTTTCTTGTTTTGACCGCTCTACGATAAAAAGGTTTATCCAGCCGCGGCCTCGCCCGCCTCCGGGCCTGTTCAGGCCACACATCGCAATCCGGAATCACACCGGTTCCTCAAACGGTAATACCGTGCGGTAGCTCTGCTCTATACGCTTATTGCGCCAGCATTTGCGGCACACAGCCATATATCGGTCATCGCCACCTATCTCAACCTGCTGTCCCTCCTCAACAAAATCGCCGTTACTGTCCATACGGGCGTTGATGATGGTCTTGCGTCCGCAAGTGCAGGTCGATTTTATCTCGTCGATGGTATCGGCGATCTCAAACAGACGACGCGATCCCTCAAACAGGCAACTCCTGAAATCGGTGCGCAAGCCGTAGCATATCACATTACTGCCGAAATCGTCGACCACTCTTGCAAGCTGATCCACCTGGGCCGCCGTGAGAAACTGGGCCTCATCGACCAGGAACCAGTCGATCACTCCTTCGCTCTCGGCGCTCAGCTGGCAAGCCATCTCATAGAGATCGCTTTCGTGATATATCCACCGGCACTCCCGCTCAATGCCTATGCGCGAACGTATCACATTGGATTCCTCGCGCGTATCTATAATGGGTTTGAGGCACACGTAACGCATGCCTCGTTCCTCAAAGTTATAGGCCGTGGTGAGCAACAGGGCCGTCTTGGCCGACCCCATGGTGCCGTAACGGAAATATAGTTTACCTTTCCTGTACATGAGACAATCATTGATAAGTGACATGACAAAGGTAACTATATTTTCCGACAATACCTCAATCCATCTGCTTGGTTAACACGAAATCTTCGTGGCCCGACTCATACTTGAGCAACGGCCCCTTGATCTTTACGTCATCCATGTGGCGCATAGCGGCATACCGTGCTGTGAGCGACTGCTTGACGCTATGCTCGATATTGGCACACAGTTCAGGACGCAACGAGTCCACCGCAGGAGTGCCTATGGTGATGGGGGTATTGTTGGCCGCCACAGCCTTGGGATCCACCTGCACCGAGAGCGACGAAAGATCAAAGCTGAGGGCTATCTCATCGTCATCAACCACAGTCCATGTGCCCGAGATGGTGGTGTGGGCGGCTGCCGACAGGCTCAGAGGTTCTATGAACGCGCTGTCAACTATCTGGGTGGTGGTATTCACCATGCCGGTCACTGTCACCGATCCGGTGAGGGTCTCGTTGGCGGTCATCGAAGCCGGTGAGAACTCATATACATCTATTATCGAGGCTGTGAGAGCGGCATTGTCGGTAAATGTCTCAGGCGTACCCTGCCATACCCCCGGCACTTCCTTGGCGAGACGTTCTTCTCCGCTTGTGCATCCGGTAATAACCGAGCCTGCAATCATAATGCCGAGCACCGGAGCTAATCTTAGGAATGATTTCATTGGATAAACTGTTGTTGATTTCTACAAAAGTACTTTTTTTCAGAATACAGCACTGAAAAATTTATCTTAAAAACAAATAAATGTAAAAAGATGTTTAGCACAACTTCATAAAAAGAGCTATATTTGCGAATGAAAACGGATTCCGTCACCACATTGATTATATATGGCCGTGAATCCCGCCCTCACAACTACAACTAATCAAATATCTATGAACCACAAAATCCATTCAATCCTCCTGGCCGGAGCCCTTCTCGCACCGGCCTCCGCTTGGGCTGACTCTGTGACGCTCAAGATGAACGAGATCAACCCCGACGCAGTGATCCTTCCCGAAATCTATGGCCAGTTTGCCGAGCATCTCGGCGCATGTATATACGGTGGCCTGTGGGTAGGCCCCGAATCCCCGATACCCAACACCCAGGGATACCGCAACGACGTGCTCCAGGCCCTGCGCGACCTCAAGGTACCCGTGATGCGCTGGCCGGGTGGTTGCTTTGCCGATGAATACCACTGGCGCGATGGTATTGGTCCGGCCAAGGACCGTCCTACTCAGGTGAACAACAACTGGGGTGGCACTGTCGAGGACAACTCCTTTGGCACAAACGAATTTTTCAACCTCTGTGAATTGCTCGGTTGCGAGCCTTACTTGAGCGGCAACGTGGGTAGCGGTTCCGTAGAGGAACTCGCCCAATGGGTGGAATACATCACAGCCGAGGAGGGCCCCATGGCCCGTCTGCGCAAGGAGAACGGCCGTGAGAAACCCTGGAAACTGAAATACCTCGGCGTAGGCAACGAAAGCTGGGGTTGCGGTGGAAATTTCACCCCCGAATATTACGCCGACGTTTACCGCCGATACCAGACCTACTGTCGCGACTTTTCCGGCAACAAGCTCTACAAGATCGCATCGGGCGCGAGCGACTATGATTACAAATGGACCGATGTACTCATGGAGAAAGCCCACCGCCACATGCACGGCATATCACTCCACTACTACACCGTCACCACTTGGAGCGGATCGAAAGGAGCCGCCACTAAATTCACCCCCGAGGATTACTACTGGACCATGGGCAAATGCCTCGAGATCGAACCCGTCATCGAAAAGCATGCAGCCATCATGGACAAGTATGACCCCAAGAAGAATGTAGGCCTGCTTGTCGACGAGTGGGGCACATGGTGGGACGTTGAGCCCGGCACCAATCCCGGACACCTCTACCAGCAGAACACCATGCGCGACGCAATGGTAGCGGCCCTCTCGCTCAATGTGTTCCAGCGCCACACCGACCGCGTGAAGATGACCAACATCGCCCAGGTGGCCAACGTGCTCCAGTCAATGGTACTCACCCGTGGCGACCAGATGGTACTCACTCCCACTTACTACGTGTTCAAGATGTACATTCCCCATCAGGGTGCCACACCCATACCACTCGATGTCACCACCACCCGCATGGACGTGCGTGGCGAGAGGGCCGTAGATCTCCTCCAGGCCACCGCATCGCGCAAGGATGGACGCATAGCAGTGTCGCTCACCAATGTTGATCTCGACAAGGATATGGACGTTGAGATCGCTCTCGGCGACACCAAGGTAAAGAACATCGAGGGATCCATCCTCACAGCCGCTTCCATCGACGACTACAACGACTTCGGACAACCCGAGAAAGTCACCCTCAAGCCTTTCAAGGGCGCCAAAGCCTCCAAGGGAACCGTAAAAGTACACCTCCCCGCCAAGTCCATTGTCACCCTGCTGATTGACTGATCCGCTCTCTCGTCCCGGCATCCCGCCGGGACAAGCTGCATCTCTACGATACCGCCAATCCCGTATGCCGTCCACACTGGCCTCCATACGGGATTGATTGTATATCCCCTCTCCCCCCACATCATATCATGCGCTCTATCGGACACATATATAGATTATAGATGTGCAACTATATAGATGGGCGACGCACATACTAAAAGCGCGAGTGACACTGATGCCATTCGCGCTTTATAGTTTTGATCTTGTCAATCGGATGATTGACAGGATACCTGCTGGCGGAAATTATGCCTGTGCGGGCTGAACGTTGATGAACTTGCGTCCCTCCTTGCCCTCGGTGAATACTACTACACCGTCGATGAGAGCGAAGATGGTGTGGTCCTTGCCCATACCCACGTTAAGACCGGGGTGGTGAACTGTGCCACGCTGACGCTTGATGATGTTGCCGGCTTTGCAATACTGACCGCCGAAAATCTTTACACCGAGTCGTTTGCTTTCTGACTCACGGCCGTTCTTAGAACTGCCGACACCTTTTTTATGTGCCATTTCTTTTAAATGATTTAGGGGGTTAAGCTACAACTTCTTTGATTAATACTTTGGTGAAGCACTGGCGATGACCGTTCTTACGGCGATAGCCTTTGCGACGCTTCTTCTTGAAGACGATTACCTTCTCACCCTTTACGAGAGGAGTAAGAACCTGGCAAACGACCTTGGCACCCTCGATGGTGGGAGCACCAACCTTAACTGCATTGTCGGCTTCGGCGAGGAGAACACGGTCGAATTCTACGGTGTCACCTTCTTTGAGCGCGTCGCCGAGATAGTGAACATACAGGAACTTCTCAGGCTCGGCCTTGAACTGCTGTCCCTGGATTTCTACGATAGCGTACATCTGTTATTATATTGTGTTACAGGTTATACCGCCGGGCGGATTCCCATCGGTTTTGTGACCGATCAATCGCTTAACTTGCCCGGTGAGGCTAAATCGGTTGCAAAATTAGCACTTTAGTCGCAATTGGCCAAATATTTATGTTAAAAAATATCTCCTCATCGGTTCCTTTGAGATTTTTTTGGTTACTTTGCACCGAAAACGCAATGCATGGATACTACTGATAAAGAAAAACTCGAGCAACTTAGCCACCAGCCCGTAGGCAAACTACTGTGGCGCTACAGTCTTCCCGCCGTAGTGGGAATGCTTGTCATGTCTCTTTACAACATCGTCGACCGCATTTTCATCGGCCAGGGCGTAGGCGCCGAGGCCATAGCCGGACTGGCGATCACATTCCCCGTAATGAACCTCTCGGCCGCCCTCGGCGTGCTCATCGGCGCCGGCGGATCGGCACGCATCTCTATCCTGCTCGGAGCCAAGGACTACAACGGCGCCCAGCGCGTGCTTGGCAACGCGCTCGTGCTCCTGGCAGTCATCGTGCTGTGTTACCTCTCGTTTTTTGCCATATTTATTGATGATATACTGATGGCGTTCGGCGCGAGCCGGGTCACCCTCCCCTACGCCCGCGACTTCATGCTCTACATTCTCCCGGGAATGTTCATGACCAATTTCGCCTTCACGTTCAACAACTTCATGCGCGTCTCGGGCTATCCCGTCAAGGCCATGGTCACCATGTTTATCGGAGCGGGAGTCAATGTGCTTCTCGCCCCGCTGTTCATCTTCGTGCTCGGCTGGGGCATCAAGGGTGCCGCCATTGCCACCGACCTCTCCATGACAGTTTCGGCCATCTTCGTGATGCGTCATTTCTTCTCCCGCGGCAGCACTCTGCGCTTCGCCGCTTCGGGCTGGATGTACCGTCCCGACTTCAAAGTGATTTTATCCATCATCTCAATCGGCGCGGCCCCATCGCTCGTCAACGCCGCCGCATGCTTCATTAACGTGATCATCAACAAGTCGCTCTATACCTATGGTGGCGACATAGCCGTCGGAGCCGCCGGAATATTCTCCACCTATACCTCGGTCATGACCATGGTGGTGGTGGGCATGTGCCAGGGCATGCAGCCCATCATCGGATACAACTATGGTGCCGGACTCACAAGCCGACTGAAACGCACCTACTGGCTGGCCGTCGGTGCGGCCACCGTGGTAGTGACCATCGGACAGATCGGAGGCCTGGCCTTTCCGTGGTACATAGCCCGGGCCTTTACAACCGATGCCGAGCTCATCGACCAGACCGTGCGTTGCCTCAGGATATCGATGATAGCCTTCACAGTAGTAGGATTTCAGGTCATATCCACCACCCTCTTTCAGTCGCTCGGCAAGGCCGGAGCCTCCATATTCCTCTCCTTGGCCCGACAGGTGATATTCCTCATCCCGCTGCTCCTGCTCCTCCCCGGCCGCTACGGCCTCGACGGCGTGTGGATGTCATTCCCCATCTCCGACTCACTCGCCACAATGGTGACAGCGGTGATGATATTTTTCCAGATGCGTAGCATCAACACCATGCAGGCCAATCAGGCCCGACATAGGAATCTTTGTCCCGATTCTTTGGAAGCATAGGCCATAATTGCTTATCTTTGCATCTCAATCTCACACTGCCGGCCTAAGGACGGCAACCAGCTACCGTGACTACATATAATTAAACCCACTCAATATCAACATTATGCTTAAGACCATACTTTCCATATCCGGCCGTCCCGGCCTGTTCCGTCTCGTCAACCGTGGCAAAGGCATGCTCATCGTCGAGGAGCTCGCCACCGGTAAGCGCATCCCCGCCTATGCCCGCGACAAGGTGATTTCGCTCGGCGACATCTCCATCTACACCGACGAAGGCGACACCCCCCTCGGCCTCGTGCTCGACGCTGTAAAGGCCAAGGCCGACGGCAAAGCTGTGGACATCAAGGCCCTCGGCAAGGACGACCAGATCCGCGAATACTTTGCCGAGATCCTCCCCACATTTGACCGCGAGAGAGTCTACACCACCGACATCAAGAAACTCCTCTCATGGTACAACCTTCTCATCGCAGCCGGCATCACCGAATTTACCCCTGCCGACAGCGAGGAGACTCCCGCCGAGGAAACCGCCGCTCCCCAGGGAGAGGAATAATTTCCCAAATCCACATCACTCACACGATCACAAGTGAAGATTTCACGCACATTTACTGAGCACGACAGCGTTGTTGACCTCATCAACGAGGACTACGACATCCTGCCCGTGCTCAGCCGTTTTTCTCTCCCCCTGGGTTTCGGCTCCAAGACCATCGGCGAGCTGTGCCGCGAGTCAGGAATTAATGTCAACGTATTCCTGCTTGTCGTCAACTTCCTACTCTCAGGCAAGATCGAGGCCGCAATGCTCGACTCGGTATCCGTCCTGGAGATAGCCCGATTCCTGCACAACTCCCACAGTTACTACCTGCAGTACAAGTTCCCGCACATCCGTGCCAACATGCTCTCGGCCCTCGATCCTGCCCACGATGACATAAATCCCATCATCGTGAAATATTTCGATGACTACATCAACGAGGTGGGAGCACACTTCAATTACGAGGAACACACCGTGTTTCCCTACATCAAAGCCCTGTCACAGGGAGAACGTGACGCCATGTACAACATCGGCATCTTCTCCCGCAAACATGACCACGAAGTGGAAAACAAACTGGCAGAGCTGAAAAACATCATTCTCAGATACTACTCCACACTCATGCCCTACCGCATGTATGACGTCCTCGTGGACCTCTACAACTGTGAGGAGGATCTGAAACAACACGCCCAGATCGAGGATCATATCTTGGTCCCGCTCATAAAACGGCTCGAGGAGGAGTAACACTGGAAAAATGCGCTCATTTACTGTAGGATTACTTCTGAGTTCACCGCTTGTAACAGCTGGATTGCGCACAGCTCTGCGGGGAATATCAGGTCTCAGCATCACGGAACTCTCTCCCGCCGACACCCAGGAGGGCAACATGACCGAAATCACCGATCTGAGCCCGTCGCTAATGATAGTCGACAGTTTCACCGCCACGGAATGTCCCTCCGAAATCCCCACCGTGCTTGTCACCTCCATCCAGCTCCCCGAGTCGGCGGTCAAGCGCCACGCATGCGTCCTCTCCATCTACGACAGTCTCGACACCATCAAGAAGCGCATCAAGAATCTTCTCGAACCGGCCTCCGACACCGATTCCCGAGGCAATGACCTCTCCCCTCGCGAGAAAGAGGTGATCCTCGGCATTGTCAAAGGCTTGTCCAACAAAGAGATCGCCCACGAGATGAATGTATCGGTCAACACCATTATGACCCATCGGCGAAACATCGCCTCCAAACTCGAAATCCACTCACCCGCCGGTCTCACGATCTTCGCCATCGCCACCGGACTGGTAAAAATCGAGGATGTGAAGATATGATTCATCACCAGATTACAGAAACTCCGTTCAGGCAATTATAGAAATTCTCTTCAAGAGCATTATTTATATCGAAAAAATTTGCACAACTGAAAGAATCTGCTTAAATTTGCACTGCAAAAAGCGTAAAGGCAACCGGGCTCGTCCCACCAAGCCATTCGCAAGGTCCTATAGCTCAGTTGGTTAGAGCAACAGACTCATAATCTGTGGGTCCTAGGTTCAAGCCCTAGTGGGACCACCTTAATGAAACTCCAATCATTTGATTTGCAAATGATTGGAGTTTCTATTTTATTATATTTATCCACCGGTTGTAGATAAGTGGGATCTGCGGATTTTTCCGGGCCACAAAACTCCCCGCAGGCCGACTACCCACAAAGCCACGAAGTGGCGATGTAGTTATAGCCCCACCACGAGCCTGACAAGCAAATCGCCCGTCAGGGCAAGATTTGCGCCGTCGGGCGAAGGTGTGGGGAAAACGAAACACATACCAAATCGGGCGTCGAAGACGTCCTATAATCGTCTCCTCTTCACTGCCTTCTTTAATGGGATCAGCGGATTTGGGGTCAGTAGATTTTATATCTCCCCACGTCGGGGGATATAAAATCTCAGCGGCTGGGGGTGGAAGATTTGGTGACTTCGACGTCGGCGTTTACTATCTTGCGGGCATCGCGACGTTGGCGTCCCCATTGCAGGTTGTAGGATATGCTTAGATAGTATTTCGGATAATCGTTCATCCTGATGTGTTTTTCATAAGGATGATACGGGTCGTAAGACCGGGCTCCTTGGTCGTATTTAGTGAACGGACATATCACTCCCGCGCCAAATTGCCATTTCTTCCAATTGTATTCGACTTCGATGAGCGACATGTCTTCGCCCCATGACACCTTCTGCCCCCATAGGTCGCGTTGCGCCCGCTGATACATTGCCATCACCTGCCAGCCCCGGTGCTGGAATATCAATCCTCCCTGGCCGCTCCAATCATGGTTGTAAAGTCTATAGCCTGTGCCTCTCATGCGTTCGGCCCGGTATTGAACCATACCCTCAAACCATAGCCATCCGGGCACGACCTCGAAACTTGGGGCGATCCAAAATGAAAGGTTCTGCAATCCTTTACTGTTTTCATAGCCGGTTATGAGCCGTCCTTCTGACCAATAGGTGTAAGGGGCGATTGCATCGGGACTCGAAAAAGCCCGGATACCAAGTGATCCTGAAAGGCGTTTTATGTCATAACTATGACGCAGTGTCAGCATGTATGACTGCGAGGTGTGGATATCGGGGTTGCCTTGTGTCCATTGGAACGCATCGACCTGCTGAGCCACAATGTTAGTCTCGGCCAACGAGGGAGGTGACTGCCAGGAGGTAAAATTCAATCTCAATTGATGAGTGGGATTAGGACTGTAGGTGAATGTGAATTGCGGACGCACATTCCACGAATCGGTACCTTGACCGGTTTCCTTGAATTTGAAAGATGTGTATTGTGCTCCGATCCCTGCGGTCAATGTTACATTGTTGATACGTTGAAAATATTCTCCGAAGAAATAGAGGCGGTCCTGACGCTGATGGAATATTTCTCCGCCAAGATTTTCGTAGGTCGAACGGTTGCGGTTGGCCTTATAATTGATTCCGGCAGTAAATCGTGATTGCGACCAGTTCTTTATATAGTCGGCCTCGATTCCGTAAGCCTGATTGCGGTCCTTTATGGAAGTGTTGACTTCCGACAGCATGGCTCCGTTACCGGCATCTTCCACCTCGGTGTAGTTGCGCCTTGTGCGTCCGTTATAGAACGAGCCGTTGAAGTCCACGGCTATAAGTTGCCGGTGAGAAAGATGCTGTTCCAGATAAGCTGTAAACGATGGGGTGAATCCATCCTGCATGTCAAAATCACTGATCAGCACATTGCTGAGCCCGATGGTCTGAGACATTATACTGCGGTATAATGATGATTCGGGCCATTGTTTATATCCGTGAAGGGCTACCCAAAACACCGTCGTGTCAGGCTTGATGTAATTATAGTCCAACTGCAAGCCACCGAAAGTATTGCTCAGATAGCCTCCTGCCGGTTGTTCGGAACGATCGATCACAGAACCGTCGGGCAGGGTGAAGGACTCGCTGTATTCACGGTAGGCCGACATGTGATTCGTGAGTTTGAAATTGGCGGAAGCGCCCCACTGTGAACGACCGTTATTAATCTTTACGGCCGTCCGATACATGCCCCAAGCCGCATTGAGTGCGGGCTGTGCGTAGGTCATCAACGAACCTCCGGCTGCAGGATTGGTCACTATAAAATTAAGCACCGCTGTGGCTCCATTGTAACGGAGGCCGGGGTTATCGATCCATTCCACTCTTTTTATGGTTTCGGGAAGGAGTTGCTGCACTTGCTCTATAGTGGCTTCTCGGCCGTTAATGCGCACCTGCACACTTTGACCACCCGTGGATACTGCCCCCAACGCATCATTGACCGAAAGAGTCGGGATCATGAGATTCCTGAGCAACTGCAATCCATTCTTGGAGTTCGCCACGGCGCTTTGCGAAGGATGATATACGTCCATGTCGGCCTTGCGTATCACCTTGGGCGCCTGCACAACTATCTCCTGCAACTGTGTGGTGGGTATACTATCTGCCGGTTGCTGTGCGATTGCTACGATTGCAATCAGGGACAGCAGAAACACTGTGAGAATTGCTTTCATTGGCCTGTAAATTAAGTAAGTCGTAAAAATTAATGCACATATAAATCGCAGTTATTTTTGCGGTATTTTGGCTGCGGAATGAAGGAGCATAGCGAGCTATGCGACTGAGTGACAAAGCCAAAATAGCCAAAAAGAACAAGATTTATTGGGCAAGCTCTTTAAGACTTACATTTAGCGTTTAATTTTTAAGACTTACTTAGCAAATTTACTGCCTCTAAAAATAAAAGGTCTCAACAAATGTTGATAATCAAGATTTTTAACACTGTCAGTTGTCGTTTTTTCGCAGTCGGCTCAGGTGAGTGGGAGTGATGTTGAGGAATGAGGCGATATCTTTCAGCGAAAAGAGGTCGAAAAGGGCCGGATGACGGGTGACAAGTTCATCGTAGCGCCGGTGGGGTGATTTGCAATAGAGATCAATATAGCGGTCATAGACTGTTGAATACACTGCCTCGGTAGAGTGCATCACTATGTCTTTGAATTCAGGATCGGTGTCGATTATCTCATTAACCTCCTTAGTAGGGATGCAATAAATCTCGCAATCAGAAACCGCAATGATAGCCAGTTTGGCCGGTTGTTCATATAGGCAAAAAGGCCAGTCTGCAACCAAACCATCCCCAAACACCAATCCCATCACATGCTCGGTGCCGTCAACTGAATATGCAACATATTTAAGTGCTCCTGAAACGATATAGCCGATATAGCGTCCTACCCTACCGATTGAAACAAATTCCTCACCTTTGGCAAAACGCCGTAAAGTGCCCTTGCTGACGCAAACGTCGCGCCAGGCATTGAAATCAATTTGCTCAATATATTTATTGAAATTGTCCGACATTATTGTTTCAGAATGGTAGTATGCCGAAAAGTGACTACAAATATAGCAAAATATTTTGATTCTCAGAATTTAATATCCATATATCGAGAGGGGGTATATTATTGCTCTCTATATATACCACCACCAACATCCCCTCCAAAATCCCCCCGCTCTAAAAATCTAATCCATATACTTCTATACTTTCCCCTCTATACTAAAAAATAAAAAACTTGATCTCTGGACCTCTGGTCTAAAAATTCCCCACCCACAACGCGACATTATCGCACCATATCCCCGGTAAAACCACCCTACCTTTGCCGGTGATATGAAACCAACGAGCCACAAGGTCACACACCTACGCAAACGAATCCGGCGACCCGACATCTGGTGTCACCAATTCTCACGATTTCTCGGCCGGGAACTAACCCCCGTCGAGAAATCCGTCATATCCCGGCTCGAACGCGCCCGCCGGCTCTCCCGCCCGCGTCCAATCGTAATCGTAGACCCCAAAGGCTACGACTCAACCGAACTCCTCCGCTCATATCTCGACTACCGACTCGCCACCTCCCCCGAGGGCGCAACCGCACTCCTCTACCTCTCCAAAGAAGGAAAAGATAGAGAATTCGGCAAAATGTATCCTGAATATACAGGCTACACCCGCCGGCAGGTCAAAACCCTGCACAAACGCATCCGTTACGCCTCCTACTCGCGCCCCGACAGCGTGCGTGGCACCTCACCCGCCTTCATGCTCCTGCTCAACACCCAGGAATACAAAGGCTACTCCCCAATGCAACCCAACCCCGGGAAATTCCTCAGCCTCTGCTCCGCACTCTTTCCGTTATTGTGCGGCATAGGCTTCCTTGTCATACACATAAACGTCGACAGAGAACAGATCCCCGCCTTCTTCTACCTCGGCATGCAGGGCCACACCACACAACGGCCCCCGAAACCCGAGCCCCCGGTCGAGACCGCCATACTCGTCCTCACCGACCCAACGTCCATCCTCCGCTGGAGCCTGCCCACCCGCGAGGGCCCGCAAGGCCATCCTGCAGACGATGCACCAATCCCCCGACCACCCATACCCATCTAAGCGGAGCGCCGACCTCCGCCGTTCCCGCAAGGAACCAGCAATAAGGTTACAGGAAATAGTAGAGCTGCAAAATCGATAGCTCATAAACCTATAAACTTCTAAACCTATAAACTTCTAAACCTATAAACTCCCCCCTCACCGATCGGCAAGAGCCCCTTGACATACTGCTACAATACTAAAAAACAAATGACTCCCACCCGTGACGGGCAGGAGCCATTATTCCTATAACCTTCGCCCAACCTCCTTCGGCCTAAAAACATATATGCCTGCGGGGAATTTGGGAGAAAGGTTTTATGAGGATGTCCTACAGTTATGAGGGTTTCTTCCAGTTTATGAGTTTGAGGAAGCGGGTGGTGGTTTCTTCATTCATGCCTTCGCGGGAGAGGATGGAGGGAAGATTGTCCCAGGCTTTATTGAAGGATGTGGTAAGGTCGCTGATATGTTCAGGGTGATAGGTGGCGGCTTCGTTTATGGAGCCCATTGAGGCCAGGCCATCCTTATGGGTGTCGTGTCCGGCAAATTTTATGGCATTAACGGCCTTACCTATACGCCTTGCTTTGCCGGTGATGCCATCGGCAAGGTATTTATTCCCGTCACGGAACATGATCTGCACACGCTTTTCCTTGTTGCAATCGGCTCGGGGTATATCCACCTCAACGGCAAACTCCTCGCCATCGTATCGCCACGTGGCCTCCTTTCCGTCAACCAACACACGTGATGGGGCGCCACTCGAGAGAAATTTCACGGTGAAATCGCGTGTGGGCAACATGCCCTCATATTCACCCTGACGAGGGGATATTATAAGCGAACTTGTCTCAGCATCGGAAATGTGACTGATCAAGGTGGTGGCGTAACGCTTGGAATATTCCTTGTCGTTGCCATTATCCTCATACATACAGCACTCCCCCTTCTCGCCGGGCACTACCGCCAAAATTATCCTCTTGTCGCCATCGTCGACCAGACGTCTCACAGAGTCATCGTACATAGGTATCACACTACCGGCCTTGAGATACACTCCGTACTCATCAATGGCAAAATCGCGGGTATGGACCTTTCCGCCGTCAAGCAGGGTCCCGCTATGCAATTCAAACCATTCCCCCTCGGGCAACCATACATCCATCCCCGCAAAGCCGTCCACGCCGGGCACAGTCACGGGTGCTATAAGCATATCGTCGCCAAACATATACTGACGGTCATAGCTGTAGGCTTCGGGGGCCTCGGGGTTATCATAATACAACGGACGGCAGAGCGACAATCCCTCATCGTGGGCCTTACGCGCCATGGTGTAGATATAAGGCACCATTTCATAACGACGGATGATAGTGGCGCGTATCACATCACGATACTCGTCGTCGAAAACCCAAGGCTCCTTGTTCAAGCTACCGTCCTTGCTGCTGTGGGTGCGCATGACGGGACTGTAGGCTCCAAACTGCAACCATCTCGCATACATCTCAGGGACTATTCCGGCACCCATGCTTATATGACCGCCTATATCGTGGCTCCAATAGCCATAAAGCACATTGGAAGCCGTAGCAGTGAAATAGGGCTGATAATCAAGTGACTTCCACGAGATTATGGCGTCGCCCGAGAATCCTACCTGATAACGGTGGTTTCCCAGTCCACCCCAGCGGTGATAGAGCAAGGGTCTGCGGTCGCGGTTACGCTCCATATCGCTGAAGAAGCAGTAATTGATCCACCAGGTATTGTTGAGACGGGTCTTGACTGGATCGTTGATGGCCTGTTGCCAGTCGAGCCACCAGAAATCTATACCGTCCTTCTCCATGGGATGAAACACGTTATCGAAAGCCGCTGTGATCATGCGCTTGTCGGAATTGATCCATGGTATCTTTCCGCCATCCTTCTTGCCCAAAGCCGCCGACAAGGCCGGATACACCTCCTCATAAGCCTCGAAACCGTCGGCCGGATGGAGATTGATGGTCACCTTGATATCCTTGTCGTGCATATGGCTGATAAACTTTGCAGGATCGGGGAAGAGATTCCTGTTCCACGTCCATCCGGTCCATCCGCCACGGCCCTCGTCGGTATAATGCCAGTCCATGTCAACCACGAGCACATCGAGAGGGATATCATAGCTGTTGAACTTATCCACCAGTCCGCGCAATTCCTTGTCGGAATACGCCCAATAACGCGACCACCAATATCCGAAAGTGAAGCGCGGAGGGAGAGGCACTTTCCCTGCAAACAGGGTGAAATCCTTCAACGCTCCCTTATAGTCGTGGCCGTATGCCATGAAATACCAATCCTGGCCACCGGCAGGAGCGCGGTCCTCAACCCACTCCCAATCAGGATCGGTATTGAAAAGGTAGCCTTGCGAATCATCGATCAGAGTCCAGCCGTCGGTCGCGAGCAATCCGTCCTCGAGATGTCTGGTCTCCCCTATCTTCATGTCGGCACACCATGTCTGGGTCTGCACGTCGCCGTCCAGTCCGTCAAGAGTGCGGGTAGTCCCCTTAAGATTTCCCTTCTGCTTATCTCCGGGATGCCAGTCGATGGGGTAGAATCCATCGGCCGATACCACGGAGAGGTTATCACGGTCAAAGCGACCGGACCCGAGCTTATAGGTAACCGTCATCTTGGGAGTGGTGATACTCAGGTCATCGCCCGATCTATTCACCTTGAACTGACACCGGGGATAATCCCTGTTAACCGCCAATAACGACCGGCCATCAACGAATTTCCCCTCGGGGTGCCACTCCATGCGCACCACTCCATCAGCCACCACAGTAAACCTCACCGCCGAATCGGCGTAGGCTATATTTCCGGAAGCCATGTTCTTAACCTCGGATGCCATCATCGTAACGGCCATCGGTACAATAAGGATAGAGCATAGCGACCTGACACGTGTTGTAAAACTACTTATTTCCATTTGCGATAATTTCTTACGCAAATTTAGTGATCGCCCGGCAGTTGGCTCGAATATATGTGTTGCCGGCTCCTGCCACGGTGTCGCACCCGCCAACGGAAATGTCGCAAATACATGTGATTTTGTATCCATCCCCGGCAGGAGCCATCTGTAATGCGTTATTCCCGTCCTCTATTCCCCGAAAGTGAACCGCACGCCCACGTTGAGATTCAGGTTGAAAGGCTTCTCCTTATAGATGTTATCTATCCCGCTTCCATCGTTGAAATAATAGCTGACGCCCGGCTCGGCATAGATTCCTACCGAATTGGTGAAATCAAACTGCACACCGGCGGAGGCATTCACTGAAAACTGCCACGGCTTCTCATCTATCCCCTTTGACTCGGCCTCCATGGTATTATTGTCAAGAACGTATCCCCAATTCACCTTTCCGGACACACACTTCTCCACGAGGATTCCGCCCGACGCATACACATGAAACCGTTTCCACCATCTTACGATACTGTAAGAGGCTGTCAACGGCACGCCAACATAATGAAGGGTCTGTTCCCCGGAAAAATAATGGGTATCGGTGCCGCTTTTCAGATCAGATGACAGATGGGTGTACGACAGTCCCGAACCTATGCCCAGCCGGTCGGTCAGCCCGTAGGTGAACGAGACCCCGGCGCGGACCGGCTGACGGTGCTTTATGTCGGTGGTGATCTCCTTTCCCTGGTTACACAGCAATATCCCGAGCATGGGGCGCCCCTCCCATCTCACATTATCTGCTCCAACGGCTATGGGGCCGGAGCCTAAAGAATTGTTCATCACATTGGCACCCATGCCACCCGATGAATACACACCCACGCTCACACGGCTATGTCCCGCTTCATTGTGAGACGTAAATGCGATAAGATTATGTGTACGGCCGGAGCGGACCGATGGATATGTCACCTCAGGGGACTTCTCAGTATCGGACCCGCTGACATTGTCGGATGATTCCACCGCACTGTCCGCATCAAGATCTTCGATCGACTCTGACACCTCCACAGCGTGGACTGGCACAGCATCATCAGCGTGGGTAGCCACAGCATTACTTGCCACAGCCATTACATTACCTGTATCGCCGGTATCGGTGCCAACCTCATCAACGGTATCCTCTATCTCAGCCGGCAATGAAGAGGCGTCGCAATAACGAAGCCCAATTCCGGCAACTTGACTCAGATCGGGGATAAGCGTCCGGGGGTAGTATGCTACCGAGAGCACTATCGCCACAACCGCTGCTACGGCCAACAAACGTTTACCCCACACCGGTATCACCGGCACAGGCTTCCGTTGCCGGCTCACCTCTATCGCCTCTATTTCATCCCACAGATTATCGGGGGAGTCCATCTCAAACTCCGACATGCGGTCATGCAAATCCTTCAGCCATTTATCTTTCATAAGCGATGGACATATTGATGTTATGGGACTTTTTTATTCTCTCAGCCAGAAGATTCTTGGCCCTGTGAAACTGGGAGGCCGATGTGCTCTCCTTGATATTCAGCATACGGGCTATCTCCTTATGGCTCTTTTCCTCGAACACATACAGATTAAGTATTGTCCTGTAACCCACAGGCAGTTCCCTTATCATTCCGTGGAGTTCCGAGAGGGGTATCCCCTCTATGTCAGGCTCATCATCCATGATGTCGCCACTGTCGGGCGTGAGCGGAATCAGCTCAAACCTGCATGTCGATTTAATGTGTTTCAATGCTTCATTCACCACTATCCTTGTCATCCAAGCCTTGAGCGAACCGGCACCGCGGTATTGAAACGAACCGATGGCCGAGAATATCCTCAGAAAACTCTCCTGCATGACATCGCGGATATCCTCAGGGTCGATCACATACCGCGCACACACGCCGGTGAGATACCTCGCGGATTGACAGTAGAGATATTTCTTGGCCGAAATATCTCCACTCACAATCCCCGATACTATCTCCTGCTCGGTTGACTGACTGTAATCTGTCATCGATAGCGGCATCTCATGCACATCACATGAACCGATAGGATGAAACCGCGCTAACGTCGCCGCTGTCAACGGTAACCTTACGGCGCGACATATCAAACTCCACGGATTTATCACCGGCCGGCGATTTCCATTTCAGAGTGATCTTAACCGGTGTAGCGGCATCGCCTATCACCTCATTGAGGTTGAACGCTATGAGGGCGTCACCCACGGTGCCTGACAGATCGCCGTTGGCGTTATGGCGCAGTTCAAATTCCATGGGATCGTCAGGATTCACGCCGGTGAGCAGATTGAGTTCGTGAGGCTTATTGCCCGGGCCCCACACGGTGCGTACCCTTAAGGTCAGGTAGCCGTCCTCGGCGATAGTCACCCAGTCCTTCACGATATCGATGGGATCGTCGCCAAATTTTTCGGCGTTGTCCTCACCAATGCCGGGGACAGGGAGTTTAGTGCGGATGCTGTCGATCCAGTTCACCCTTACATCCTGGATTGCCGATGATGCGCTTTCCTGCTCAAGATTGTAGTTCACCAAGGCCCGAACCTCCTTCTTGCCGTAGGGTGACTTCTTCATGTTGACGGGACGCAGACGGGTTTCATTGTCGAGCTGAAGCATCACCGATTCATCCTCCTGAGGGCATACGGTGACGAGAGCTGTGGGTTGCCACATGTAACTTACATCATTATTGTCGTCATCACACGACTGAAACACCAGGGCCGAGGCCAGCATCAGGCCGGCGGTAATCAATAATTTAGCTTTTCTCATAAATGAATAGTTTTGGTTCTCTGATTATTAAATCACTCGACCATCAAATCATTGCATCGACAGGTGGAAAAATTTTACAAGAATACTAAAAACGACCGCAGACGGCTGAAGTTCAACCATCTGCGGTTATATCGGATGCCAGTGTTCCAAGAGGGATCAGTACTGGAGGTAAATGAACGGTACTATGTCGCTCGATCTTACCTGTATGGCCACATAGAGCGCCAATGCAAGGAGCAGGGCCTGGGCTATGGCCGGGGATGCCATGAATCCTTTCCTGAACAATGAGGTGAATCCCGAAGGGAGCACATGCACCACGTAGCCCACTACCATGGCTATGACTATGGTCATGTAGCTCGACACGAATTGCGAGGCCACGGAGGGATGGAAATCATAGATGATCTGGTGCCACATCATGCCAACGTCCTCCATCGATCCGGCGCGGAACATCATGAATGCAAACGATACGAGCATGAAGGTGACCACCATATTGACAAAGCGTATCACAGGGGCCATGCGCGACTGCACGGTGAGCACCTCGACCTGGCCGGTATCGGAGACCACAGTCTCGGTCACCTCGGTGGCGGGGAGGAAGCCACGGGTCATCTTGTGTATCACGAGAAGCGCTCCATGGGTGGCACCCCATATCACATACATCCATGATGCACCGTGCCACAGGCCTCCTATCACCATGGTTGCAAACTGGTTGAAATAGGCCCTTGGCTTGGAACAGCGGTTGCCACCGAGGGGGATATACACGTAATCCCTCAGCCATGTGGAGAGCGATATGTGCCAGCGATGCCAAAATTCAGTGGGATTGGTAGCCTTGAATGGAGCGTTGAAGTTCTCCTTGAAGCGGTAGCCGAGAAGCAGGGCAATACCTATGGCAATGTCGCTGTAGCCCGAGAAGTCGCAGTAGAGCTGGATGGTGAATCCCATGCTCGCCATGAGGTTCTCGAAACCGCTGTAAAGAGCCGGATTGTCAAACACGCGGTCAACGAAATTGCCCGAAATGAAATCGGCTATCACCATTTTCTTGATGATACCGAGGATGATCAGGTAGATACCCTCGGAGGTCATGTCGCGTGTGGCCACAGGATTTCCCTTGATCTGGGGCAACATATCCTTGGCCCTCACCACAGGGCCGGCAAGAAGCGGGGGGAAGAATGTGAGGAAGAACAGATAGTCGAGCGGATTGCGGCACGCGTCTATCTGACCGCGGTATATGTCTATTATATAACTGATGGACCGGAATGTGAAGAAGGATATTCCGGCAGGAAGAAGCACGTTGATGGGATCGATCTCGGCGGTGAAAAAACGGTTGATGGTATCAATCATCAGACCGAAATACTTGAAATAGGCGAGCATGCCGATGTTGACGCACACATTCAAGGCAGCTATAAGCCTCATCGCCACCACGCGCCCCACTTCAAGCGACCGCGCCCGCTGCATGCACAGACCGAGGATGTAATCGCTCACAGCCACGCCGATGAGTATCATATAGCAATCGCCCGAGGTCTTGTAATAGAAATACAGCGAGAAAAGGATAGTGAAGATCATGCGGGGCACGCGCCATGGACGCAATGCCCTGTAAAGGAGCATGAACCCGGCAAACAGCACAAGGAACATGCCCGTGTTGAAGAGCATGGGCTGACGGCTGTCATAGACAAGCATATCCTTGAGTTTGTCGAGATCGACCCCCAGGCTGTCGAGCGACGCCGAGAACATATTGTACAGCTCTGCGAGCTGTGTGGCTAAGGATTCCAAGACTTAAAGAATATGGAACGTGGTGTTATATTAGGAATATAGTTATCATTGGTTGGCCGAGCGTATGGCATCCATCAGAGCCTCGTAGAGCAAGCGGCCCTCGAGATTGTAGCCCTTGTGAGTGTGGTGCACACGGTCGTTGGCAAAGAGGCCGTTGCTGATCCATGATGAGCTCGCGCCCGATCCGCCGGCCACGTCATACCAGTCGTAGACCGCGATACCGTTGTCCTTTCCGTAATCGAGGATAGCCTTGCGCAGAGGCGCGATATTGGGATTGACCGAGTAGGAGCGGGAGGTGCGTGTGACGGTGCGGTAACGGCCTTTCTTGTTCTTCACCCTCACCTTGCGGGTCTTGGTCACACGCTTGTGACACTCCATCGGCGTGGTGAGAAGAAGCAGGGCGTCGGGGTTGGCGGCACGTATATTGCTGACAAGCCTGTCGATCGACCTGGCGAACGCTCCGGTGTCAAGACGGCCGAATGCCTCGTTGGTTCCGAGCGATATTATCACAAGGCTGGGACGGAGGGGGCTGATGCCTGCGCCCACGTTACCGATGCGGTTGTAGGTTTCGTAAGCGGCTCCGTTGTTGCCTATGGCGTGATAGAAGAGGCCGGGACGGTCGCCGGAAAGTGTGGCGCCAAACATGGTGAGATCGCCCGCCGAGGTGAAATCCACCGAGATCTTGGTCTGAGGCGAGGGGAGCATTATCTGCGTATAGTCGCGCGATGGGATGGAACGGAATGACAGCGAGTTGCCATTCTCGTCGGTGATCCCTTTCACGGTGAGCTTTCCGTTGTGGAATATGGTCACCGAGCTGAACGGGTTGTAATCATCCTTGCCCGAGGTGCCGATGGTAATCTCCGACGTATTGCTTGTGGGGCGGATGGAGGCGCCGGTGAAACCCACTGTCTGCCTCCAATTAGGGCTCATAAGTTTCACTGTGTTCCAGGGGCTACGGCTGTTGAAGGTATAGTCGGCCGGTTCGTTGGTCCCGCTCATCTTGAGCGGTGACACCAGGCCACGGCCCGCGTTGCCGAAATCATACTGCAACAGCTCCCTGACGGTACCGGTGCTGATATCGGCCTGAATGTGCGAGTCTCCGATATGCACTATCGACACCGGCGAGGTAGCGCTCTCAAGAAAAGCCTTTCGCAAGCCTGACCAGTCGGCGCCATTATAAATTATGTGGTTGGATGCGCGGTGGATGAACGAGGGGATGGGGATGTCGATATCATCGGCCTCATCGGGTATCACCACTCCGCCGGCGAGCATCTGCAGCTCCTCCTCATCTACAGCCTCGGTTATATCAGCCGCATCAGGTTCCTGGCCTGACGAGGCCGGATTGTCGGCACGGAGAGTAAAACCCATGCCGGCGACCAATACTGTGGACAGAACTATTTTGTACAGGTTGTAAGTCATTTTAAAGTGTGCTGGATAGCTTGGAAGAGAGCATCAGCAAGGCGTGCTCCCCCCTTGTGGGTCATGTGGATATAATCCTTGTTGATCAGGCCGGCATTACACCACTCCACCACAGCGTCCTCACCGCCCATAGCCTCGCGAGTGTCCCAGAACAGGCAATGGGCCCTGCGGGCCGCATCGCGCTGGGCGTTGATCATGGCCGGAGCAGTAGCCATAGACCTGACTGCTCCGCCACGCTTTTCGCCACGGTCGCCCACACCCATCACGAGTATATCGGACCGCGGGTAGCACTTGCGCACATGGTTGATCACCTCGACCATACGGTCGGAGTAAACGGAATAATTCTTCTGCGATGAGCTCATGGCATTGATGCCGAACTCAAGGATGATGAGATTGTAGTCGATCACCGAGGCCATGTCGCGACACAGCTCCGGATTTATCTTGGTGAGAGTTATACCCGAAAAACCGCGCGAAGACATGCAATCGAGACTCACGCCCGACTCGCCGTCGAGCCACACACCCAGGCCTATGAGCTTAGGGGAGGATGTCTTGAGTTCAAAACCGGTGGTAGGTCCCGCAATCTCTATGCACTGAACGGAATCCGAAGCGGCGATATTGCGCTCTGACCACTCTCCGCCCGATGTTTTAACAGAGATTATGGAATTTTCAGGAGCTATAAACAGGAAGCGCGAGCGCGACCACTCGGCAGTGTGGCCAAGAGCGCTTGTACCCTCGTAGGTAGCGGTGGCCTGTCCCGACGGGATGGAGTACTGCTCGGCGAGGTCCAGATACCGGCGGTCGGCCTTCTTGTTGGCCATGAAAGTCTTCCATCCGCTACCCCCCTGCTTCACCGAGCGACGGAAGCCGGGGAAATCGGTATGCATGCTCACGTATCCCACTCCCTGGCCACCATATGCAGTCTGCATCAGGTCGCGCAGGTCCTGGGTGAAGATGTCACCCTCGATGTAACTGTCGCCCACCACTGCTATACGGGCCAACCGGCCATTGTCAAGCGCGTTCTTGAGCTGGATCAGGCCCACCTGGTCGGTGGTGTAGTCCTCAAGGATCACCAAGTCACCCTCGCGGGGAGCCTTCACGGCGTGGATAATGGTGTCGACCGGGAGGGAGAGCACCGAGTCACTTGCGGTGAGCGGATTACGCTCCTCGGCCTCCTTCATGGCCTGCAGGAGTTCGGGATCGATCTGCTCCTGCTCGGAATCGGTGTGATCGATCATTCCTACTTCCTTGAGCAGATCACTTATCAGTGAAAAGTCCTTGACGCGGCCTCCGGTCCACTTGGAGAGGGGGAGAAACGACAGGACAGCTACGATGGCGATGGCGAGGAGTATTATCAGTGTGGGATTACCTTTTTTCATTGCTGAATATGCGGTGGATACGATTGGGGTATCGTTAGTGGATGATACTGTGTCTTTATGAGAATTGAGCTTCAAACGGATTGGCCATTACGAGGGTCTCGGTCGATCCGGGCGGGGCTATATCGAGGCATGAACGCAGCACGGAGAGCTTACGGTCGGTCTCGTCCCATTCCTGCTCCACGTCAGAATCGGACATCAGCCCTCCTCCGGCATACAGGTTGTAGATCCATCCGGGGGTGCCGTAGAGCGAACCGCGGGCGGCGAACGCACAACGCAGATTGACGTAGATGCGCAACTCACCATTGTGTCGCACACCCACTATACCGCTGTAGCAACGGCGCAGGTGGGTCTCCAGAGCATCGATCTCGGCCATGGCCATGTCACGCGGCCATCCGGCCACAGCCGGCGTGGGATTCAGGTCATTGACAATGGTCATGGGGCTATGGATCTCTCCCCTCGCAGTGATGGGGGTGCACAGGTGGGTGACGGCTCCGGCGCGGAGGTCGATAGTGTCGGCACAGTTCACCTCCAACCCGTGGGAAGCGAGTATATCGGAGATGAAGTCCACCACCACGCGATGCTCGAGGGTGTTCTTCTCATCCCATTCACCCGAGCAGTCGCCCGAGGGCTTGGTCCCGGCCAGGGCCATGGTGCGTATCTCGTCGCCACCGGCAGTAGTCTCGATGAGCACCTCGGGGGTAGCTCCGAGCCACACACCGGTCTCGGGTGTGAAACTTAGGTAGCGGAAAGTGCCCGGCGAGCAGGAGAAGTATTCACCGGCAACATCAACGATATCACGGCTTGAAAATATCGCCTCGTGGCGGGAAAGCACCACTTTCCCTCCATACTTCTTCAACCGGCCGGTCATGGCCCTGAAAGCCTCGCCATAACTGATCCTGTGGGTCGATGACAGCGAGGGGAGCTCGGAAGTGGATGGGTAGCACAGATCTGGCTTCAAGGCCACAAGGTCGATCAGCTCCCCCTCGTCCATGCCGGAGGTTACGCCCGACACATAAGGCTCGTCGGAGGCATAGCGGCTGATCATGAAACAATCACTCCCGCTGGAATCGCAGGATACAGGCGATTGGCCATCGGAATCGGGGAGAGATGCCATGAAACGACATTCCACCATTCCGGGCAGAGCATACAGTACAAACGGGATGTTACGCCTCAGGCACTCTTCCACACCTTCGGCCTGCAACTGGGATATCAACATTGCGTTGCCAAGCTCAAAATTTCAATTTCTAATTATACAGGACGGCCAATAAGTTCAAACGGAGCAGAGGATGTGATCTCCACATCACAGAACTCACCGGGACGCAAGGTCACAGACTTCTCCACGAGGACCTCGGGATCCACCTCGGGTGAATCGTACTGGGTACGGCCCACGTAATAGTCAGGCTCCTCACGGTCAATGATCACCCGTTGCACCGATCCCACCTTAGTGTCCTGTATTCCGGCCGAGATCTCCTCCTGAAGCTCCATGAGCCGTGCCAGGCGCGACTGTTTCACCTCATCGGGGATAGAGTCGTCGAAATGGCGGGCGGCATAGGTGTCCTCCTCCTCGCAATAGGCAAACGCGCCCATGCGCTCGAAACGCTGCTCGCGCACGAAATCCATCAGCTCGTCAAACTCTTTCTCCCCTTCGCCGGGGAAACCCACCATCAGAGTGGTGCGCAGATGTATGCCGGGCACACGCTTGCGTATCTCGGCAAGCAGGGCACGGGTCTCGGCGCCGGTGATGTGGCGACGCATATTGGATAGCACATTGTCGGAAATGTGCTGGAGGGCTATGTCGAGATAACGGCACACGTTGGGACGGGAGGCCATCACGTCGAGGAGATCCATAGGGAACTCATTGGGATAGGCATAATGGAGCCTTATCCACTCCACGCCCTCAACATCGGCTATAGCATCGACAAGACGGGCTATGGAGGGGGTGCCGTAGAGATCCTTTCCATAGGAGGTGAGATCCTGGGCTATCACATTAAATTCCTTGACACCACGCCCCACGAGCATCTTCACCTCCTCGATGATCTCCTCGACGGGACGTGACTTGTAACGCCCCGTGATGAGCGGAATGGCGCAGAAAGCGCAGAAACGGTCACACCCCTCAGCTATCTTAAGATAGGCATGATGGCGGGGAGTGGTGAGAATACGGTCGTAAGGGGCTGTGGCCGGATGCTTGCGGGCGAGATCGGTGACGAGGGCAGGCCAATCGGTCTTGCCATACCAGCGGTCAACCTCGGGAAGCTCGGCGGGAAGCTCGGCGGAATACCGTTGCGACAGGCACCCCATCACATAGAGTCCCTGTATCTTGCCGGCCTTGCGCAGTTCGGCCCATCCAAGGATCTCGTTGATCGATTCCTCCTTGGCGTCGCCGATGAATCCGCATGTGTTTATCACCACATGCTTCCCCTTGCGGGCACGCAGGAAAGCCTCATCGGCCTCCACCACCTGATAACCTACATTTTCAAGCATCCTCATGAGCCGTTCCGAATCCACAAGATTCTTGGAACAGCCGAGCGATATCACAGCAATCTTTTCGCCTGTCATTTCTTTTCTCCGAAGAGAGATTCTACGAATGCACGTTTGTCAAACACCTGGAGATCATCGATCTTCTCGCCAAGTCCTATGTACTTCACAGGGATCTTGAACTGATCGCTGATACCTATCACCACGCCACCCTTGGCGGTGCCGTCGAGCTTGGTTATGGCGAGCTCGTTGACCTGGGTAGCGGCTACAAACTGCTTGGCCTGCTCGAAAGCGTTCTGTCCGGTGGAGCCGTCGAGCACAAGGAGCACTTCGTGGGGAGCGTCGGGCACGAGTTTCTGCATCACGCTCTTTACCTTGGTGAGCTCGTCCATCAGGCCCTTCTTGTTGTGGAGACGGCCGGCTGTGTCGATGATCACCACATCCACATCATTGGCAATGGCACTCTGGAGAGTGTCAAAAGCCACGGAGGCAGGATCGGCGCCGAGCTTCTGCTTCACTACGGGAACATCGGCACGTCGGCCCCACTCCTCGAGCTGCTCGATGGCGGCGGCGCGGAAAGTATCGGCGGCACCAAGCATCACCTTGTTGCCGGCACGCTTGAACTGGGCGGCCATCTTGCCGATGGTGGTAGTCTTGCCCACACCGTTGACACCCACTACCATTATCACGTGGGGACGGTTGCCGGGAGGCAGGGTGAAATCCTCGAGCGAGGAACCCTCATCGTTCTCGGCAAGCATATCGGAGATCTCCTCACACAGCAGGCGGTTGAGTTCCGAGGCACCTACATATTTATCACGTGCCACTCGCGCCTGCAGGCGGTCGATGATGCGCAGAGTGGTGTCGACACCCACATCGGAGGTGACGAACACCTCTTCAAGATTGTCGAGCACATCGTCATCAACGGTCGACTTACCGGCGATGGCATGAGAAATGCGGTCAAAAAATCCGCGCTGAGTCTTCTCAAGACCCTTGTCGAGAGTCTCTTGCTTCTCCTTCTTGCGCGAAAACAGGTCAAATAGTCCCATAGATCGAGGATGAAAAATTGGAATGCAAAGTTAGTGATTTTTCGGGAGAAACACAAAAGGAGTTTCGGGGGTTATCCTCACCTAACTACTCAGGCCCGAGAGCCGGTCAGTCATCAAGGATAGCGGAGCGGAGTTTCTGATATAGAAACGAGATGAACAGGAGTATGATGCCAAGCAGTATGAACACGATTATGCGTCCGATGGTGGGGAGTTGCCACAGGTCATGGACAATCAGCTTAACCAGCACTATACCCATGATTCCAAGACCTGTACAGCGCATGAGCTTGACCCGGCGTTTCAGACCGATGATTAGCTGCACGGCACCACTCACAGCGAGAGCCACCGAGAGCCCAGTGCTGTACATGCGACTCAGTCCGGTCTCACGAAGCATATAGATTGTGGCGACCGCGACAAAGAGCGTGACGGCAAGATTGAAGTATATAGTGAAGGCCTTCACTCCAAGCGGACGGAAATCACCCCGGCAGAAAGCCTTGAGCCCCTCCGACACAGCCAAAATCACATAAATCACCGCTCCAACCCATAGGAAACAGGATGCTGCGAGAGCATGCTCGCCAGACGGGAAAATTGACGAGCAACCATACCATATAGCACCCGCTCCGGGAAAGAGCCAACCTATGTTACCGCCACGCGAGGTTAAAAGCGAGACGGCAAGCATGAATGCCATGCCCGAGGCCATGACTCCGCATGAAGACACCTCCTCACCCCAATAGCTTGTATATACCAAATTAAGTCCCATTATCAGCACAAGCGCGCCAAACCACAGCATTGAGGTGTAGACAATGGTTGCGTCACGAGCATAGGATTCCTTGAAGCGATTTACCATCCATGCCGATGATAGCGATGCGATGGAACATGTGAGTGAGGTGGCAAATCCGTCCCACGGCCTGCAATCGTCATCGTAAGCGAATATCCCCATGATTCCGATTGCCGTGAGAATCCACATTATGAAGGCACCCCACCCTATCAACGGCTCCCTGCGCAGGGCATAGGCGAGATTGAGCAACGCTCCGTAACAGGCGAAACATGAGAGCACAGTAAATGTCGAGGAGAATTGCAACGGGAAAATGAGCGCCACAGGGAAGATAACCAATGCAGTCAGCACCCTGCGTATCATCTCGTTATTTCCCGAACAACGATAATAGAGCGCACCGTTGACCACGGCTATGATCACGGGCACAGCCCCCTTGACACGGTTCATCACAGCCATGTCGGCCACCGTGGCTTCGCTTATGGCAAAGAATGCTATATTATTGATAAACAGCATTGACAATGTGGCTATGTATAGCTTCCGGCTGTAGGTGTCGCCACGGCTTAACGCCACCACATGAAGCACTGAGAACAGGGCGAAATATATTGTTGACGACAGCAGTAACGACATTTGCACCTGAAGAGTGAAATCATACTTTATCAGCACTATAGTTGCCACAATCCATGTCAGGGGAGAAGAAAAGGTGGCAAGTTCCCACCATCCACGCTTGAATATCACGGGAATGAGGGCAACATCGAGGATGAGCACGTAACCGAGAAGTGTCGCCACACTTCCGTCGGGACCGGCAGTGATGAATGGAGCGATGAATCCACCCGCGATGGCCACAGTGGCAAGCTCTCGCCGGTCGAAGCGCAACGATATTACAATCATTGCGACAGTGAGTGTCACAAGGATGACAAACGCCGCGGCCATACTGAAAATTCCGTAGATATTGCAAGCTATGGCAATGGTGACGAAACTCACTGCAAAACCGCCTCCAGCAAGTAGCGATGAGAAATTGCGGTAACTTTCACGCAACCGATAAGCAATCCCACACATACCCAGCCCTGTGGCCATGCCGAGTATTGTCCTCGTCACCTCGTTTATCCAATTGTTGTCTATGGCATATTTCACAAAAAATCCTATGCCGAGGATGAATATCAATATCCCCGCTTTGCTGAAAATATTCTCACCTATCAGCCTCTCCATATTTTTCTTGCTGGCAGAAAATGGCGGAGGAACAGCCTCCCGATAGGCTGCGGGGAGCATGTCGGTAAACGACTTTGACGGGGGCGGAATCACGGTTTCGCCACGGGTCACCCCAGCCTCACCCAAAGGCTCTCCCTCAATAGCGGCTGAAGAACCGACATCAGAATCCAACGCTTGCTCCAGCTCGGTCGCCGTGGGACATTCCGACACTCCGCTTTCAGCCGTCGGTTCTGTCTCAGCATCCGACAACCATCCGGGCATATCACTTTCAAATGTCTTGGATCTTTCGTCCCATCCATCCTTATTATCCTCATCCGACAGCTCCGCTGATGCTGACGGAGCCTTATTCCGTTCAAACTCACCTATGAGTCTGCGCAGATTATGATTTAGCGATTCAATGTCACGCATGCGGCGGTTAATCTCCGAAAGCCGGGTCATGCAACCGTAAAGCATCGCAAAAATGATTACAAAAAGAATAAATGTGAATGTCATCATGGAGAGGTTTATGTTCAATATGTCAAAACTTCTTCATTAGCCATATATCATCTTCCTTGTACGGTTGACATTGGCAATGAAGTACTTATTCTTGGCCTCATGCTATTTTATTTACACAGGTCAAATATCCGTCGTATAGTAAGTCCAATCAGTTTCATTGGCGCTTATGACCATATGCAAATATAGCGAATTTTTTTGACATATAACGCTTGACATAAAAAAAGCACCGAAAGGAGCTGAAAAGCCCGGAAAGTGCTACTTTCATCCAGTGCAACCTTTCCGGGCGTATAAGTGGCTTATGCCTACGTTTACATTTTATTGATATAGGCAGGTCATGCGGGTTTCACATTCTCTCCATTGAGGATCTTGATATACTCCTCGAGTCGCTGCTGGGGAGTAACGTCCGACGATTTAAGGGCCTTCACCACCTGGGGCTGACGACTGCCCGAGCTGAGAGCGTCATAACGGGTCTGCAATAGCGCCTTGAGGCGGTCGAGCACAGTTTTATCCTGACACTTGTCAATCAGCACACGTGCCTTGGTGCACATCACCCAGTCGAGCATATCGGCGCCGGCATACTCCTCCATCGAGGCTATGTAGGACTGCCAGTCCTCCTTGCTCTCGGCATATCTCAAAAGCACATCATGCTTGTAATGGCTGGCTTTGGCGATATTGCACTCTTTCATAAGAGAGTAGAAATCATCGAGCTTCTTGCTGTCGAGCACCAGACCGCCGTTGCCGTCCTTCTTAAGGGTGCTGTTGGAGTAGCGGTAGAGCACACTATGTATCCTGTTGTCGTACTTCTCCCGGCCTACCTGAGCCACCATCTCCTCGGGATGCTTGGTGGCATAGATGAACGCGGGGTTATAGGGGTTGCTGAGATGGTTCATGAACACCTTCATGAGAGTGGTGTCCGAGGCAAATGTCTCGGCTTTACCGTCGAGCAGGATCTCGGCCACGACGTTGCACTGCTGGCGACGATACACGCCATTGAGATATTCGATATAATCAAGGAGGAATTTGGGATCGCGCTCGCCTGCGTTGAAACGGGCATCCAGCGATGCGGAACCATCGTTAACGCTATTCTTTTCCACACGCTCCATGAAGCCCTTGGCATCGCTACCGCCGACAAAACGACCCACCTCGGCGCCCTCGCCATTGAGAATCACGAATGTGGGGAATGCACTGACCTGCAGACGCTCGGCCACGGCAGGTCCCTCACCCTTCTCCATGTCGATCTTTATTGACACATACTTGGGGTTCATGAAATCGCCCACCTCCTGAGTGGGGAATATCTTGGTTGCCATCATCCGGCACGGTCCGCACCATGATGTGTAGCAGTCGAGAAACACCAGTTTGTTCTCGGCTTTGGCCTTGTCGACAGCAGCCTGAAGGAGCGATCCCTCGGGCATGAACTCGATACCCTGGGCCGAAACCGACATGGCACACAGCGCCACCATAGCCAGGGCAAATAATTTACCTAATCTCATTGATGAATGTTTTTATTGGTTGATTGGACCGATTGCCGGTCGTTTGCACTTACACGGCAAATATAGATGTTTTTCTCCACATCACCAAAAAAAGCGGTTATCCCCCGTTATGAGAGACAACCGCCATGATGGCAATCGCGAAATGTTGGGATGCCGATGATCAGAGATTGTCATTGTCATCGTCGTCATCATCGAGGAAATCAAAATCCCAGCCGTCGGCCATGGATTCGGTAAACTCGGCGAGTTCGCGGCCCTCGCGTTTGGTGGGACGGCCCAGACCCTTGCGACGGTCGATGAAGCCCGAGATGCGCACCACGTCGAGGAGGTCGAGCTCGCTCTTGGGGGTGATGTTCTCCATGTATTCGGGCACGAGCTTGGCCCCGAGGCGGTTCTGTGCAAGTGCTTTCACAAGGAATGAATAGGTCACCGGTGGCTTGCGCACGCTTATGGTGTCGCCCACCTTGATGGTGCGCGACGGCTTCACGGCCACACCGCCCATCAGCACACGTCCTTTCTTGCAGGCCTCGGTAGCGATGGTGCGCGTCTTGAATATACGCATGGCCCACAACCACTTGTCGATTCTTACTTCGTTCATTGGCTGTCACTTATTATTGTAATCACACATGGCGCGCTGCATTCCTGCCAGGCAGAATGTCTTGATGGCATCAACGGCAATGGGGATGCGCTCCTCCTTCATGGCCTTGAGCTGATCGGGGGTGAAATGCCCGAGGACATAATCGATCTGTGTACCGCGGGGGAAATCGTTGCCTATACCGAAGCGGAGGCGGGCATAAGCCTGGGTGCCGAGCATCTGGGCGATGTTCTTAAGCCCGTTGTGACCGGCATCACTGCCCGACGGCTTCAGGCGGATGGCGCCGAAGGGGAGGGCGCAATCGTCAACGATGATCAGTATATTCTCAAGCTCGATACCTTCCTTATCCTTCCAGTAACGCACGGCATTGCCCGAAAGGTTCATGTAGGTGGAAGGCTTGAGCACCACCAGCTGGGCGTTCTTAACCCTCATGCGGGCTATGTCGCCGTAACGCTCGGTGGAGAATGTGGCCGATGCACCCTCGACAAGAGCGTCGGCTATCATGAACCCGGCGTTATGACGTGTGCCCACATATTCGGGGCCGATGTTGCCGAGTCCGACTATAAGGTATTTCATGACCTTGTGATATGGGGGTTCTACAATATTAATAAAAGTCTCACAAGAAACACTACAGTGTAAATCTTCACCCTGTTTCTTATGAGACTTTATTCCTATAGCCTCAGGCCCTGGTAGCCGTCAGTGGCAACCGGCGGACCTGAATCGCGGCAGGCTTATTACTGAGCGTTAGCCTGAGCACCGCGGGCGGCACGTGTGAGCTGAACGGCGCAGACAACGGCGTTCTTGGCGTTAACCAGCTCAAGACCCTCGAAGTGGAGGTCGCCGATCTGGAGGCTCTTGCCGAGACCGAGGCTGTCAACGTTTACAACAACGCGCTCGGGGATCTCGGTGTAGATAGCCTTAACCTTGATCTTCTTCATGGAAAGGGTGAGCTTACCACCGGCCTTAACACCCTCGGCGTGACCCTCGATCTTAACGGGTACCTCGATGGTTACAGGCTTGTTGTCGGATACCTCGAGGAGGTCCATGTGGAGGATGTTGTCCTTAACGGGGTGGAACTGGATGTCCTTGAGAACGGCATTGCGCTTCTCACCGTTGATTGACAGCTCGATAGCGAAGATGTCGGGGGTATATACGAGCTTGCGCACGTCCTCGGCCTTAACCACGAGGTCGGTGGTGATGAGGCCCTTGCCGTTGCCGATCTCAACGATCTTCTCACCGGCCTTGAGAGTGCCGGCGTAGGGGAGTTCGATTACAGAACCGCCGTTGAGAACTACGGGGATAAGGTTGGACTTGCGGAGGCCCTTGGCTGCCTTCTTGCCCAGATCAGTACGGGGCTCGGCTGTCAGCTGAAATGTCTTCATTTCTTTGAATTGGTTTAATTGGTTGTGTTACTCAAAATTAAGTGATTTCTCGATGCTCCTTAATTTCCCATCACACGGGGATGCTAAAAAGCGAGTGCAAAGGTAGTGATTTTTCTCCTATTTTCCGAACGGAACGTCATTTATGAGAATCCCCGATGAAATATTTAACCATAATTAGGTTAAGTTAAGTTAAATATAAATTGTAATGATTTTCAAAGGTTATAGCTTGAATATTTTCGATGAAGATTGAAAAATAATTATTAAATTTGAGGGCACCGAAAGGTGAACATCTAAATAAAACGCACAGATTATTCAATTCAAACTATACCCAAATGCTAAGACCTGAAGACAAAGAGCTGCTTGCTCAGAAAGGTATCAGCGAGGCTGATGCCGAGGCCCAGCTCGCACGGTTTGTAACCGGATTCCCATATCTCAAAATCAAAGACGCCGCGCGTGTTGACGCCGGTATATTCCGCCTCTCGGACGAGGAGGCCAACGCCGCACTCGAGCGCTGGCACGAGTACCTGGCCCACGGCGGAGAAGTGTGCAAGTTCGTACCCGCATCAGGAGCCGCATCGCGCATGTTCAAGGCCCTGTTTGAATACGTTGACGGCGGCACCGATGAACTCAAGGAGGGCACTCCCGTAGCCAAGCTCATCGCCGACCTCGACAAACTCCCCTTCATCCCCGAACTGAAAGCCGCCTGCGAGAAACTCTACGGCAAGACTCTCGACGAGCTCCTCAAAGAGGGTCGCAACCGCGACGTGATAGCCGCTATCGTTGGAGAAAAGGGCATGAACTATGGCGGACTCCCCAAGGGTCTGCTCAAATTCCACAGCTATCCCGAAGGATCGCGCACCCCTGTGGAGGAACATCTCACCGAGGGCGCACAGACAGCCGCCAACTCCAAGGGCGAGGTGCATCTGCATTTCACAGTGTCGGCCAATCACCGCAAGCTCTTCCAGGAGAAGCTCGACGAGGTGATTCCCCAGGCCGAGGCCCGCACCGGCAAGAAATTCTTCGTATCGATGAGCGAGCAGAAGCCCTCGACCGACACCATCGCCGCCAACCCCGACAACACCCCGTTCCTGGAGGATGGACACCTGCTGTTCCGTCCCGGTGGACATGGCGCGCTGATCCAGAACCTCAACGATATACAGAGCGCTGTGGTGTTCATCAAGAACATCGACAATGTGGTGCCCGACGCACGCCGCGACGACACAGTGAAATATAAAGAGATCCTCGGCGGTCTCCTTCTCGAGATCCACGACCAGATCGAGGAGGACCTCATAGCACTCGAGGAGAAGGTGTACACCGCATCGGACCTCAAGGGCATGGTGGACTACCTGCGCAATATCCTCAACGTCAACGACGAGCGTCTCGACAATATGAGCGACGACGAGATCGTGGAATACCTCAAGAAGAAACTCAACCGCCCCTTGCGCGTGTGTGGCATGGTGCGCAACGAAGGAGAACCCGGCGGTGGCCCGTTCATCGCCTTCAACCCCGACGGCTCATCCTCGCCCCAGATCCTCGAGAGCAACCAGGTGGACACCTCCAACGAGAAGTACCGCGAGATGATGGCCACAGCCACCCACTTCAATCCTGTGGATCTGGTGTGCTACATCAAGGACGTGCACGGCAAGAAATTCGATCTTCCCTCCTACGTGGATCCCGCCACGGGCTTCATCTCGTCCAAGTCGAGCCACGGCAAGGAACTCCGCGCCATGGAGCTGCCCGGCCTGTGGAACGGAGCCATGAGCGACTGGAACACAGTGTTCGTAGAAGTGCCCATCTCCACTTTCAATCCCGTGAAGACTGTCAATGACCTGCTGCGTCCCGCCCATCAGGGCTAACGGCATGGCCTGACGGCATACTACATAGAATGTAAAGTGTGAAATCATGCACCGATACGCCTGATTTTACATTTTACATTCTATTTTTTGTACCTTTGCAATCATCAATTCATCTCTCCCGCTTGTTATAATCTTACCACCAGTGTTACATTATTTATTATGAGCAAGAGAGATGATATAATCCGCATCTGGCAAGAGAGCTTCAAGGACTCACGCGCGTATGTCAACATGTACTTCGACCGCGTGTACCGCGAGGACGAAGCACTCACCCTCACCGATGCCTCGGGAGCCACAGTAAGCAGCCTGCTTCTGCAACACTACGCCATGAAGTTTCATGGCTCGGAACTGCCGGTGAGCTATGTGGCCGGAGCCGCCACCCGCCGTCAGCAACGGGGCAAGGGATATATGTCCCAGCTCATGCGCATGGCCCTGAAAGCCTCGGCCGAGCGTGGCGATATGGCCTGTACACTCATCCCGGCTACAAGTGCGCTCTATTATTTCTACCGCAAATTTGACTTCTCGACGGTGTTCTACACCAAGGAGCAACGGTTCACGGCCCTGCACTCATTCCCGGTGAAAGGCTCGTATCACACTATGGACAATCCCGCACCGGCCGATGTATGGGATGCGTTTGACCGCTTCCAGCACCGCCGCGAATGTTATGTGACCCACACCAGGCGCGATCTCGACAATATCCTTGCCGACCTTGAGAGCGACGGAGGCGACTTCGTGGTGATAGGTACCGACGACGAGGACCGCGGTCCGCGCATAGCCTCGATGGCATGGGCAGTGATGCGCGACGACCTGTTGCTCGTGACCGATGTTATGGGCGAGAGCGAGGATGCGCGCACAGCCGCTATGCGCCGGCTCAGGGAGTTGCATCCCGGGGTACCGTTCCTGCTGTACGGACGTCCGGGCGACACCATGGGCGGACGTCTCATGCCACGCGCCATGGCCCGCATCACCAATGCAGGAATGATGCTCGAAGCCGTGGCCCAGGCCTCCCCGAAATGGGAATCACGCATCAGGGTGACCGATCGTCTGCTCCCCGAGATCAATTCACACACCTATATTATAAGTAAAGGCAGCTGCGTGGTCGATGACACATATACCGGTGAACTCGACATGGACATACCGGTGGATGTGCTTGCCGATGTGGCGTTCTCATCCTCGGAGATAGGCGACATAATGCGGTTCCCGTCAGTGCGTCCGATGATAAGCCTCATGCTCGACTGAGCCCGGCCCCGAGCGCCCCACCCCACCACCAATAATACACAACTAACCCACAATCCGTACAGAGCAAGATGATCATAAACTCAGCACGTTTCGCGATCTCCAATTCCACCCACACCCGCTGTCCCGAAGGCACCCGTCACGAGTATGCCTTCATAGGACGAAGCAACGTGGGAAAGTCCTCACTCATCAACATGCTTACCGGCCACAGCAAGCTCGCCAAGACCTCGTCGACACCGGGAAAGACTCTATTGATCAACCATTTCCTCATCAACGATGAGTGGTATATCGTCGATCTGCCCGGCTATGGCTTCGCCATGAGAGGCAAGCAACAACGCGAACAGTTGGAGAAGATGATACGCGGATACATCCTGGGACGCGAGCAGATGACCAACCTCTTTGTCCTCATCGATTCGCGCCACGAGCCCATGAAGATCGACCTGGAATTTTTCAACTGGCTCGGCGAAAACGGTGTGCCATTCTCGATAGTGTTCACCAAGCTCGACAAGCTCGGCAACGATGCCGGCCGACGCAACGTGCAGAAGTACTGCAACAAACTTCTCGAGACCTGGGAGGAACTGCCACCAATATTCATAACCTCGAGCGAGGACGGACGCGGAAGGCAGGAACTGCTCGACTACATAGAACAGCTCAACCGCCTGCCTCTGGAGATACCGGAATAAAGATAGGCCCGGAAAGAATAGAAAAACTGTCAGGAAATATGCGTTAATTTGGAGAACTACTAATCCAAGCATATTTCCTAACAGTTTTTTTCTATGCACAGATGGCATCAATAAAAGTAAAATTCCGCCGTTCATCGGCCAATTCCAATCCCAATGCCGAGGGCACCATTTACTATCAGGTCATCCATGACCGCAAGGTGAGGCAATTGCGCACCTCCTACCGCATCACAAATTCCGAGTGGGACGAAAGGCGTCACACTCTCTCATTCGCCGGTCGCACGTCGGCCGACCGCACCCGCGTCCTGCATGAAATAAAGCGCAAGATGCGCTCCGATATCGAACGGATCCACAAGATAGTGAAACGGCTCGACGACCTGGACTACCCATACTCATCGGATGATATCGTGGATAATTACAGGGAATACTGCCGTGAATATTCACTGTTCAATTTCATCGGATCAGTGTCGCGGAAACTGAACGACCGGGGCAAGACACGCACCTCGGGCACATACAACGCCACGCTCAACAGCTTCAAGCGGTTCCGCGGAGATGTCGATATAATGCTCGACGATATCGATTCAGAAATCATCGAGGCCTACGAAGCATTCCTGATAGGGAGCGGGGTCACCTACAACACCTCGTCGTTCTACATGCGCATACTCAGGGCCACCTACAACCGCGCCGTGGATTCGGAAGCGATCATCGACCGCCGGCCGTTCAGGCATGTGTACACGGGGATCGACCGCACCATAAAAAGGGCGTTGCCGGTGGAAACAATACGCCGGCTCAAGGATCTCGACCTCTCGGGCAGGCCGAATCTCGATTATGCCCGCGACATGTTTATCCTCAGTTTCGCCCTGCGCGGAATGAGCTTCATCGATATGGCCTACCTGCGCAAAAGCGATCTCAGCAACGGGTATCTCACCTACACGCGCCGCAAGACAGGCCGACGGCTCACGATACAATGGACCAAAGAGATGCAGGAGATCCTACAGAAGTATCCTGAAAATCCCACCCCATACCTGCTGCCCATACTCAACTCGCCCAAGTCGTGCACGGTCAACACCTACCGCACCATATCGGCACGCATCAACCGCAACCTCAAGCACATATCCCCCGAGCTGGGCATCACCATACCACTCACACTATACGTGGCGCGCCACAGCTGGGCTTCAGCCGCAAGGAAGATCGGCGTCCCCATAAGCGTGATAAGTGAAGGGATGGGACACGAGAATGAGTCAACCACACGCATATATCTGGCCTCGCTCGACACGTCGGCTATCGACAATGCCAACATGATGATACTCAAGTCGATCGGAGAGCGGTCCTGCACCCAATCGTGCAACGCCCGCTGACGGCACAGCATGCAAAAAGATCGCCGGAGTACCTATCAGTCAGGCACTCCGGCGATCAATCTTTATGCGTTTATCAGAATCGTTTCAATTTCTTTAGTATTACCTGGCGAGCTTAACGCTCATGTCAGAATCAGAGGAAACTGAGGATTAGTAGTTCCACTGGCAAGCAACCATTCTCAGGCTGTTGCAAGCGATAGTACGGAAGTCAATGATCTGATTGTAGCGGCAGTTTACGTAAGTAAGAGCCTGGTCAAACGATACATCGAGCATGGTCAGCTGGTTGTTGTTGCAGAGCAGACGCTGGAGGAAAGTCTGGTTAGAAAGGGTGAGCTGAGTCAAGTCGTTGTAAGAGCAGTCTACATACTGGAGGTTGGGGCAACCCTCTACGCTGAGAGTGGTAAGGTCATTGTAGGAGCAAACGAGGTCGAGAAGAGCCTGGCAGTCGCGGAGTCCGAGAGTGACCATATTGTTGTCAGAGCAGATGAAAGTAGAGAGAGAAGGCAGACCGGAAACGATGAGGTTAGAGATCTCATTGTCGTCACAGTTGAGGTTCTGAAGGTTCTCTACACCTGCAAGGGTGAGGGTGTTCAGTTTGTTATAACCGCAGTAGAGGTTCTTAAGAGCGGTACAGCCTGAGATGTTGAGCGACTCAAGGTGGCAACCCTGGCAGTTAAGTGTCTGAAGGTTAGCCGAGTTAGCGAGGCTGAGTTCAACAAAGAGATTGTTGGATACGTTGAGGTTCTTAAGAAGGGGAACGTTCGAGAGAGAAAGGTCAGTAAGACGGTTCTTGTAGATCGAAACTTTCTGGAGGGCCTGGCAGCCGTCGAAGTTAACTTCGGAGAGCTTGTTACGCCCGGCATTGAGTTCGGTAAGAGCGGCGCAACCTGATACGTTGAGCGAGGTCAGATTGTTGCGGGATACGTCAATCTTGTTAAGAGCTTTGAAACCTGTGAGGTTGAGTGCGCCGGAGAGCTTCTTGTCCTTCCACTCGATCGCGGTAACGTGACCGGCCTCGA
This sequence comes from uncultured Duncaniella sp., assembly GCA_910589485.1. Taxonomy (GTDB): domain Bacteria; phylum Bacteroidota; class Bacteroidia; order Bacteroidales; family Muribaculaceae; genus Duncaniella. The sequence continues at coordinate 424,190 of CAJUSW010000001.1, forward strand.
CGGTTACGCCTTCGATTGAGGCGACTGAGTTAGGATTGGACACCTTGAGTTCCGTAGCATTGTTTCCCTCGTTGAGGAAAGCCTTAAGCTGCTTTGCCTCATTCTTGTCAAGATTCTGAGCAAATGCGGTCATACTTCCAAGCATAACTGCAAAAATTAATAACGCTTTTTTCATAAAACAATAGTTGTTGGTTGAGTTATTTTTACTAATCTAACACCAACAACCGAAAAAAGGTTTTATGAACGTTGCAAAAAGTTTTTATATCATAAATCCTGACACGTCACAATCCACGCAGTGTCAATTATTTAACACACGTTTTATAAATCCGTTAATTCCCGGTGGGGGTCACGGGCGGTCAGAACGGGGCCACATCGTCGGAGGCCGTGGCCATTATATCGGCCGATCCACCGCCAAATGCCTGTGTCCCCGGGTCGAGCGCGGCAGGCAATGCCTCGCCGGGCGCATTGAGGCGCGATTCGCGCTGTCCGCTTCCCACCGACACCTCGGCATCCCAGTTCTCGAAACGGGCATACTTGGATGTAAACCTCATCTTCACGTCGTCCACTCGACCCGAACGGTGCTTGGCCACGATAAACTCGGCCAGACCGCGTATGTCATTGCCGGCGCCGTCAAATCCCGAGCGGAGATAGTACTCCGGTCGATGGATGAAGCACACAATGTCGGCATCCTGCTCGATGGCACCCGATTCACGGAGGTCGCTCAACTGGGGTCGCTTTCCATCCTTCGAGTCAGCGCCACGCGACTCCACCGAACGGTTGAGCTGCGACAGGGCCACGATGGGGATGTTGAGTTCCTTGGCCAGTTGCTTGAGCGATCGCGAGATCATGGACACCTCCTGCTCGCGCGAACCGAATTTCATGCCCGAGGCGTTCATGAGCTGGAGGTAGTCGATGATGATGAACGACACGTTGTGTTCCCTCACCAATCGGCGCGCCTTGGTGCGCAACTCGAATATCGACAGCGACGCAGTGTCATCTATATATAGAGGTGCGCTGTAGAGGTTCTTCACGCGCGACATCAACTGGTCCCACTCCATCTGTGTGAGCTGACCGCTCTTGATCTTCTCACCCTCGATCTCGCAGGCATTCTGGATGAGACGGTTCACGAGCTGCAGGTTGGACATCTCAAGCGAGAATATGGCCACCGGTATGTTATAGTTTACGGCCATGTTCTTGGCCATCGACAGCACAAACGCCGTCTTACCCATCGCAGGACGGGCGGCGATGATGATAAGGTCGCTCCTCTGCCATCCCGAGGTGAGCTTGTCCAGCTCATGGAATCCCGATTCAAGGCCCGAGAGACCCGAGGCCCTGTTGGCCGAGATCTGGATCTGCTCGATAGCCGAGTTGATCACGGGGTCGATCTGGGTCACATCCTTCTTCACATTGCGCTGGGAGATCTCGAAAAGCTTACCCTCGGCTTCCTGGAGAAGATCGTCCACGTCGTAGCTCTCGTCAAAAGCCTGGGCCTCGATCTGCGATGCAAACCGTATCAGCTCGCGGGCCAGATATTTCTGTGCCACGATGCGGGCGTGGAACTCCACGTGGGCACCCGAAGCCACCCTCGATGTCAGCTCCGAGATGCGCAACGCACCGCCTGCTCCCTCCAGGTCACCGTTGAGGCGCAGACGCTCGGTCACGGTGAGCATATCTATGCTCTGCTGGGCGGCACCGAGGCTCTGGATAGCCGCATAGATCTTCTGATTGCCCGGATCGTAGAACGATTCGGGTTTCAGGATATCACACACCACGGTATAGGCATCCTTCTCGAGCATCAAGGCGCCGAGCACAGCCTCCTCCAGGTCATTATCCCTGGGTGGCATGCGTCCGCCGTGGTCGAATTTCGATACATGCTCGGGCTTCCCGCCCCTTCTGTTATTATATGTAGTGTCCTGTGGCATCGGTGATATCAGTTTTATATGATACAAAATTACGCAAAATCATGGGATTTTTATGTACTTTTGCATCATATAAGTAAGTCGTAAAAATTAATGCACATATAAATCGCAGTTATTTTTGTGGTATTTTGGCTGCGGAATGAAGGAGCATAGCGAGCTATGCGACTGAATGACAAAGCCAAAATAGCCAAAAAGAACAAGATTTATTGGGCAAGCTCTTTAGGACTTACATATAGCGGTTCTTTTTACGACTTACTTAAGATAATTTTCCGATGATACTGTTCCCCAACGCCAAGATAAATCTTGGGCTTGACATACTGCGCAAGCGCGCCGACGGCTACCACGATATCGAGACAGTGATGGTGCCGGTGCCGTGGCGCGATGTATTAGAGATAGTGCCGGCCCGTGGCGAGGAGACAACTCTCACCGTCACCGGACGGAAGGTGGATTGCCCGCCCGAGAAGAATCTGGTGATGAAGGCCTACAGGGCCTTATGTGAGGAGGTGACGCTCCCGTCCGTCGATATATATCTGCGCAAGATCATCCCCGACGGAGCCGGATTGGGGGGTGGATCGGCCGATGCTTCATTCACCCTTATGGGACTCAACGAACTGTTCAGCCTCGGGTTCACCAAGGCCGAGTTGGCCCGCATAGCATCCTCGCTGGGAGCCGACTGCCCTTTCTTTATATATAACACCCCCATGCTGTGTACCGGCACCGGCACCGACATGAGTCCGGTGGAAGTGGATCTGTCGGATCTCGACCTTCTTATAGTGAAGCCTCAGGTGAACGTGCCCACAGCCGTGGCCTACTCCCGCACATCACCGGCTATTCCCGAAGTAACGGTGAGCCAACTGCTCGCATCGCCGAGGGATTCGTGGCAAGGACGGCTTAAGAATGATTTCGAACCCTCGGTGTTCCTCTCCTACCCCGACATAGCCTCCGTAAAGGAACGCATCATGTCGCTCGAGCCGGTGTATGCCTCCATGTCAGGATCGGGCGCATCGGTCTACGGACTGTTCGGGCGTGACATTTTGTCACCCTCGGTCCCCGCCCTGTTCCCCGGATGTGACACGTTGATCGCAAGCCTGTGACAATCAATATTTTCATTTGATATATTGAACGTTATACCCCTTTCATTGTTCTATATTTTAGAGAACCGGACTGAAGCCTGGTGCCCGCGTGGCGTCAGGCCGGAGTTTGGCAACATTTTTGCATATACAACTATATTATATAAGATATACTATCATGGCCAAAGATTCACATAATAAGGATAAAGCACCGCAGACCGAGGAAAAGCTGCACCGCGAGAATCCCGATACCGAGACATTGGATGACGTTCAGGAAGCCTCCGACGAAGTAAACTCCCAGCTTGACGAAGCCAACGATATGCTCAATAAGGAGCTCAATGACATCGACGCCCTCAACAAGCAGCTGCTCGACGCACAGGCTCAGGTAGAGAAGGAGAAGAAAGAGTATCTTTTCCTCATGGCCGAGTTTGACAACTTCCGCAAACGCACCCTCAAGGAGAAAAGCGAGCTCATCAAGAACGCCGCCGAAAGTGTACTCAAGGGTCTCCTCCCCATCGTCGACGACTTCGAGCGCGGACTTGAGGCAAGTGCCAAGACCGAGGATCCGGCCGAGGTGCGCAAGGGCATGGAGCTTATATACCAGAAACTGGTGAAGTATCTGGAGCAGAATGGCGTGAAGGCCATCGAATCGACAGGCAAGGCTTTCGATGCCGAGCTTCACGAGGCTATCGCGATGGTAACCGTGCCTGACGAATCTCAGAAAAACATTGTAATCGACACCCCCACCAAGGGATACACTCTTAATGGCAAAGTGCTCCGTCACGCCAAAGTAGTGGTAGGACAATAATTTTCAACCCCATGGCAAACAAACGAGACTATTATGAAGTGCTTGGAGTCGACAGGAATGCCGACGAAAAAGCCATAAAGAGCGCTTACCGAAAAAAGGCTATCCAATATCACCCTGACAAGAATCCGGGCGATAAGGAGGCTGAAGAGAAATTCAAGGAGGCCGCCGAGGCCTACGACGTGCTTTCCAATCCTGAGAAGCGCGCCAAATATGACCAGTTTGGCCACGATATGGGCCCGCAGGGATTCCCCGGTGGCGGTGGATTCCATGCCGGAGGATTCTCCATGGAGGATATTTTCTCCCAGTTCGGAGATATCTTCGGTGGCGCATTCGGCAACATGGGCGGTTTCGAGTCGGCCGGTGGCCGTACACGTCGCCGCCAGCGTCGAGGCACCGACCTGCGTATAAAGATCAAGATGACATTGGCCGAAATAGCCACCGGTGTCACCAAGACCCTCAAGATCCCCACACTTGTCCCCGACCCCGCGTGCCACGGCACCGGTGCCAAGGACGGCACAGCGTTCCACACCTGCCCCACTTGTAACGGCTCGGGTACAGTGATACGCCAACAGCAGACAATGTTTGGCATATCACAATCGGCTGTGGAGTGTCCGCAGTGTCACGGCGAAGGCAAGATCATCCAGGAAAAATGCACCCATTGCCACGGCGAGGGTGTGATACGCAAGGAGGAGACAGTATCGTTCTCCATCCCCGCCGGTGTACAGGACGGCCAGACCCTCACCCTGCGTGGTAAAGGCAACGCCGCACCTCACGGCGGAGCCAACGGTGACCTACTCATCGTGATCGAGGAGGTAAAACATCCCGAACTGATACGCGACGGCAACGATATCGTCTACAACCTGATGCTCGATCTCCCCACCGCCACACTCGGCGGATCGGTGGAGGTGCCCACCATCAACGGCCGTGCCCGCATGAAGATCCCCGCAGGCACCCAGCCCGGCAAGGTGTTGCGCCTGCGTGGCAAGGGTCTCCCCTCGCCCGACGGTTACGGCACCGGCGACGAGCTTGTAAACGTGATGGTGTACATCCCCGAAAACCTCGGTTCACAGGAACAGGCGGCCATCGAGTCGTTGCGAGGTAAACCCGGCGTGACACCCGACGAGTCGACCAAGAACAGAATCTTCTCCAAGCTACGCCACATATTTGAATAAGACTCTTTTTTGAATAAGACCCTTTTTATATCATAAAGGACAAAGGTCCTCGGTAGAAACAAAAGTTTTTAGTAATTTTGACTTTTGATTTACCGAGGACCTTTGTCCTTTTCAGCCCGATAAACCATAATCAGCTACCCCATGGCCAAGAAATCCATCCGTCCCATACCCCTCGAACTCCTCGCTCCCGCAAAAAATGCCGACACAGCCATAAGCGCCATCCTATCGGGTGCCGATGCCGTGTATATGGGAGCCCCGAGCCACGGGGCACGCAAGGATGCGGCCAACAGTATCGACGACATACGCAGGGTGATAGAAGTGGCCCATCCATTCAACGCCAAGGTGTATGCCACGGTCAATACCATAGTGTATGACGATGAGATCCGCGATGTTGAACGCCTCATCTCATCACTGTACACTGCCGGAGTGGACGCGCTGATAGTCCAGGACATGGGGATCCTGCGCATGGATATCCCTCCAATCGAACTCCATGCCAGCACTCAATGCGATATACGCGACGCGGCTAAAGCACGCTTTCTCGCCGAGGCCGGATTCTCACGGCTCGTACTTGCACGCGAACTCTCGCTCGACGAGATCAACGAGATACATTCGGCACTCCCCGATATGCCCCTCGAGGCATTCATCCACGGGGCATTATGCGTGAGCTACAGTGGCGACTGCCGTGCAAGCTGCATGACGGGAGGGCGCAGTGCCAACCGTGGCGAATGTGCCCAGATATGCCGTCTGCCTTACACACTATCCGATGCGCGCGGACGCACGCTCGTGGAGTCGAAGCATCTGCTATCGCTCCGCGACCTCAACCGCTCCGATTCTATCCAGGCCATGGCCGATGCCGGCGTCACCTCATTCAAGATCGAGGGACGACTCAAGGAGGAAGGGTATGTGAAAAACACCGTGGCATGGTATTCCCGTATCCTCGACCGCGTGGTGGAGCAGAGCGGAGACCGATATGTGCGCCAGTCGTTCGGCAAGTCAAAACCCGGATTCAACCCATCACCCGACAAATCGTTCAACCGAGGCTTCACCACCTATTTCCTGTCAGGACATGCGCCGGTCAAGGGGCTGGCATCGCTCGACACCCCCAAAGCTACCGGTCTGCCCGTGGGCAAGGTCACTCGTTGTGACTCCCGTATAATCACAGCCTCGCTCACAGCACAGCTTGCCAACGGCGACGGCCTAGGATATTTCGATACCGACGGACAATTCCGAGGATTCCGCCTCAACCGTGCCGACGGCAACAAGCTCTATCCGGCTACTCCGCAGAACATAAAGCCGGGCACCACTCTCTACCGCAACCGCGACAAGGAGTGGGACGATGCCATATCATCGGCCAAGGCGACACGCACAATGACGGTGGACATGAACCTGAGGCTCATCGGGGGCGACACCGTGGCTATCGAACTCACCGACGAGGCCGGATGCTCGGCAACGGCCACAATGCGCATCGAGGGGATAAGCACTGCTGTAACTCCACAGGAATCACCCCGCCGACAGATTCTCAACAAACTTGGAGGCACAATATTCCGTGCCGGCAACATCGTGGATCTCGCCGGTCAATACTTCATACCTGCCTCACGGCTCACGGCCCTGAGGCGTGAAGGGATCGAGCTGTTATTGCGCGCCCACGCCATGACCTACCGCTACGGTTACAGACTGCCCGAGAATCGTGAGGCGCGATTCATATCCGACACAGCTACCATACATGACAACGTGGCCAATCAGCTGGCTGAACAGTTCTACCGCGACCACGGCGTGACCTCCTTCACCCCCGCAGTGGAGGTGAAACGGCCATCCGATGCCGAAACCATGGTGATGACCACCCGCTATTGCCTGAGGCGCGAGCTGGGGCGTTGCCTCCTCACCCCTAAGGGCAAAGAATGGCCCGATGGCCCGATGTATATCACCAACGGGAACGTGAGATTGAGAGTGGAGTTTGACTGCGAGCGGTGTGGAATGAACCTATTCACCGACAACAGCGGTCACTGACAATCCATCCACTTGCCAAGTATCGACTCATATTGAGGAGTGAGCTTGAAGCGCTCTATCTGAGAGTCGATGGTGTCGGCCAGCGCAACGCTGTCCTTATTCATTATCCACGATTGGAACTGATTGAATGAGATGCCGGTGGATATATACACGTCAGGGAACTCCTTCTGCAACCTGTGGGCCACCTCCTCGTTGACCACTGCCCGCGGAATATCACCGGCAGCCACGAGCATTATCAGCTGCTCGGCCGAATACTGGTGGGAATCATGAATGATGATGCTGTCGCCGATCTCGCGCGACAGATTCTCGACCCTCTCGGCGGCAGGCGATCCGGCCACAACCCACACCCGTTTTCCGGCCAGCTCAAGCGGCGACTTCATCACGGTGTCACGGCTCACGAGCACCATACGGTCGGTATATACCGGTACACTGAACCTGAACCGCTCGCGCAACGATGCTGTGACGGGAATGTCGGCTATGACTATATCATAGACACCGTGGCTCAACCGGTCGAGCGTCTCGCTCACTGATGATACCGGATAGTACTTCACCTTGTCGCCATACATTGCCGACATCTCCCTGAGTAATTCGTAATTGAATCCACCGAGCGTGTCGCCATATCTGTACATCGACATTGGCGAATATGCTATGGCCACATTTATAGTATCGTCATGGCCCCGGCGGTACTCGTATCCTGCATGGTCATATCCGGCCTTGATATGACGGATAGTGATTATCGATCCAAGCGCGAGTATGGCAAGTGCTATCACCAAAACCCGCCTGGGCGTAAAAAATCCTGAATGATTGCTCATGCGTATATAATTTTATAGCGGGCCATCCTTAAGCCGGATGGTCCACTATAATATAACGCCGGTAAGCACCGAATGGTTAGTTAAGGAAGTTCACCGATACACCCATCAGGAATCTGCGCGGATTGAGGGGATAGTGAGGTATCGAGAAATAATTGTCGCCACCGAGCTTTCCCTGGTTGACATGGGAGAACAGCACGAAGAAACGTGCCCTCGACAGCTGCATGTTCAGATAAGCGTTCATCATGGGATAGTTGCCACACTTTATCTGATTCTGATTGTAGAACGTCATGGTCGACGGCTGATAGGAGGGTGCGTAGTAGGAGGTGTAATAATCCATGTCCACGCCCATCTGCACGTCAAGCACCTTGGCTATCTTGAACTGGAGATACAGGTTGGAATAGATGGCAAGCTGGGGCAACGGCAACACAGCTTCATTGGATGATTTCTGGTATATCACCGTGTTGCGCCAGTTCAGAGCCCTGAAACGGAAATCCTGTTGCAGGCGTGCGCTCAGCACCTGCACGCTACCTCCGGCCTGGACGGGCAGACATTCCTCATTGAAGTATATCATGTTCTGCACATTCTCCACACCCACATTTATGCGCGTCTTGGTGTGGGGCACGTCAAGGATGCCTCCAAACCTCAGCCGGCGGGTCTTGCCGAAATCGTTGTGCCATATGAAGTGGTTGGACACGAAATTATTCATCAGATACGGGGCCGTGGTGTTGCTGAAATGGCCGTATCCGGTGATGCTCACTGTATCGCCGAGCAGTTTGATATGAGTCGACACGTTTCCGTCGGCCTTGATCTCACCTGCGGCCGGGCCGGCTATGCCGAGCTGCACGGTTCCTTCATAGTTCAGCAACGTTCCCTTGGTCTTGGTGAGTTGTGCGCCCACATATATCAGGTTCTCCGATGCCTTTCCTGCCAGCCGTTCCTCAAATGGATAGGGGGTCAGCCCCTCGGGCCTGTCAGGTCCCGACAAGGGTATGGTATCGGCAGTTTGGGTGTATTTCCTCAGCTCATGAGTGATGAAAGCCGATAGGCCGGCCTTGGCATACTTATTGAAGCCCTCGAGCAGAGCCACACCGAGGGTGTTGCGTATCGAGGAGTACTGGGTGCTCTCCTCGGTCCAGTCAGCCGAGATATAATGGTTGGCCCAGAATTTCTCATCACTCGAATTAGTGTTGTAGAACTTGTGACGGTCCTGGCTGTACGACATAGTCCATATGAAACTCGACACCGGAACATATTCCCTGGCTATGATCGAGTCCTCATACACCGAGTCGTAGGTCTCCTTCCAGAATCCCACCTTATAGCGGTGGTTCATATACAGCTGCTTACCCGCAAGGCGGTTTCGCGAAGCCGAGAGGTTGGTGGGGATATTCTTGGGATTGATCTTCGACATACCGCCCTGTATCTCGGCCGGGTCGAGGATGTAGAGATCATCGGTAATACCGCCGTTCTCCTGGTTGAGAGCATTGTAGGAATTGAAATATCCCTGAAACTCATACCGGTCGCCCATATAGGATCCGAACAGATTCCATGTGAACGATTTTGCCGCCTGATTACTGTAGGAACCCTTGGAATAGGGGTAATCGATCTTCAATCCCACCTGTCCCTTGGGGCTGAAATTGCCCGAGAAAAGAAATTTGAAATAATCCTGAGCAATCTCGCGTCCGCCACCGGTGTTATAGCTCACGAGCGACATGGGGATACGGGTGTTGTAGAACTTCTGGTCCTTTTCCGACGGTAGCCAGTAACGCTTGGCGTCCTTAAGGAAAAACGGGCTGATAGGCTCCTGATCCATGTAGATCATGTTCTTTCCGGCCGAAGCCTGGTTGCCGGTGGTGGCAAATGCCGGAGATATGGCCGACGGGATGGCCGAACGGTAATAGTTGTACAGCATCGTGTCGATAGTGGCCGGAGTGTGCAGTCCCAACGGCTGCAGTATCCCCCATGCATAGCTGGGAGCCACTTCCGGATCTTCGGCACGGGCATTGCTCATGCTCAGGAGCGTGAGTATAATTACGATAAATATCGGAAGTCTCAGTTTCATGGGTACAAATTTAGCACAATTAACCCATAACTCCATGTATTATGCACAATTTTAGAGGCAGAATATGGCACAAAAAAAATTATCCGTCATCCCGACGAATAATCTTCTTACCTTAAATCTAATACCATGAAAAACTGATGCAAAGTTAGGGAGAGTTTCGCTAATAGCAAATTTTTATGCTAAAAAACACGCGTTGATTAACATTATTTAAACTTATGGCGATTATTACTTAAAATTTCATCACTAAAATTTAGGATATTTGCTAAAAATGCCTTACATTTGCAAAAAAATTACAATCGAGTGAATTCTCATTTCCAATAGGGAAAAGCACATCACCTCCTTCTCACTTCTTCACAATGAAATCATTCAATTACATATCCATCCTATTTATCACCGTAATAACCTGTGCGTGGATAGCCACCGGATGTGCCGGCGGGCCAACCGAGCAGAGGATAGTGACCGTGAGCATCGAGCCGCAACGGTATCTGCTTGAGCAGATCACCGGCGACAAGGTGCAGGTGAGGAGCCTCCTCACCGAAGGGGCCAACCCCGAGACCTACGATCCGTCGGTGACCCACATGTTCAATCTCGGAAAATCGATAGGTTATCTGAGAATGGGCAACATAGGTTTCGAGGCCGCGATCATCGACAAGATCAGCGAGGGCAACCCCAATCTGCGTATCTTCGACACATCGGCAGGAATAGTGCCCATCCTCGGCACCCACTCCCATGGCGACCATCATCACCACGACGTGATAGATCCCCACACTTGGACTTCGGTAAAGAATGCCAAGATCATCGCCCACAACATGCTTGAGGCCATGGAGAAGATCGACCCGTCCAACAAGCAGTATTACCGCCGCAACTACGAGACATTCTCGGCACGTCTCGATTCCATCGACAATGCCATCACCACACGTCTCGCCCCATGTCGCGGACATTCATTCATGGTGTGGCATCCGTCGCTCAGCTACTTTGCCCGCGACTACGGACTCAACCAGGTGGTGGTAGGCAACGCCGAGCATAAGGAAAATTCCATCACCGACCTCCGCTCATCCATTGACCGTGCCCGTCGCGAAGGCGCTTCGATATTCTTTTTCCAGAAGGATTTCGACAGCCGGCAGGTTTCGGCCATCAATTCCGAGCTTGAGGCCCATGAGGTGAACATCAATCCCCTCTCCTATCGTTGGGAGGAGGAGCTCCTGAAGATCGCCGACGCTATAGCCGAAGCTCCCGCCGTAAAACCTACGGTATAAGCATGGGATGCGAATGTGTGTCTAAAAATAAATAAGGTAATGCCCGAAACTCATCCCGACACCATAATATCATTGCGTGGCGTGACCCAGCGATGGGATCAACGCACAGTGCTGCAAGGAGTGGACCTCGACATAAACCGGGGAGACTTCATAGCCATAACAGGACCAAACGGTGGCGGAAAAACCACCCTCCTGCGCATTATCCTAAAGCTGCTGAAACCCACGGCCGGCACCGTGACCTATCTGCACGAGGGCAACCCGGTGAAGAAACTGTCCATAGGTTACCTACCCCAAAAAAACATGATCGACTCGCGCTTCCCCATCACCGTGAGCGAAGTCGTGGCCTCGGGACTCATAGGCGGTAACACCCCCAAGGAGGAGACCGCCATGCTCACCGACGAGACCATACGCCTTGTGGGACTCGAAGCACATTCCGACAAAAGCATCGGCTCCCTGTCGGGCGGACAGCTACAGCGGGCACTTTTGGGTAGAGCCATAATATCAAGACCCGGACTGCTCGTGCTCGATGAGCCGTTGAGCTACGTCGACAAGCGTTTCGAGCACTCGATCTACGACCTCGTAGCCGAATTATCCAAAACCACCACACTGCTGCTCGTTTCCCACGAGATGTCCACAATAGCAGGCATGGCCAACCGTCATCTGATAGTCGACCATGCCATACATGAGTGTCATTCGCCCCACCACTACGTCCACTACGATTGTGACGAGTGTTGAACCGGGGGAATTATACCTCTTTTATTTCTATTTCTTCTATTATATATTTCGTTTTAGAACGAGAACTGGCACATCGCGCCTATGCGTCGCGCCCAGGCATGTGAGCCGTCACAGTTCTCACGCTTGCCGAAATTAGCCTCGGCACCTACGCTTATGCGGGGTGTCACATAATAGAACACATTGGCTGCTCCATACATGCCATATTTGTACCCGTCGGCCGGACGTTCACCCGAAGTCATGTTTCTGGCCTGACCGAATGTCACGGAGGCCATCACTTTGTGAGAGAAATTATAGCTCATGCCAAGGAAATAGCTCCAGCTCGGCACAGTGCGCAGGCGTCCGGGAGCATCCAGATTCTGAATCAGGTCATATTCTCCCATCAGGAAATCGCCACCCACATTGGAGTACGACCTACCGATGTTGCCTATAGCATACAACGTAAGGGGCTTCACGGGATTAGCCACCGTCGACAGCTGCAATCCATATCCCACGGGGGTGTGATTGGTGCCGTTGATCAGATCGCGGTAAGGCAGGAAACGGGTTATTGCGGCGAGGCGCACATGCTGATTGTCGGCCCACTGATACTGCACCATGGCGGCGAGGTTGGGCAACGTGGTCGAACGCGCGGCCACAGTGGTCCCGTCACCGGGAAGCGACATTTCGGGTGTCTCCACCGAGGCAGCCACCGTTATGCCCGACCTCTTGAACGTGTGCATCCATCTCACAAGCAGAGCCGAGAAATCCATGCTCATCGTCGAGCCGTTGGCATCAACAGTGGGAGCGATGGCCGATCCGTCCGAGAATGTCGAGGTGGTGTAGCCCACGGTCCAGTCGTTCACGGTAGCGTAAGCCTTCGAGAGTTTGAAGTCACGTCCCTGATAACCATTGAATTTGGCCTGGATATACAGCTGATAGGAACCTATCCTGCTGTTGCGACCCAATACCCGGAAAAACAGCGATGTCCCCGACGGAGTGGTACCTACATGGTTGCGGTTGAGAGGCGTATCACCCACCGGCACATTATAGGGGGTAAAGGCCGCACCCGGCATCGAGTTGCCCGGATCGAAATACATGCGCATTCTCACCACGCCACCCACACCCATGGCCATATTGGCATCGTGGCTCATGAACATGAAATAGGGCGCGGCGGGATCCTGATAGTTACGGAACTGGTCAATATAGAAATTCTCAATGAGCGAGCGTATGGAATCATTGCCCGGTTTCTCAGTCTCCCCACCCCCCATCATGATTATGTGATGATCGGAGATCAACGAGTCAAGAACTTCCTGACGTGAGGATGGCGTTGCCGCCGAAACGTTAAGGGCTGCAATGCCCAGCGAGATAGCTAACGTCTGACGTAGGAGATGTTTCATAATATCTTATATGTGTTTTGATGAATATTCTAATCGGATACCTTTGCTAATACCTTTGCATTTATTATGGTTTTATAACACTCTACAGTTAAAAAAGGTTGCACATTGTTTATAAAAAAACTCTCCCGGCCATGTAACAATCGCCCATGTTTCACGTCTATATAGTAGAATGGACCGTAGAGAGTTTGAATCAATTGCCCCCGAACTTAGGGACAACATCGTCACTACAGTGAGACGGATCGTAGGCCCCGCCGATCCCGACCTCCCCGACGATGTGGCCCAGGACACCCTTTTGCGTCTGTGGACTCTGCGCGATGAACTCGACTCCTACCGCAGCATCCACGCCCTCGCCATGGTGATGGCACGCAACAGGGCCATCGACCTCCTGCGCTCCGGCCACCCCGACAGGCATCTCTCCCTCGAAGGGTACGACTCCCCCGATCCAGCCTACGATCCTCACCAAGCTCTCGAATACTCCGAGGCAGGCAACCGGCTCTCAGGTATCCTCGCCTCGCTTCCATCGGCCCAGCAAGCCCTCATAAAGATGAGGCATATCGACGGCATGGAGATCGACGAGATAGCCTCGGTCACCGGATCATCCTCGGGCGCGATACGCACCATGCTCTCCCGTGCCCGAAACCACATAAAAGAACTCTTTCTTCAACAAAATATGAACTGACCACATGAACCATCTCATCAACGACAATAACTATGCCGAGTGGGTCGACCGATTTCTCGATGCAGGCACCACTCTCGAGCAGGAGCGTGAGCTGTACATCTACTTCTCCCGGCCCGACCTCCCGCCCGAAGCAGAGAAGTACAGGCCCATGTTCTCATGGTACTCATCTCTCCCCGGCGCCGGCTCCACATTAGCCGGCACTGACACGCGGGCCCCACGCCCATCCCGCATACGCATACTTCCCCTCAAGGCATGGCAATGGGCTTCAGTAGCGGCCATGATCGTGGTGCTGTTTGCCATCGGATTCAACATGCGATCATCAGCTGACCATGCCGAGAGCTATTACTCCGAAGGCTACATTCTGCGCGACGGCCAGCGCATCACCGACATCGACATGGTGCTCTCAGAAATCGAGCGGGCAGAAATGGAGATGAACACCCGCCTCGCGGCATTCGGAGCAGGAGACGCCTCCGATGAGTTCGAAGCCTTCGACCGCCGTGCCGACGAGCTTATGACTGCCGCATTCGATATGAGCAACCCCGACGTGCGCGACCTGGTAACCACCACATCATTAAATTACTATTAAATAACACTTGTAAATAACACTTGCTCCATCATGATACGTACCTTCATTATCGCCATTCTCCTCTCCCTGTCGTCGGCCATCCCCGCCATGGCCCAAGGCTCAATATCCAAACTCGTAAACAGCCTCGAGAACAATAAGGGGTGTGACATCGTGTACCGCGAGAACCGTGATCCCGCCACACGCAAGGTCACTTACTCCAAGCGTCTCATCACTTTCAAGGACAAGAAACTCGCCCAGCGGTTTGAGGACGCATTCCGCAAGGAGCGCGAGAATTCTGTGGAGTACCAGTCCAACGAGGACAAGTCGGCCTCGGTCTACAAAATCCGTTTTGACGACAATAAGGGGCACTGCTCCCAGTACACATTGGTGATCGAAGGCTCGGGGCACGATAAGTGCACCCTCTCGGCCGAGATCCACAACACAGCCAACATAAGCCGGAAATCATCGCCCCGACACGGCTCCTCGGGCACCACACGCACCAGGTATCGCCGGGGCCTCTGACACTACGTCCCATCATCAATTGTTCCATTCTCCTCTCCCCTCCCATTTTTGTTCATACATCATCCCATCCATCTGCCGTTACATGAAGGCGCGCACCCCGCACACCTCATGTAACGGCATTTTTTATGATTTATATCACGATTTTTATGTTCAATAACATAACCCGTGAAATGTTTTTTTAAACAATCTCAAAAAAGCTGTTGTTTCTTTGTTTATATCAGCAAAATGTCATAAATTCGTGAATTTAAAATACGAAAATACTACATACCGACGTCTTTCTCTCCCTTTTTACCTCAAATCGAAGACATCATCATTCTAACGGAATTCTAATCCTAAAATACCTAAAAATAAATGAGCTATCTAAAATTTGATAAGAACCTCATGATTAATCTGGAGCAATCCCTCCCCAAGGAGATGCTCCGAACCAATCAGGCAGGGGCCTATCACTGTACGACGATAGTTGACTGCAACACCCGCAAGCAGCATGGACTGCTCGTGGTGCCGGTGCCTGAACTCGACAACTCATGGCACGTCATGCTATCTTCGCTCGACGAGACCGTCTATCAGCACGGAGCTCCTTTCAACCTCGGGCTACACCGTTACAGCGGTGGAGTGATGAGCCCTAACGGACACAAGTACATACGCGAATTTGATTGTGAGAGCGTGCCCCGCACAACCTATCGCGTGGGCGGCGTAATTCTCACCAAGGAAAAGATATTTATCTCCCACGAGAACCGCATCCTCATCCGCTACACACTTGTCGAGGCCCACTCGGCCACCACACTGCGCTTCCGCCCTGTGCTCGCTTTCCGCGACGCCAACGAACTGTGCGTAGCCAACGATGTGATCAACACCGAGATCCCCGTCATCGACAACGGCGTGTCGGCATGCCTCTACAACGGCTATCCCCGCCTGTTCATGCAGTTCTCCCACAAGCCCCAGTGGACCTATGA
This sequence comes from uncultured Duncaniella sp., assembly GCA_910589485.1. Classification (GTDB taxonomy): domain Bacteria; phylum Bacteroidota; class Bacteroidia; order Bacteroidales; family Muribaculaceae; genus Duncaniella. Next base: position 440,120 of record CAJUSW010000001.1, read on the forward strand.
TCCCCACTGGTACAACGGCTTCGAGTACGTCAAGGATCTGGAGCGCGGAGTGCCCTACACCGAGGACCTCTGGGTGCCCGGCTACTTCGATGTTCCCATCAAGAAGGGCGAGAGCATCATCTTCTCGGCCGGTCTCAGCGAGGTATCACCCCGCTCGCTCGCCAAGATGTATGAGAAGGAAATAGCCCAGCGCACATGCCGCACCTCGTTCTTCAACTGTCTCAAGAACGCCGTAAAGCAGTGTTACCTCAAGGACGGCAAGGACATGTTCCTCCTCTCAGGTTACCCCTGGGGCAAGATCCTGGCCCGCAACACATTCATGGCACTCCCCGGAGCCACCATCGCCATCAATCACCGCGAGGATTTCGAGAAGATCGCCGAGACCGGCCTCAAGGCACTGCGCCACTTCATGAAGACCGGCGAGCTGGACAGCCGCATCCAGGGCATCGACCTCCCCGATATACCCCTGTGGGCAGTGTGGGCTCTCCAGCAGTATGCCAAGGCTTACTCACGCGAGGAAGCATCAGAGAAATACCTCGCCGATATCCGTGCCATCCTCCAGTTCATCCTCGCCGGCAAGCATCCCTTCCTGCAGGTCGACAACGAGACCGGCATGGTGTCCACCTATGGCATCGACAAACCCATGTCGTGGATGAACGCCTCGCTCGGCGGTCGCCCCATCGTGCCCCGCACAGGCTACCTTGTCGAATTCAACGCTCTGTGGTACAACGCCCTCATCTTCGCCACCCGTCTCACCACAGGTGACGAGCAGGCCCGCTACCAGGAACTCGCCGACAAGATGGCCGAGCCTTTCATCCAGACATTCCTCAACGACTACGGTTATCTCTACGATTACGTCAACGGCACCTATGCCGATCCCTCGGTGCGCCCCAACATGGCTATCGCCATCGGCCTCGACTACTCTCCGCTCGACCGCCGTCAGCGCAAGCGCGTGCTCGACATCGTGACCCGCGAGCTCCTCACCCCCAAGGGACTCCGCACCCTCTCACCCAAGAGCTTCGGATACCGTCCCAACTATCTCGGCTCGCCCGAGGACCGCGAGATGGCTCTCCACAACGGTCCCGCTCGCCCGTGGCTCATGGGATTCTACTCCGATGCCTATCTCAAGGTGTTCGGCATGAGCGGTGTAAGCTACGTTGACCGCATGCTCATCGGCTTCGAGGACGAAATGACCCAGGGTTGCATCGGATCCCTCTCCCAGCTCTACGATGCCAATCCTCCCTATGTGGGCCGTGGCGCCATCAGCCATGTGACCAACGTGGCCGAAGTGCTCCGCACGCTCACTACCCTGAAAAAATTCATTATGGACTAATCCCCGCTCACACCCATGAAAGCATTAATGTTCGGGTGGGAATTCCCACCTCACATCCTCGGCGGTCTCGGCACTGCCAGCTACGGTCTCACTAAGGGTATGTGGGAGTGTGGCGACATGGATATCACATTCGTAATCCCCAAGCCTTTCGGCGATGAAGAACGTCACTTCGCCAACATCATAGGCATGTCACAAGTGCCCGTGTGCTGGCGCGATGTGTCCCGCGAATATGTGCAGGACCGCATCGGAAACGTCATGGATCCCGACCTGTATTTCCGTCTCCGCGACCACATATACGCCGATTTCAATTACATGCGCACCAACGATCTCGGTTGCATCGAGTTCTCGGGACGCTACCCCGACAATCTTGTCGAGGAGATCAACAACTATTCGATATGCGCCGGCGTCATAGCCCGCACACTCGACTACGACATAATCCACTCCCACGACTGGCTCACCTATCCCGCCGGCATCCATGCCAAGCAGGTGTCGGGCAAGCCACTGGTGATCCACGTGCATGCCACCGAGTTTGACCGCTCACGAGGGAAACCCAACCCCACTGTGTTCGGCATCGAGAAGGACGGCATGAACAACGCCGACCACATCATCTGTGTCAGCAACCTCACCCGCGACACCGTGATCAACAACTACGGCATCGATCCCGCCAAGGTGACCACTGTGCACAACGCCGTGACCCCGCTCACCCCCGAGCAGCTCAACGTGCCCGAGCACAAGTCCAAGGACAAGGTTGTGACCTTCCTCGGCCGTATCACCATGCAGAAAGGCCCCGAATACTTCGTCGAGGCAGCCGCCAAGGTGCTCAAGAACAATCCCAATGTGCGCTTCGTGATGGCAGGCAGCGGTGACATGATGAACAAAATGATCCTCCTCGCCGCCGAGCGTGGTATATCAGACCGCTTCCACTTCCCCGGCTTCCAGAAAGGTAACCAGGTGTATGAGATGCTCAAGGCTTCCGATGTCTACATCATGCCTTCGGTATCCGAGCCATTCGGTATCTCACCCCTCGAAGCCATGCAGATGGGAGTTCCCTCGATCATCTCCAAGCAGAGCGGTTGCGCCGAGATCCTTACCAACGTCATCAAGACTGACTATTGGGATATCGACGCCATGGCCGACGCCATCAACTCGATCGTGACCTATCCCGCGATGTACAACCAGCTTCGTGAGGACGGACTCGCCGAGGTAAACCAGATCACCTGGGACAAGGCCGGACAGAAAGTAATCAACATTTATAACAAGGTGCTCGGCCGTTCATGACTCGTGGCTACCTGTAATCTAATTTGTAAACCCTTTTGAGCTTGGCTAAAACAAAACAACAAGCCTTTTTAGCCCGGCTTAAACAAAACATAAGAAAGAATATGAAAGCAATCTGCTTCTATTTCCAGATTCATCAGCCGTTCCGTCTGAAAAGATACCGTTTCTTCGACATAGGCAATGACCACTACTACTATGACGACTTCGCCAACGACGATATCATCACCCGCATAGCCGAGCGCAGCTACATCCCCGCCGCCCAGACCCTCCTCAAGATGATCGAGGACACCAAGGGAGCCTTCAAGTGTGCCATCTCCATCACAGGCACCGCCCTTGAGCAGTTCGAGCAGTATGTGCCCGAGTTCATCGACCTCCTCAAAAAGCTCGCTGCCACCGGTTGTGTTGAATTCCTCGCCGAGACCTATGCCCACTCACTCGCTTCGCTTGCCGATCCTGAGGAGTTTGCCAATCAGGTGAAGGTTCATGATGAGAAGATCAAGGAACTCTTCGGCCAGGAGCCTAAGGTGCTCCGCAACACCGAGCTGATCTACTGCGACGACCTCGCTCCCCAGATCCTCGAGATGGGCTACAAGGGTGTGATCACCGAGGGTGCAAAGCACATCCTCGGATGGAAGTCGCCCAACTACGTCTACTCAGCCGCCTCAGCTCCCAAGCTCAAGATCCTGCTGAAGAACGACAAGTTCTCCGACGATATCTCCGATCGTTTCTCCAACACTTCATGGGACGAATATCCCCTCACCGCCGACAAGTACATCTCATGGATCGCCTCAACACCCGCCGAGGAGCAGATCATCAACCTCTTCATGAACCTCGAGGTGTTCGGTGACTTCCAGCCCCGTGAGACAGGTATCTTCCAGTTCCTTGAGGCCCTCCCCCGCTTCGCAGCCGAGAAGGGTATCGAATTCTGGACCCCCTCAACAGCCGTGAGCAAGCTCAAGGCCGTCGACGTTCTCCCCGTGCTCCATCCCATCTCCTGGGCCGACGAGGCTCGCGACACCTCGGCATGGCTCGGCAACAAGCTCCAGAACGAAGCTTTCAACAAGCTCTATAGCGTGAGTGAGCGTGTGCGCCTCTGCGAGGATCGCCGTCTCAAGCAGGACTGGTACTATCTCCAGGCTGCCGACCATTTCTTCTACATGTCCACCAAGAACATGCACGACGGATCGGTACACTCCCAGTTCTCCCCCTACGACACCCCGTTTGACGCGTTCACCAACTACATGAACGTGCTTGCCGATTTCATCGTGCGTGTCGAGGAGCAGTATCCCATGTCGATCGACAACGAGGAGCTCTCTTCACTCCTCACCACAATCCGTAATCAGGAACGTGAGATCGAGACCCTCAACAAGGAGGCCGAGTCGATGCGCAAGAACATCGAGCACTTCAACGAGGAGCACCTCCTCCGCGAGCAGGAAGCCGAGAAGGCCAAGGAAGCCAAGCCCAAAGCAAAAAAAGCAGCAGCCAAGAAACCTGCCGCAAAGAAGGCTTGCAAGAAGGCTTGCAATACCGCCGAAGCTCCCGAAGTAGCAGCCGAATAACCCTCCAAGGGCTATAAACTGAACACAATAACAAGGCCTGTCCACCCGTTGATACCTCAACAGCCACGTGGACAGGCCTTGTCATATCTACGATATAAGGTATGATATAAAGCATCATTTCCCTAACAATCCAATCTCAATAACCATTGCGCCCTACAATCGAATACATACAGGAACGTTTCGACCGCTATAACCGTCTGATGTTCGGAGGCCGGCTCCCGCGCATACCCATCAAGCTGAGCGATGCGAAATCCTATCTGGGGCAATGCGTGTCACGCATCACGTCCCTCCCCGACGGGCGCAAGGTACATTCCGATTTCGAGTTGCGCATAAGCACCAGGCTCGATCTCCCGGCCGAGACTGTGGATGACACCGTGATACATGAGATGATACACTACTTCATCCATTACAACGGCCTACCCGACACCTCGGCTCACGGTCCCATATTCCGTTCAATAATGAATGGCATCAACGCCAGCCACGGCCGTCACATCACCATCTCACACCACAGCACGCCCGAACAAAGGGCGGAAGCCGACTCCCGCCCTAAACTCCATGTGATAGCTGTGATGAAGCTGCGCACTCTGCCTGCCGGCCGTGTGGGCATCAAGATACTTCCGCGCACGGCCGAAAGGGTGCTCCAATTCCACCGCCGGACATCATCAGCCCCCGACGTGGAGAGCATCGACCTATACCTTCACGATGATCCGTTTTTCAACCGTTATCCGGTATCCGTCTCGCTCCGTTACCACCCGGTATCGGCAAGTGAACTGGCACAGCATCTCGCATCAGCGCGCCGGCTTGCCATATCGGGCAACGCGCTGATCTATGCGAGATGATCAGCCATCATTTCATCTCATTGGCACGACGGGCACGGAACTTGGGCAGATCGGCCGTGGGAATACCCCAAATGGATTTACCCTGACGCTCATAGGCCACGCCGTCGAGCATCACCACCTCGGGGCTCGGATCAACATCGGCACGATAGATTATCTTGTCGCCAACCATCTCAAACTGAGTCGTCACCAGGCCGTTGGCCAGATGTCCGAGACGCTTGTGCACAGCATCCCTCACCAACCGGTCAAACTTATCCTTCATCGAAGTGAGGTCATAATCCTTGTGGCGGTTGTTGATATAGATGAAATCGCCATCCAGGCCGGTGGCATATCCGCCATCGTCCACGCCCACATACAACCGTCCGCCACGGGCATTCATGAATCCGGCCATCACCTTAAGGAGCACCGACATCTGCTCGCCCGGAGCCGGAAGCATATTCTTTCCGGCGGGATATATGGCTGAGCTCTTAAGCTCGGTGAACTGGTCCTCCTCGGCAATCTTGAGCGTATCGGGCATCTGAATCTTCAGCTCCATCAGCTGATATATCTTGCGGCGCAAGGTGCGTCTCACCTCATACACGTTGGCATTGTCAAGCATGTTATAGGAAAGCACCAGCCGGGCAAGCTGAGAAGTCTTGTCGTCGCGACGGTCCTTGGCCTTCTGCCACAGCCAATCGTTATCCCATGGCTTGTCGAGCTGATTTATTATGCGCAGACGGGTGAGGCGGGTCTCGATATCGGGATAGTTGGATATGAACTCGCTATTGTCGTCAAAGAGCTTCTGCAACCTGTCGTCATCGATCTTTCCGCTGTCACCAAACATCCTTATCGACTCCACCAGGTCCATGCGGTTGGCAAAATATGTGGCCAACTGGGAGTCGCCTATGAGCCTTGCCATTATACGGCCTATGGCGAGATAGTTGAATGTCTCGATATGGTCCTTGCTCATCATGCCCTCACGGTCAATGAGATGTATCAGCTCGCGCATATGTTCGGTGTCGATAACCTTCATTGTGCTGAGCGATTCGTCGAGACCGGCATCCAGAGCTTCCTCAGTCTCCTCGGCTTCGGCCGGATTCCATTCCTCTCCGCCACTGTAGGAGGCCATGAGCAACCTGAACGCCTCGTAGATGTTGAACGTCTCATCGGTGCGCTCCACAAATACCGCTTTGATCAAAGGATAGGGATATATAGTATCCACCTCGGTAATTATGAAATCGCCCTCGCGGAGAGTCTCGTTACAATCCCGCTTGGGGATGAACATGGATATGCCCTCGTCGGTGACACACATGTATTTGTCGGCATCCACCTTGCTCACCTGCGCCAGGCACTGATCGCCCACACTTAACTCATTCTTAAGGAACTCGTGGATATTGTTGCGCATCACGAAATGGTAGGTGCCGTCATCGTTCATTCTGTCGACCGTAGCCTGGAACAGGTAGTTGTAACCCGTCTCGGGATCGATGAACACGTCGGCATGCGGAATGATGGGATAGGACACCATGTCGAGCGGAGTCATTGTGCCCTCCCCCTTGAAGTTATCGTCCTGTATCACCACACGGTAGTCATATTTCGCAGTGGGCACTTTGCCGGTAATGCACACCTTCACCACATCGCCACTGTCGGGCTTGAATTTCTCCGAGATCGATGGTGTGAGATGCTGGACCGGAGCAAACAGCGAGTGCTCGACCTCGCGCCACAGGCGGTGAAACTGGGTGATATTGTTGCGGGTGGCATTCAGTTTCTCCTGCATGCGATCGTTGAGAAGTATGCGGATCCTGGCCGGTGAGAACAGATCGGTAGGGATGCCATACTTCATATTGTCACTGCGCTGTATGGGAGTGAACACGAATGTGTCGCCCGTGAGGGTCATGAGCGCATTGTCTCCTTCATACACCCATCCCTCACCGGAAAGCGGTGCCGACTTGGAGACGGCCACCTTGGAGCATAGCATGGTGATATCGTCAAGATCGCTCCATGTGAATTCGAGAGGGGACGGATCCTTGCTGAACAGCGCCGAGAGCGACTTGTAGAGAAGCTGTACCGAGTTGGCCGTCGAGAGCAATGACACGTAGCGGTAGTGCATCGATCGGTATAGCTCAAGTTGTGAATCATTGTCGCCTCCTCCGAGCAGCAACCGCAACGACAGCGCCTTGATCATCTGACGTATCTCGGTGGCATCGGTGCCCGATCCGGTGAGCGCGTCGATGCGCCGGCTCTCGTTGGAGATATACATGTCGAGCATCTCGATGAACGCCTTGGCAAACAGGTGCATGAAGCGACGGTTGTCGTGCGACTTGCGTATGATGTCGAATATAGCGTCGATATAATTGGACACACTCTTTTTCCTGAGCGAGAACAGGGCCATGGCCACACGCATTCGCTCCTCGGGATTGTACAGGTAGCCCGACAGGCGCAGGCGCTCAAGAGTGTCGTCGATATATGTCTGATCCTTGCGGTCCTTGATCAGATGCAATGCCCGCAGATAGTCGCGGGTGTGGGTGATGATCTTATTGAGGCGGTCCTGGTACTCGGTACGCTCGTGGGGAGCACATTGCCTGAGATAATCGCTTGTCTCAAGCAGGTTAAGGCATATGGAGTTGAACATCTCGAGCAATTCAGTGCGATGGTGGGGCAGTTTCTTGCGCTCCCTCAGCACCTCGGGGTCAACGTTGCGCTTCAGATCAGTGTTGAGCCATTCGGTGAGATGTCTGCCCACCACGTCGGCACACGTCATGACCCACAGCGGATTGCCCGACTCGAGCTGATCGCGTGCATCGGCGAGCTCGGGAAGTTTACGGAACAGCAACCGTGGAAGATGCGCCGAGATGGCGTGGCTCGTGTCGAGATCCAGGAACTCGTTGAGCGAGAAGAATGGTATGCCGTGGTTGCGACCGCCCACCAGTTCAAGATCCATCCTCACAAGATTGATGCTTTTCACACGGCATTTCACCCTTTCATTGATGGAAAGCCGCTCATTTCGGCCGGGATAAACTCTGAAAACCAACCCATTGGGATCCATTACTTCGTGATACCAACCCGTAGTGAGAGGTGTTTTCACTCTGAATTCATACTCCTCTCCTATGGTGTAGAGCTGTGGCAATATTGCGGCTATATCCTGCATGAACACCGGGAAACCGGCCTGGTTGTATTCCTTAATTATACATTGTAATTTCGAGGGGCGTTTTGTCCTTTGGAATTGAAAAGCTTTTATGTCATATTCCTGACCTTTGTAATTGATCTGAAAATACAAATTTCCGCCTGCAACTTTACTCCCCCTCACCGGGAACGTGAATTTCTCGAATTTTTCGTTTTTTTCGGATGTTTCCATATTGTTTTTATGATAGTCATGGCCGACATTCGCTCATGTCAACGGCCATAACCGGGTTATAAGATTGTTTTAAAAATAAGTAATATCACAAAGTTAGTAAAAATAACCCGAGTCACGATTTGCAGATTCTCCCTTTTCCCTCACCATGAGCGTTAATTGTTGCATATAATCGCTTCACGGTGTTAAACCGGCAGCATCACACGAGCGGTTTAACCACCCGGTTGCCCGGACGATTGCTAAGCGACAGCGAGGCGGCCACAGTGACAGCACCTGTAGGCAATTCCGATTTATACATGATGAAGTACCGTTCCGGCGCCATGAAATCAAGTATGAACGACGCGGTATCGACAGGCTCATCGCCCGGCAGTCCATCCACGATGCGTTCCTTAATCTTCACCTCAAACCCCTTGATCTCGATGGCAAGACTCACGGCTCCACTCGCCGTGACCCCGGCGAGCCCGTGACGGCGCAATATCACCTGACCGTCATCGCAACATATCAGCTCTATTTCCGGCCGTGAAGCCTCATCATCCCCTCTTTCATGCTCACGCGATATGACCCCGGCGAGCAGGATCTCTCTCACCGGACCGGGAGCACCGCGACCATTACACAGCGCGACTATCATGGCCGCAACCGTCACGGCTATGACATAGAATTCCACCGATTGGAACACTCCGGCCAGTATAAGGCAATATATCGAGGATAACATAGGGACAAAGATAGACATTCCGCATGAAGATTCAAAAAATACCGCTCCGGCTACCCACAATTATAAAATTATATTCTTTTTCAAAACTCATCACGGGCTTGTGACGTTGATATTATACACGTTTTAACAATGATTTATTATGCTTACCGCTGACATTATTCCTTCTCACCGACTGGCGCAATGGCTGCTCACCCATATCCACCGTTTCCTCGATATATTTGGCCTTGAAAAAGACAAGCTCACCGAGGAGATCCTCTATGTGGCTATAATCGTATGCGCGGCAATGTTAGTAGGATGGCTCGTTAGTAACGGCATCCGTCTCATCATACGCAAAATAGTGATGGTGCGTAATCCCGAACTGGGACATGCTCTTGTGGAAAAGCATGTGCTGGCCCGCTGTTGCAGCATAATCCCTCCGCTGGTGATACTTGCCCTGTTGCCGTTCGCATTCACCGGCAACTCCACCCTCAACGTGATCATGTATCGCGGAATGCTCATATACACCACCCTGGTGATATGCATGGCGATATGCACGGTCACAATATTCGTGTGGACACGCTTCGACGAGAAACGCAACACTCGCAATCTGCCTCTGCGTGGTATTCTCGATACCATAATAGGCATCGTATGGGTCATCGCGATAATAATATGCGTATCCATACTTGTGGGTAAGTCTCCGGCGACTCTGCTCACGGCATTGGGCGCATTTGCCACCGTGCTGATGTTGGTGTTCAAGGACAGCATCCTCGGTCTGGTGGGCGGACTGCAGCTTTCACAGAACGATATGCTCCATGTAGGGGACTGGATCGTGGTGCCCAACACCATTGCCAATGGTATAGTGATAGACGTGTCGCTCACCACAGTGAAGGTCCAGAACTGGGATAATACCATCGTCACACTTCCCCCCTACTCGCTCATCTCCGGCTCATTCCAGAACTGGCGGGGCATGAGCGACAGCGGTGTGCGTCAGATCGCCCGCTCCGTCATCATCGATAATTATTCGATCACCGAAGCTACTCCCGAATTTGTCGATAAGATGGTGGCTAAATTCCCCGTGCTTAAGAATTATGTCGATAAGGTGAAGACCGCAGGCAAGCCGATATTCGATCCCGGCCTCGCCACCATCAACGGAACCATCGACTCCAACCTCGGTCTCTACCGCGCATATCTGTGTGAATGGTTGCTCACCCATCCATCCATATCTTCGAGCCAGCAGATACTCGTGAGGTTATTGGCTCCCAACGAGTATGGTATACCGTTGCAGATATGGTGCTTCACATCCACCACGGCATGGACCGCTTACGAGGCCATCCAAAGTGCCCTGTTCGAGCATATCGCAGTGACCGCTCCGGCATTTGGGCTCCAGATCTACAATGAGACCTCAGGAGCCGACGTCCTCACCATCGACACCGTTGATGCCAAGGATGCCGCCATCACCTCGGCTACCACAGCCCCAACCACTCCGAAGAGTTAATACTATTATACTCCCAACAACTGGAGCAGGGGGCCGGCGAGGACCGAGGTGAGGACTCCGTTAAGGATAAGTCCCACGGTCGCATAGGCTCCGTAACGCTCCGACAACTGGCTAACGCGGCTCGTGCCTATGACATGAGCCGCGGTTCCCATGCTTATACCCTGGGCCACAGGACTGCTGATATTTCCGAAACTCAGCACCCGAAGGCCGACAACCGCACCAAGCAATCCCACAAGTACCACTATCGAGGCTGTGAGCGAGGGGATGCCGCCGAGATGTCCGGTTATCTCTATGGCTATGGCATTGGTGACCGACTTGGGGGCAAGCGAGATTATCACCTCGCGCGAGGCTCCCATCCATTTGGCTATCAACACTACAGAAATTATGCCCACGATACACCCGGCCAACTCACACATGAGTATGGGCAGGAGCTGTTTGCGGATGGTGCGCAACTGAGTGTACAACGGCAGACCGAGAGCCACGATGGCCGGTTTGAGCCAAAATTCTATCATCGCACCGGGACGGGAATATGTCTCATAACTGATCCCCGAAATCTGAAGGAATCCGATGAGCACGGCCACGGTCACAAGCACGGGATGAAACGCTGTGACACCGCTCCACTCGCGGAGTTTGATCGAGGCGAAGTACACGCCGAATGTCAGCGCTACAAGGAATATATCACTTTCTATGAACTGCATGGCGGAAATATTGATGTACACGGCCGGTGACGAGGAGCACAAGAGCCGTGCTCACCACTGTGGCCACTGTGATTGCAAGCCAGGAATCAGCTATAATGTCGAAATACAGCATCAGCGCCACTCCTGGTGGCACGAAGAAAAATCCCATGTTGGAGACAAGAAACCGGCACATGGGGCCGACATCCTCCACCTTGATCGCTTTTTTCTCAAGAAGCGCGGTGAGCAACAACATTCCCAGGATACTTCCGGGAATGGAGATGCCGGTGAGCCATACGATGAGTTCACCTACGGCCAGGCATCCGAAAATGATGAAACATTGCTTTACCATTTCTCAATAGTTTTTGCGGGCTTGTGACAAGCAGGAACACAGCGGCCAATATCAGCACGATTCCAAGCACAGCCTTGAATGTAAGAAATTCTCCGAATACGAGCACACCCACCAGCACTCCGGTGACAGGCTCAAGGGCACCGAGTATCGACACCGGTACCGAGCCGATGAGCTGTACGGCCACAGCCACAGTGAGGATCGACACTATGGTCGGGACTACCGACAGCCCCACAGCGCACCCGATGCCGAGAGGATTGACCGGCACAGGCTGTAGAGCAGTGAGCCCCTTGAGTTGGACGATGAACACCGAGAGCCCGAACAGCAGGGAATAGAATGTGAGCGTAGGCCCGGCAAGCCGTTGGAGACTGGTCTTGCTTATGAGTATCATATACACCGAATAGCTCAAGGCCGACAGCATCACGAGCACCACTCCGAGCGCCGAGACGTTGGCTCCCGGGCCGGGATTGGCCAGCAACACGACTCCGGCAAACGACACGGCAATGGCTATCGCAGTGCTCACCGAAATGCGCTGACGGTAAAATATCCACAGGATGAGTGCAATGAATATCGGCTCTACGAAAAGCATGGTGGAGGCTATGCCCACATCCATGTAGTTGTATGCCTCGAACAGACCTACCGAAGAGAGGGCGAACAGCACACCCTGGACAAACATCAGCGGCACCTGACGGCGCGAGAGGCGGAACGATGATCCGCGCTTGATCATTACGAGACCGAGCAATACTGTCGCTATCAGGTAGCGGTAGAACAGCACCGAGGGGACCGACATCCCCATCTCATACAGCGGGACAGCAAAGAGCGGGTTGGTACCGTAACTTATGGCTGCAACCGCGCCGAGAATATACCCTTTGGTTATACCCTTCATTTCAAAAAATATTATCTGAAATCTTATCTGGAAACTCTTTTTTATCTACCGGAAACGGGTGCTGTATGTGTCAGCACAGGGCCGGCAATCATTATCTGGCGGTCACGTCACACTCCATGAACGGCTTCATGAGTGTGTTGAGCTGAAGATGCTCCACGAGGAACCCGTCGTGACCAAACGGCGAGTGAATCTCGGCATACACCGCCTTGGGGATACGTGCCGCGAGAGCAATCATGTCGGACGGCGGAAACACGATATCGGTGGTCAGACCTATCACCAGAGTCTTGGCCTTGATGGTCGAGAGCGCGGCGTACATGCCTCCGCGTCCGCGTCCCACATCGTGAGTATCGAACGAATCGAGGATCGCATGGTAGGAATAAGCATCGAAGCGTCTCACCAATTTCTCTCCCTGGTAACGCTGATACGATACCGCCCTGCGTGTCACCGGCATCTCCTCGGTGTCGCGTTGGGTGATGTTGTAACCCATGGGGCCACGGTAGCTGAGCAGACCGATGGCACGAGCGGCGGCAAGTCCGGCAGCTCCGGCATCGGGACGCGGTTCGCCATAGGTAGTATCGGCCTCGATGCACATGCGCTGGGTCTCGTCGATTGCTATGGTCCAGGGGGTAGCTACACCATCGGTGGCCATCAGGGCGAGACGGTCGAAGCGGTCGGGCTCCATCACGGCCCATTCCACAGCTTGGAAGCCACCGACCGAACAACCCACAAGTGTGTGTATGCGGCCTATGCCGAGAGCATCAGCGAGCACACGGTGTGCATTAACTATATCACGGATAGTGTATTTGGGAAAATCGGCATAGTAAGGCTTTCCGGTCTCGGGATTGACATGTAGAGGTGCCGTTGTGCCGTAGGGGGAACCGAGAATATTGGCGCACACGATAAAGTATCGGGCCGGATCGAGAAACTTCCCCTCCTCCACAGTGTGAGGCCACCAGTCGGCCACATCGCTGTTGGCCGTGAGGGCGTGGCATACCCACACCACATTGTCGGCGTTCTCATTGAGAGTGCCATAAGTGTGATAGGCTATGCGCAACTTGGGGAGTGTGCCTCCGAATTCCAGCCCGAACGGCTCGGAATGATCGTAATACTTTACCATGCCTTATGCAATTATATTTTTAAACTGCAAAGGTACATAATTTCATACGAATCTCACCCCGAATATCGCGTCATTTTCCATATTTCGGGCATAATGAGAAGATATATGGCTTTATAGGTGGATATCTGTAGGATTATTCTACAGATTCAATAATTAAAGTCTTGAATCTGAAAAAATCTACTATTCAAATTCCATCATGTCAAAAAACATCAGCCGAAAAATCCGTTAAGGTCAAAATCTCCGCAGTCAAATTTCGACACATCTAAGGCGGGAGAGAGTCTTACAAGCCTCATTTATATGCAGATTGTAATTCTTTCCTTTGCCTTAGCCACGGCCTCTTTCAATTTTCTTGTATTTTCGGCGCGTTGCTCACCCGAGAGGTTTTCAACCTCCATTTTGAGTCGCTCAAATCGGATTGCATCAGCACCGGTCAATATTGGGGTTTCAGCGATCGGTCTTGCCATAATTATATCTCCTTCATTAAATCAGTTTACAAAGATATAACAAATATCCGACATTATTGGATTTTATCGCATAAAATCAATCTCTTACGCATGAATTTCAATCCTCGAGCTGGTGGAAGCGATCGCGGGTGAGGGAGTATTTCTGAGGTTTGAGACGGCCGGATATGAGGAAGCGTAGCTTGCAGTATCTCATGCGACGATATTTGGTCCACACCCACAGGCGCAGGAAGTCCTTTACTGTGGGTTTCCAATGCCGTGCCCTGCAGTTTTCGGCATAGGCGTCGAGTGTCATCTCGGTGGATACGCCGTAGGCATCATAGATGGAGATATATTTCGACACCCGGCGGAATGATCCGCCATCCTCGTACAGCTTACGGAAAAACACATAATCGGCCAACCGGCGGAACTCGGTGTTGAAAGGACGCTCCTTCAATAACGACGTGCGGGTAAATGAGCTCTGATGACAGAAAGGCATGGCATGATCTATCACATCTACCTTAAATGGATGAAATCTCTTGTATCCGCCCGAAAAATGAATCAGGTTGGAGCCATATATCACATCCTCATCATAACGCTTTCCGGCAAAAACCTCCTCGAGCACACGATTGTCGAAAAACACGTCGCCGGCATTCATGAAGTTGACATAATCGCCGGTGGCATGCTTCACGGCCTTGTTCATGGCCTGATATATACCGCCGTCGGGCTCAGATACCCAATAAGTGATGCGGTCGGAATACTTGCGTATTATATCGACCGTGCCGTCGGTCGAACCGCCGTCGATCACGATATATTCCATATCGGGATAAGTCTGGTTCACCACCGATTGCAATGTCTTCTCTATAAACTGAGCGGCGTTATAGCACACGGTCACAACCGTGATCTTATGGGGTTGAGTGTTCATCAGTCAGGAAAATATTGAGTCAGACAGTGCGGGAATACACAGCCGCGGTCTCCCGGGCCATCTTATCCCATGAATATGATGCGAGGATCTCCCGGCCACGCGCAACGAGGGTCTCGCACAGATGAGTATCGGAGATGAGCCTGCGCATGGTGTCGGCCATGCTCTCCACATTATAGGGATCAAAGTATGCACCTCCGTCGCGCGCCACCTCGGGGAAGCAGCTCGCGTCGCTCAATGCCAACGGACAGCCTGAGGCATAAGCCTCCAGGATGGGTATGCCGAAACCCTCGTAAAGCGAGGGGTACACAAAGCATGCCGCATGCTTATAAAGATAAGTGAGCTGAGGTTCGCTGACAAATACACTGCGGGTGCATCCGCCTATACCGAGCCTGTCGATCATCGCTTGCTCCATGGGATCGAACGGCACGCCGGTACACACCAGCTCGATGTCGGGATACTCACGGTGAAGCAACGAGAAAGCCTCGCAGAAGCGGTCGAAGTTTTTGTAGCCGAAACGCCCGCCCACATACAGGATATACCTCGATGGCAACCCCTCAACACTCTCCTCGCGCGAAGTGTCGAGACCGTAGCCCTGATACACCACGTCGATCCTGTCATCGGGAATCCCATACAGCTCCATAAGGTCCTTTTTAGTATTATTGCTTATGGCTATGATGCGTGAGGCGTTCATCACGGTGAGCTTTTTCATCTCGGCCGTATGATCCCTTTCAGGAAATATTTCGGCAAACTTTTCGTGGATCATGTCGTGGACAGTAATCACATAAGGGCGCTTCACCGATTTCAGGAAATAGGGATTGTAGTAGGTGGGATGGAAAATATCATATTTCCCTCTCTCCAACACCCGACGCGATATGGACTCGTTGATGCGGTAGGCCTTCTTTCCCTTCTTCATGAAGCGTGGCAACCACATAGTGGAGGCCCACATCCCCGGGACCGATTTCAGATATACATTGGACGACAACACCACCGGATTCCTGAAATGATAACCCTCAGGCAAGCGGGTCATGAGCTCGGCGAAGTATCGTGAGATACCTCCAAACTTCTGGTCGATAAATGTCTGATAATCGTATAAAATCTCCATTACACAGAGTCCAATTGTTGATATTTTGCAAAGGTAGCAATAATATTCAATATGGCAAAAGCCATTACCGGAAGATCATTTACGCGCCTTGCGGAATTTGATCCTGAGACGCTTGCGACGGTCCTTGCTTCCCGCCGGACGGTCGGAGTGATGAACGGGCTCTTTTGCATCCGTATCGGGGGCAGATAATTCCGCCGATGAAATCTCCGGTTCAACAACCAGAGGAGAGTAAGATTTTGTATCCTGTGTTGCCACGTCCTTTGACTCTGCTGTTGTGACCTCAACTGCCACCGGTGATTCCTCGCATGTA
Organism: uncultured Duncaniella sp.; assembly: GCA_910589485.1. Lineage (GTDB taxonomy): Bacteria > Bacteroidota > Bacteroidia > Bacteroidales > Muribaculaceae > Duncaniella. Next base: position 456,440 of record CAJUSW010000001.1, read on the forward strand.
GCCACGGGTTGTACATTCCGAGTCTGACGTTGAGCCTCCCCCCGAGTGTTCTTGCGGATGCGTGCACGCTCCCTGGCTCGGCGCGAGCGCTCAATGGCCACATCAATCTCCTGACGGAGAAACGCAAAAGCCGTGCGCATGGACGCATCGGTAATCGACACGGCATCAAGTCCTCCTGAAAGGTAGGCATCGAGTGCAGAAATCATTACGTCGGCCGACTCGGCATCGTGAAGATAAACCTTGAGGATACGGTCGACAAAACGCTTATAAGCATTGCGGGAGATGGAGAGACCGGAGGGATAGATGACAGTCTTTTTCATGGCATTTCAGTTTTATAAGTGATCATATTAAATACCACAAATTTACATATCGCCACAACCCAAAAGGTGCGATAATGTCGCGTAGTCAAAAAAATTTCACACTTCGCCTCTTGATAACGCTGTTTCTATAAATCTAACATTGCTTCACTGCAAAACGCTACAATTATTCGTTCAAACCAGCGCTTAGCTATGATTTTACTACTATCACACAACAAATCGTAACAATTCTTCACCACCCTGGATTATTTTTCATATATTTGGGTCTGATTTTCATGATTGAAAATCATATTATTTCAGCCCGTATAAATCGGGAGGCAGAAAACCATCATTACAAAAGAAATAAATCATGACTTTAAAATCAAGAGAATGTCCGTATTGTCATCATTTAGTTTCAATCAATATATGCTCAAAATATTTTATACATGGCACATCTTATTCTGTCCGCTGTAACCATTGTAACTCAGATCTAATTCTCGCCCGGGAACCAATACCGTTTAAATGGTGTACAGTTGCAGGATTTCTATGTGTAGTAATCCCGGCTGAGTATTTTTTATACGTTATGGATATTGGGTTCGCAAAATCAATGATGTATGCCACCTTGTGCGGGCTATCAGGTCTTGCCACCTCCATGATGCTTACTTTGAAGAGGATACGTTTTAAAAAAACTTCTGATTAAACATTTTGTGGTGTACATAAATTCATTTACATAAAAACCTCACATTTGCTTCGCCCCCATAATTTTCGTAATTTTGCAGTCCGATTGGCTCCAAAATCCATTTCACTTAATGCGTCGGGCATTAACCCACGTGGCCAGGATTCCGGGCACATTCATTCTTGTTCAACAATTTAGCATTTTATCCAGATACACTATGCTGCACAAAAGCACTAAAATTATCACCACTGTCTCGGACCGCCGTTGTGATGTAGAATTTATACGTAGCCTGTTCGAGGCGGGAATGAATGTCGTGCGCATGAATTCAGCCCATCTCGGAGCCGAAGGAATGACCCGCATTGTGGAGAACTGCCGGGCCGTGTCGTCGCGCATCGGCATAATGATCGACACCAAGGGTCCGGAGATACGCACCACCGTACTGGCCGAACCTTACGAAAAAATACAGTTCAGCGAGGGAATGGAAGTGGAATTCTGCGGAGATACCGCCGGAGCCACCACTCCCGAAAGAATATGCCTGAATTATGCCGACATAGCCAAGGATGTGAAGCCCGACATGCATTTTCTTATCGACGACGGCGAACTTGACTTCCTTATACTCGATATTGACACCGCCACGGGCATTATCCGCACCCGTTGCCTCAACGACGGTGCACTGGGGTCGCGCAAGAGCGTAAATGTGCCCGGAAGCGATATCCAGCTCCCCGCCCTCACCGAGCGCGACAAGGCGACCCTGGCAGTGGCCGCATCGCTCGGCGTGGATTTCGTGGCCCACTCGTTCGTGAGATCGGCCGATGATGTTCATGCCGTACAGGCCGAACTCGACCGTCTCGGATCGGACATGAAGATCATCTCCAAAATCGAGAACCAGCAGGGTGTGGACAATTTTGACTCCATCCTGGAGGCATCCTACGGTATCATGATCGCACGTGGCGACCTCGGAATCGAAGTGGCTGCAGAACGCATCCCGGTGATACAGCACGAGATGATAGCCAAGTGTATCGCCAACCATCATCCGGTGATAGTGGCTACACAGATGCTTCACTCAATGATCACCAATCCTCGCCCCACACGTGCCGAGGTCAGCGACATAGCCAACGCCGTGTATCAGCGCGCCGACTGCCTGATGCTGTCGGGCGAAACCGCCAACGGCAAGTATCCCGTGGAGGCAGTGTCCACCATGGCCCGCGTGGCCAGCGAGGTGGAAGCCTCACTCACTGCCACCATCACGAGCGATTCCATCCCTCAGCTCGCCGATGAGCATGTGACTTCATTCCTTGCCCGCCAGGCCGTGGTGTCGGAGCGCGAGATCGGCACCAAGGCCATCATAGCCAACGCTCTTCATGGACGCACCGCCCGCTTCATCGCATCATTCCGCGGAGCATGTCCCGTCTACGCCATATGCTACCGTCGCCGCACCATGCGCTGGCTCAGCATCTCCTATGGCATAAAGGCTTACTATTACAAGGACTATACCTGCCAGCAGCGCTATCCGCTCGCGGCTCTGCGCGACTTCATCAAGCAGGGACTGCTACTTCCCTCCGACCGCATCGCGTTTCTCGGAGCCATCAACGGCACCGGAGCAACATTCCTTGAGGTCAACTCGGTACAGGCAATCCTGGATTACGGGAACTAATGTCACCTGCCTGAATCTAAACTTTTTTATATAAGTAACAGAGGTTTGAACAATTGTTCAAACCTCTGTTACTTATATTATTATAAAAGAATTACATCAGCCACAAACTAAAGGGCAAGTGTTGATTATCAGAGCTAAAATACGTTTTATTATTTCAGTATATATGATTTTAAACCGTCTCTAAGAGGTTCTCAATCTCGCTTTTGAGCAATGGCATATGGTTTATGACGATACCCCATAAGATATCCGGTTTCAAGGAATCATACGCATGGATAACAAAATTACGGGTATCAACCACTTTTCTTGCTGCGGTAATAGGAATATCCGGGTTGATTTTCAGAACTTGGTTCATCGCCTCGCCCATTATTTCCATATTCCGCTCAACACCCCTTCGGAAAAGAATATCGTTACAAAATGTGGCATATTCTTTGGGCCTGTCTACCATAAACGATTCTATCTCCAAGATTGAAGAAAGAATATCAGCCAAATATTTCCGTAATTTCCTATCCATATATTAGATACTTTGTCTCATCCAATTCTTCTTTGAAATAAGGATTTTTTACTGAGGTTTCATCCACCAAATCAACATCCCTGCCAAACAATGATTTCAACGCATTGTAAAAATCAAAATAATTATCGGCATAGTTATTGTAGTCTATCTCGGAATTGAAGTTTACAAGAATATCAACATCGCTACCCTCATTGAATCTTGAAGTAAGGATAGACCCAAAGGCATACAACTTACTTACCTTATACTTACGGCATAAGGCGAACAGCTTATGTATGTTATCGTTTATAAGGTGCATAACTGCTTTTATTATCCAATTACAAAGTTAATTCTTTTATTTGAAACAACAAATCCGCATCTATTGGTTTGTTTTACCCAGAAAAAAAGATCAATCTCTCAATAAATTATATAAAACCGAAAGAGGCTGACTAACCTTAGTTGTTAGACAGCCTCGCCTTAGAGTTCAAACTTATAATTCAGGTCGAATTCACATTATTATCATGATCGCTTGATGAACTAAAAAATCGGGAGAAGCCATCAATACAACACGCTAATAATAAGCCACTTACATCACTCCCACTCGATTGTTGCCGGGGGTTTTGAGGAGATGTCGTAGCATACGCGGTTGACGCCACGCACCTTGTTGATGATATCGTTGCTCACCTTGGCCATGAAGTCATAGGGGAGATGAGCCCAGTCGGCTGTCATTGCGTCGGTCGAGGTCACGGCACGGAGAGCGATCGCACGCTCATAGGTACGCTCGTCGCCCATCACGCCTACGCTCTGGACGGGGAGCAGGATAGCTCCGGCCTGCCACACCTTGTCGTAGAGATCCCAATCGCGGAGCCCCTGGATGAAGATGTCGTCGGCATCCTGAAGGATACGCACCTTCTCGGGAGTGATATCGCCGAGGATACGCACGGCCAGGCCGGGTCCGGGGAAGGGATGACGCTTGATGAGATGATCGGGCATGCCGAGCTGACGGCCTACGGAACGAACCTCGTCCTTGAAGAGCAGACGGAGGGGCTCGCAGAGCTTAAGGTTCATCTTCTCGGGCAGGCCACCCACATTGTGGTGGCTCTTGATGGTGGTACCTGTGATGGAAAGAGACTCAATGCAGTCGGGGTAAATAGTACCCTGGGCAAGCCATTTCACATCCTTGATCTTGTGGGCCTCCTCATCAAACACGTCGATGAATCCCTTGCCAATGATCTTGCGCTTGCGCTCGGGCTCGGTGACACCGGCGAGTTCGCTGAAGAATTTCTCGGAAGCGTCGACACCGATCACATTGAGGCCGAGGCACTCGTAATCGTGGAGCACGTTGCGGAACTCGTTCTTGCGCAACATGCCGTGGTCAACGAAAATGCAGGTGAGGTTCTTGCCGATGGCGCGGTTGAGAAGCACGGCTGCAACTGATGAATCGACACCACCGCTGAGGCCGAGCACCACCTTGTCGTCGCCCAACTGCTCGCGGAGCGATTTCACGGTCGACTCGATGAACGACTCGGCAGTCCAGTCACGTTTGCCACCGCAGATGCCTACCACAAAGTTGCACAGGATCTGTGTGCCACACTCGGAGTGGAACACCTCGGGGTGGAACTGTACGCCCCATGTCTGCTCGCCCTCCACCTGATAGGCCGCGATGCGCACCTTGTCGGTCGAAGCGATGACACGGAAATTGTCGGGGATCGAGGTAATGGTGTCGCCGTGGCTCATCCACACCTGTGCACCCACAGGGATATCGCGCATGAGGGGGTTCTCCTTGTCGATGCTCGAGAGGTGGGCACGTCCGTACTCGCGCGAGGGGGCCGGTTCTACCGATCCGCCCGATGTGTAAGCGATGAACTGGGCACCGTAGCAGATGCCGAGCACAGGGAGGTGTCCGCGCAGACGCGACAGCTCGGTGCGGAACGCTTTCTCGTCATATACCGAGAAAGGCGATCCCGACAGGATCACACCGATCACCGAGGGGTCATCGTAAGGGAACTTGTTGTAGGGAACGATCTCGCAATACTCGCCGAGCTCGCGGATGCGCCGCCCTATGAGCTGGGTAGTCTGTGAGCCGAAGTCGAGGATAATGATTTTTTCCTGCATTTCTTAAAAATTCTGAGAATTGATTGGTGAGTGCAAAGTTAGCAATAATTTTAGTAATTTTGTATTCCGATTTGCAATAATATAGGTATGAAGGATATAAAACTGTTTCTCACCGATGTGGACGGCACTCTCACCGACGGCGGTATGTACTATACCTCGACGGGTGATACAATGAAGAAATTCAACACCCGCGACGGCATGGGACTCCAGTTGCTCCAACGAGCCGGCGTGAAAGTGGGCATAATCACGAGCGAGACCACCGATATAGTGACCCGCCGCGCCGAGAAACTCGGGCTCGACTTTCTGGTACAGGGCAAACGCGACGGAGGAAAACTCGCCGCCGCCACCGAGATATGCAACACGCTTGGGATCACCCTCGATCAGACGGCTTATATCGGCGATGATGTGAACTGTGCCGAACTGCTGAGCAATGCCGGCACAGCCGCCTGTCCGGCTGATGCAATGCCCCAGGTAAAACGTATCCCCGGCATCAGGATCATGACCCTGAAGGGGGGCGAGGGCTGCGTGAGAGAGTTCATAAATCAGCTGCTCGAGGAGGAGTAGCTGAGGTGATGGTGTACAGGTTTATAAGTTTATAGGTTTAGGGTTTAAACAGATTGTTTTTAAATGAAAGAAGTCAAAATATCAGTTACATTCCTGTTGCTTACGGTGACGTTCTGTGTGTGCCTCATCGTCAGCAACCTCATGGAGATAAAGACTGTGGACATGGGTCCGCTCACCATCACGGCCGGTGTGATAGTCTTTCCCATCTCCTACATCCTCAACGACTGTATCGTGGAGGTGTACGGCTTTGCCAAGGCGCGCCTTGTGATATGGCTGGGGTTCGGCATGAACCTGCTCGTGTCGCTACTGCTTCAGTTGGGGATATGGCTCCCCGGAGCCGAATCGTGGACCGGGCAGGAGGCCATGACGATGATATTCGGAGCCGTGCCGAGGATCTTCGCGGCAAGTTTCATAGCATTCCTGTGCGGATCGATGGTCAACGCCTACGTGATGTCGCGCATGAAGCTCTCGTCGGGCGGATCAAGCCGCGGTTTCTCGCTCCGTGCCATAGTGTCGTCGCTTTGGGGCGAGGGGGTCGACTCCGTGATATTCTTCCCCATAGCTTTCGGCGGGGTGCTCGCCTGGAACGAGATAGGAATGCTCATCGCAACACAGACCGTACTCAAGACTCTCTATGAGGTGCTGATCCTACCCGTGACAATGCGCGTCGTGAAAGCCCTGAAGGAATACGAAGGCGCCGAGGAGACAAGCGCACCAAAATCATACAAGTGGTGGAAGATCAACGAACTGTAGCCCATATGCCCCAGGAAGAAACTTTACGCGACTGCTTCAGCAGGGCCAAGTGGGTGTGGCTCGACCTTGACGACACCCTGATCGATTTCAAGGCCAACTCAGCCGAGGCTCTCAGACTCACCTACAGCCATTTCTGCCTGCAACGGTACTTCCCCACCCTCGAGGAATGGACACAAAGCTACATGAAGCACAACCACGCCTTGTGGGACCGCTACAACCGCGCCGAGATCACTCAGAAATATCTGCGCGTCCACAGGTTTCTCGATCCCATATCGGAACACGTGGCCATGACCGAGGAAGAATTTGCCGGAATGGCCTCCGAGATGGACCGCAAATATCTCGATTACCTGGCCGAACAGAAAAACCTTGTGGACGGAGCGATGGAACTTGTCGACACTCTCAGGGCCTATAATTATAAAATAGGTGTGCTCTCCAATGGCTTCAGCGACGTGCAACACCGCAAGATACGCACCGCCGGACTCGAAGGGAAGATCGACCTTACTGTGCTGAGCGACGACATCGGCGTCAACAAGCCCGACACAAGGCTTTACCGCCACGCCATGGAGCTGGCCGGCGACACCGATCCGGCCCATCACCTGATGATAGGCGACAACCCGGCCATCGACATAGCCGGAGCCATCGCGGCCGGATGGGATGCCATACTGCTGGCCCCCGCCGGCAAGGGCGAAGATAAGAGCGCCGGATGCCTTGTGGCCCACTCGCTCAGGCCGCTCACAATCGCGGCAATTGCCGCCCGAAAAGCGTAAAGCGGTGAAAAAGTGAAATTTAAGAAAAATAAAACCGCTTAAGGTTTTGTCAATTCAAAAAAAGTTGCGATATTTGCACCTGCAAAACTCGAGACCCCCTCGGGGAAAAGCTATATTGAAGTGTATTAACCAATTATAAATTCACCTTTAGAAATGACTAAAGCCGACATCGTAAACGAGATTTCCAAGTCCACCGGCATCGACAAGGCCAACGTACTTGAGACCATCGAGAAGTTCATGGAGACCGTAAAGGATTCACTTTCGCACGGCGAGAGCGTATATCTGCGCGGATTTGGCAGCTTCATCACCAAAGTACGTTCGGAGAAGACAGCCCGCAACATCTCAAAGAACACTACAATCATCATCCCCGAGCACCGCATTCCCGCTTTCAAGCCCGCCAAGGTGTTCATGGAGGAGGTCAAGAACAACCTTGACTAATAAATAAGAAACCCACAATTAAGTCTAATCATTAACTCATAGCAATCATGCCAAGCGGAAAAAAACGTAAAGGCCACAAGATGGCTACCCACAAGCGCAAAAAGCGTCTTCGCAAGAACCGTCACAAGAAAAAGTAATTGACGGCCCGACGCTTTAAACAAGAAGCGTTGCGCAACGAACACGAAGAACAAACTCACAGCCGGGCTCGCTCACAGTGAAGGTTCCCGCGCCAAGGTTTGTTCTTTGCGTTGTTGCTAACCTATTGAATCCTGAGGCCCGGTGACAGCCGCCCCCGCGGTGGCTACCTACTCAGGCACATGCACCGATCCCCGCCTCGCGCCCCGCTCCTACCGGGCCAATGGCTCCCCCTAAACAACCATCCTATAACAAGGAATATTCTAAGGAATCATGAAAAGTGAACTAATCGTCGACGTCCAGCCCACCGAGGTCTCAATAGCCTTGCTGGAGGATTCGCGCCTCGTATCATTGCAGAAGGAGGCGCGAAACATTGCCTACGCGGTCGGCGACATATACCTGGCTAAAGTGAAAAAGCTGATGCCGGGTCTGAACGCCGCCTTCGTCAACGTTGGCTACGAGAAGGACGCTTTTCTTCATTACCTGGATCTTGGTTCGCAATTCTCTACCTACTCGGCGTTTCTGAAGAACGTTCTGGTCGACCATAAGGCCGACGCATCGGTATCGAAAATGAAACGCCTCCCCGACATCGACAAGCACGGCACTATCCCAAATGTGCTCCAGCCCGGACAGGAACTGCTGGTGCAGATAGTGAAAGAGCCGATCTCATCGAAAGGTCCGCGCCTGACCACAGAAATCACCTTTACCGGCCGATACATGGTGCTGATACCATTCGGCGACAAAATATCGGTTTCAACTAAAATCAAGACCACGGAGGAGAAACTGCGTCTGCGACAGCTGATCGACAGTATCCGCCCCAAAAACTTCGGCATTATCATACGCACTTCGGCCGAAGGAAAAAGCGTGAGGGACCTCCACCACGAGCTGCGCACACTGCTGCGCTGCTGGGAGGAAACCGTGGCCAAAGCCAGGACAGCAACCGCCCCGGCCCTCATATTCGAGGAAGAAAGCCGCATCGTGGGAATGTTGCGCGACGTGTTCAGCCCCACCTTCGAGAGCATCCATGTCAACGATAAGGAGACATTCAGCCAGATAGCCAAATACGTGGAACTGATCTCGCCCGAGAGCAAGGACATCGTGAAGCTATACGAGAGCGACGTCCCCATCTTTGACCACTTCAACATCACACGGCAGATCAAGTCGTCGTTTGGCAAAACGGTGTCGTTCAAATCGGGCGCCTACGTGATCATCGAGCACACCGAGGCTCTCCACGTAATCGACGTAAACTCGGGCAACCGATCCAAGGCCGCCCCCGACCAGGAGAGCAACGCTCTGGAGGTAAACCTCAGGGCTGCCGACGAGATAGCACGCCAATTGCGCCTGCGCGACATGGGCGGCATCATCGTGGTCGACTTCATCGACATGAACAAGGCCGAGAACCGCCAGAAGCTCTACGAGCACATGCGCGAGGTCATGGCCAACGACCGTGCCCGTCACAACATCCTGCCTCTGAGCAAATTCGGCCTCATGCAGATCACACGCCAGCGAGTGCGCCCGGCCCTTGACATCATCACAAGCGAGGATTGTCCCTCATGCCACGGCAAGGGGGAAGTGCAGCCGTCGCTCCTGTTCACCGACACTCTCCACGAGAAACTCGACTATCTGGTGAACACTCTCAAGGTCAAGGATTTCATCCTATATGTGCACCCATATGTGGCCGCCTACCTAAAGAAAGGTTTTCCCTCGCTCTACCGCAAGTGGCAATGGGAATTCGGATTCAAATTCCGCGTAGTCCCCGACGAGTCACTCGCTTATCTGCAGTACCGCGTGATTGACAACGAGCGCAACGAGATAGACCTTAAAGAAGAAAAGGACATTGCCTCATCGGCGTCCAAATCCAAAGCAAGAACCAAGAACCGAAACAAGGAAGAATAGCGATTCTCCTGTCTCATAGACCCAACAAGTCTTTTAACCCCCTATAGATACAGTCGCCCGCCCACTTTCACAGTGTCGCGGGTGACTATTTTTCTATCCCGGCATAAACGGCAACCTGGGCTTGGACCGCCCCCCGTGAGAACTTTACTGTAGCCCGTGGCGTTGTAAGGTCAGCGACCCAACGCATAAAAACACAATGATCATGAAACAGGAAATAAGCACCCGCACAATCATCGCCCCTCAACCGGTGTTGATTGTGGCTACGTATGACGAGAACGGAGTACCCGATGCCATGAACGTGGCATGGGGCGGACAGAGCTGGAGCAACGAGGTGGCCCTGAACATCTCGAGCAACCACCAGACCACCGAGAACCTGCGCAAGCAGAAAGCATTCACCCTCAGCATCGGTACAGCCGACACGCTCAAGGAGTCGGACTATTTCGGCATAGTGACAGGCAAGAAAGTCAGCAAGGTTGAACACCTGGGCATAAAGTACACACGTGGCGAAAAGGTCAACGCTCCTATACTCGAACCGTTCCCCCTGAACATGGAATGTGAGGTGGAATCCATAACCGATAATGGCGACGAGGGTGTACGCGTAGTGGCCAGAATAGTCAGGACCGTGGCCGACCGGTCGATACTCGATGCCGACGGCAAGGTAGACTATTCACGCCTCAACCCCATCATGTATGATTCGGAGACCCTCTCCTATTACACCCTCGGCCAGCGCATCGGACACGCGTTCCACGATGGAGCTGCTCTGAAATAAACCTATACGACATATATACCTCTTACCTTCTAATCTATCTATCAAAACGTATCTGCCGAGAGGGTGTCGCCGGCGCATTGCCTGCGACACCCTCTTCATATCATGATTGACCGTGCCGGGGATCCTGACAATCAATGGATCACCTCGACCTTTATTTCTCGTCCGCAATCAACGGATGGTAATATCACGCTCAATGATCGTTTGTCCTCATCATAGCGATATGAACCCTTGTCCAGCTTACGGTCATTCACCATGACCTTTTCAGGCTTTACGGAACCGAATATCCTCAGCTCATACCCTCTCGCGGATTTCAACTGCAACTGACGGCCATCCGTAATGACTTCACGTGGAAAGATCGTATATACATTCTTGTCCCCGTCGGCACGACACGACATGCGGGTGAACGCATAATTCTCAGGATAATCCCGGTTGTCACCTTCATCCTCATACAGCCGGCTATCTCCGTTTCCTCCAGCTACAGCATTGATTATGATGGTGTCGGGACGATCGGTGACATTGGCCACGCCTGCCGGATTGAACGGGATCATTGCTCCCTGCCTGAAAAAGTAAGGGATCTGATCGGCCGTGAACGACATGCTCCTTACACACGGACCCTCGATCAGCTCGTTGGTGGCCACGCTCCACCATCGGCCCGCAGGAAACCATATATCCTTTACGGCGACTCCATCCACTCCAGGCTCGGTGACAGGAGCGACCAGGATATCACTGCCAAACATGTATTCCCCTTCGTAGGCATACGCCTCATCCGACTCCGGCCACTCGTAATATAGCGGACGGCACAGCGATATGCCGGTATCGTAAGCCTCGCGAGCCATGGTGTAGATGTAGGGGAACAATGCGTAACGTAGCTTCACGGCCTCACGTATCACCGGGAAATTGGGGAATTTCCATATCTGGCGTTCTATACGGCTGTCGTTGGTGGCATGGGTACGGAATATGGGAGTGAACACGCCAAACTGTATCCATCGCAACACAAGCTCGGGGTTATTGGCATTGTGCTCGTCGGTCCAGGCATGGCCACCCAGGTCGTGCCCCCAATAGCCATACCCGACATTTGATGCTGTGGCGGTGAAATATGGCTGAAACGCCAGTGTAGGAAAGTTGATCAGGGCATCTCCCGAGAATCCTATCTGATAGCGATGGCTTCCGAGCCCTCCCCAACGGTGGAATATCACCGGACGGCGATCTGGCCGGTTCCTCATCATATCATTATAAAATACATGGTTACACCAATAGGTCTCACCTAACCCTTCGGTGAAATCACTTGTGAGATGCTGTTGCCAGTCGATCCACCAGAAATCCACCCCTTCGCGCTCATGTTCACGAATCACCGTGTCAAAGAAGCTCTTTGCAAAATCGGGACGGTCAAGAATCCAAGGTATCGTATCCCCCTTGGTATATTTTCCGCCAAGTTCCTTATTCATCTTAGCGAAATACTGTGGAGACTCCGTGCGGCTGATGCCATCGGCGGGATGCAGATTCAGTGCTATCTTAAAATTCTTTCCATGTATATCTTCGAGCAGTTTTTCAGGTTCAGGAATCAGCTTGGTATTCCAGCTCCAGCCCGTCCATCCTCCACGGCCGTCGGAATCAGCCTGGGTGCCGTTCCAGTGCCAATCCATGTCGAGAATCATCACATCACATGGAATACCGTTATGATCCAGCTCGGACATTATATGGCGATAATCGTCAGCCGAATAGGCTGAGTACTTGCTGTACCAATACCCGAACACGTAGGCAGGAGGCAACGGTATATTTCCCGAAATCTTGGTGAAATCACTGATGGCCTTTTTATAATCATGTCCATATCCCATGAAATACAAGTCCCTGGCCTGAGGATCGGCTCGCTCTGCCCACCAGTCGAAACCCATGGATCCATCATGCTCAAAAGCAAACGATCTGCTCCCATCGGGTCGTGAGGCCGACCATGAATCATCTATCACAGCCCAGCCCGAGCGTGATATCACACCATTCTCCAGCTCACTGCGCTTATTATCGCCATTGCTCCCGTCAAGCGTCCGGCATGTACCTTTCAGATTCAACGGATCGGGCTTGCCGGGATACCAGGACTCGGTCTTTCCGTTAAGATCAAATTCTATCGACAGATTATCTCCCGACGCCGGGACGGTGACCGGATCGGTGCCTTTCCGGTACTTGAGCTTAAGCCTATCGGTTGTAATGTATAGATATGAACTGTCGTCAGCCGTGTGGAATACCGGTACTTCGAGATTCCTATTGATTACGGCAAAAGTCGCGCGGTCCTCAAATACACCTGAGTCACTGTACTCGATACGGATCATCTCGGGAGTAAGCACCGTGAACCGGGCGTTACCCGACACAACCACAGCCGCCGGATCGGCCACAGGATCGTTGACAGCCGACATGCTGGCTACTGAAAACATCACCGCGACTATAGCTATCAGCCGGGCTCGGGTTCGTTGCCATTTACCAATTAGAATCTTTTTCAACATAAGTATGATTTAAGAGTATTCCTGATTACGCACTGCAAAAATAATACACATAAAGATTTTTGAAAACAATAATGAGTGACAATATAGTGATACGACAGCCATTAACCCCTACTCTACAATGACTTACGCAGATTCCAGCACTTAAAAAAAGTAGCTGATTGGTCAACATTGAATCCACATATTTGCATATTACAGAAAATAGCATTAATTTTGCGTAATCAATTACGGAATTTATTACGCAATATGGATTTCTTTGAAAAGACCGGTCCAATGGCGATCGGAAGCCGACTGAGGATACTCACTGATACACTCACCCGCGACGCTGCTTCGATCTACGAATTGTATGGCATAGATTTCAAACCTAAATGGTTTCCGGTGTTCTACTCGCTTGCCGATGAACAGCCCAAAAGCGTCACAGTCATCGCCCGTGAAATAGGCCAATCCCACCCGTCGGTGAGCACTATTGTAAAAGAAATGACCGCCCAAGGGTTAGTCTCCGAGACCGACAACAGGGCCGACCGCAGGAAATCATTGATAGAGCTCTCCGACAAAGGAAAGGAAATAGCACGCGAACTGATCGTGCTTCTGCGCGATGTGGACCGCGCCGTGAGACAGATCTCTGAGGAGAGCGCCCACGACCTGTGGGGAGCGATTGCCGAATGGGAACGCTTGCTGGCTTCGAAATCCATTTTCGATAGAGTGAAGGATGTGAAGATGAACCGCGAGAGCGCGGGGGTAGAGATTGTGGATTACACCCCGCAACATCGTGAGGCCTTCATCGCCCTCAACCGTCAATGGATCGAGCGTTACTGGACCCTGGAACCCCACGACCTTGAATTGCTCGGAAATCCCACCGAAAACATCCTCGATCCCGGTGGCCACATACTGGTGGCATTATATAACGGTAAAGTAGCCGGAGTGTGCGCCCTGTGCAAAATGGATGCGTCAAGCGGATATGACTATGAGCTGGCCAAACTGGCGGTGGATCCGGAAATCCGTCGCAAGCACATAGGGCTGAAATTATGCAACGCCGCCATCAGCAAAGCCCGTTCATTGGGAGCAGGAAGGCTTTTTCTTGAAAGCAACACTCGCCTGAAACCGGCCATAGCTCTGTATCGAAAACTCGGCTTCAAGGAACTGCCTGAATTCCATCCCGCCTATGCCCGCGGAGATATACAGATGGAACTTGATATTAACCGATAATATGACAATCTCGAAATGGACTATAAAATATTCGTAAGCCGCGATAACGCAGTAAAGCGCACTTTCAAAGGTGTAAATCTCGACTCTCTCGCTGTGGGAGAGAGGTCGATGGTGACCAAGATGAATTACGTAAAGGGCAATTTCGCCACTATGCACTCACATCCCCATGAGCAGTGCGGATATGTGATATCCGGAAAATACCGCCTGATTGTGGAAGGTGACGACCGAATCGACGTCATCATGCACCCCGGCGACTCATATGCCATTCCGGGCAATATACCTCATTCATTTGAAGTGATCGAGGGTGGAGAGGTTGTGGACGTATTCACTCCCCACCGCGAGGACTACCTGTAACCGCCCGCTCTATAAAGTATCGACCCTGATCATCCTCCTCACCGGCACGGAAAAATCCGCTTACCCAAACAAGCATCTGACTCATCCGAATCGTGTTATTCACAACCTTATATCCAATCTTATTGCTTCACATAGTTTATTGTGTATGTTATATATGATGTATCTGGACATGGTTCATATACTTAATGACTAATTGATTGATATTGCACTTATTTTTACTCCTTTTAATTTAACTGAGTTGACTTTAGCCGATAGTAGTTATATATTGGAGGCTGTCTAACAATCAAAGTTAGGCAGTCTCTTTTTTATGGTTAAAATTGAGGTAATCAGGCGACTTTCTTGTGAAAATCATGATTTGGAACAAAAACGCCCAATATAGGGGTTGCATTGCGCCTGTAGAGGCATCTTGATAAAAACAGTCGTAAAGTAGTCGCCATGGTTTAAATTGTGGTTTAAACCGACTGCAATCGTTAATAAATTTAATAATTAAATTGCCTCATGATTCATGCGGAGTATCTGAATCCACTCCGTATTCGCGGTTATAGGCTTCTTCGTATCCCTTAATAATCTTTTCTTCGTCTTATATAATTTCGTGGGCATTAATTTATATTTTTCATAACATGTACATTTTCTAACTACACCCTAAAGAGGGTAAAAAATCCGCTGATCCCATATTTATCAATTTGAAAAGGCTGCATTTACATATTTAATTTGTAATTTTGCGATATGCCTTAAGAGTAATGGTCTGATAGGCAGAATTAGAATATGCAATTTTTTAGCTTAACCTATATTTATGATGAAAGTAGTTTTATTCTCTTTGGTTATAGCTGTATGCTGTTTGACTTCGTGCAAAACGTATATGGATTACTCTTCCTATCCTAAGATGGATGATCTGAAACTCGGTGTTAATAAGGAGTACGTGATAGAAAAGTGGGGACAGCCGTTTTCTTTCAGTTCTTATGTCATCAATAATGATACTATCGTTACCCTGAATTACAAGACACCTAAGGCGGTGGCCAATTGTGAGTTTATCGTCACATCGGAACTGACATTTAAGAATGATAAGTTGGAGATGATATCTCAGTCGGATTTCGTTGTCCCTGATAATGTGATCCTATATGATCCGTCGAAAACAGCCTGTAAGAAGCAATAATAGGATAATGGCTCCTGCCCGTCACGGGTGGGAGTCATTCGTTTTTTAGTATTGTAGCAGTATGTCAAGGGGCTCTTGCCGAACTGTGGGGGAGTTTATAGGTTTATGGGTTTAGGGGTTTATAGGTTTATGAGCTATCGATTTTGTAGCTCTACTATTTTGTGTAACCTTATTGCTGGTTCCGGGGGGAACGGCGGAGGTCGGCTCTCCGCTTAGATGGGTATGGGTGGTCGGGGAATTGGTGCATCGTCTGCGGGGTGGCCTTGCGGGCCCTCGCGGGTGGGCAGGCTCCAGCGGAGGATGGACGTTGGGTCGGTGAGGACGAGGATGGCGGTCTCGACCGGGGGCTCGGGTTTAGGGGGCCTCTGTGTGGTGTGGCCCTGCATGCCGAGGTAGAAGAAGGCGGGAATCTGTTCCCTGTCGACGTTTATGTGTATGACAAGGAAGCCTATGCCGCACAATAATGGGAATAGTGCGGAGCAGAGGCTGAGGAATTTCCCGGGGTCGGGTTGCATGGGGGAGTAGCCTTTGTATTCCTGGGCGTTGAGCAGGAGCATGAAGGCGGGGGAGGTACCGCGGACGCTGTCGGGGCGGGTGTAGGAGGCGTAACGGATGCGTTTGTGCAACGTTTTTACCTGACGGCGGGTGTAGCCGGTGTATTCGGGGTACATTTTGCCGAATTCTCTCTCTTTTCCTTCTTTGGATAGGTAGAGGAGTGCGGTTGCGCCCTCGGGGGATGTGGCGAGTCGGAAGTCGAGATATGATCTCAACAGGTCGGTTGAGTCGTAGCCTTTTGGGTCTACGATTACGATCGGGCGCGGGCGGTTTAGGCGACGGGCGCGTTCGAGCCGGGATATGACGTTTTTCTCGACGGGGGTTAGTTCCCGGCCGAGAAAGCGTGAGAATTGGTGACACCATATGTCGGGTCGCCGGATTCGTTTGGTTAGGTGGGTTACCTTGTGGCTCGTTGGTTTCATATCAACGGCAAAGGTAGGTTACCGGGGAGGATGATATGGTGCGATAATGTCGTGTATCGGGTGGGAATTTTTAGACCAGAGGGCCAGAGATTTTTTATTTTTAAGTATAGAGGGGGAAGTATAGAGTATAGGTATTAGATTATTTGGCAGAGGGGTTTTAGGGGGATATTGGTGGAATATAAGAGGTTAGGAAGGGTGGACGCGGGGAATTATAGGACGTCTTCGACGCCCATTTTGGTATGGATTTCGTTTTCCCCACGCCTCGGAAACGCGCAAATCTTGCCCTGACGGGCGATTTGCACGTTCCCTCGTGGTGGGGCTTCAACTACATCGCCGTTTCACGGCTTAGTGGTTGGTGGGCCTTCGGAGGGGGGATTTCCATAGCCGAAGATAAGCATTATGAAGCAGTCATCCGCCTCACCAACCGGAAAGAATCTGCTGACCCAAAAATCCGCTGACCCCGGTTTACACACTGGTTTACACAGACTGTTTAAACCACCGCCGTTTTCATGCTTTTAGACACGAAAAAAGCGACTACAAATTTTGTAATCGCTTGATTCTTAGTGACCTCGGAGAGGCTCGAACTCTCGACCCACTGATTAAGAGTCAGTTGCTCTACTTCGGCATCTGAAAGATTCGTTTCACTCATCTTTTAGATGCAACCAACTGAACTACGAAGTCATACAGTTGATCTTTGTCAAAGTCTAAATCAAGGTCTCGACCTATTTCATCAAGCGGTTTAAACTATGGTTTAAACAATCTGCAATTGTTAATAAATATTTAATAATTAAATTGCTTCATGATTTATGTGGAGTATCTGAATCCTCTCCGTATTCGCGGTTATAGGATTCTTCGTATCCCTTAATAATCTTTTCAACGTCTTATATAATTTCGTGGGCATAAA
The DNA here is from genome assembly GCA_910589485.1 of uncultured Duncaniella sp. Lineage (GTDB taxonomy): Bacteria > Bacteroidota > Bacteroidia > Bacteroidales > Muribaculaceae > Duncaniella. The sequence goes on from CAJUSW010000001.1 coordinate 474,073, forward strand.
GATCCATTCTACATCTCTGCACACGCACATCTTCAAGGTACTTCAGAATATTCTCATCCATATATCACTTGTTTTGTACGGTTTACGTTATTGATGAAGTATTTGTTTCTCAAACCGCTACCCACAACCAAATCAACTTTCCTTTTCAGAAGTGCTTCTAAAGAATCTTGCAAATCAAAGAAGTTTGTAACGTAATCGAACTTGTCAGGGTCGGTTGGCTCGAAATCAACAAGCAAGTCAACATCGCTTTGGTCATTGAATCTATCTGTGAGTATAGGGCCAAAGACTGCAAGCGACTTTACCTTATGCCGACGGCATAGGTCAATAATGCGTTGTAGGTTAAGCTCAATCAGTTTCATATGCCCCTGTTTCTATGGGCAAATATAGTGATTATCTTTGATATCGTAACGCTTAGAGTAATAAAATCGTTTGAAAATGTGGGCATTAATTTATATTTTTCAGAACATGTACTTTTTCCAAATATGCCCTATAGAGTAAAAAAATCATAAAAATGCACGTTGTATAGTAATTGAAATTCTGTTGTAAACAGAGTTTTGACAATTGGAAATTTTACTCTTCGTCCTCCTCAAAATACAACTCCAAATTATCGGAATAAGGAGGATCAACAAGAATAGGTATTGGCATACCCATACCAATCCTCATCTCATGTTCCTTGATCAAATTCCAGTCATGCAAAGAGACATAATTTATTGCTTTATTGATTTCATAAATAATCCGTGGAATATTCACCTTTCCATCAGAGGTATATGTGTTGATTATGCATAGTATTTCATCAATAATGAGCCCGATTTTGTAATCCAACTTAGTGAAGCAATTAAAAAAATCAAGCTGATTGTCGTTACCAAGATCATTAGCATCATAAACGTAAAATATATCAAAATATTCCTCTATTTTAGATATATATAATATGCTACGTTCTCGTCTGAGATAACCTTCAAACATAAATGGTAAAGTCAAAATCCCGATTATAGCTATATCCCGATTCCTAATGTAATCAAGAATATAAGATTGCCACTTACTAAATTGAATAGGATGAGGAGTTGTTGTTTGGACAAATATGATTATCTGAGTTTCGTCTCCGAAAAACGCGTCAAGTTCAGCTTTCTTTGATTGGACAAATTCTTCCCAATTGTCGTCAGGGCATGGAATATCAAACAACTTAAAATGAGGCAATCTACTTTCTGAGTATTCTGCGCCTATGCTACATAGGTCAACATGTTCCAGAACACTATTCTCATCAGTGTTGATATAATGTGAGAACAAAGCATTGCAAGCACCGCCACTTGCTGCAAGAATCTTTACAGGTGCTGACATCTTCTGCCGACCATCCTCGACATCAAGCTTCTTTTTAAGAAGTTGTTTGCTACGCTCTTTAAGTTTAACTTTTGCAGTGTCTTTCATATATTCTTTTGAAGCATAGTATTCTTTGTCATAATTCAATCCACAGCATGAGTCTTCTACACATTCCTGGATATCTTCATCTTCTTTTAGGCCCATTTGCATAGCCATGTCTCCTGGAGAGTCATCATGCCAAGAAGTAAGTTCATAACCCATATTCCGAGAGTATTTGTAGCGACTTTCGCAAGATTTCGCAAATCCGATTATTCCGATAAAAGGCAATAATATTATGGAAATTGCAATAATAATTATCAGCGACAATATCAGTAATATTATAATGACGATTTTCATATTGAATCAGATTGATAGGCGTTTTTGCTCACTTTTCAGACATATTGTAAGATGTGCGCATTGCGAGGGTTATTGCTTCGCCTACCATAGCGATGTTGGCGAGGATATAATGGCGTTTGCCATTCCCCGATACGGTATGTCCAGCGATTTCTGCGGTTTTAAGTAGCTTTTTCCGCAATTCTTTATCATTGAAGAATGTTGCACAACCTATTCCAAAAGCTGTTCCTGATGGACTGAGACCCCAAATTATAGGCCCCGCATCTATATCTATTCCAAGAATCTCACCGCCTTCTTGATATTCCTTGAAACCTGTCAGCCACGAGTCTTTAAGAAACACTGTTTTCAACCTGACATATTGCTCTTTCGCAAAAATCGGATCTATTAGTGTGAGGTAGTAAGTATTGAGCGTTGAGTAAGATCCTTTGATTGGCTGTCTGACCGAAGTATCTCCATCTATAGCCAGGAAAGATCTCAGTAGGCCTGTCCTATCGTCAATCCATTCCGATTTTGCACGTTGAATCCATTTGTTGACAGTGCTTTGATATTTACCATTATTCAGTTTTGCGTAATCGGACAGAGCTACGATTGCAACAAGCATATCAGGAATGTATATGTCCTCATCGGGATACGTAGGTAGATTAAGGCTCTCAGACTTCAATATCCTTCGGTTCATTGATAGACATAAGGAATCGTGGAGTGCATTGTATTTATCGCCACCACCAATTTTGCGGTAATTTCCAATCATCCAAGCCAAGTGGCTGAAGTATGATATGTGACTTTTATCTCCTGAGATTGAATCCAAAGGATCTTCACCCCATCGCATCCTATCGTACAATCTGAGCATAGGCGATTTGACATTCTGAATGAGACTGTCGATTATTATGATAGATTCTTCAGTGGTTTCAGGATACAATACGGCGATATTCGACAGGGCCTTGGTCAACATAGAGCAGGAGTATAAAGCCCATTCACCTCGATACTGCAACCCGATTCCACCAGGCATTTCCATTAACAGCTGACGAGGCTCAACCATAACCTTGTCAACAAGCCAATTGCACCGTTGTAGAATCTCAGACTTCTCACTATCAGATGAGCCTTGATTCCAACAGCCCCATGCAACCCACACTACCTTAATCAGCATAAGAACTGCTATGCTGATAAGAATGAGCCGATGTTTCAGAATCCAAGCTTTTATCATTTCAGGTAATTGAGCCAATTGTAGCGTTTACGTGATTTGTGATAGCGCAGGTCACCACCATAAGCATATGCTTCGCGTTCAAATGAAATGGCGTAATAAGCTTTACGCCAATCACGATGTTGGATGAAGCGGACTGCCCATTCTGCGAGATAGAGCAGATAGAACGGCACGAACAGCAGTTCGCGTTGTTGGGCTGTGTGTACACATTCATGATTGATGACTTTCTCATCTATCCAAGACGTATCTCTCGCCCAGAATGATCCGAACAAGTTGACACAAATACCTTTGGGAACGAGCTTACTCTTGATAATCATAATGTCATTTCAATATTAGTAATATTATCAATACTATGTAAATGATAATCTCCTTTTTCATTGAAACAAATCTTATCTTTGCACAACAGCTTGATTGAAGGTTGATATAACCTCTTTAATGTCAAGAGGCAGTCGGGCAAGACACTCGTTAAGTATGTACTCGGGGATTGAGCCATAGTAAGCCGCTGCTATTCCACCTGTAATCGCGGCCTGTGTGTCCGCATCGCCTCCCAATGCGACAGCCATACGGATTGCCGATTCATAGTCAGTGCTTCCAAGGAAAGCTATTATTGATTCAGGAACAGAGCCTTGACAGCTTACATCGAATCTATAATTAGGCTGAATGTCATCGTATGTCCTGTTCAAATCATATCCAAATCTTGACTCAATCCGCGTTTTGATTTCCTCCTTGGACGCTCCATTGAGTGCAAGATAATTTGCCAAAGCCGTCGCCTGCGCACCTTTTATTCCCTCAGGATGGTTGTGACTTACAATGGAGGACTTTTCTGCTAAACTCAAAACCTCTTCGACGGAACGACCAAAGGCACCAACAGAGCTAACTCGCATTGCAGAGCCATTCCCCCAACTGCTGTAGGGTTGAGGATGGTCCTGACGAATCCACCAATTGAAATTACCGCCATAACCTGCTTTCGGATATTTGCGACACCAATATTGCAGTTTGCCTACAAAATCGTTTCCATTCATCAACGCGTCGGCTACAGCGATTGAACATACTGTGTCATCCGTAAATTTACTCCGTTTTGTAAAGAGGTCGAAGTCTTGGAATTTCACGGAGCAAAACTCATAAAAAGAACCGATTATATCGCCACAGATAGCTCCGATAAGAACTAATGCACGTTTATCAGTCGGGGCATTTGTAACCGAACTGATATTTTCGATGGCATTTTTTCTTGGATTAGACTGTTCAGCCAATATATTCAATGTCAAAGCATCTCTTTCTCCATCGAAAAACTTGGCCAATACCTTAGAGAAGATGGAGTCATGCCTTACGACATCAAAGAGTGTCATACATGAACGCAACTTCAAGTCATCAGGAGAACCGAAAATACTGTGTGCATCATTGGTGTCAAGACTGAGCAACGCCTGTGAGATTTCAATAAGTCTTTTACCTAATATCGGATGGGCAAGATACTCCTTGGCTTCGTCAATGTCATTAATCGAGAAAAATAATGAGTGCATAGTGCGCCCAAGTCCTCTGATTTGAGGAAAAACATACCACATCCAATGAGAGCGTTTCTTCCCTGACCTTACTTCCTCCAAAGCAAGATTGTATGTATCTTCCTGCGCATGCACAAACCGATCTACCATAGTCTATCTTATTTTTTAACGATTACAAATTTACACAAAGTCTGAGTGAATGTTTAAAAATAAAAGTTTTGTATAGTAAAAGCCAATAATAAATCCTCAATCAGGGTGTTAATAGAAGAATAGTCGTTGTCATGCATATAAGTACGAAACCATTGGAATTATATATGAAACGGTTTATTTGCCATATTTCAAGTCAACGTACATTTTTAAGACACACCCCATAAGAGTGAGAAATTTTTCAAAAAAGTACGTTATATGTTTAGTTACCAATAGTTCTATAACCTGAAAAGATTAGTTGAGGTATAAATAATTAAGGCTGTTTTTTAGAATAATTCTTTTATCTATTACATTCTGAAATAGATATATCCACCTATTATGAGCAATATGATCACGGGCAGAATAAATATGAGATATTTTTTAATCGATCTGAAAAAGTGTCGGCACTTGGAGAGTAGTTTCTTTTTAGGCTTTTGCGACTCATTGTCATCTTCAACAAAATCAGCATGGATTATATTACCGTTGCCACGATTGGATTTGCCATCATGTGTCACCTTATCTATCGGAATGAGCCAACAGGTGTAGTTGTCCTTTGTCAAGCCATCGCAAACAGCCTTTATCTCATTTATTTTCTGAGAATCCGACAGGTTGCTTGATGCGAGTATCTCACACAACTTCTCATTCGAAAGCTGTTCCAAAACACCATCACAACAAAGGAAGAAATAGTCACCGCTCATGATATCATCAAACGTGTATATGTCAGCTTTATATCTCTTGGCAAGATGTGGTTGCATAGCACGGGTGATGATATTTTTCTGTGGAAAGTCACGTGCCTCCTCCTCACTAAGTTCACCTGCCTTTAACAGATCATTGACCAACGAATGATCGGATGACTGATACAAAATGCCACCACGCTTTGTCTCGGCATTATAAAGCGATGGCCGTATATGATAAATCCGACTGTCTCCTATATGAGCTACCAAGTAATTATCTTCGTTGAGACAAAGACATGTCATAGTAGTTCCCGGTTTCTTATCGGATTGGGTATCTATTCCGTCCAGAGCATCGTAAGCCTTATCAAGAGCGTCCAAGAATATAGATTCGTCAATCGAATCACCATTCAAAGTATATTTATCCAAGTATTTTCCAAGGGCATTAGCGGCAGTGCGACTTGCCACCTCGCCATTGTCATGCCCACCCATGCCGTCACACAGAATGAATACCCGTGTGGAGCAATCTGCTGTCGCGGGATAGAGATAATCTTCTTGATTATCTTTCCTGCCTATCTCGCTGAAAAATTGTGGTTTTCTTATTGTAATCATACCGTTTTGTCAGACTAATCTTGTTGAATCATCGTCTCTTGACTCCAAAATAATATCGGTTTTACCAAGTGTCAAAGTATCTCCAAATCGTATCACCAGTATATCGCCACGATTTATTGGCTTACCATTGAGTTTTACAATATTCTTGGAGTTAATCTCCACCAAATGATGCTCATAGCCCAATAGTTTTTTCACCACATCAATTCTGACATGACGACGACTCATGTACATGTCATTACTGATTTTAATATCTGCCGTTCCAGTCTCAGCCCTGCGTCCTATTATGTTACTACCCGGTTTTAGCCACTGAATCTCGTTGGAGGAAGTCACTCTTATCTGACCGACATCCGCCGAGGAACTCGGAGGCATCACCAACTGAGTAGCCATATCATCAGCCCCATGAGCACCTCTCGCCTGCAAGCCTCCCTGATAGACGCTCACATTAGCCTTAAAGTGACACTTCGGACATTCGACAACCATATTCTGATAGCCTGCAACCTCGTTGAACGATAACTGTTGATGGCACTCAGGACAAACTATATAGATTCTGCCCATCACACAAAATTCGTAACATCCGCATCGTTGATATAATCAGGCATATCATCGTTGGACGCATACAGCATATCACCTGAATTTGCCGCATGAGCCTCTTGGAGATCATTAATATTCAATCCGATCTCAGATATGTCGTGAATTTCTGATTCTTGGAGGTATCCATCATTATTATCATCATGAATCAACACGTCGATATTTCCGTCATTGTCTATATCGACAAGCAGGGCTTGATCACCTGAGTTCTCAACCAATGCCACATTCATGATCTGTCCGTTCTCAGTCTGCACAGCTTCTACTCCAAGCACTTTTATTTCATTGTCAACAGGCTCTGCTGAAATCAGATCCACATTCTCAGGAGCCGATTCGGTATGTGTTGAAGCAGACGGCACTGCATCATCGGATGATTCAGCGCCATGTGTTGGCGACAATTCATTCACGCGATTTTGATAGTCGGCGCGCTCCTGAGGTGTCATGGCATCCCATTCATCAGCGAGATAGGTGCCGTACAATCGGCCATTGTACTCAAACACACCTCCTGCCCCAACCTGGGCACGTGCCTGAGCGAACGCATCGTTGAAATTATCGGCATCGACATGAGCATAGCGTATTCCCTCATCGTTAGCGAGAATTACCTCCTCGGGGCGTGGAGCCTCGACAGATTCTTCATTGGATGTTTCTGTGAGTTCCTCAGGAAGCTCAGTTTCAGGCATTACAGGAGTAGCCATAGCTGAGACTCCTGCGCCTGAGGCTGCTCCAGCCACAAAACCGCCAACTGTTGCAGCTGCGACAGTCTTTCCGGTCTTTACAGTTGGAGTCTCCTGTTTGGTATCACTCTGATTGGTCGCTTGCTCTTTAGGAGCGGGAACCTCGTTGATGAGGCGTGTTGAATCGTCATTCATTATCTTATGATATTTTATTTGTGACAAAGGTAAGTATCCAATCTGCTAATAGCAAATGTTTTGAGCCATGTTGGATAAACTATTGGATTTGAGTGATAAAATTACTTTTTGAAAAAGTTACTGATTTCAGTTGCTTCATACTCATTTCCTTTTTATAAGCCGTTGATTTGAGACACTGCAAGGAACTACCACATCAATAATACCACGTCTATATTCAGAACACAACATATATTCCTTAGTATTATTGTCGTGAATCCAACTTGAAGTTTTATATTTTGCCATTAATAGGAAAATATAATTCCCATTTGGTCCCAACACCTTATAACGTATCGCTTTTTGATTAACATACTCTATTGACCATTTACATTTTTGGATTAGCTCTAACCAATCTCTCCTAGAAGGTAAAGATATATTGAGGTCGTTATTTAGATCAATCATTTCGTCTGCATATAAATAAGCAACCGTCCTTTCCCCTCCTATAATCGTAGGAATCATATATGGATCTTCTAATCCCCATAAAACAGATAATCCTAAATCAACGAATTTAGAGGATTGTATTAATTGAGTGTCGTCACTTACCTTCCTATCATTTGTGATGATATGTGTATCTTCAGTATCGCCATGCGAAAAGCCCAATTGATATTCCTTACCCAAAGAACCTCCTCTAATAGTCGCCGTTACTTTTAAAGTCTCTAAAAATTTAGATATATCACTTGGTCGTTCTACTTTTTTTATTTGCATCGCATTTTTTACAGCAAATATAGCTCCTTGTGATATAGTCGATGGAAAATCGGGAAGTCCGTTTTCCAACATTTCACTATAATGAGGTGGAATTTTACCTGTCAGTAAATTATATAGCGTAGCACCAAGCGCATATATGTCAGTCTGTGGCGAAAATATTGACACACCACCTGGGCGATACTGCTCTATTGGGGCGTATCCGTGACTGATCCCAATAGGGGTAGCTGATGTCTGCTCTCCACTTGCATCATATTGTTTCGACAATCCAAAATCAATCAGTATAGGCTCATTATCTTGAGATCTTACCATAATGTTGGCAGGTTTTAAGTCAAGATGATTCATGCTGAGAGAGTGCATATATCCCACAGCATCCGCCACTTTACGAATATATGAGATCGCTGTTGCTTCCGATAACGCACCATTTTGTTTCACCAATTCAGATAAAGACGTTCCGTCCACATATTCCATCACATAATATGCGGTATCGTTCTCCTGAAATATGTCGTGGATTATGATTATGTTTGGATGATGTAGTCGCGATATATTACGAGCCTCCTTGATAAACTTATTCTTCAACTGCGCAACAAGATTCTCGGAACTTTGCGTTCCAATTGTTACATGACTCGATGTTGCATCTCGGTTGCAATATTCCTTCGGAAAAAACTCCTTAATGGCGATCAACTTATTAAGCATGGTATGCTCGGCAAGATAAGTAATACCGAACCCGCCTTGGCCGAGAACTCGAAGGATGCGGTATTTGCCACATTGAAGTTCAGAGTTGATATTTAGTTGCATAATGATTCTCCTTATTAAACGACTACATTGTCTAATGTCAGAGGGCTATATTATAACAAATATTAGATTCCAGAAAGCTTAAACTGGATTGGTAGTGAATACCACACGTTAACTGCATGTCCGTTCATCCTGCCGGGAATGAACTTGGGAAATGACTTAACCACGCGGACAGCCTCCCTATCGATATCAGGGTATTTACCACGGAGAACTCTCACTTCGCTGACAGCACCAGTCTTAGTTACTACGAATTGTACTACCACACGCCCTTGAATATTATTTTCGATGGCCTCTGCCGGGTACCTAATATTCTCAGATATATATTTAAGAAGAGCCTCCTCCCCACCGGGGAACTGAGGAGCCTCTAATCCTGGTGTCTCAGCTAAATTGAATATATGGTTGTCATCTACGATCATTGTTTTATTCTCATCGAGCATGTTGGATGAATTAGATTTTGATGGAATCTTATCTAATTTGCTATCTATTTTTTCACTATATTTTTTGTTTTGTGTAGTTTCTTCTTTCACAGTTTCTATAAGTACATCCTTCTCTTCTTTTAATTCCACCTCTTCCAAATTTTCATACTCAACATTTTGGTCGATAGTATTAATTTCTGGAGTTAAGTCATCAGTTAGAAAGACTGCACCCACAATTATAAGGAAACAAATAGCGACTAAAGTCCAAATACATCCGGAGTATTTCCTCGACGTTGCCTCTTTAGTAGTAGCTTTTGGTGCGGTTTGTTTTGACTGTTCGCTATGAGTATCCTTTGGATCGTCGATAAGGACTGTATCTTCATTTGAATTAACATTTTCCGCAGAAGTGTTATGCTTAGGCTTTTCAGTACAATTAACAGTCAGTTTATCTAAAAACGTGGACACACAAGAGGGTCGCTTGGCGCGACTGATTGTCATGGCGCAACTAATGGCATTACTAACGGCAGAGGACACAATAGATGGTAATTGCAGCCCGTTGTCAATAATATCGGAGGCTATCGGTGGAATATTACCTGTGACAAGATAATACAGCGTGGCTCCAAGCGAATAGACATCCGTCTGAGGAGAGAATGAACTGACACACCCTGCACTGTAAAGTTCCAACGGGGAGTATCCTTGACTGACTCCCTGCATCAGTGTAGAGGTTGCGTCGCCATGAATATCATATTGCTTGGACAGTCCGAAATCAATAAGTATAGGAGCATCATCCTTTCGACGTATCATGATGTTGGCGGGCTTAACATCAAAATGAGTCATGTTGCGCGAATGGATATAGTCGAGCGCATCTCCGACTTTTCGGATATATTCAATAGCCTTTGATTCCGACAGAGGACCTACGCGTTTGACCATCTCAGACAACGACTCGCCATCAATATAATCCATGACATAATAAGCTGTATTATTCTCCTCAAAGATGTCGTGGATTCTGACGATACCGTTATGGTCTAGTTTGGCGATGTTTTTTGCTTCTTTCAAGAAACGGGCTTTGAGTTTCTCAACCGTCTCTGCATTATTTTGAGTACCAAGCGTGAGATGGCTTGTATTGTCACGTCCACAGAAATCTTTTGGAAAGAATTCCTTGATGGCAACAACACGGTCAAAAAACACATTCTCGGCAAGATAAGTTATGCCAAAACCTCCCTGGCCTAGAACTCGAAGTATGCGGTACTTCCCGCCCTGCAGTTCTGTATTAGTATTTAGTTGCATAACTATATGAATTTATTTCTCTATGTATGAATTTAAAAGTGATTTAAATTCATCTAATAAACCTCGATATTCTTTTAGTTGGGACTCTAATAGATACTCTCGCTGGCACAACTCCTCAATTTTACTCTGTTGGTCTGCATTCGCTGAATTGCTCCTATATAACTTACAAGCCAATAATATTTCATCTTCAGTTTTAAGTTGTCTTGTTATATTGAACAGACTCCATAACTTTTTAAACTCACCGGACCATGTTGAATGAGAAATTCTAAAAGAATAGATTTTCGTATTATCATATAATAAATCTATGTATTGGTTTTTGTAGCCATTAATGCATGAATGAGAAATTCTAAATTTGTCATTTTGATAATCTTTTGAAACTTCCCCCTCTGAATTTATATGATATACATTGTACCAATAGTAGTAATTTATGACCGCTAGTTCTTCATATGCCAATATTAATATTGCTTCATAGGCATTCTCTAAAATATTTGAAGTTATTGATACTTTTATATTGCGTTCAATGTCAATGGCAATATACAACATCTCATTCATATAAATGGTATGCTTTCTATCTTTAAGTCCAATCTTAAAGTTTTCAATAATTTGATATGAGATTTCCTTAATATTCATTTTTATTGAATTTATTAGTCAAAAAAATATATTTGATGGAAATTCGATCTTATTTATATTCAATAACTTCAGTGTTAATGACAGAACCGTCCCCGCCAACAACACACAATTGGAATTTATCGCCACTATTCGTGAGCGTTTGCCACCCATTTTCGGCTGCTTCAATTTGATTACCATTTAGCAGAAAATAGACCTTGGAAGCATATAATACCTTCCATGAGATTTGAATTATTTCAGATCGCGTCCGAGGGTTCAAACCTCTGCGTTTTTTAATTTGTATTTCTGGAGATTTGTCAAGTGAATTGATTAATGTTGTCTCTTCGTTAACTTCGGTTGTTATTAACTGCTCTATATCTGTCTGCTTGTCATCTTGTTCATGGTTAGATGTATTTTGTTCTATCATGCTATCGGGTCGATTGATAGTTCCCAACATAACCAGGAAAGATTCTATATCTTGAGGTCGATTACATCTCTTGATCTCTAACGATTTTTCTATTGTACATTTTAGAGACTCCGATATAGCGGATTGGAAATAAATTCCATTTTCAAGAATTTCACTATAATGCGGTGGCGTTTTTGCAGTGATCAGTGCATACAGTGTTGCTCCCAAAGCATACACATCTGTCTGAGGAGAAAATGTCGATACTCCTCCTGGGCGATACTGCTCTATTGGAGCGTATCCATGGCTTACACCTATGGGAGTTGTTGATGTTTGATCACCGACAGCATCATATTGTTTCGACAAGCCAAAATCAATTAATATCGGCTCATTGTCGTGACTTCTGACCATAATGTTGGCAGGTTTCAAGTCAAGGTGATTCATGCTGAGGGAGTGCATGTAATTAACCGCATTAGCAATCTTTCGGATATATCGTAAGGCATCCTCTTCTGCCATTGGGCCATTAAGTTTGAGTAGTTCCGCCAAGGAATGACCATCAATATATTCCATGACGTAGTATGCCGTCTCATTTTCTTGAAATATATCAAATATTGTCACTATATTAGTATGTGATAGTTTTGATATATTTCGTGCTTCTTTGATAAATTTGGCTTTGAGGGTGTCAACAATATCAACTGTGTTTTTAGTCCCAACTGTTATTTTATTTGTCGTTTCTTCACGATCACAATACTCTTTCGGAAAGAATTCTTTAATCGCTACTAATTTACCAAGCATGGTATGCTCAGAGAGATAAGTTATGCCGAAGCCTCCCTGGCCAAGAACACGAATGATACGATATTTGCCGTCCTGTAATGTACTATTATTTTGTAGTTGCATAGTCGCGTAATTTGTTTTTACAAAAGTATGAGTTACAGTTACATTAATAAAATCCCTAAGTGGATGTGTGATATATTTATGGGAATAATTGACAAAGTTATCATAAAGCATAGTCAACCATAACCATATCATCATCGAACCGTCCCCACATCACGGGATGCTGACGATTCTTTGTGCTTGTGGCTACATTTTTGCTGACGAAATCATAAAGTTCGTAGGCAGTGACGCGCCTATCGCGATTGGCGTCAGCTCCTCCGCGCAATCCTCGCAGAAGATATTTTGTAAAGTAACCGTTGGCAAGAAATCGTGATTCTATGGACGATTCACTACCACGAGACGAAAGAAACAATAGTACATTTGTATTCCTATTGGTCGACGAATATGTCTTGTCAGAACGGAATGTCCCGCTATTGCAAGCATCGGCAAAAATCATCTTAGTCTTAGCCTTGGACTTCTGCATGAGTTTGATTATCTCATTATAAGAGATCCCCGACTCTATATTTCTCATGTCGTATGGGCACAAGCCACCTTTGAAGCCATGACCACTGAAAAAGAGTATGATCCTGTCAGATTGAGATGCTTTGCCGTAATGAGACTTTATCCTTTTCAATATCTCGGATTTAGTGGCATAATGCCCTGTTATTGTCACTACGCGTGCTCCACCCTTCTTGAAAAATTCCGACATTGATTTGGCATCATTCTCGGCTTTATTCAGCTTGGAGAGATGTTTGCTTCCGTTGTAGTTCACACCCACACATACAGCATAGGTCTCAGCAAAAATGTTTTGCTGACATAGAATCAGGATAATTATTATCAGCAACGATGAAATCCTATTCAACATACTTGCACTTGCAATATGGACATGATTGATAATTTCGTATCAGTAATTTATAATTCTTGGCGAGCAAGGTCCTGCCACATGCGGGATTTGGACAAACCCATGCATCATCGAATCGGTCTTGACGGCGTTGACGTTCTTCAGCCGTTTCTGCATTTCTCATACCTACAAAACTGTAAATATTCCCCAGAACACCGATGCCAGTAAGTGCGTAGCCCAGACCTGCAAGTCCTATCGGGCCTAAAAGGAAGTTTGCAGGAACAGCACACATTGTGAATATGCCGAAGCCTGTACGCTTGAGGTTTATCATTCTCTGCTCTTCGGCTTTCTCAACATTTATCCGATTAAAATCTTCCCATACTCTGCGTAGATGCGAGATATTATATGTTTTTACCTCCTGATGCTGACTTTGTGTTGGTTGCTGAACTTTGGATGAGACTTGCGAGGTGTCTGCTTTTTGAGTGTTGCCAATCAGTTCTACAAGCATTGCCGAGAACGATTGGCCAAGCTGAATCCGACTGTTGAGTGTGGCTTTTGCTCGGATAATGTCGCGACCGTCAATCTTTGTTCCTGTTTGACTTAGATTCTCAATCGTGAACGTACCGTCGCCATTGTCAGTTACCTTACAGTGTTCGCGACTTACGGTTGGGTCGCTGATAGGAGTCTTTTGTGTGCCTTTACGGCCTATGATGATTTCTGTCATACGTTAGAGTAGAGTTGCTTTAGATTCTTCAGTGCATCCTTTGATATGGATATTTCCAATACTACAGGCGATTCGTAATCAGTCATCACAAGTTTCTGTCGTAACACATTGATCTGAAATATGTACTGACGATTAACTATGTACTTTTTGCCAATACGTATGAACATCGGGACATCATCCTTGAAACGATTGGCAAGAAGTCCCTCCATGCTGACAAGACTCGTCAGAAGCGTAGCCTTAGCTCCGTTGATGAACATCACATGACAATAATTAGAGTCAGCCTCAAAATAAGCCACATGGTCAAGTTTGACCTTGATCATCTCATCCCTCGTATTGAAATAGAGAACGGTACCGGATGTCTTGAAATGTCTCATGTGATTGGCCTACATCGAATCTCATCCTCCATCGAGACGTTTTTGTTTGGACATAAAAAAGGTGTGAGGAATGTATTTTGTTTTATCCCATTATCAGGTCTTGGCGTACCTTTGCAGTAGATAAAACAATAGCCCCACACCGATAGAGCTATATAGGCTGTCAGTCTCGACAGTGTATAAGCCACCGATGTAGGTGCTATTGCCAATCTCATCTTCACTGCAATTCAAACCGCCAAGTTCGATAATGGAAGATAAAATTTCAATAACACCTTAATATTAATAAGTGATAAGTCCTTATTATTGCGACTCTTCGCACTGGACTCACCGCAAAGTTAATAAAAAAGTATTATTGTTGGGGCTAAATAAGCAAAATATTTTTCATCCTATTATATTTTCCCCTCGTCACAATAGGAATAGAAATTACCAAAAGGCGTAACTATTATATGGTCCAGCAATCGTATCTCCATTAATTCACATGCCGATCTGATCTTTTTAGTGATATTATCGTCTTGTAAGCTTGGATTAGCATTGCCCGATGGATGATTGTGCGAAAGCACCATTGACGTTGCATTGGTCACGAGAGCCGTCTGTAACACCACTCGTACATCAACGATTGTAGAAGTGAGTCCTCCATCGGACGCCGTGAAGTAACCGATAATCCGGTTAGACTGATTGAACAGAATCACCTTGAATGACTCCTTGTATCCTATAGTGTCCTCATCATATATTTTATCGATTAGAAACCTGTGTAGGTCAGTCGATCCTTTTATGATCTCAGAGATAGGTTTGGGACGGTATTTCAATCGTATTTCAGAAACTTGACAATCCATGTCTAATATTCTTATATCAATGTATATTATTATATAGGGGCGATGATGAAAAAATTGGACACTCCCCACCATGTGAGGAATGTCCACAGATTACCCTAGGAACCAAGAATATTTGCTATCGCCATGCAGTGCATTATTGATTCCAACAGTCACCTCGGTAGCGTTAACCGCTCGCTGAAGATAGCTGTCAATGTAGCTGCTCTTATTAGCCTCCGTAAGTAGATTGTGGAAGTCAAACATGGAGATGGTATTATTCTTTGCTCCGAAATTGGGATCGGTATAGTAGTCTCGACAGACGTTGTTGATCTGACTGTCCGTGATAAGGAGCTTAGGAACCCGACGCTGATAACTGTTAGGGAGAGCCTGATAAAGCCTCATGCGCCCCACGATCTGAGCGAACTGACTCTCAGTCAAGCGTGTATTGGACAGAGTGTTTAGCATACTAAGGTCATCAGCAGGTCGGAATGTCGAGAACAGATCAAGCACTTGCTTGTATAGCTCATGGAGCGACATCACTTCAAGCTGAATCTTCGCACCCTGCCCCGTCAACACCTGATTGGAGCATACATGCATTCTCCACCCTATGAAAACGGAGAATTTCTCAGCTCCGCGGTTGGCTCGATAGAGGTTCAGGTCGTTGTAGTTACGGACACCGCCTATGCAAAGCTCGAGCCTCTGACCATCTATCGTTTCGTGGATAGATGGTATTGTGAAGGCAAATGCCAAACGCTGATAGAACTGAGTCTTTTCGGATTCGAGCAACTCGGAAGCCCGTTTGCCAAGAGCTGAGGGGACACGGCCTCTCACTATGTGCGACACTCTGATTTCGGGTTCGTTGATAAGTTCACCGCTAAACACGTTACAAGCGCCATCATGCACCGTGGCGATAAAGTCCTGATGCGAGATGGTGAGTTCCTGATTAGCCCATGTCGGAACTACACATTGAACGGTAAGTTCCTCCACACTTATGGCCGAAGTATTGGCCTCAATAAATGTAACTGAATTACAGGATGATTCCTGTACTGCGGGAATGGTTGTTTCCATGTCTATGAAATTAATGTGTTAAATGATTTATATGACTTTATTACAGTCAATAAATTCTCCACGATTTCTCTTCGGCTATTTTTTCTGTTTCCCATTTTTATCAGGGGAGGGGTGTTTTTAACGTGTATGCTCCAACGCACACAATACTTTCAAAATAAGAAAATGGAGATCATTCCATAAAATCATATTTACCGCACATCAACAGTTTCAACAAAATCCCCGATTGGCGGTATTTTCATTTTATTCGAGGCATAGGTCTTGATTATGTATCCTGTTATTTTCAATGCAATATCGCTATTTTATTATTTTTTAACACACTCAGTTTAAGGCCTTTTCTTTTAGCCGTCACTGCTACCGCATACCTGTCAATAGAATTTATAAGCCAAGACAAGGGATTAGCCCCATAAATACCATGATGAGTTTTTATTTTGATTTTCAGATACTAAAGATTATATTTGCTTATAGATATTATAGGGATTTACCATGCGATCACTTTAATTTCAATCATGATTCTCATTATGAAACCGGGGCAAAGCTTCGGTTTATATTTTGAGATTGATGTCTGATTTCTTGTGCATTACCACTATAAATATAGATATATATTACAGAATATTCCAGACTACCAAGATTGATCAGATAATTATAAATTTTAATATTAAATTTTTCATAACATGAGAATTCATGTACCACTAAATGTAACGTATTTAAGTGATTGGAATGGATTTGAACTTCCTAATGGCATTTTAAACAAAGGGATAACGGCATGTGGTGCCACTACTGTAGCCTTGGAAAATCGACATAAGACTATAATATGTTGTCCACGTATTAATCTGATAGTCAATAAACACGAACAGTATCCTGAAACACTTATAGTTACAGGGGATGTAAGCAATCGTGCCATATTGGATTATCTATCAGCGTCCCAATTACCTAAAATTTTAGCGACTTTCGATTCTATTCCAAGATTGGCTACACTCATAGAGGATAAAAGCGATTGGCGGGTTGTCGTAGACGAGTATCATTACATACTTATTGACAGTGCCTTTAAATCTCAAGTGGAGATAGCCATATTAGATGCAGTCGTTCAATTCCCGTATGTAACATATCTCTCAGCCACACCTATAGCTGAGAAATTCATGAAAGAGATTGATCATTTCAAAAAACTGGACTACTATGAATTGGTATGGTCTAGTATTGACCATGTAAAGGTTCTGTGTGAAGAAAGCAAGAGTCCTATCAATGCAGCCCTTAGAATTGTGAGAGATTATCAATCTGGCATATTTCCACGTATTGAATTAGATGGACGAGTTATTGAATCCAATGAATGTGTGATATTCCTTAACAGCGTCAACAACATAGCTAATATCATAAAGCAAACCGGATTATCACCCGAAGAGGTCAACATTATAGTCGGGACTTCCGATAACAACGATGACATTATCAGAAAGATAGGCAATGGTCACACAAGAGGCAGGATCCCATTAAAGGATGAACCACATAAGATGTTTACGTTTTGTACATCCACAGCCTTTGCAGGATGTGATTTCTACTCGAAATGTGCTTCCACATTTGTAATCAGCGACAGCAATAGGGCCCACACCTCTATAGACATTGCTACTGAACTTGTGCAGATAGCGGGCCGACAGAGGTTGAAAGAGAATCCGTTCAGGAGTGTTCTTACATTCATATATAACGTGAATAACGGAGCTATGAGCAGAGAGGAGTATATGGCAATAATCGACAACCGCATGAGGGTTTCCATATCTGACGCTGATTTCAAAAACAGTATTCTCAACACCGACCTCAGGAACAAGTATATTAAAGAAACAGAACACTATATTAAAATAATGGGATTCTAGGACTCTTACATGTACTACGATAGGACCAACGACACATTCACCGTCAACAGACTGGCTTATATGAGTGATTGTTTCTCCTATGAGATCCAACATGAGAATTACATGAATGGTAATGTCATCTACACACTGCTACAAGATAGCGGATTTTGTGTAAGTGAAGAAATAAAATGCGGTATCATATATGAGGAACAATTAAAAAATATGATTGCGCGTGACAATTTTATTGATCGTATGAGGGTCTATTGTGAGTACCGGATGAAACAAGAATCCAACATTTTCGCCATACCTATCGAACAAATGGAACGAAAGTACAGGGATATAAAACCTTATTACGATGAATTGGGCGGTGAACGCATTAGGGCATTGGGTTATCGCAAAGCAAAACTTGATGATGATATAAGGAACAATCGAAAGGCCTGGAAAATAGGATCTGACTTAACGCTGATATTCAAGCCGGGTATGAAGCTTCCAACTCCTGAGATAAAACGGATTATCAAAGATGTATATGCTGTAAATAATATCAACGGGAATCCCAAAATAACGGCAACAGTCCTCATGAGAAAATATAATATAAACATCAAGCCATGTAAAGTGCCATCAGTAGATGGTAAAAGAGTATCAGGATATGAAATTATATAAAATACTGAGGGAGTTAGTCATCAATGCATGGCTAACTCCCATTAATCAGTAATGTACTTTTTATGATCTCACCCTATGAGAATGAAAAATGCACGTTCATTCGATCTTTGATGATAATATCCTTACAGCCCGGCCATTACCTATCCTCGCTTCGTGATCCACATTAAAATATTCGTCTATGGAGTAGGCCGTGACCGAGTTAAAGGGTTTTATCTCGAACAACTCAAACAACCGTATCAACTCATTCTTCACATAGGACCTCGTATATTTACGTCCGACATCAAACGTGTTTCTTAGAGCATTTAAGAATGCATCTCCATTGCTCTTCTCTCTATATTCATGTATGATCAGTTTTTCCCGTAACGATTTTACCCTATAACCACATTCAGTAACAACAGCTTTACCAAGCTTAAAAAATGCGTCTACAATTACAGGTTCTTTCTCTCGAAGCTCCTCTATTATGGAATCGACAATCTCACATCCTCGATCATCCTTTATATTGTCAAGGAATTCTACCAGCTCTTCTCTCATCTTTTTCATAGTACCCGCTCCACTGAATAAAGAGAGCCTGTCATGTTCTCCGAACGGGTGCTTCATGAATGAGATCCCCTTTATTATAAAACGTCCGGATTCAAGATACCGACTCTTTACTGAATCAATGTTATTGTAAGAGGAGCGAACAAGCTCGTCATATATATAATTGTCGATCGCAAAATAGTCCTTAACTCCATATCTCAGGAAATTATTATATGGCATAGCATCAAGAGCCGTCCTGAACGCATTGCGTTGCTCAGATGATTTAGCACAATTATATAAAGTTTTCACTATGGTGTAAACTTTCTCGCAACAATCGATGTATTCTTTAAGTCCATCGATGGAACGCTGTTGAATAGTTGATCTTGTTGTGAAAACATGGGTAACCGAAGATACTCCACCTCTGAATCTGCCGATTGCTTGTACAATATCAGCATACGGATCCAAGAGTGTATGATCGGCAAAGTACGGCTCAGTTATGAAAACAACATCAGGACGCATATCCAACTCAATATCAATCGCGGTATGGAACCGGCTTGTGAAGAAATTGAATTTACGCATGTGCTTTTTCGACCAATTCTCATAAGCGTTTTTGAATCCTTTATTTTTGAGTTTCGTGACACTCTTAGTCGCACAAAAAACGCTACTTCGGACAGCTATCCCAAGCTTGCTTATCAATTGATGTATCATGTCCGTACTATTAACGAATATGCATATATTGTTCTCCGAGGCCTGAGCCTTTTCTATAACGGGAAGTATATTCCTAATCGCTTCAAGCATATTATTGGTATGCACTAACTGAATCTCTTGGGCATAATCATACGTGGGTAAGATTTCTACAACCCTGAAATCATTCTTCTCAAAGCGAGGGTCCGAGGGGATGATAGGTGTTGCGGATACAAGAGCCTTATCAACAAAACTGAAGAAATCGTCCATCGGAAGAAGAATATCAGGACGGTAATCCATATCCTTTATTATCTTGTGGCACTCATCAAGTAGCAGGAAACAACGCATGTACATATCTTCACCAATCTCCTCAAAAGCATCCTTTACCTTATAGAAGCTTTCCGGCGTGACCATAATCTTGATATTACGCCCTCCCTTTATTGAGCGGTCAATATAATTCACCACATCATCTGTCGTAACACGTTCCTTCACTCCAAATAGATTGTCGGCCGTGTGTTTCGCACACTTCACTGTTATAGTTGGCACATTAGGAACTACTATGATAGAGTCGCGGTCCGATATTATTTCGGAGTATGTAGCCCCGAGACCTGTCAGTGTTTTGTGCAATATGATCCCACTCTCGATATTCTTATATATGTCAGTGAGGTATTGCCCTTTGTCTACGCTTAAATAGTTATGTATCATGCTATAGATAAATATGGAGGGAGAGTTTTATGCCCTCCCTCCGTTACTCAATCAAGAGTCATTAGCCCCTAAGTAGGCTTTAACGCAATAATCCCTCGGCTTCAGGAGTGCGCTCCAAATAGAAGATTACTGTGCCATGCTTCAGCTTGGCTGAGACTGTCAATCGGTCAGGCTTGTCACGAAACGCAGGGATGGTTTTCATGACTCCGAGCTTGCTTTTGAGGAAGCTCTTGAGCATATCAAATCTGATAGCATCAGGAGTTACACCATCCTCAACCTTAAAAGGTGCTGTCGGATCAACATCCTTGTCATCGATTGTACCATACACGAGGTATCCGATGAGCATGTCCAATCCAGCTTGAGATAGTTGGTAACTGAACTTCTCGGTCGTCCGGCTTTCGACGACAGCCGTCACGAACCCGTAACTGTCACGCGAGAAGTATAGCGTGATAGCCTCCTTCCGGTTCATCATTGTTATCAACTCTTTGTGCGCCTTCTCATTAGGATAGGCCGCTTTAGCCACTGTGGGCTCATTAATAATTAAATTTATCATAATACTTATTATTTTGGGATTTACTCCCTTTTACAGTGGCAAAATTAGAGCTATCCTTAGCCTTAAATAAAATAAGTTTTTCCCGGAATTTTTATTATATTCAGTAAATCTCTAATATAGGTAATGTTATGTGCCTATAATCTTTCATCAATTTATCAAAAACGCCATTGTTGGTACTTCCGCAGAGGCCACGAGCATCGTCAATCGGGAAGTTAGGGTAGAACTCATTGACGAGCCAAAGCACATAGAGACAAAAGTCTCGCTCACTCTGGGTATAGGCACCCTCTTTCCTGCGTTGAACATTTATGGGCAAATGCTCCAAAAGTGTTTTTATCAGTATATAATCAGCCAACCTTTTGTTAGCTCGGACCGTGTGCAGAATCCCATCAGTCGACAATGACGAAGCGACATAATTAACGAACAGGGCCTTGATGAATCTATCATCCGAGAACTTAAAATGCTTCTTCCCGATTTTCACGTCAAGTTCCACTGGCGCATCCGGACATTCCTTGATCCGGTCAACCAGCTCCTCCACCATATCACCTATAGTTATGGAGACTCCTTGTTCAACCCATACTTTCAACACACTCCATAGGTAGACGATGAAATCGAACGTTGCTTCCTCAGAAATCCCCAATTCCTCTATTATCTCATAGAATTCCGAGACATCCATCAGGGCATCCCATTTTCCCTGACTGATTCCTGTATATTGCATACGCTCTTCTCTCGTCTCATAGTATCGCATATAGGCTTGGGATGGGCTCCATTCTTCCCCATCGAAAACAGGACACCTCAACAGATATTTCCGTAGGTACTTGAGCCTCTCACGTATTTCATCCTGATTTTCCTCAGGTTGCAAGCCTAACCACCATTCAAATTCACTGTCAGCCCACTTTTCCGAGTTTTTATAGTATTCAGCATCGGGAGAGGCTACAAACTTCTTACGCTTCAGATATTCTTCAAATTCCATAACCTGTAGTATTAAACACTACAAATATAAACAAAATATATCCCATCTCTATTATATTGTAGAAATGGGATATATTTCATTACAGGAGATTCTTCATCGCTTGATCAATCTGCTCATTATCGAAGCTATCAAGATAGATTTGGGTAACACGCTCTGAACTGTGCCCCATGATTTCTCGGATGATAGCAGTAGGAACCCCTGCTCGTTTCATCACGGTTGCCTGACTGTGCCGTGCAACGTATGTGGTGAGCGTTATCGGAAGTCCTAAATCCGCTCCTATCCTCTTCAACCTGTCATTGACATTAGAAATAACCTTATGGATTCGGTTAGCCTTTTGGATCTCTGTCTGATGGAATGGTGATAATATCGGAAAGAGATAGGGGGATTCCTCATTGTGGTATTTCTCAATCAGCGCCAACGCTTGTTGTTGGAGAGGAAGCTTTATCAACTTTTTAGTCTTTTGTCGCTTATATATAAGCCTCCCATCAACTATATTATCCTTGGTCAGATGTGCTATATCCACAAAATTGATTCCTCCACAATAGTAGGTGAAAGCAAATATATCAATCGGTAAGCGCATGAAACGATCGGATGTTGAATAATTTATAACCCGTTCCACATCATCTCTACTTAATGCCCGCTTAGAGGTCTCCTGATGCAATTTAGATACCTTGTACTTCTTGAACGGATATAATTCCGAGGATACAGCATCCATCGAAATCGCCACATTGTATATAACACGCAGTGATCTGATACGAACTCCTATTGAATTCTCTGCAAGGTTTGACTTACGCAGAAACAGCTCATATTCCCTGAGCCATTTCAGGTCAATTTCCGAGAACGGTATTTTTAGATGTCCCCTGAACTTCTCCATTGACACTTTCAGTTGGGTGAACGTCTGGGCATATCTACGCCGATTGGATTCTATCAGGTCATTGATATGCTTTGTTAATATATCTTCTACATTGACCAACTTTACACGTTTAGTCCTTACCTGCTCAACAAGTGAATCAGAAGTGTACTCACAGGAGGTGGCCTTTAACTCCACGATTTTAGATGTGTACATCTTTAACTTGTCAGCAATGAGCAATTCTATGTAATCTCGGTTTGGACATTCAGCCTTTGGTTGGTTCTTCGAGAAATCCCAATGCTCAGGATTTACGGACACACCAAGACTGACATATTTTAGTTTTCTGTCCTTGGTGATTCTAAGCATCAGGGGAGATTCACCATTACTCAGCACTTTCGATTTGTAGCAAATAGCACGAATAGTAGTCGCCATGGTTTAAACTATGGTTTAAACAGACTGTTTAAACCACCGCCGTTTCCATGTTTTTAGACACGAAAAAAGCGACTACAAATTCTGTAATCGCTTGATTCTTAGTGACCTCGGAGAGGCTCGAACTCTCGACCCACTGATTAAGAGTCAGTTGCTCTACCAACTGAGCTACGAAGTCATTTTTGCAAGTTTCAAAGTTGATTGCTTTTGGCTTTCAATCTTTGTTGAGGTCTCTCCCTCAATTGCGATGCAAAGGTAGGGAGTATTTTTGAATCCTCCAAATGTTTTTGAATATTTTTTTCAAATTTATTTCAAAAAAATGTTCTTTTCCGAATTTTCGACTATTAAATAGTCGAAAATTCCCTCGGGCGGATTCTCTAACTTAGCCCCGATACGGTAATAATAAAAATGAGTGACCTCAGCGGAAACATGCAAAAAAATTACAGCGAAGCTAAAAAGCTGACTCGATTCGGTCGTTTTTTATCCCCGCGCCTCAGTCTTTATCGCCATATTCCTCAAGATATGCCTCGCATGCCTCACACAATTCATCGTACCACTCCTTGCCGAAACGGTCGGTAAGCGGGCCCTTGAGGAACTGATAGAGACGTATCCCGAGCTCTCGCCCTTTCTTTTCGGCAGCCCGGCATATTTTCCACCGATGATAATTCACGGCGGTGAAGGTGGGATACTCGGTGAGCCGGACCGGATAGAGCGCGCATGACGATGGCTTGCGGAACGAGCCGGTCTTCCCCTCGTTATAGGCACACTCGATGGCGCATTGGCACACACCGCCCGGCGCGTAGCAGGTGTATATGCAATTGCGCCCCTCCACAATCTGTGTCACGAGATCGCCGTCGGGATCCAGATAGCTTGTCCCGGCCTCGGCTATGCGCTGGCGTGCCGAGGGGAGCAGACGGTCCTCAATGACGGGGAGCAGACGGTCAATCTCATCGCGTTCGGCCTCGGTGAGCGGTGCTCCGGCATCGCCTTCTATACAACATTCGCCAAGACATGCGTCGATGTCACAACAAAAGAACTGCTCGGCAAGGTCGAGCGACACGAGTGTATCCTGAATCTGTAACATTATTTCTTCAGTTGTTTCTTCCATAATGGATAATTACGTTATAAAAATAGTGGGCGCGGGTTTATAACCCTGATGATACGGTGGTGATGCCTACAAGCCGGTCAGCCCGTTCACCGCGCGGACGGTAATACACCTTGACAGTGTATTCATTCACCGTCTGGTACATATCCCCCTCCACCGGTGCGGTCAGTCCCGCCTCGGCGCCCGAGGAAACGGCGAGGTACTGATAATTATATGCACCCTGCTTAAGGAGCAACGATTGCTCATAGGCACCCGTAGCATGGTTGTACACCATACGCGACAGATGATCGAAGCGCCTCGACGTGAAGTCACCGTCGAGAAACACGTCATATCCCGCAAGCGGAGGCATGCTCAAGGAGAAATGGGTGAGCACATAATCAGCCTCGGTGTCAGAATCGTCGGCATCCACGCTCCTCACCACATAGTGTCCCTGCTGGGTGCTGTCATATAGATAGCCCGCTTCGGCGCGAGGATAGTCAACGGCGAGCAATGCATTGTAGACCGGCGCATCGTGGACTATATAGTCTACTCCGAGACCGGGATAATTGACCGACGAGATGTCAAACCGCCGATATTCATTGCCGGCAGGGAATATGAGCGGGCGCAGGTGCTCATACACGATCTCCTGCCCATTGATGCGCTGTGGCGTCACAAGCACCACCTCATTGTCGGGACGGCCGTTCTGAGTGATCACCACCCTGAGATCACTGAACGGATCATCGGGAGCAACGTGGCGGGTATCCACCCTCACGGCTACCTGCTGATGGTCGGCGTTGCTGTCAATATCGGTGCGCGAACTCACCGATGCCTTTACCGACATGGTAAAATCGCAGACACCAAATCGCGCCTGCAGAAGCGTCTCGTCGGGCTCGCGCTCATCATAGACCTTGAGCAGATAATTACCGGGACGGGTGATGCGCATCTCATCATTGGGAATAGTGATGCTGTAATGCACATAATGCACCACAGTGGCCCGGGAATAATCCACATCCTCGACCGTCCCCTCATTGAAACTATCGAGAAATTCGGAATCCACCAGCCCCTCGGGACGCCAAGAAGCATCGCAATGCTCGAGCGAGTAGCGCAGGTAACGACGCTCATCGGCCAGCTCGTCAAACGACACCACTATACGTTCGCCAGGCGCATTGAGATTGATCACCGGCGGAGCGAAAGGATCGGCCATATATTGCACCTGCAGGGTGCGGAACGTCGGCGCCAAGATCCCCTGGCGCGTGTCGGGCAGCTCCCCGCCATTGGCCCGGACTAGGAGAGAGACAAAGAATAATATGGCTACCGGCCACCTACGCATCGGCCAGGCGGTTGTGAAGCAGAGTCACGGCATCCAGTATGAGATCGAGACAAGGCTTGCGCCCCGCCCCTTTCAGGTCACGGCAATCGCGCGCGCCCTCAAGCTCCTCGAAGGCCGAAATAGCCTCCCTCACCTCGCGATACAGAGCGGGACGTGCCACCCCCTCACGCACAAGCCCGAGCACCATAGTGGTGCCGGTGAGCGCTCCGCATATGTCGCCCGAGGCTCCTATGCCGGTACCGAATCCGCCGGCCGCACGCACAAGCATGTTCACATCCACATCCATCACGTCATCAAATGCCATCACTACGCACTGTGAGCAATTATATCCCTGCGCACGCAGGTCGCGGGCCTTGGCCACACGTTCCTCCAAAGTATATTTCATAAATCAAGTATTTTTCGGTCAGTTTTACAGGATCAGGCACTCACCAATTGATCGGCGTCTCGCCACGGGACGCGAGATAGGCGTTGGCCCTGGAGAACGGACGGCTCCCGAAAAATCCTCTCGACGCGCTGAGTGGCGAAGGATGAGGCGACTCGATCACGCAATGGCGCATACGGTCAATGAACGCACCCTTGCGCTGGGCATAGGCTCCCCACAGGATGAACACCAGCCCCTCGCGCTCCTCGGCAAGACGGCGCACGGCGGCATCGGTAAACTCCTCCCATCCGTGACCCTGGTGCGATCCCGCGCTTCCGGCCCTCACGGTGAGTGTGGCGTTGAGCAACAATACTCCCTGCGAAGCCCACCGGCTCAGGTCGCCTGACGGCGGAGGGGTGACACCGAGATCGGCCTGAAGCTCCTTATATATATTCTGTAGCGAGCGCGGAATCTCCACGCCCGGATTTACCGAAAAGCTCAATCCGTTGGCCTGGCCGAACCCATGATATGGATCCTGGCCGAGTATCACCACCTTGACATCCTCAAACGGACATGAATCAAAGGCCGCGAAGATGCGTCCGGCCGGAGGGTAAATTGTAGCCGTGGCATATTCCTGTCTCACGAAATCGGTAAGTTTTGCAAAATACTCCTTGTCCCATTCCGACTCAAGGGCATGCAGCCATGACGGCTCGATCCTAACGTTCATATTCGTTAAAATTGTTTTTCTTGCAAAAATACAAAAAATATTATAACTTTGCACCTCACAAGTCAACGACTACACGTTCCCGTAGTTCAATGGATAGAATATCGGATTCCGGTTCCGACGATTAGGGTTCGACTCCCTACGGGAATACCAAGCAGTCCGCCAGTTGAGATTTCAATTGGCGGACGGCTTGGTATTCCGATGATTATGCTATTTGGCCCTGACGGGACAATGGTGGCACGCGACATCCGTGGCCAAGCCATCTGGGACGCCGTGGAAAAGGCTCTCGGTAAAATCGCTGTTTTTTCGACCGACATTTAGCTATAAGTCAGTAAAGATACCAACTTATAGCTAAATATCGATTGTTTTTAGCCGATAAGTCGCAGCACATCATCAAGGGACATATATGTATATGCTTTTGCTCATAGACCAAGTGCAACAGGAGCTATTAACACCTCGTCAACGAGTGGATAACTCCATATTTGGGTAACGCGTGACGAAAACAGGAATATAGCATCTCATATCCGCAATCATTAAGCCCGCCACCTGATCGAGACGTATCAAGTGGCGGGCATATTATTTATCGGTCAAAAACGAGCCGGGAATCAATCGTGACGGTTGAGATCCTTCTCGGGGAGAGTGGTGGTAGGTGTGATACCATCGCGCTTGAGCAGGGCGTCGATGGTCGCGTCGTGTCCGCGGAACTTGCGGTAGAGTTCGGCGGGATCCTCGGTGCCACCGCGCGATAGGATATTCTTGCGGAACGAGTCGGCGGTCTCGCGGTCAAATATACCATGCTCCTTGAAATGGGCAAACGCATCGGCGTCGAGCACCTCGGCCCACTTGTAGCCATAGTATCCGGCAGCATAACCGCCCGAGAAGATGTGGCCGAATGTGGGTGCAAACAATGTGCCCTCGACGGGCTCAAACATGGCCACCGATGCCGTGGCATCGTTCTCAAACTTCACCGGATCGTCAACAGGACCGGTCACAGTGTGCCAGGCCATATCGAGCATTCCGAAACTGAGCTGACGCAGACATGCGTAGGCTGCTCCAAACTGTGACGATGCCACAATGCGGTCAACGAGCTTGGCCGGAATGGGCTCGCCTGTCTGATAATGCTTGGCAAAACCGTCCAGAAACTCCTTCTCGGTGAGATAGTTCTCGTTGAACTGGGAGGGGAGTTCCACAAAATCGCGCAACACATTTGTGCCGGCAAGCGAGCCATACTTGGTATTGGCGAGCAGCCCGTGGAGAGCGTGGCCAAACTCGTGGAGGAATGTCTCCACCTCGCTGGGGGTAAGAAGCGAGGGCTTGGACTCGGTGGGCTTGGTGAAATTCATCACTATGGTCACATGCGGACGGGAATTTACCCCATTGGCATCGGTGTACTGCCCCTTGAACTCGGTCATCCATGCGCCTGCACGCTTGCTGGCGCGGGGGAAGAAGTCGGTGTATATGACTCCGAGATAGCTACCGTCGGCATCCTTCACGTCAAATGCTGTCACCTCGGGGTGATACACGGGTATGTCGGGATTCTTGACAAATGTCAGGCCATAGAGCTTGGTGGCGAGACCAAACACGCCGTCGATCACATTATTGAGTTCGAAATAGGGGCGCATCTCCTCCTCATCGTAGGAGTACTTGGCATTGCGCAGCTTATTGGAATAATAGCTGTAATCCCAAGGCTTCAGATCCACCTTGTGTCCCTCAAGCTGAGTGGCATAGGCAGAAAGTTCGGCAAACTCAGCCTTCTGGGCAGGCAGATAAGCGTCGCGGAGCGAGTTGAGCAGTTTGTACACATTGTCGGGGTTCTTGGCCATTGTATTGGCGAGCGAATAATCGGCATACGTCTTGTATCCGAGCAACTTGGCAATGGCCAGACGGGTCTGGGCGATCTCCTGCATCACCGGCAGGTTGTTGTATTCCCCCTTGGTGTTGCGTCCGCTGTAGAGGCGATACATCTTCTCGCGGAGATCACGGCGCGAGCTGTTCTTCATGAAAGCCGAATAGACCGGCTGGTCGAGAGTGAACAGATATTCCCCCTCGCGACCGGCTTCCTTGGCGGCAAGAGCGGCAGCCTCGACCGAGCTCTCGGTCAATCCGTCAAGATCATCCTTGGTAAGCCATATCTTATAGGTGTTAAGCTCCTTGAGAGAATTCTGGCCAAACTGGGTTGTAAGCTCGCTCAGACGGCTCGACAGTTTGCTGTAGGTCTCGCGGTCGGCGCCCTGCAGGAGTGCGCCGTTGCGGGTGAACGACTCATAGGTGCGCTTGAGAAGCATCTTGTCCTCGGGAGTGAGGCGGAGGGTATCGGCACTGTCATACACAGCCTTGATGCGCTTCCACAATCCCTCGTTGAGCGATATCGAGGTGGAATATTCCGACAGTCTCGGGGTTATCTTCATGGTCAGCTCCATGAAGGCGTCATCGCTCATGGCCGATTCCAGCGGATAGAACACGTTGAGCACGCGGTCAAGCTCCTTGCCGGAATTTTCGAGAGCCACGATGGTGTTCTCGAAAGTAGGAGCCTCGGGGTTGGCCACAATATCGTCGATATTCTTCAACCCCACCTTTATGCCTCGGTCAATTGCCGGCTCATAGTGGGCAAGGTTGATACGATCAAACGGAGGAGTTCCATGCGGGGTACCTTTGAACTCCTCGAAGAAAGGATTCTGAGCTTGTGTCATAATGCTTGTTGCGACGGCCACTGCCGTCAGAATGGATTTACGCACTGTGATATTCTTGAATGGTTAATGATTTTCTACTTCCTGTGTGTCGCCGCGTCGGTAACTATGGCAAGGAGGTCGGGATCGACACTGCCGAACGCGGGCACAGTGAGTTTGTCCTCGGAAATTATACTGAGGAACCGGTCTACGTCACCGCCGAGCTCCTTTATAGCCTCCTGGTAGTGATCCACAGCCTCGCCGGGATGCCCGGTGAGCAGGCTCAGGTGGCCGGCGTTTATGTAGTCGTTGGGGCGCGGGGAGGCCGAAGCAAGCAGGGTGGCTGTATACTTGACACACCTCTCGAAATCTCCGCCGAGCAGGGTACACCACGCGAGTGCGCGGGTGGCCTTCTCGCTCCCTGAGCAATAGAACTCGGCCTTGAACAGATATTGCAGAGCCTCGTCATACCGGCGCAGCTTCACGAGCGAAAGCCCTATGTTCAGGGCCAGGTTCACATCATCGGGGCGATCCTCGGCCAGACGGTTGTAATAATACAGGGCCTTCTCCCAGTCGCCGAGCATACGGTGACACCATGCGAGACGGCGCATGGTCCAACGACTCGTGGAGTCAAGCATCTCGGCCTCCTCATAGTGGCGCAACGCCTCGGGTATATTACCGAGCGACTGCTGGCAGTAGCCCATCTTCTGGCTTATTGCCGACGATGGAGCCGACATGCCGGCCAGGCGTCCGAACGCTTCAAGCGCATCGGCATAATATCCGCGCTTGAAGTAGAACTCGGCTATCACCATGAGCGTGTCGGGATCGTCAAACTCGCCCGACAGTGCCGGAGTGGCAGGTATATTCAATCCTATGGCAAACGGGTCGGTAAACTCCCCCTTGCGACGGAATAGCTTGAAGAAACGGTAGAGATTGCGCACATAGTTGGCCGCCAACTCCTCGCGTCCGGGGTTGCGTCCGCCCATGCCGGCCATGCGCACGGCATCGAGCTGTTCCGACTGCATCCTCAGCTGCGACATCATCATGTCGCGCTGGGCCGCGGGGATCTGGCTCAATGACAGGGCCACCGAGTACTTGTCGTTGTCGCAGAACATCGGCGCATTGCCCATTATCTCCACCAGGCTCGAGATCTCCGGCTGATCGGGTGCCGAGATCTGGGTGTGGGAGGAATGGAACGGCAGGAACCAGTTGGCCATATCGTTGAAGAACGGGAATGTCTTCAACTTGCTGAATGTGGCCATCATCACGTCTCCACCATCCTCCTGAAGCTCCTGAAGCTCCTTTAGGCGGTCGGCCACGCCCGATTTCTCAAGCATCTCGGCCCACTCGGGATTCTCGTCCATGGCATCGGGGTCCATAGGCTTGTCCTTGAGCTTCTCTATCTCGGGGCGCAGCTTCATCATCTCGGGTATCACCTCTTCGTTGAACTTGCGGGTGATGCGCTCGGTGTCGCGCGAACGCACATACTGCATCGTGGCAGTCCTGACATCCGAGCGCCATCCCGGCATCTCCTTGAGCGCTTCGAGACGGTGACGGAGCCTGGCCGACATGTTTCTCGACCTGTACATCCACAGCCCCACGAGCAATGCACACAAGGCTCTCACCTGCACGTCGGCATCCTCGGCCGAGGCGTAAGTATCCATCAGCAACATCATGCGCCGTTCATCGTACTGCTCCATGAGTCCCATAAACACAGCACTCACCATCAGCGACTTGAAATAAGTCGGCAGAGAGCGGTCCTCCATCGCCTCGCGCAGAGAGGCATCATCGGCCCCGGAGAAGGGATACACGGTCCACACGCGGTTGAACAACCGGCGTTCCAACTGCTCGGCACGGGTGGCAAACTCTCTCGAAGCGTGGGCCGGATCCTCGGTGAGCGCGGCAAGCGACAGCTTTTGCACCACCTTGCGGTACTCGCCCACCAGATTAGTGACGGTATCGGCCGGCGAGGCCAGTTCATAGCGTAGAGTGTTGAAGTAAAGCGAGGGGGCATCCTTCAGCTTCACCTGACGGGTCATCGCGTCCACGAGCGAACGGATCCCCTCGGCGATTTCGGCTCTCGATGCTGAAAGTCCCGGATCAGGAAGACCCTGGAGCGCGTAGGTGGACATATAGCCATAGTCACGGCGCATACGTTCGAGCTCTCCGGCAAACTGCTGGAGTGCCGGATAAGCGATTATAGCGTTGTCGAGGATGGAGAATGCCGACGAGATACGTCCGTCAGCCAAGTATTTCTCAACATCCTCAAATATCTTTATATCATTCATGTCTAATGCAAATTTACGATAATCTGAGCAAACATCGTGCCAAACACCACCTATTTTTTCTTAACTATCTCTAATTATAAGGAACAACCGGAGGCATAGCAAATGTTTATTGACGGATTTTTTGTACATTTGCACTGATAAATAAGAGCGTGTCCAAAACACCTCCTCTAAAAGTTTGTCTAAAAATAAGCCATTCATGCCCCATAACATAGCAGTGCTCGGATCCACAGGATCAATAGGCACTCAGACACTTGACATAATCAACCAGTTCCCCGACCGCTTCAAGGCGGTAGTGCTTGCGGCGGGTAGCAATGTGGACCGTCTCATCGAGCAGGCCCGCATCCACCGCCCTGCACTGGCCATCATCGCCGACGAGAACAAATACTCCACTCTCCGCGAGGCCCTCGAACCGCTTGGCATAGAGACTGCCGCAGGAGCCAAGGCCATGGCCGACGCCATGGAGCGCCCCGACTTCGACACCGTGGTCACAGCCACCGTGGGCTACAGCGGTCTGCTCCCCACCATCCGTGCCATCAAGGCCGGCAAGCAGATAGCACTGGCCAACAAGGAGACCCTTGTGGTGGCCGGCGAGCTCGTCACCCGTCTGTTGCGCGACTCGGCATCGACAGTGATTCCGGTCGATTCGGAACACTCGGCCATCTATCAGTGCCTCCAGGGCGAGGATCCCGCTACGGTAAAAAAACTCATCATCACTGCTTCGGGAGGTCCGTTCCGCACATGGACCCACGAGGAGACCGCCCGTGTGACAGCCGCCCAGGCCCTGAAACATCCCCGCTGGCAGATGGGCGCCAAGATCACCATCGACTCGGCCACCATGCTCAACAAGGCTTTCGAGATCATCGAGGCCAGGTGGCTGTTTGATGTAGCTCCCGAGAAGATCGAGGCCGTGGTGCATCCCCAGTCGATAGTGCACTCCATGGTGGAATTTGTCGACGGCGCCGTAAAGGCCCAGCTCGGTATCCCCGACATGCACCTGCCCATACGCTATGCCCTTGGCGATGCATCACGCCTCCCGAGCGAGGAGCGTCCGCTGAGCCTCTGCGACTACGCCAACCTCACATTCGAGAAGCCCGACTCCGAGAAATTCCCCTGCCTCACGCTCGCCCCGCGCGCACTGACCGACGGAGGCAACACCGCCTGCATCATCAACGCCGCCAACGAGGTGGCCGTGGCGGCTTTCCTCAAAGGGCAGATCTCGTTCCACGGCATATACGACGTCATCACCGACGCTCTCAGCCACATTCCGTTCATCTCCTCCCCCACTCTCGACGACTACGTGGCCACCCACAACGAGACCATACATTATGCCACCGACGCATGCAACACCATATGGCTCAAGGACATGCGTTGATGCCCCATAAACCTATAAACTCATAAACTCATAAACTTATAACCCCATAAACCCTTAAATTTCAGGCCCGGCCTGACACATTTATGGAATCGATTCTAATAAAAGCCCTACAGTTTATTATAGCCCTCGCCTTCCTCGTGATCATCCACGAGTTCGGCCACTATATATTCGCCCGCATTTTCGGCATCAAGGTCGACAAATTCTATATGTTCTTCAACCCGCGGTTCAGCCTCCTGCGCTACGATCCGCGCACCAACAAGGTGGGTCTGCTCGTGAAGCAGGGCGATGAGGAGAAGAACACTCCCGACAAGGCCGCTTTCTCATTCTCGGTAGGCAAACCCCACCCCGCCACTGCCGACAACAGCGGCAAAACTTCATGGCGCGACACTATCTATGGCATCGGCTGGGTGCCTCTGGGTGGTTACTGCGCCATCAACGGTATGATCGACGAGACCAACCAGAAGATGAGCGACGAGGCCCAGCCTTGGGAATTCCGCACCAAGCCGGCATGGCAACGTCTGTTGGTGATGTTTGGTGGCGTGCTGTTCAATTTCATCCTGGCTATCCTCATCTATGCCGGCATTGCCGCCCACTGGGGAGCCAAATATATCCCCTTTGACGTGGCCACTGAGGGCTTCGACTTCGTTCCCGCCGCCCAGAAGGTAGGATTCCGCAACGGTGACATCCCCTTCATGGCCGACGGCGAAAAGCTCGATGCCGCCGACGGTGACTATATGCTCAAAATGGTCGAGGCCAAGAATGTGACCGTGATACGCAACCGTAAGGATACGGTCAACATCGCCATCCCCTCCGATTTCATATTCCGCCTCAACGACGACAAGGGCTTCATGGCCTACCGTCTGCCGGTCTACATCGACCGTCTTGTGCCCGGTGAATCTGCCGCCAAGGCCGGAATGATGGAAGGCGACCATATCATAGCTGTCGACACCATCCCCACCCCCTCGTTCACCGAGCTGACACCCGCCCTGCTCGCCAATGCAGGCAAGGAGGTGACTCTCACCGTGGAGCGCGACGGCAAAAACGTAACTCTCGCCGTTACCCCCAACGAGTATGGCAAGCTCGGCTTCCAGCTCCGCCCCATCACCGCCGTCTATCCCCCTGTGACCGTGGAGTATGGCTTCTTCGAATCATTCCCCAAGGGTTGGGAGATCGGCACATCCACCCTCGGCAACTATGTGGGCTCCATGAAGCATGTGTTCACATCGGAGGGCGCACAGAGCCTCGGAGGCTTCGGCACCATAGCCAACATGTTCTCCGAGCGCTGGAACTGGCTCTCGTTTTGGGAGATCACAGCATTCCTCTCCGTGGCCTTAGCCTTCATGAACATCATCCCCATCCCCGGACTCGACGGCGGACACATCATGTTCCTGCTGTGGGAAGTAGTTACCCGCCGTAAGGTGCCTGAAAACGTGCTCATCGCCGCCCAGTACGTAGGCATGGGCTTCCTCCTCCTGCTCCTCCTCTACGCCAACGGCAACGACATATTCCGTGCATTCTTCAAATAGATCATGACTATGCAACAGTATAACACTATAACCCTGAAGCGTGGCAAGGAGGAATCGCTCCTGCGCTTCCACCCCTGGGTGTTCTCGGGGGCGATAGCCAATCTGCCCAAAGAGATAGAGGAGGGCGACACCGTGCGTGTCGAGGCTTCCGACGGCAAACTCCTCGGAGTAGGTCACTACGAGATCGGCTCGATAGCCGTGCGTATGCTTGCCTCCGATGAGACAGAGATCAACGAGTCATTCTACCGCGAGCGTCTCGCCCAGGCATGGAGTCTGCGTGAACGCCTCGGACTGATACGACCCGACAACACAACCTTCCGCCTCGTGCATGGCGAGGGCGATTTCCTGCCCGGATGCGTGGTGGACGTTTACGGCAACACCGCCGTGCTCCAGGCCCATTCTCCCGGTATGCACTATGCCCGCCACATCATAGCCAAGGCCCTCACCGAGCTCGATGGCGCCGGCATAAAGAATGTCTACTATAAGTCGGAGACCACTCTCCCCTACAAGGCCCGCCTCGATCCCGTCAACGATTATATAATAGGCGGATTCGAGACCAACATCGCCGTTGAAAACGGACTGAAGTTCAATATCGACTGGCTCAAGGGACAGAAGACCGGATTCTTCGTGGACCAGCGCGACAACCGCTCCCTGCTCCAGCACTACAGCCGCGACGCAAGGGTGCTCAACATGTTCTGCTACACCGGCGGTTTCTCGGTATATGCCATGAGAGGCGGAGCCACTCAGGTCGATTCGGTAGACTCCTCGGCCAAAGCCGTAGCCCTCACCGATGCCAACATCGAGCTCAACTTCCCCGGCGACACACGTCATAAATCCTATGCTCAGGACGCGTTCAAGTTCCTCGCCGACATGCCCGACGGAGCCTACGACCTCATCATCCTCGACCCGCCGGCATTTGCCAAGCACCGTAGCGCCATAAAGAACGCCATGGTCGGCTACCGCCGCATCAATGCAGCCGCATTCCGCAAGATAGCCCCCGGAGGCATCCTCTTCACCTTCTCATGCTCCCAGGCCATCTCGCGCGAGCAGTTCCGCCTCGCCGTGTTCACCGCGGCCGCCCAGTCGGGACGCAAGGTGAGGATACTACATCAGCTCACCCAGCCGGCCGACCATCCCGTCAACATCTACCACCCCGAGGGCGAATACCTCAAGGGACTGGTGCTCGCGGTGGAATGATCTCTCCGCAACGCTCCGATAGCGCGCAACAACCTATCATCCAATCAATATTCATCACATCACAGTAATGCGATCAAAATTAATTCTCCCCGCCATGGCAGCATTAGCCATCACAGCATCATGCGGATCGGGCGCACAGAAGCCCGAAGCCGATGATTTCGACTACACAGCCGACCGCTTCGCCGACATCGAAGTGCTCCGCTATCAGGTGCCCGACTTCGAGGAACTCACCCCCCAGCAGCGCATCTTCATCTACTATCTCACCGAGGCCGCCATCGCTGGCCGCGACATCCTGTGGGATCAGAACGGCAAGTACAACCTTGCCATCCGCGATCTCATCGAGGGGGTCTACACCAATTATAAAGGTGACAAGGAGGATCCCAACTTCAAGGCTCTCGAGACCTATCTGAAGCAGATCGAGTTTGCCAACGGCATCCACCATCACTACTCGATGGACAAGTTCACCCCCGGCTTCACCCAGGAATGGCTCACCGCCCAGGTGGCCCAACTCCCCGAGGGCACTGTGACCGACACCGAGATACTCATGCCCGTGATCTTCGATCCCACCGTGATGCCCAAGCGCGTCAACCAGGCCGAGGGCCAGGATCTGATTCTCACATCAGCCAACAACCTCTATGAAGGCGTGAACCAGGCCGAGGTCGAGGACTATTTCAACGCCCGCAAGGACACCACCGACCTCACTCCCATCTCATGGGGCCTCAACACCCGCGTGATCAAGGAGAACGGCAAGGTTGCAGAGCAGGTCTACAAGGTAGGCGGTCTCTACACCCAGGCCATCGAGCGCATCGTGGAGAATCTTGAGAAGGCTCTACCCTACGCCGAGAACGACGCTCAGAAGGACATCGTGGAAAAACTCATCAAATACTACCGCTCCGGCGACCTCAAGGACTTCGACGCCTACTCCATCGCATGGGCCGAGGATACCAAGAGCCAGGTGGATTTCGTGAACGGTTTCATTGAAGACTACGGCGATCCACTCGGCATGACAGGTGCTTACGAGTCGATCGTCAACTTCAAGAATCTCGATGCAAGCCATCGCACCGAGGTCATAGCCGGCAACGCCGAGTGGTTTGAGAACAATTCTCCCGTTGATCCCCGCTTCCGCAAGGACGAGGTTAAAGGCGTAAGCGCCAAGGTGATCACCGCCGCCATCCTCGCCGGCGACGCTTATCCCGCTACCCCCATCGGCATCAACCTCCCCAACTCCAACTGGATCCGCGCCGCTCACGGCTCCAAGTCAGTGACCCTCGAGAACATCACCGAGGCTTACGACAAGGCAGCCCATGGCAATGGCTTCAACGAGGAGTTCGTGATCGATCAGGAGACTGCCGACCTCATGGACAAATACCTCTTCATCACCGACAACCTCCACACCGACCTCCACGAGTGCCTCGGCCACGCATCAGGCCGTCTGCTCCCCGGTGTTGATCCGGGCGCACTCAAAGCCCACGGCTCCACCCTCGAGGAGGCCCGCGCCGACCTGTTTGCCCTCTACTATCTCGCCGATCCCAAGCTCCTCGAACTGGGTCTGCTCGACAACCCCGAGGCTTACAAGGCTGAGTACTACAAATACATCCTCAACGGTCTCATGACCCAGCTCACCCGCATCGAGCCGGGCAAGGACGTGGAGGAGGCCCACATGCGCAACCGTCAGCTCATTGCCAAGTGGGTGTTTGAAAAGGGTCAGCCCGACAATGTGATCGAGCTTGTGAAGCGCGACGGCAAGACCTACATCAAGATCAACGACTACGCCAA
Source organism: uncultured Duncaniella sp. (assembly GCA_910589485.1). Lineage (GTDB taxonomy): Bacteria > Bacteroidota > Bacteroidia > Bacteroidales > Muribaculaceae > Duncaniella. Next base: position 511,857 of record CAJUSW010000001.1, read on the forward strand.
GATGCGCGAACTCATCGGTCAGCTCCTCGGCGAGGTACAGCGCATCAAGAGCGAGGGCGACTATGCCGCCGGTGCCGCTCTCGTTGAGAACTATGCCGTGAAGGTAGATCCCGAACTCCACAAGGAAGTGCTCGACCGTTATGCCAAGCTCGACATAGCCCCCTACAAGGGATTTGTCAATCCCATCTACACCCCCGTGACCGATGCCGACGGCAACATCACCGATGTCACCGTCACCTATGGCGAGGACTATCTGCCCCAGGTGCTCCGCTACTCGCGCGACTACCGCACCCTCCCCGCCTTCGCCACCGGCAAATAATCATCACGCATAACACCTGATCCCCCATCATCCGGGCCCGGCGATCCTCCTGATCCCCGGGCCCGGATTCCGTATATAATATTGTGCATGATAACGACCAGGTTTAGGATATACCGGTAATACATTATTCATAATTTGTTTGTTATATAAATAATAAGTAGTTATCTTTGCAAAAACTCACCTCTATATGATCAACGCCAGGCTATCTCATCTCATTCCTAAAATCAATAGATTTCTGTCAACCCAACCTGTTACAAAGGCTTGGATTTTCGGATCCTATTCCCGTGGGGAGGAGACTGCCGAGAGCGATCTTGACATATTGGTCTCTTATGATTATGACAAAAAAATAAGTCTTCTCACCGTAGGCCACATAATTACCGAACTTGAAAAACTGGTTGAGTGCCCGGTTGACCTCGTGTCAGAACGTGGACTTATGAACTTCGCACGACCAACAGTTATGCACGATAGAATCCTGATATATGAGAGAGGCAATTAGAGATCGGGAACGACTCATACACATGCTCGCGGCGATCAACCGTATTGATGCGTCTTTATCAAGGTGGGGAAAAGATATGTTTCTTCAGGACAAGACATTTTTCTTTGGATTAGTAAAAAACGTTGAGATCATAGGAGAGGCAACATATAAACTCACAAAAGATTTCAAACAGTCCCATCAGGAACTCCCGTGGTCATACATTGAAAAAATGCGCCATATACTTGTGCATGGCTACTACATGATAGAGGAAAGTTTTATATGGGAAACCATTGAATCCGATCTTCCGGGTATAAAACCAATTATAGAGAAATACATCTCTGAACTTGAAAAATATCCCCCCGACTCATCTTCCATAATCTGATATTCCCCAATTTCCATGCGATTTTTTTCGCTATGTAGAGGAAAGTTCGTAACTTTGCACCGTCTTTAGGGACAAGAGGAAAAATTTGGCTGCTTGCAACCTCTTCAAAAATGCTAAAACTGCACTTTATAGAGTTTTATCGTAAACTGCACTTATCTTTTAGATACATCGTCACGCCAGAGGCCCTGACACGGCCGGGCGACCATGACGGAAGAATGTTGAAGCGGCCGCCCATCTACTCCCGGGCACTGTTTCGATATTTTTTATTATACCATATATGAAGACTTATCTTTTCACCTCCGAGTCAGTATCGGAAGGACATCCCGACAAAGTTGCCGACCAGATCAGCGACGCAGTTCTCGACGAATTCCTCGCCCGCGACCCTCAGTCAAAGGTAGCTTGCGAGACCCTCGTCACCACCGGCCAGGTAGTGCTCGCCGGCGAGGTCAAGAGCAACGCCTACGTCGACCTCATGGAAGTAACCCGCCGTGTGATCAAGAACATCGGCTACGACCGTAGCGAACTGAAATTCGACGGCGAGGCATGTGGCGTGTTCTCGGCCCTGCACGAGCAGAGCGTCGACATCAACCGTGGCGTGGAGCGCGAGGAAGCCGAGAGCCAGGGAGCCGGCGACCAGGGTATGATGTTTGGCTACGCTTGCGATGAGACCCCCGACTATATGCCCCTCACCCTCGACCTCTCCCACCGACTCCTCCGCGAGTTGGCCGACATACGCCGTGAGGCCAAGGATATGACCTGGGAGAAGCGCGGACGCGTATTCACCTACCTGCGCCCCGACTCCAAGAGCCAGGTCACAGTGGAGTATGACGAGCACAACCGCCCCCTGCGCGTCGACACCATCGTAATCTCCACCCAGCACGACGAATTCATCAAGCCCGCCGACTCCACCCCCGAAGCCCAGGCCGAGGCCGACCGCGCCATGCAAGCACGCATCGAGAAGGATGTGCGCGAGATACTCATACCCCGCGTCAAAGCACAGCTCCCCGCCGAAGTAGCCTCGCTCCTCGACGGCTACAAACTCCTGGTCAACCCCACCGGAAAATTCGTGATCGGTGGCCCCCACGGCGACACCGGACTCACCGGACGCAAGATCATCGTAGACACCTACGGAGGCCGTGGAGCCCACGGCGGAGGCGCCTTCTCGGGCAAAGACCCCAGCAAGGTTGACCGTTCGGCCGCTTATGCCGCCCGTCACATCGCCAAGAACCTCGTGGCTGCCGGAGTGGCCCGCGAAGTGCTCGTACAGGTTGCCTACGCCATCGGATGCGCCCAGCCCGTAAGCCTCTGCATCGACACCCACGGCACAGCCCTCATCCCCATGACCGACACCGAGATCGCCGAGAAGGTCCAGGCCATGAAGTGCTTCGACATGACCCCCTATGCTATCGAGAAACGCTTCAAGCTCCGCGAACCCATCTACCGCGAGACCGCCAGCTACGGTCACCTCGGCCGTCAGCCCCAGGTGGTGACCAAGCATTTCCACTCCCGCTACGAGCCCGACTTCGAGAAAGAGGTCGAGCTGTTCACCTGGGAAAAACTCGATGCCGTCGACGAGGTTAAGAAGGTTTTCAATCTCTGATTCACAGCAAATAGCAACGCCATCCTGTAGCAGACCGGCCACGACCCACGCCTCTACAGGATGGCGTTTCACAAACTCAGTTTCACATACATGGAAACATTTTCAATCCTCAAATCTCTGCTTGAGGCCGACCGCTCCATACGTCGGTTTGATCACTCCCGCCCCATCGGTGACGACACCCTGCGCAAATTGGTCGACCTGACTCGCTACTGCGCATCGGGACGCAACCTCCAGCCCCTGCGTTACCGCATCGTCTCGACCGAGGCTGAGTGCGAAGCCCTCTACCCCTTGCTCGCATGGGCAGGATATTACAAAGACTGGGACGGCCCCGCACCCGCCGAACGCCCCACCGCCTACCTGGTGCAGTGCCTCGACACACAGCTCACCAACAACTGCCTGTGTGACGACGGCCTCCAGCTCCAAGTCATCACCCTCGGAGCCTCCGCTCTCGGCATAGGCGGATGCATCATCAAATCGTTCCGCAAAAATGAGCTGACCGAACGCCTCAGCCTCCCCTCCAACCTGGAACCCCTCTACGTCCTCGCCCTCGGCTACCCCTCCGAGACCGCCCGCATCGTCCCCCTCCCTGCCGACGGCGACATCCGCTACTTCCGCGACAGCTCCGACATCCAGTCAGTCCCCAAACGCCCCCTCCCCGACCTCCTGATCGACTGATAAATGAGATTCACGCATGACCATATCCTATTTTTTACTACTTTTGCGTAAAAATATACCTTAAAATATGGAAGACTTCAAGACTGCTGTCCCCGACTGGGCTTGGGGAATGAATTGTGCCGTTACGGTAAGCGATGCCGAGTGCAACATACTATATATGAACGCGCGCTCGCGCGAGACCTTTGCCAAGCACGGCGACCTCATCGGCAAAAACCTCCTCGACTACCACAACGAGCGGTCCATAGGGATCATACGCCACCTCCTCGCCACCGGTGGACAGAACTGCTACACCATCGAGAAAGGCGGCCTCCGCAAAATGATATTCCAGACAGCATGGCGTCGCGAGGACGACACCGTGGGCGGACTCGTGGAACTCTCCATGATCATCCCCGCTGACATGCCCCACTACATCCGCGACTGATCCAACTGATTCTTAGCCTCAACCTACCGCACCGGACATGATGTGTTGCAAAACATCATGCCCGGTGTTGGCGTTTTTCACAAAAAGCGTTATTTTTGCTGATTGATAATAATAAACATGTATTTCCATCATATATCATACTTATGAAACTTATCTTTCAAGTCAACTACCGCACTGATTGGGGCGAAACCCTCTACATCTCCGGTAGCCCCGAAGCCATGGGCGCAGGTGACACAGCCAAAGCCATACCCATGACTCTCTCGGGGAGCGAGACCTGGAGCGTGACCATTGAGTTGCCCGACTCCCTTGATCTCGTTACCTACAGCTATATCGTGCGTCGCGACAATGGTGCCGAAAAGCACGAATGGGGCAAACCTCACCGCATCGAGCGTCGCGAGGACGCTTCCGAGATTTTCGTGATCGACCGCTGGCAGGATCAGCCGTGGGACAAGCCTTACTATTCAAGCGCGTTCACCGACTGTATATGCAACCGTGCAGGACGCACCCCTCTCGTTGAGACTTTGCCCGGACATCTCACCCTCTCGGTCGACGCCCCAATGATAGCCCCCGACGAGGAGGTGGCCGTGGCCGGCGAATCCGAAGCTATGGGCGCATGGGCTCCAGAAAAAGCCCTCCGCATGAGCGATGCCGAGTATCCTCATTGGAAAGTCAACATCCCCCTTTCAGCCCTCAAGGACTCTCAGGAATATAAGTTTCTCATAGTAAAGAAATCCACCGGCGAAGTGGTGGCTTGGGAAGGTCGCGACAACCGCACCCTCTCGCTCCCCGCCGTTCCCGAAGGAGCTTCAGTAGTGGATGCCGGCCAAAGGCTGGTCAATCCCCTCACTCCCTGGCGCGGAGCCGGAGTAGCCATCCCCGTGTTCTCGCTCCGTAGCGAGGAGGATTTCGGCGTGGGCGACTTCCTCGACCTCATGAAGATGATCGACTGGGCCGCACAGACCCATCAGAACTTTGTGCAGCTACTCCCGATCAACGACACCACTATGACCCATACATGGACCGACTCATACCCCTATAACGCCAACTCCACTTTCGCCCTCCACCCCATGTATTTGAGGCTTAGCGAAATGGGACGTCTCGACAACGAGGAGCGCCAGCGTTATTTCGACGATCTCGGACGCGAACTCAACCGCCTGCCCCAGATCGACTATGAGCGCGTCAACAAGGCCAAGAACGAATACACCCGCGAACTCTTCGCCCAGAACGGTCACCGTGACATGGACACCGACGGCTTCCGCTCCTTCCTCGAGCGCAACGCCTCATGGCTCACCCCCTACGCCGCCTTCTGCGTGCTCCGCGACCTCAACCGCACCCCCGACATGAGCCGTTGGGGCGAATATGCCGTCTATGACGAGGAGAAAGTGGCCTCCTTTATCGCCGCCCATCAGCACGACATCAACTATGTGTACTACCAGCAGTATCACCTCGACCGGCAGATGCGCATGGTTCATGACTATGCCCGCTCCAAGGGCGTGGCCATAAAGGGCGACATCCCCATCGGCATCTCACGCACCAGCGTGGACGCCTGGATCTCGCCCCGCCTGTTCAACCTCGACTGCCAGGCCGGAGCTCCGCCGGATGATTTCTCGGTACTCGGTCAAAACTGGGGCTTCCCCACCTACAACTGGGAGGAGATGTCCAAGGACGGTTTCGCATGGTGGAAATCCCGCTTCCGCAAGATGGCCGAGTATTTCGATGCCTACCGCATCGACCATGTGCTCGGGTTCTTCCGTATATGGCAAATCCCAATGGACGCCCTCCACGGACTGCTCGGCGTGTTCAACCGCGCTCTCCCCTTCAGCACCGATGAATTGCGCCACAACTACGACTTCTGGCTCGACGTAGAGCGCCAGACCCGTCCCCTCATCCTCGAATGGATGCTCAAGGACTTCTTCGGCGAGTGGGCCGACGAGTGTCGCGACCGCTTCCTCGTGCCCGAGATCGATGGCAAATACCATCTGCGCGAGGAGTTCAACACCCAGCGCAAGATCGCCGACCACTTTGCCCTCCTCGCCGAGACCGAGGGAGCAAGCGAGAAGAACGACCACATCTGCCAGGCCCTCATGGGACTGGTCGACGACGTGCTGTTCATCGAGGATCCCTACGAGAAAGGAAAGTACCATCCCCGCATCTCGGCCCAGTACACCTACCAGTACCGTTGCCTCAACGACTACGAGAAATGGTGCTTCAACCGCCTCTACAACGATTTCTACTACCGTCGCAACAACGACTTCTGGTATGGCCAGGCCATGTGGAAAATGCCGCCGCTCATCGAGGCTACCGACATGCTCGTGTGTGCCGAGGACCTCGGCATGATCCCCGCATGCGTCCCCGCCGTGATGAACGCGCTCGAGATCCTCGTGCTTGAGATCCAGCGTATGCCCAAGGATCCATCCACCCCCTTCGGCAACACATGGAACTACCCCTACTACTCCGTATGCACCACCTCAACCCACGACATGGACGGCATACGCCGTTGGTGGGAAGCCGACCGCGCCGTCACTCAGAAATACTACAATGAAGTGCTCCGCGAGCCGGGCGAAGCTCCGCAGTATGCCGAGCCGTGGATATGCGAGCGCATCATCAGGATGCACCTCGCCTCCCCCTCCATGCTCTGCATCCTCCCCCTCCAGGACTGGCTGTCGACCGATGGAGTGCTCCGCCGTTCCGACCCGCGCGAGGAACTCATCAACATCCCCGCCAACCCGCGTCACTACTGGCGTTACCGCATGCACCTCACCCTCGAACAGCTCAACGCCGAAAAGGAATTCAATAACCGCATGATCGAAATGATACGCACCGCAGGGCGTTGATTTTCTTTTGTTAATCCTCTTTTATAGTATAGAGATTAAAGTATAGAGTATAGCGATTAGATGAGGAGGCCGGTAAGTTCACGGCAATTGCTCCAACAATCTAATCGCTATACTCTATACTTTAATCTCTATACTGAGAAATTCTCTATACTATAAAAATCTCTATACTCTATACTTTAACCTCTATACTAAACCTTACCGGTCGCAGGCACACAGCATCGTCACAGCTCTGATACGACACCTCGATCTCAATAGGCTTATCGGAATCCCCCTTTACGGTCTGTACGAATTCACATGTACCCACATAATATGTGGTCGCATTGGCTGTCGGGACCATATCAGGCTTCCTCATCTCGCCCACGGCCTCCACCCCGTCAGGCAGACGGAAAGTAACAGTGGTAGGGACAAACGGATCCTCCTGATCGAGATTGGCATACAGATGAAAGCCCTGATGGATAACCATTGTCAGCACCACATCACGTGTGCCATCGGCATTGCGTCTCACCGAGGCTGTTACAGCCACCGGATTCTCTCGATCGGTTTCGGCAACATCATTTTGAGCAGTAACGTCTTCGGTGGTTTCAACCTCTTCGTGTGCGGTCTTATCACTCTTGGCAGATGTCAACACCGAGTAATCATTTCCTACTTGAGCTGGATCGTCACTGTCCACAAGCCACAGCCATCCGCCCGACTCGGTAAAGAACAACCGGTCACGCACCGCGTCAAACCATCCGCGCCATTCGGCCGTAGTCTCGAAACGGCACAGAGTGTAACGTTCAAGAATCCTCCGGGCCTTATCGGCCTCATAAGGGTCCTCGTCAGCTATTAGCGCCACACACTTGTCGAGCATCCTCACATCATTATTGGCCACGCCGAGCGACCTCACATCCTCATCGATATCGAGCTCCTCGCCATACTTTCCGGCCGGATAGAACCACGGCGTATTCTTGTCATAATATTCATTATACGCCTCGATATCCTCACCGAAAATATGGAAAAGCTCAGGCTCATGCTGGCGTATGAACTCGGCATAAGGCATAGGCTTCGGCTTTCGTTGTGGTGGTATCGACATATAGGCCGAATCGGCAAGCGTGAGCGGAGCGCCCGCTTCAATCTTTGCCTTGACGGCACGCTGTCCGCTGTCCACTTTCAAGTAAAAATGCATCCTTGCGTCATTCTCGGTCTGCCATGCACGGCGGTCGATACGTCCCTTGGCCTGGGACACACTGTTACGGGTGGCGATATTCTCCTTCAGCTTGCGGGCTATGATCCTGCGCGGACCCATCGAGGCCATGTACACTATCGAGTTGGCCAGAGCGTTGCGCCCCGACTCCGTAAGCCCCGAGGGTGACGCTCCAAATCCCCAATGGAAGAAATTCCCGTGACGGCCTATAGCCACAGCATCGATGCTTTTGGACGACACTCCGCCCGAAATCACCTCGGCATCCGGAGAATCATCATATCCCCACGGACGGCACACCAGCCCCACCCTTATTTCAGGATCATCGGTGTAATTGAGGGTCTGGACGGTCCACATCTCCACCGAGTCGGGCACCTCCTCGCCATACAGCCCGGCATACTCCACCGCTCCGGCCGGAGCAGGATTGATCTCGCTCCTTATATCCACCTTATACGGCCCCTTGAATATGGGATGATTCTTGTCCCATCCGAGAGCCTTGTTCTGCAGACACAGGCAATACCAATCGTTCTTGCTTCCGAAACTGCGCCCTATGGCCGGAGCCACCTCAGCAATGCACACCGACGGCCTATCGAATCCCTCAAGGAAAACCACGTCGCGCGGAGGCACGGCATCAAACACCGTCACGTCATACTCCTCCGACATCGCCGGATCATACTCCCCGGCGTCGACCGACTTCACCTTGCGGAAACGGGATTTCAGGAACCGGGAAAAATCAGCCGAGCGCTCTTTGGCCGATGCGGCAAGCTTCACGGAATCGGGAGCCATCCCCATCACCACGCCACAGTTGGGCGAACCGCCCACATAGAGCACGCTAAAATTTTGCCTCACGGCAGCCCTCCCGTAAAGGTAGGGCACCATGAGGCAAATCAGTAGTAAAATACCTCTTACTTTCATCAATAATTCTGCTGAATGGAAGGGTTAAGTGACAATACATTCTGAGGGAAGGGGAAGATCCACATATCCGACTCGGGAGTGAGCTTGTAGGTCTTGCCGTCAACCTCGCGGGTCAGCGTCTCCTTGAAATCGGCCATGCGGGTCCAACGCTTGCGCTCCACGAAATTGTAGTAAGTGTAGATGTTCTCGCCGTGCGAGGTCTGCTTCAGATGCTTGATGGCCTCCTCCTTGGTGGTCACGGTTCCCATGAGGGGAGCGTACTGATCGGCCACGATGCGCTTCTCGCGCAACATGTCGAGCTGTTCCATCGCTTTGTCGATATTCCCGTTCAGGATCTCACACTCGGCAAGTATCAGGCGCATCTGCGAGGTCTTGAGTCCGAAAGTGTTCCACTTGGAATCCATATCGTAGGAGAACTTGATGTTCATGCCGAAGTAAGCCATGCCGAGCGAGGTGTTGCCTGGGATGAGCATGTCACCGTTCATGAGACGGTCACGGCAGATGTGTCCGTCCTCGAAACGCTCCCAGGCCTCGTTGGAGATACCCATCTGGCCCACGATATCGCGGGTCACGAAAATATCCTCCTCACAGGTCATGAACGGACGGTGGATCACCGGAAACTTATAATTGCTCATGATGGGGCTCGGGGTATCCCTCACATAATCATTGTAATCGCTCACCACGGGGTTGATAGCCAGTACTGCATTGGCGGCAGTAGCGGCCTCATCGTAGCGCTGCATGGCCATGAGGGCCATAGCCTTAACGGCGTAGGCAAACGGCAGACTTCCGCGCATCTGGTTGATGGGCTCCTCGGGCAATCCGTTCAGCCCTATAGCCTCGTCGAGATCATTCAGTATATTGGTGTACACCTCCTCGAGCGTGAGCTGAGGTATTGTCTCGAGCAACTCCTGCTTCTCCTTGAGATAAGGGATGGCAAGCGTGGTAGAGGCATAGGCGGGATCATAAGCCTTGGCAAACTTCTGCACCAACAGATAGTGGAAATAGGCGCGGAGCACCAGGGCCTCGCATTTCACCTGATTGCGCAGAGCGTCATCCCCCTCGGCGGCATCGATATTCATCAATATGGGATTGGCTATACGCCCTATCACCTGATAGAATTCGGAATAGTGAGCATCGCTTTGAGTGAGATCGAGCTGTTCCTTGGCATGGGCGGCCTCATCCCAGGTGGTGAATATCTTGGTGATGGTGGCATTGGGACGGCTTATCACTGCAGGGATCTGCTCCAGCGGATACAGGTCGCCCGCAAGCAACTGCTGCTGGGTTGCCTTTATGCCCTGGAACTCACGGTTGAGAAGCATCTCCAGGTCGGTCACGGTCTGGAGCAGGTTGGATCCCTTGGGCTTGACATCGGTGAAATCGGAACATGATGTCATGCCCAGGATACCGATGAAGGAAAGTATGGTGAAAAATATTTTTTTCATATTATGGATGTGTTCAGTAAGATGAGGAGGTTTAGAGATTAATATTCAGGCCAAACACGTAGGAGGTGCGGTTACGGATTCCGAGTGTCTCGGGATCAACACCTATATTATTGCGGGTCCATATCGCTCCGGGATTGTCCACCTGGAAGCGGAGAGAGAGATGATTCACTCCGAGACGGCGCACTATCGAGCTGGGGAAATCATATCCGAGCACGAGGTTGCGTATCTTTATGAAGTCGGCGTGATGCACCGATGTATTTGAAGCCGCAGTCTCCGATGCAGGATCGCTGTCGTTGGCATACTGGCCGAAACCGGGGTGAGAGGTGGGATTCTCAGGAGTCCAGGCGTCCAGGAAGTAGGAGCGGATGGGAGCGTAAGGCATAAGCAACGAGTAGGTCTGCTCCGATTCGGTGAGAGCACGCATCATGTGACCGCCACAGTAGGTCATCAGCACATTGAGGCTCAAACCGTTCCAACGCAACGAGTTGTTGAGGCCGATGATGGTCTTGGGATCGGTCTGACCCGAGAACTCGAGCACATCGATCGAACGGCCGCTCACACTGCGTCTCACATCTCCGTTCTCGTCATACCACAGTGTCTGACCCTCGTATCCCTCGGTACCGTCGCTGATACCGGCAAACTTATAGGACCACAGCGCGTTCACCGGATATCCCTCACGATAGGGAGTGGCGATAAGAGCCGAGGCCGATGCGGCAGGATTGTTCACCTTGGTCACCTCGTTCTGGTTGTAGGAGAATGTCATCTCGGTGGTCCAGGAGAAACCGTTGCTCTTGCCAGGCACAAACCAGTCGTAGGCGAGGCTCAATTCCACACCGCGGTTGCGGATCGAGGCCACGTTGGCAAACATCGAGGTGAAGCCTGTGGTGGGATCAAGTGCACGGTAGTTGAAGATATTCTTGCCGTCCTTGTTATAGAAATCAAATGATCCGCGCATACGGTAGTTCAGGAAGCTGAAATCAAGACCGACATTGGTGGTGCGGTTCTCCTCCCAGCGCAGGTTGGGGTTGGCAGGGCTGATCACCGATCCGATGGGCAGACCGGTATAATCGTTCAGGTCGGTCGACTCGGCTGTCATGTAGCTTGTGGCACCCTGATATATGTTACCGGTTGCACCGTAGCTGAAACGGAGCTTCAGGAAGTTGGCCCAGGTGAGGTCATTCATGAAGTTTTCGCGATGGATATTCCATCCGGCACCCACCGACCACAGAGGCTGTCCGCGGAAGCGGGCGTTGAGACCATACACGTCGGCATAGTCCTTACGGTATGATCCGAACACATTGTAACGCTCATCATAGGTATATGTGAGGTTGGCATACCCCGAAGCATAGCGGTGCTTCTGCTCCACGATCACTCCCATTCCGTCGTATATGTAGGGAAGGGCTACCGACGCCGAGGGGAAACCGTAACCGAAATTGGTCATATAGAAATAATTGTCGCGCCAGTCATTGGCCAGGACATTGAAGTCCACAGTCTGGGTAGCGCTGCTCTGCAGCTGCTCGTCATATCCCAGCACAAGCGACTTTGTGCCGTTGAGCTTGGTCTGACGGAACTCGAGGCCGGCTATGGCGGCTATATCATGCTTCTCGAGGAATGTGCGCGAGTAGTTGGCCTGCGCACGTGCTGTCCAGTAATTGCCATCGGTCTGGGTGGTACGGAGCATACCGCCGGAGCGCGGGGTCAGATACTGGATCTTGCCATTGTCATCATAGATGGTGTAGGCGTTGCGGATGGTGCGCGACAGGTGGCTCTGCTCGGTGGCATGCCATGAAGCGTTCTGGCTCTCCACCTCGTAGACAAACTGGGTGTTGAGCGTAAGTCCGGGGAGCACCTTGAAGAGCAGATCGGCATGATAGCGCATGTGGCTGCGCTTGGTGGTGCGCGAATTGTTGCGGAGCTCATCGCCCACAATCACGCCGAGATCATGGAACCCGTCGGTGCCCTTCTCGTCCCAATACTCGTTGCCCGAGTAGGAGTAGTAGAGCGGACGGCGCGATCCGTCGCTGTTGCGGTAAGGCATATAGGCGGGAAGAGCCCACATACTGGTGTAGTCAGCGCTGAGGTCGGTACCGGCTTCCTTCTTGGTCGAATAGATGCCGTTGAAGCTCACGGTGGCGGTGAGCCACTTGGCCAGGTCGAAGCTACCCTTGTAGGAGAGGTTGAACCAATCGTTGTTGTGCTCGATCATCCCCTCATTGTCATGCTTGTAATTGATGGTGACATTGTTGCGGGATTTTTCCGAGCTGGTACGCAGGGCCAGGTTGTACTGCTGTACCACCTGACGGCGGAGCACGTCGTCGGCATACTCCTGAGCGAAATTATTGTTCTTGAGAGCGTCGAGACGCGAATTCAGCTCATCACGTGAGATCTGTCCGGTAGCGAGCTGATAATAGCCGTAACGTATGGGCGACACGCCGGCATCGCCACGGTTGATGCGGTTCCAGATGGTATTGGTAGCATTGGGCACATCACCGCTCATCAGGTACCACTCGTAGAAATTGCTCTCGGCGTTGACCTGCTGTTCGGGAGTCATATAGAAGTTGTCGGCATAATCCACGTTACGGTTCTCGTACACGGTGAGGTTGGCCGAGAAATCAATATCGATCTTATCCTTTTTCTTGGCATTCTTGGTGGTGACCACAATGATACCGTTGGCGGCGCGGGCACCATAGATGGCGGCGGCAGCGGCATCCTTGAGCACGTTGATGCTCTCGATATCGTAGGGGTTGAGATCGGCAAGCGCACCCACGCCCGAGTCGCTCGACACGCTCTCGTCCGAGAATGGATCAAATGATGCGAGCGACGATTCCACCGGCACGCCGTCCACAACAAGCAGCGGAGAAGTGTTGCCATGAAGCGTACCCAGACCACGGATGATTGGCTTGCCTCCGTAGGTCGACAGACCGGCCACACGTCCCTCGAGATTATCGAGCACGTTGGTCGAGAAACGCTGGTTGAGCTTCTCGGCCGACACTGTGGTGGTAGCGCCGGTCATCTTCTCCTTCTTCACCTCCTGGTAACCGGTCACGACTACTTCGCTCATCATTGTGACATGAGTCTCCATGTTCACGCGCACGTCATGCTGGTTGCCGGGAGTCACCTTCACCGACGCGGGCTTCATGCCCACGAAGGTGGCCGATACCACAGGATTGAGCACATCCACGTTAGCGAATGTGAAACGTCCGTCGGCATCGGTGACAGTTATATCGGAGGTGCCGTCGATAGTGATGGTGGCACCTATGAGTGGTTCGTTGGCATCGGTGTCGAACACCACACCGCTGATCTCGCCCTTCACGCGGTCAGTCGCGGCATCGGGACGCTTGATCACCACAGTATTGTCTACTACTTCATACCCCAGCTGCATGTTGACCGAGAGAACACGGTTGAGCAGCTGATCAAGAGTCAGTCCGGTGAAATCACATGTCACGGGGCTTTTGGCACTCTTGAGAAGGTCCTTGGTGCACACGATGTCGAGGCCGGTCTCCTGCTTGAGCGTGTTGATCACCTGCTCGGGAGTGGCTTTGTCAAAATGAGCACTGTAAGTTCGAGCATAGCTGTCAAGCGGCACAAGCAGCATGACGGCCATCAGGAGGACAAATAGTACTTTTCTCATTGTGTAAAAAGATGATTATAAAATTGTAATTTGGTATATAAAGGCTGTTATCTCATTCTCAGGCCGGGGCATTGAAACGCCACTCACCTGCGCATTATGTACACCTTGCCGTTGCGCGTGGTGAACCTGAGGTCGGCGCATTTCTCTATCACCGACACGGCGGTGGAGAAATCGGCATAGCGGGGGACTGTCCCGAGGAATTCTATCTCCTCGATAGCCGGATCGGCAAACTCATACTCGAAGTCATACCATCGACTCAGATCGTGCATTATCACTTTCAGAGGCTGATCCTCGAAAACGAATTTGCCATGTCGCCAGCTCGTGACGACCTGCGGATCCACCACTCTCATGGTGAAATGTTCCGCATCCTTATCATAGGCCATCTGATGGCCCGGCGAGAGCATCACTTCTCCGTCATAATCGGCCGAGGGGGACACGGCCACCGACCCTGACTCGAGGGTGGTGTAGGCTGTGGCATCGTCGGCATAGTCACGCACATTGAATGTGGTGCCGTAGACCTTTATCTCCTGATCACCTGTCTCCACATAGAATGGGCGGGCAGGCTCGTGATGCACGGCGAAATAAGCCTCGCCCGTCACTCTCACCCTGCGCTCGTCGGCGCTGAACATGGCCGGATATATGAGCCGGCTGTCGGCATTGAGCCACACCACGGTCGAATCCTCGAGAGTGATCTTGAATTCTCCTCCACGGGGCACCCTCAGACACAGCTCCTCGATCTCGTTGATCTCGGCCGGGCAATGCCCCGAGCGGTTCTGCGGGGTGAAGAGAATGTCGGGGGTCGACAGCGTGGTATCCGACAGCGCGAGCACCACGCCCGAATTGGTATTGAGCACGGCCGAAGCCTTGCCCGAGCGGATATCGCTGATCGAGAGCTGGCTCTCGGCCACCGGCCTCATGGTCCCCGGCGCCGTGGACTCGCCGGTCCGGGGTAGGAACAGGAAGATCGACACTCCGGCCACAAGAAGCATCATGGCCGCGGCGGCATACATGATGGCTCTCATTGTGCGTCGCGGACGCGCCGTGCCCCCGAGACCCGCTATGCGACGGCGCATATCGTCGGCCGGACGGGTGGTGTTGATCATACGGCGGCGTTCCCGCCATCGTGCCAGGGATTCGGGCGACGACACGTCGTCAATGAATTCCTGATTTCGTTCATTTTTGGCGGCCCATTGCTCGAGTTCGCGACTCTCCTCGGGGGTGATGCTCCCCACAATGCGCCGGTATATTAGGACACTGATTCGGTTCATTAGTTATTTCGTTCAATCCACGTTCTTTTCGTTCACTTCATCTAAAGATAGATTTCACTTGAAAAAAGGATACGCAGAAAGGATATTTTTAACATAAAATTGCATATAAGCGGGAAAAACTTTAATTTTGCCAGCGTCAATGGCAGACTATAACCGGATATTCAAGGACTTCTCTGCCGGGGAGATCTCATCATTCTACGACGAGATGTTTCCCGGCATGATGCTGTACGCCATGCACATACTGGGCGACGATTTCTCCTATATGGCCGAGGATTGCGTTCAGGATGCCGTGCTCACCACCTACGAGCGACGCGCCGAATTTCCCAATGCCGGAGCTTGGCGAGGGTTCATGCTGTCGTGCATACGCAACAATGCCATAGCCGTGTTGCGCAAGAGCAACCTGCACCGTTCCTACATCGAAAGCAAGTCAGAGGAGGAGCTGGAGAACGACAGCTCGCACGCCCTCATAGCCCACGAACTCCACGAGATGCTTTTCGAGGCTATCGACTCTCTGCCGGAACAATATCGTGAGATATTCGACCTCAGTTTCGAGTCAGGACTCAAGAATGCCGAGATCGCCAAGATGCTCGGATTGGCCGAGGTGACCGTGAAGAAACGCAAGGCCAAACTACTCGCCATGCTCCATGACAAACTGGGCGGACTGCTCGATGAAAAGTCAATCATCATGCTACTCACCATCCCCGCCGGAGCCATTGCCGGCTGACACTCCCCGCCCCACGGCTTGTAAAATATAATGGATTGATTTCAACAAATTTTGCTGACCGCTTGTTATATTTCTGAAAGCAAATTCTGAAAGCAAAATTTAGATTCCTAACATTTTCAACTATTATAATACAAGTCGTTATGAAAGCGCTATTTTCAAAATTCATGGGCGAATCCCGCTATTGGTGGGTAGTCCTTTTGGCAGGTATCCTGATGGTCATCTGTGGTTTCGCTTACTGGTTCTGGCCCGTTGCCGGATACGCAGTAGCCTCCCAGCTCTTCGGCTGGCTCCTTATTCTTGTAGGTATCATTCAGCTTTTGCAGGCTTCAGGTCCCCACTCGGGCCGTGGCTGGGGCTGGTGGCTCGCAGGCGGTATCATCGACATGTTCATCGGTTTCATGATGGTGCGTAGCATCGTCCTCTCCGAGGCTGTCTTCCCCTACTTCCTTGCCTTCATCTTCATCTTCTGGGGCATCAGCGCTCTATGCTCGGCTGTTCAGCAGAGCACACGCCGCTACTGGTGGTTACAGTTGATCAACGGTATCCTTCTCATGCTCATCGGATTCTTCTTCATCGAGGCCGGTTGGGTACAGGATATGGCCATGACCAGCTTCCTCACCTCATTGGCATTCATCTACTGGGGATTCTCCCTGGCAATGCTCTCCTACGACATGAAACCTGTCCAGCGCTAAACCAGATATATAAATCCCGTACATAAAGAAACTCATCACCCCCTCCGGACACAAGAGTTCCGGAGGGGGTGATGTCGTTTTTATATGGTTCAAGCGGTGAAATACAACCGCTTATTCATGGGTTACAGAGCCTCTACAGCTGCCTTCTCCACCTCGAGTCCACGCATGTAGCGCTCAATGTAGGTGTTGAAGCCTTCCACATCGGCACGGGTGGGTTTGATCTCCACACCGGCATCGCCGAGGAACACGCTCTCGTCGAGCCACTCGGGGAGCGACTGGCCCTTGCGGTTGTTCACCACAAATGCCGCGAGCAGGGCTATACCCCATGCTCCACCCTCGCCGGCTGTCTCCATCACCGAGATGGGCGAGTTGAGGGCGGCGGCGAGCACGCGCTGACCCACACCGGGGGTCTTGAACAGTCCGCCGTGGCCGGTGATGCGGTCCACCTTCACATGCTCCTCGTTGAAAAGTATATCGTTGCCTATCTTGAGAACGGCAACCGAGGCATACAGGTTGGCGCGCATGAAATTGGCAAGCGAGAAGCGGTCAGTGGCCGAGCGCACGAAGAGGGGACGGCCCTGGGTGAGTCCGGTCACAGGCTCGCCCGAGAAATAATTATAGGAAAGCAGGCCTCCGCAATCGGGATCGCCGGTGAGGGCATTGTTGTAGAGCTTGCCGAACACCTCGTTCATATCCACGGGCACGCCAAGCAGCTGCTGATACTCCTTGAAGAGGTTCACCCAGGCATTGAGGTCGGAGGTACAGTTGTTGCAGTGTACCATGGCCACGAGGCTGCCGTCGGGGGTGGTCACCATGTCGATCATCTCGTAGGGCTTGGACAGATCCTTCTCGAGCACGATCATGGAGAACGATGATGTTCCGGCCGACACGTTGCCGGTGCGCTTGAGCACGGCATTGGTAGCAACCATGCCGGTGCCTGCGTCGCCTTCGGGCGGGCAGAAGGGAATTCCGGCCTTGAGGTGGCCCGACACGTCGAGACGGCGTGCGCCCTCCTCGGTGAGATAACCGGCATCGGCTCCGGCCACAAGCACGCGGGGCATGATATCCTCGAGCTTCCAGGGGAAAGCCTCGGGAGCTACGAGGGCGTCAAACTTCTGCACCATGGGTGCGGAATAATTCTTGGTCTCAGGATCGATGGGGAGCATACCCGATGCGTCGCCGATACCGAGCACCTTCTCGCCTGTGAGCTGCCAGTGGATATATCCGGCAAGAGTGGTGAGATAGGTGATATCCTTCACATGAGGCTCCTTGTCGAGAATAGCCTGATAGAGATGCGAGATGCTCCAGCGCAGGGGTATATTGTAGTTGAAAAGCTTGGAAAGCTCCTCGGCTGCACGGCCGGTATTGGTGTTGCGCCAGGTGCGGAAAGGCACCAGAATCTCGGCGTTGCTGTCAAAAGGCATGTAGCCGTGCATCATGGCACTGATACCGATCGCGGCGAGCGACTCGATCTCGGTGTCATACTCCTTGCGCACATTCTCGCGCAGGTGGGCGTAGCAATCCTGCAGGCCATACCAGATAGCCTCGGTGCTGTAGGTCCACAGACCGTCAACCAACTGGTTCTCCCAATCGTGCACACCCTGGGCTATAGGACGGTTGTCCTCATCCACGAGCACTGCCTTGATGCGGGTCGAGCCAAACTCTATACCTAATATCGCTTTGCCGTGTTCGATAGTTGTCTTGGCATCCATATTCTTTTATTATAAGGAACAGGCCCCGACCGTGGGGTAGAGTCTACCTCCCGATCCGGGCCTGTCGATTATTCATTAGAGATAAAGTGACTTGTTGAGCATATAGTACACCTCGCCCATGCGCAGTGCCTGCTTGAAGCCCTCGATGGTGGTGTTCTTGTCGATGTGTACCATCTCTATGCCGGCGATTTCGGCATAATCCTCCCAGTACTCGGGGGTGAGGTCGTAGGAGAAGCAGGAGTGGTGGGTTCCGCCGGCCAGGATCCATGCTGTAGCACCGATCTCGAAGTTAGGCATGGGGATCCACAGTGCCGATGCCACGGGGAGCTTGGGAAGAGCCTTGGACTTGATGCACTCCACGTCGTTGACGATGAGACGGAAACGGTTGCCCATATCGACAACGGTTGCGGTCACACCCTTCTCGGGCTTGGAGGTGAACACGAGACGTGCTGTGAGGGTCTTGCGCACACCGATTCCGAGGAAATGAACCTCGAGGCGGGGACGCTCCTCGGCGATGAGGGGGCACACCTCAAGCATGTGGGACTGGAGAATAGAGCTCTTCTTGCCGTCGAAATTGAGGGTGTAGTCCTCAAGGAACGAGCAACCGCCGGGCTGACCCTGGGTCATTACCCATACAGTGCGGTAGAGAGCGGCCGACTTCCAGTCACCCTCGGCGCCGAAGCCGTAGCCCTCGGCCATGAGGCGCTGGGAAGCAAGACCGGGGATCTGGTCGAAACCACGGCCGGTAGTCTCTACGTTCACATCACCCAGGTCGTCAAAGTTGGTGGTGAAGCCCTTGGCACCCTTGTCCTTGAGGACGGCGCGGAGGGTAAGCTCGGCCTTGGCCGAGTTCCACACCTTGCGGTACTCCTCGGTAGCCTTGTCCTCGAGCTTCTTGTCGTGGGCATAGAGCTTGAAGTACTCGGCCACGAGAGCGTCAACGTCCTCATCCTTGATGGCGTCGAAGTAAGGCATCAGCGAGCTGAAAGGCATATAGTCCACGTGGTAGCCCATGCGGATCTCGGCCTCAACCTTGTCACCGTCGGTAACGGCCACATTGTTCATCTGGTCGCCGAAGCGGATGATGCGCATATCCTGAGAGTCGGCCCATCCGGCGCACACACGCTGCCATACAGCGATGCGCTTCTGGGTCTCCTCATCCTTCCAGTAACCGGTCACCACCTTGCGGCGCACACGCATGCGGGCACAGATGTGGCCAAACTCGCGGTCGCCGTGGGCGCTCTGGTTGAGGTTCATGAAGTCCATGTCGATGCTCTTCCAGGGTATCTCGGCATTGTACTGGGTGTGGAAGTGGAGCAGAGGCTTGGAGAGGATCTTCAGGCCATGAATCCACATCTTGGCGGGAGAGAATGTGTGCATCCAGGTAATGATACCGGCACAACGGGGATCGTTGTTGGCAGCCTTCATGATATCCTCAACCTCGTGAGAGGAGTTGGCTGTACCCTTGTACACCACCTTGATGGGAAGATTGCCCGAGTTGTTAAGTCCCTCGACCATCTCCTTGGAATGAGCGTCAACGGCAACTACAGCGTCACCACCATATAGAAGCTGGGCACCAGTCACCCACCATATTTCATAATTTTCGTACATATTGATTTTGGTATTTAAGTATTGAATTTTTATTGTTAGATTCTATCAGGAGTCCCGGTCATAAACTTATAAACTTATAAACCTATAAACTCATAAACCTTATAACCCCATGACCTCCTGATTTCGCCAGAAATCAGGATAATCACTGGCCGTAGTAGGCACCGGGGCCGTGCTTGCGGTTGAAGTGTTTCTCGATAAGGAGCTGATTCATGGTGAGGGCAGGGTTCACCTGATAGGCCACAAAAGCCATCTTGGCCACCTGTTCCATCACCACTGCATTGTGCACTGCGTCATGGGGATCCTTGCCCCAGGCAAACGGACCATGGTTCTTAACAAGAACACCCGGAGTGTGCATGGGGTTCATACCCTCGAAGCGCTTCACGATCACATTGCCGGTCTCCAGCTCGTAATCGTTCATCACCTCGGCCTCGGTCATATCGGGGGTACAGGGGATAGCCTTGTAGAAATAATCGGCATGAGTGGTGCCGATGTTGGGCAGATCTATACCGGCCTGAGCCCAGGCGGTGGCATAGGTTGAATGAGTGTGCACCACGCCGCCTATCTCGGGGAAAGCGCGGTAGAGCACCAGATGGGTGGGAGTGTCGGATGAAGGCTTGAGCTTACCCTCCACCTTCTCGCCGGTTGCAAGGTCAACGACCACCATATCATCGGGGGTCATGACATCATAATCAACTCCGCTGGGCTTGATCACCACGAGACCTTTCTCGCGGTCGATACCCGACACATTGCCCCAGGTGAAGATCACGAGTCCGTGCTCCACGAGTTCTATATTGGCGCGATATACTTTTTCTTTGAGTTCTTCGAGCATAATTGTTATTGGATAATGCTACCGTCGGTCTCCCTTGCCCCGATTACCGAGGCGGAGATGGACAGGAGCGGTCAGATTTTAAATTTAGTGAGTGAGTTGTACTTTCTGGCATCAAACCTGTATAGCGACGCTCCGCGACGCGAGCCGGTCTTGTCGATAAGATCGGTCTTGACCACACATCCCGTATCGAGCACACGCTTGCGGAAATTGCGCTTGTCGATGCTCGCCCCGAGAAGGGTCTCGAACAGTGTCTGCATCTGGAACAGCGTGAAAAGTTCGGGAAGGAGCTTGAAGCCTATCGGTTCGGTAGTGAGCTTGCCGCGTATCTTGTCGAGAGCACGCTCCACCATGAGCGGGTGGTCGAAACCCAGATGGGGAATCTCCTCCAGCCGCACCCACAGGGCGCTGTGCTGGTCAAGCAGATCCACATCATACTCCTCCGGGCCGAGCAATGCGTAGTAGGCTATCGAGATCACCCTCTCGCCCGGATCGCGATGCACCGAGCTGAAGGCCTGAACCTGTTCCATATACACATTTTTCAGACCGGTGAGCTGGCTGAGCACACGCCTGGCGGCATCGTCGGCACTCTCGTTGTTCTGGACAAATCCGCCCATTACGGACCATTTGTCCTTCTCCGGCTCAAATTTCCGCTTGGTGAGGAGAAGACAGAGCTTCCCCTCCACCAGGCCGAAAATTATACAGTCGACAGCTACGTAGAACCTTGGATTTTCGCTATAGAAAGCCATCGGTTTACCAGAAGTAGATATAGAATGCTACAGTGATACCGAGGATGATCACCGAGTTGATCACATCCCATGCGTTCCAGCTTGCGCGGGTGGCGGCAATCTGCTCGGGAGTAGAGGTGCCGAACACCAGACCCTGTATCTTGGCAGGATCGGGAGCCTTGGTGCATAGCGATACGATCACACCAACAGCGAGGCAGAACACGAGCATCCAGCCACAGAAGAAGAGCCAGTTGCAGTCGTAGAACAGATACTGGAACATCGAGCCGTCGCTACCGGGGAGCACACCGGCATTGCTGTAGTAAACCTTGGCTCCGAGACGGGTCAGACCGATGATGAGGCCCGACAGAAGCGCCCACATACCACCCATGGCGGTAGCGCGTTTCCACAGGATACCGATAAGGAAGGCTGCGGCGATACCGGGTGCGAGCACCGACTGAACGTCCTGGAGATAGAGATAGAGCACATCGCCCACCGAACGCATCACGGGGATCCAGAGGATACCGAGGATCACGATCACCACGGTAGCGGCCTGGCCGATGCGGACGAGTTTCTTAGGATCGGTATTGGGCTTGTAACGCTGATAGAAGTCGATGGTGAAGAGGGCGGCCGACGAGTTGAACAGCGAGGCCAGCGACGACATGAGGGCGGCGAGGATACCGCACACGATGAGACCCTTCACTCCGGCAGGGAGCAGTTTGGCTACAAGTGTGGGGAATGCGGCGTCAGAGTTAACATTGCCGTTGGCAAGCATAGGGAGGAAGCCCTCGCCGCCGGCGGCGATTGAGTTCTGATGGATGGCAAATGCGATCATGCCGGGGATAAGGAACAGGAACACGGGGAGGAGCTTGAGGTAAGCGCCGAAGATGGTACCGCGGCGGGCCTCTTTCTCATCCTTGCCCGAGAGCACACGCTGCACGATGAACTGGTCGGTACACCAGTACCAGAAACCGATCACAGCCGAGCCGATGAGTGCGCCGAGCCAGGGATACTGGGCATCGTTGTTGTCTCGGATAAGGTTGACCATGGTGTCGCCATACTCATTTACCTGTACGCTTGAGCAGATGCGCATCATCTCATCCCATCCGCCCAGCTCCTTGAGACCGAGCACGAGGATGATGAGCGAGCCGAGAAGAAGGATAGGAGTCTGGAGCACCGAGGTGTAGAGTACCGATTTCATACCACCGAAGATAGTGTAGAGAGCGGTGAGGAGCACGAGGCCGATAGCGGCGATCCAGAAGAAGTCGATGCCCCACAGCTGCTCGATACCGAACACCTGCTGGAACACGAGACCGCCGGCATAGACGGTAACCGCCACCTTGGTGAGCACATAGCTGATGAGCGAGATGGTGGCGAGGATGGTGCGTGACTGCGGGTTGAATCGACGCTCGAGGAACTCAGGCATGGTGTAGACCATCGAGCGGGTATAGAAGGGCACGAACACCCATCCGAGAAGAAGTATCATCCAGCCCTGGATCTCCCAGTGGGCCATTGCCATACCCGAGGATGCGCCCGAGCCGGCGAGACCGATGAGGTGTTCCGAACCGATGTTGGAAGCAAAGATCGACGCGCCGATAGCGATCCAGGTCGCGTCCTTGCCGCCGAGGAAGTAGTCGGCGGCGTTGTTCTGCTTCTGCCTCATCACCCAGACAATGATGCCTATGAGGGCGACAAAGAAGATAGCTATGACAATCCAGTCAAGTGAAGCCATTACTTGTAATGTGTTATTAAGGTAAGAAAATGATGGTTATAATATTTTTCGGAAATGGATAGAGCGGGGAGAGAGGCTGTGGATCACTGGGCGTAGAACGAGAACACAGTGTGGCTGTTGTAGGTCTCGCCGGGACGCAGGATCACCGAGGGCCACTCAGGCTTGTTGGGGGAGTCGGGATAGTGCTGGGTCTCAAGGCAGATACCTGTGCGCTGGTTGTACACGGTGCCACCCTTGCCGGTCACGGTGCCGTCAAGGAAGTTGCCGGAATATACCTGGATACCGGGCTCGTCGGTATAGACGCTCAGGCCGATACCGCTCTCGGGCGAGAACAGCGTGGCGGCAATCTTCTCAATATCGCCCTTGCTGTCGAGCACCCAGTTGTGATCGTAACCGTTGCCGTTCTTCAGCTGCACGAAATCAAACTTGTCGATGTCGTCACCCACCCTGCGGGGCTGTGTGAAGTCCATGGGGGTGCCGGTCACGGGAAGGATCTCGCCGGTGGTCATGTAGGTTGAGTCAACAGGAGTGTATCCCGAAGCATATACATATAATATATTGTCGGTAATGGGTTTTGTAGCGTCGCCCGAGAGGTTGAAGTAGGAATGGTTGGTCATGTTGATCACCGTAGCCTTGTCGGTAGTGGCCGAGTAGGCGATATCGAGCTTGTTGCCGGGGAGGGCGGTATAGGTCACGGTAGCCTTCAGGTTGCCGGGAAAACCGTTGTCACCGTCGGGCGAGTCAAGAGTGAGCACAAGGGTGGAATCATTGGGCTGGGTGGCGGTGTACACCTTGTACTGCCATCCGTCGGGACCGCCGTGGAGGGTGTGGCCGAAGTTGTTGACGGGGAGCTGGATGCTGTCACCGTCGATCACGAGACGGCCGTGGTCGATACGGTTGGCGTAACGGCCTATGGCTGCACCGAAGTCGGTCTGGTTATTCTCGGGGAGATAGGACTGGATGCTGTCGAAACCGAGCACCACATCGCGCAGATTGCCTTCGCGGTCGGGAACCTGCAGGGCCACTATACGTCCGCCATAATTGGTTATGGCCACTTCCATTCCGTCGCTCCCCTTCAGTGAATAGAGGGCGGTGGGGTTTCCGTCAACTTCAGCGACAAAATTCTCGGGATTGATTCCCGCCATCAGGGCAGGAGCCTCGCTCTGCTTCCCTGAACATGAGGCCATCGCCATTGTAGCGAGAGCCGCAAGTGCCATAAGACTATGATTCTTCATGGTCGGTTGTGTGTACTTTTTATGTATTATAATAATGTGATTGTGTTTCCTTTGGTAGTCAATTCTAATAAGTGTACTAACTACACTCATTAGCCGTCCCAAAGTTACGGCTATCCAGTCATTCAGCCAAATAAAATAACATGTTTTATAACATATCGACCGATTTTTGACATAAATACATGAAATCCTCACCGGCTTCACGCCCTATGTCACATGACAGGAATATAGCCTGTTACCCCCTCGGCTCCGGCATCATGAGGCCCACATTCAACGATAGTCTCGTGATTTTTTACACATGTCCTTACTTTTTATTACCTTTGCAAAAAATAACTCTAATAACACACCATCATACAATGAATCTTACCGAGCTTACAGCCATTTCGCCCGTCGACGGGCGGTACCGCAACAAGTGCGAACGTCTTGACGAATATTTCTCGGAATACGCCCTGATACGCTACCGCGTGAAAGTGGAGATCGAGTATTTCATCGCCCTGTGCGAGCTTCCGCTCGGTCCGCTTGCAGGTGTTGACCACAGCCTGTTTGACAGCCTGCGCGACATCTACCGCAATTTCACCGTGAATGACGCCGCCCGCATCAAGGAGATCGAGAGCGTGACCAACCACGATGTCAAGGCCGTGGAATATTTCATCAAGGAAAAATTCGACACCTTAGGACTGGAGAGCTGCAAGGAGTTCATCCACTTTGGCCTCACCTCCCAGGACATCAACAATACAGCCGTGCCCATGTCGATAGCCGATGCCATCCGCGACGTGTATCGTCCGCGCCTGGTGGAGATGATCGAGCACCTCGAGGCACGCGCCGACGAGTGGTATGACATACCCATGCTCGCCAAGACCCACGGCCAGCCCGCCTCCCCCACCCGTCTGGGCAAGGAGATACGCGTGTTCAGCTACCGCCTGCAGCGTCAGCTCGACATGCTCGACGCCGTGAAGATCAGCGGAAAGTTTGGTGGCGCCACCGGCAACTTCAACGCCCACCTCTGTGCCTTCCCCGGCATTGACTGGCGTGCGTTCGGAGCCCGCTTCCTTAGCGAGAAGCTCGGCATAGAGCGCGAGGAGTACACCACCCAGATCTCCAACTACGACAATCTGGCCGCCCTCTTCGATGCACTGGCCCGCATCAACGATATCATCCTCGACCTCGACCGCGACATGTGGATGTACATCTCCATGGAGTACTTCAAGCAGAAGATCAAGGCCGGCGAGGTGGGTTCATCGGCAATGCCCCACAAGGTCAACCCCATCGACTTCGAGAACTCGGAGGGCAACATCGGCATAGCCAACGCCCTGTTCAAGCACCTGGCCGGCAAGCTCCCCGTGTCACGTCTCCAGCGCGACCTCACCGACTCTACCGTGCTCCGCAACATCGGTGTGCCCCTCGCCAACACTCTCATCGCCATCGCTTCGACCATGAAGGGTCTCGGCAAGCTGTTGCTAAACCGCGAGGCTATCGATGCCGACCTGGACAACACCTGGAGCGTAGTGGCCGAGGCTATTCAGACTATTCTCCGCCGCGAGGGATATCCCAAGCCCTACGAGACCCTCAAGGCCCTCACCCGCACCAATACCCACGTGACCGCCGAGAGCATCGCCGAGTTCATCGAGACTCTCAACGTGTCGCCCGAGGTGAAGGACGAGCTGCGCCGCATCTCCCCCCACTCCTACACCGGATATTAATTCAGATCCTTGCGGATCTGAAGGTTATGAGATTATGAGGTTATAGGATTATGACATGAACACCTATTTTTAACCTTATAACCTCATAACCCCGATAACCTTTTTAAGCACCGCTTAAAAATCAACATAAAGTGTCCCCATCACATAAAATACGATTCATATTTCTGGCCATACTCTGGCTTGTGCTATGCTACATGGTCATTGCCTCCCAGCCGTTTACGCTATGGGTGCTGTTTGTCATAGTCGCATCGGGCATAGTGGTGTGGGCTCCTCTGTATAAGAAATACATCAAGAATGGAAAAGGAAAAGATGAACGCTGACCTCGCCCTACAAGGCGGTGGCCCGGGCTACAGCAAACCCATCACACCCCTGCTCGACACCATCGACTCCCCCGCCGACCTGCGCCGGCTACCGGTCGAGAGGTTGCCGCAGGTGTGCGCCGAGCTACGCTCATTCCTCATCGATTCCCTCTCCTCCCACCCCGGACATTTCGCCTCGTCGATGGGTTCGGTCGAGCTGACCGTGGCCCTGCATTACGTGTTCAACACCCCCTACGACCGCATCGTGTGGGATGTCGGCCACCAGGCCTACGGACACAAGATCCTCACCGGCCGGCGCAAGGATTTCGACACCCTGCGCACCCTCAAGGGAGTGTCGGGTTTCCCGTCGCCCAAGGAGAGCGAGTATGACACCTTCACGGCCGGACATGCCTCCAACTCCATCTCGGCCGGACTCGGCATGGCCGTGGCCGCATCGCTCCACAAGGATGAGCCCCACCGCAACGTGGTGGCGGTGATCGGCGACGCATCCATCAGCGGAGGTCTCGCTTTCGAGGGGCTCAACAATGCGGCCAACTCCAATTCCGACCTCCTCATCATCCTCAACGACAACGACATGTCCATCGACCGCAATGTAGGCTCGCTCAACTCCTACCTTGCGCACCTCACCTCGTCCAAGGGCTACAACGACCTGCGCTACAGCCTGGCCGGCGTGCTGAGGAAATACAATCTTATCACCGACTCGGGCAAGGGACGCATCACGCGGTTCAACAACAGCCTGAAATCGCTCATAACTCAGGAACAGAACATATTCGAGGGGCTCAACATCAGGTACTTCGGCCCGTTTGACGGCAACGACGTGGCCACCGTGGTCAAGGTGCTCAACGATATCAAGGACTTCAAGGGTCCACGCATCCTGCACCTGCGCACCGTCAAGGGCAAAGGTTTTCTCCCGGCTGAGCAGGATCCGGCCACATGGCATGCCCCCGGCCCATTCAATCCGGGCACAGGCGAGCGCGTGAAGGAGGATCCCGCGAAACCGCCAAAGTATCAGGACGTGTTCGGCAACACTCTGGTGGAGATAGCCGAGACCCATCCCGAAGTGGTGGGCATCACCGCCGCAATGCCGTCGGGCACCTCCATGAACAAGCTCCAGGAACGTTTTCCCGAGCGGACATTCGACGTAGGCATCTCCGAGGGTCATGCCGTGACATTTGCCGGCGGACTCGCCAAAGATGGCATGCGCCCCTTTGTAGCCATCTACAGCGCATTCCTGCAACGCGCCTACAGCCACATCATCCACGATGTGGCCATCGAGGGTCTACCGGTGACGCTGTGTCTCGACCGCGCCGGTCTTGTCGGCGAGGACGGCCCCACCCATCATGGAGTGTTCGACATAGCCTATCTGCGCTCCATTCCCGGCATCACTGTAGCCGCACCGCGCAACGCCGACGACCTGCGCCGGCTCATGTACACCTCGCTCACCCTTCCCGGCCCGATGGCCATACGTTATCCCCGCGGACGAGCCTCGTCCCACCCCTCGGCAACGACCGGGACCATCACCATAGGCACTGGCGAGAAGCTGAAGGACGGCGCCGACCTGGCCATACTCACCCTCGGCCCCGTGGCCGACGATGCGGCCAAAGCCATCGAGCAGGCCGAGCGCGAGTTGGGCATCACCGTGGCCCTCTACGACATGCGCTTCGTGAAACCGCTCGACGACTCCATACTCACCGAGGTGATGGAGAAAGGTTGCCCCGTGATCACCATCGAGGACGGCACCGTCAACGGCGGTATGGGATCGGCTGTACTGGAATGGATGTCGGAATACGCCGGCTCACACGCCGGCGACAATCCTGTCACCATCCCCCCGCTCACACGCATGGGTGTGCCCGACCGCTTCATTCCTCAGGGAACCCCCGAACAATTACACCACCTGTGTGGTTTCGACTGCAAGGGCATATACGAAGCCATAGCCCGGGCCACCGGCCATAAAAACAAGAGGTCGTAACCTCTACGCAACCTCTAAGTAGAACCAAACCGTTCACTCATGAAAATCATCATCGCCGGATGTGGCGAAGTGGGCAGCCATCTTGCCAAACTTCTGTCGCGCGAGGAGCAGGACATAACAGTGATCGACGAGGACAGCGCCAAACTTGCCGTGCTCGACTCCAACTACAACCTGCTCACCGTGCAGGGCCGTCCCACCTCGTTCAAGACATTGCGCCAGGCCGGCGTGGAGGGTTGCGAGCTGTTCATAGCCGTGACCCCCTTCGAGACACGCAACATCGTGTCCTGCGCCATAGCCCGTAGCCTCGGGGCTGAAAAGACCGTGGCCCGTGTCGACAATTTCGAGTTCAAGGATCCTGCCAACCTGAGTTTCTTCACCTCGATAGGCACCGACGACCTTATATATCCCGAATATCTCGCCGCCCTCGAGATCATCAACGCCCTCAACCACAACTGGGCGCGCCACTGGTTTGAGCTCCATGAGGGACAGCTCATACTCGTGGGTGTGAAACTGCGCGACAACGCTCCCCTCATAGGAAAGTACCTCAAGGACCTGGGTCGCACCATCCACGATTTCCACGTGGCGGCCATCAAGCGCAACCACGAGACCATCATCCCCGGTGGTGACGACCGTCTGCTGGCCAATGATATAGTGTACTTCATGACCACCCGCGAGCATGTCGACGCCCTGATACCGCTATGCGGAAAGGTTCAGCGCCGCATACGCGACGTGATCATAATGGGTGGCAGCCGCATAGCCATCCAGCTGTGCTCGCTCGCCGGCGATAAATTCAACTTCAAGATACTCGACCCCGACAGGGAGCTGTGCATGAAACTGTCGGAAAGGTGTCCCGATGCGCTGATAATCAACGCCGATGCCCGCGACACCGACGCCCTGCGCGATGCCGGCATAAGCGATACCGATGCCTTTATAGCAATATCCGACAGCAGTGAGTCCAATATCCTCACATGCCTCACCGCCAAGGAATTTGGCGTAAAAAAGACCATTGCCGAGGTAGAGAATCTCCAGTTCATATCCGAGGCCGAGGGACTCAACATCGGCACCGTGGTCAACAAGAAACTGCTCGCCTCGTCACGCATATTCCAGATGTTGCTCGACCGCGACACCTCCACCTCCAAGTGCCTGGCCTTGGCCGACGCCGAGGTGGCCGAGATCGTGGCCAAGGAGGGTTCCAAGATCACCCGCGCCCCCATCAAGGATCTGCACCTGTCGAGCTACATGACCATCGCCGGACTCATACGCGACGGAGAGGGACATCTCGTGGGAGGTAACACCGTGATCAAGCCGGGCGACCGCGTGGTGGTGTTCACCCTCGACGGTGTGATACACAAGGTAGAAAAACTATTCTCATGAGACGCTCAGTCCGCCAGCTCAACCAGTATTTCCCCATGATCAATTTCCCGGTGTTGCTCCGCATCATCGGGCTCCTGCTTGTGATCGAGTCGGTGTTCCTGCTCTTTCCCCTCGCCACCTGCCTGTACTACGGCGAGAGCGACTGGGAGGGATTTGCCCTCACATTCGGCATCACGGCAGTCACCGGCAGCCTCATGGCATTTTGCATCAAGCCCACCTCATCGTCCATGGGCAAGCGCGAGGGATTTCTGCTCACGGCACTGGTGTGGGTGTTCTTCTCATGCTTCGGCATGTTGCCGTTCATGCTCATGAAAGCACAGCCCCTCAGCGTGTCCGACGCATTCTTCGAGGCCATGTCGGGCTTCACCACCACCGGAGCCTCCATCATGACCTCGATATCCCACCTGAGCCACGGAGCAGTGCTGTGGCGGTCGCTCATGCAATGGATCGGAGGCATGGGTATCATACTCTTCACCCTGGCGGTGATCCCTATGCTCAACCATTCGGGCGGAATGCAGATGTTCAACGCCGAGGTGACAGGCATCACCCACGACAAGTTGCGCCCACGCATATCGCAGACCGCCAAAAGCCTATGGCTCATCTACATCACTCTCACCGCCATACTTTTTGTCCTGCTTATTGTAGGCCCCATGGGCACATTCGACGCCCTGTGCTACGCTTTCTCCATAATGTCCACCGGCGGTTTCGCCACTTCCGATGAGGGGCTGAGCCTGTGGCAGAGCGATTATATCGAGGCCGTCACAACGTTCTTCATGTTTATCGGAGGTGTTAGCTTCACGCTCATTTACAGGGCCGTGCACCGCGATTTCCGAGCCGTGTGGTCCAACGATGTGTTCCGCACCTATATATGGGTCATACTGGTGTTCTACCTGATATTTGCCGGCACCATATGGTATAACGGGCAGGTGACATCCATCAAGTCGGTCACGCTCGACCCGCTGTTCCAGATCGTGTCGATGATCTCGTCCACCGGATTTGAAGTGCCCGAATTCGGCACTTGGGGCACATTTGTGCTCTCGTTGGTGTTCGTGCTGATGTTCTTCGGAGCATGCGCAGGCTCCACCAGCGGTGGTGCCAAGCTCGACCGTCTCATATACATGCTCAAGAATTGCCGTAACGAGATAGAGCGTTGCATCCATCCCAACAATATCCTCACCGTGCGTGTGAACGGTAAGGTAATCCCTCACGAAACCGTGTCCAAGGTGATAGCGTTCCTGTGCCTCTACGTCCTCATCATCCTGGCCGGAGGCATATCCCTCACAGCCATGGGACTCCCGCTGATCGACTCGTTCTTCTCGGCCTTCACATGTATAAGCAACACCGGCCTGAGCGCAGGTGTCACCGGCTACGGAGGCACATTCGCCATAGTCCCCGATCCCGGCAAGTGGATCCTGGCCATAATAATGCTCATAGGCCGTCTGGAGCTCTTCACCGTGCTTCTGCTCTTCACCCCGGCTTTCTGGAGGAAATAGGTGGCGACTGACATCAATTAAATCTTTGAGAAAGGAGATAAGCCTGTGTCAATGACACAGGCTTTTTTGTCACTCGAATTTACAGTCAGAGTACTGTTTGCCTTTGTTTGTATCAAATCTTTTACTTATTTTTGTACCCGCATATCGCTCGCAGAGGCCCGATGCGGGTACGGGGCGGGATGCTAACATATTGGAAAGCGTTTACTCGACGCTCTTTCTTGACTCGCTGGAATCTGGTAAATTCAAGAATCAGTCAAGAATGTAGCAATGGTAAGCGGCATATGTGGATATGTATATTTATCGCATTGGCTTACGCTATAGCGTTGCCGATGTGTTTATGCATATTTGCGTGAGGCCTCTGTACCGTTGCTCGTTCTACTGATTCGGGCAATACCAGAGCCTCAGCGAGTGGGAGCGAGCAACAAGTATGGCTCTCACGCTTTTTTTTTACAATGTAACATGCCGATGCCGGGAGCCCTTTGGCAAACAAAATTATGAAAAACAGTTATAAGTTTTTTGCAATGGGGCTTGTTTCCCTCATTGGACTGTCTCTCGCCTCCTGCAGCGATGACGATGACGCCCCCATGGTTCCGGAAAACGTGAGCGAACCCACAACTGAAAACGTGTTCCCCGAGGGATTACCATCTAATGCAGCTGGTGCCACATTCACAACTAACGAAAAGGGGCAGGTGACTAAGATTGAAGACGGTAGCTCAAATATCACCTTTGAGTACGGATCGTTTACCCCGTCAAGAGCCCACAACTTCACGGTTCTGATGAAAGAACGTGATACCATTTCTCCTAACTCCGGTCTCGACATCTATATGGAAATCAACCAGCAGGGCTTTGTCTCATATGCTTATGAAGTATATCTTGATGGAGAGAGCGAGCCCGATGAATGGTGGTTCGAGTATAATACTGACGGCCAACTCACACGCTTAAAACGTAGTGAAGGCGGTGACGACTTCAAAATTACATATGCCAATGGAGACATTACGAAAGTCTCACAAGACCAAGAAGATGGAGACCATCGAGAATATACCATCAGCTATACCAACACAGAATATAAAAATGTTGTAGCAAACAAAGGATGCGTCATGCTTTTCGATGATTTCTTCCAGATTGATATGGATGAAATGGGCATAGCTTATTACGCAGGTCTTCTTGGCAAAGCAACAAAGAATCTGCCGATGGGTTACACCGAAATCAGCAAAGAAGGGGACAATTCATATACATACGAAGAAACCTATCATTGGATTTTGAACTCTGATAACCTTCCCACTAAATTTTGGAGTGATTCCGATTCTTATGGAATAACATTCTCCTGGAAATAAGTCCGCTCATTGTTGTAAGCAACAAAGGAACACTCCAACCAACGAGAAAAACGATAAAAACGGCTAAGGTGATTACAGTCATCGTAGCCGTTTCTTCTTTTTCAACGCTGAAAAAAAGTTTTTTCACGACGCGACATTATCGCACCTTTTAAGGGGATGCGGGGATGTAACTTTGTGGCATACTTAAAAACATAAAGTTATGAAAAAAGCATCCACCTCCCCCATCTCGCGCAAGGCTATGGCCGGCTTCATCTCCCGTATCGACAACGCCCTGGACGCTCCCGCGCTCCGCGATACCATGAAACAAGCACTCAACCTGTATCTCAACGGCGAAGCCGGTTCGGCCCGTGCATCGTTGCCCTCCGAACTCAGCACAGCATTTGAATTTCTGCGTCAGGAGGTCGACAAGGCCATAGAGCGTTCACGCAACGCCCGCATGAGGGCCCGTATGCGCCGTGAGGCCAAAGAGGCATCGGCAAATATTCCGGCACAAGTTCCCACGCATAAGCAACAGCCACACCCCGAGCCGGGAAAGAACCCTACCGAACCAACTGAGAATGTCCCGGAGACCTCAACCCCGGCCGAGCCCCGAGAGAATACCGTCCCCGAAAGCACAGCCGAACCAGACAGCTCTCCTCGTGTAAAGGATACCGCCCGACAGCGCAATGATAATAAAAACCGCCCGCAGGGAAATCCCCACGGGCGTAGATCAGACCGTCGTGCAAGAAACGGCCGTAAAGTTTCGGTCAAATCTTTCCGTTCAAGGCAAAATGCTTCCACAAGGGTGCAGCCATAAGCGCCTGCTTGATATCGTCGGTCAGCAGCATATCGCGCACCTCATCCTCCGACAGCAACACCACATTGATATCCTCGGTGGCGTCCAGGTGCTGTTCTGATACCTTCTCCACACCACGGGCGGTATAGCAGTAGGCAAGGTTGTTCTGACTGCCCGGATTGGCCGAGATCTCCATGGTGAGTTCCCACTCCCCGCCGGCATATCCGGTCTCCTCGAGCAGTTCGCGCTTGGCACCCTCCATCGGGTCCTCGCCCTCCTCTACCACACCGGCACACAGTTCGGTAGCCACAACACCCAGGCCGTGGCGGTATTGCTTCACCATCACATATTTCCCCTCGGGGGTAATGGCTATGACGTTGATCCACTTGGGATATTCCAGCACATAATATTCATCGTGGACAGTGCCGTTGGGCAGTTCCACTGTGTCGCGTCTCACGGTGAGCCACGGACGGCGCGACAGGTATTCTGAATCGATCAGACGCCACTTCATGGCATCATCGGCGGGATTATCGGTGTATTTCATTCTATATTTCTTAATTATATTTCATAATTGGTTATCACTCCCCTTTCTTGCGCAGAAGGAAATCGCTTATGGCTATCGCCACACGTGCCAAGCCTTGGGGGAAGTCCTCGGGCAGATAGGAATAGTAGTCCTCGGGGTGAGCCTTCACAGCTTCCATTACCGTGAGATACTGCTCGCGGGTGATCACAGAGGAGAAGTCCGACAGTTTGTCCTGGTTGATCAGGTCGGCGATATGGCCATAGACTGTTGAGGCCTTGATATTCTTAGCCTTGGCTATCTCGGGGATATCATATCCGGCGTTGAGCAACAGCAGGGTCTCCTCCTGCGACATGCCGGTGCCGAGCGACTCGGCTATCCCCTTGAACTTGCGTATGGCGGTGACAAACGGACGCCAATACTTCACTGTCTTGCGCTCGCCCACACCCTCCACTTTGGAGAATTGCTCCATGTCGGTAGGTTCGGTGCGCACCATTTCGAGGAGAGCTTTGTCGGTGAACACGATATATGGGGGCACCTGCTCCTTGCGGGCCAGCTTCTCGCGCACCACCTTGAGGTTTTCAAGCAACTGTTCGGCGGGCGAAAGCTGTGGCACCTCCTCGGCCTCCTTGCGGGCACGTCCGCTCTTGCGGCGCTCCATCGGAGTGTACAGGGCCAGGGTCACAGGTCCGCGGCTGTCGAGGATGCGACGGCCGTAGGGGGTGACCTTCAGATGATTGCCCTCGTTGTAGGCGATATCGATGATACCGAGCTGTATCATCTGGGATATATATGCGTTCCACTCGGCGAAACTCAGGTCACGCCCGGCGCCGTAGGTCTTGATCTTGTCATACCCCCTCTGTATCAGCTCCTGACGCGAAGCTCCGCGCAGAATGTCGATGAGCATGGTGATTCCGGCTCCCCC
Source organism: uncultured Duncaniella sp. (assembly GCA_910589485.1). Classification (GTDB taxonomy): domain Bacteria; phylum Bacteroidota; class Bacteroidia; order Bacteroidales; family Muribaculaceae; genus Duncaniella. The sequence continues at coordinate 546,663 of CAJUSW010000001.1, forward strand.
GTTGATGCGCACTATGGCGCTCAGGGCCTTGAGCACAAGCACCGTGCCGTCGATACGCTCGGGGGGATTGAGGCACACGTCACAGTTGCCGCAGTCGTGGTCGATGGTCTCGTTGAAATAGCTCAAGAGTATGCGCCGGCGACACAGCGAAGCCTCGGCATAATCCTTCATGCGGGTGAGTTTCTCGGCATTGAGGGCCTGCTGTCCGCTCTCGTCCACGAAACTCTGGAGCGTGGCAATGTCGGCGTAGGAATAGAACATCACCGCTTCGGCCTTGGCTCCGTCGCGACCGGCACGGCCTATCTCCTGATAGTAGGACTCGATGTTGCGGGGCATATTGTTGTGGACCACCCAGCGGATATTGCTCTTGTCGATACCCATTCCGAACGCCACGGTGGCGCACACCACCTGCACCTCGCCGTTTATGAAACGGTCCTGGGCACGGTTGCGCTCCTCGGCCGAGAGTCCGGCATGATACACGGCCGAGCGGTAACCGCGTCCCGTGAGCTGCTTGTCCATCTCCTCGGCGGCCTTACGGCTTATGCAATACACTATGCCCGAATCGTTGCGGTAGCGGTCGATCATCGAACAGATGTAGCTCACCTTGCGGTTGCGCCCGGGGTTGGTCATGACGCGCAACGATATGTTGGGGCGGTCAAACGATCCGATGAATAGCGCAGGATCGTTGAGCCTGAGCTGATGGGCTATATCCTCGCGTGTGAGCCTGTCGGCTGTGGCGGTCAACGCCATGATGGGTACCTGAGGGTATATCTCCTTGATGCGCGACAGCATGGTGTAGCCGGGACGGAAGTCATGGCCCCACTCTGATATGCAATGGGCCTCGTCGATGGCGAACAGGGCTATGTTGAGATCTCTCGACCACCGGTCGATCTCCATGAGCAGACGCTCGGGCGAGATGTACAGTATGCGCACACGTCCGCTGTAGAGCTGTTCCAGGATGTCGCGGTTCTCCTCATCGCTCTGCATGGAGTTGACGGCGGCGGCAGGGATACCGTTGGAGGTGAGCGCCACCACCTGATCCTTCATCAGCGCAATGAGTGGCGACACCACTATCACCACCCCGTCGCTGAGCAGTGCCGGCATCTGGTAGCATATCGACTTGCCTCCGCCGGTGGGCATGAGCACCACCGAGTCGCGCCTCTGCATGGCTGTGGTGATGATTTCGAGCTGAAGCGGACGAAACGACCTGTAGCCGTAGAAACGGGCAAGCATGGCCGTGGCGCGGGCGGATATATCTTGAGCTGACGGTATCCCGGTGTTCATTGCAGTGACTTATTGAGGTTGCGTGTGTGTGTGAGCGTGAGTGTGTACAACAACAGGAGGCAAAAACGGGGCCGGACAATGCCCGGCCCACGATCATAATATCATTGATAAGCAACGGTTTACTCTCACCATCGCATCAGTGTGTAATCTAATAAATGCGTTACAGCTTGCTGTCGATTGCCTTGATCTTGGCTTCGAGTTCGGCCAGATCATCCTTCAGGCGCTGCATGCGGCGCTGCATGTCGCGGAGCATCGAGTCGGCGTTCTTGGAACGTGCCGAGAGGAAGCCCATATTGTTCTCGTAGGTGTTGAGTTCACCACGGCGCTGTTCGTAAGCGCGCAACAGGCGTTCGCGCTCGCGGTACAGACGGTTGGTATCGCCGTCCATCTCGGAAAGAGAACTTTCAAACGATTCCATCCTTGATCCACGGCGAGCCACATCCCACTTGGAGTAGATCTTGTTGACAGCGGCACGGTAAGCATCATATATGGCATCCTTTTCGGCGAAAGGCACATGGCCTACGCTCTGCCACTCGGCCTGCAGATCCTTGAGGGCCTTGATGGTCTCGTCGCGCTCACCGCCCTTCTCGTCGAGGGCCTTGATCTTCTCTATGATCTCCTGCTTCTGCTCCAGGTTGGCGCGCTCGTTGCGACGTGTGCCCGAAGTGTTTTTCTTCTTCTGCTCGAAGAAGTAGTCACAGGCGGCGAGGAAACGGTGCCACACCTGGTCGGAATATTTCTTGGCAACGGCTCCGATGGTCTTCCACTCCTTCTGCAGGCGGGTGAGCTCATCGGCTGTAGCGCGCCAGTCGGTGCTGTCCTTCAGGGCCTCGGCACGTTCGCACAGAGCGATCTTGCGCTCGAGGTTGGTGGCAAGCACATCCTTCATCTTCTTGAAGAATTCAGCCTTGGCGGCAAAAAACTTGTCGCACACACCACGGAAGCGGGCAAACAGTTCGGCATTGGCCTTGCGCGATGCGTATCCCAACTTCTTCCAGTCGGCCTGGGCATCCATAAATTCCTTGGTCATGGCATCCCATGCGGCATAGGTCGACAGGGTGGAGAAATCCAGAGCCTCAACGCGCTCACATATGGCGGTCTTGGCCTCCTCGTTCTCGCGCTCCTTGGCCTTGCGCTCCACGAAGAAATCCTGGTAGCGCTTGTTGACCTGGGTGGACAGTTCCTTGAATTTGCCCCATATCTCCTCACGCACTTCCTTGGGCACGGGACCTATGGCACGCCACTGGTCATGCAGTTCCTGCAGTCTCTTGAAGGCCACGATCACATCCTGCTCCTCCTGGAGCTTCTCGGCCTCGGCCACAAGGGCTTCCTTCTCGCCAAGGTTCTTCTTGAAATCGTAGTCGCGCAGTTCCTTGTTGATCTTCAGCTGGTCGTAGAATTTCTCCACGGCCTCCTGATAGTTCTTCCACACCTCGCTGGAGTACTGCTGGGGCACCTCGCCTATCTCCTTGAATCGTGTCTGGAGCTCCCTCACTTCGGGGAACACTCGGTTCACATTGTCGGCATCGGCGCTCATCTCCACGAGCTGGGCTATGATTGCCTGCTTGGCCTCATAATTGGCCTGCAACTGGGCTTCGATGGCTGCGCGCTGGGCGGCTTTCTTGTCACGAATGACTCCGATCAGTTCCTTGAAAGTCTCCTCGGCCGGATCGGTAGCCGGCACAAAGGCTTCGGGGGTATTTCCCTCGATGGCGAGAAACGCTTCACGCTCGGCGCGGGTCTCCTCATTGCGCAGTGAATAGAATTGCTGCTTGAGGCGCGACACATCGTCGGCCGATACTTCCAAAGCGTCAAGCTCCGACATGTTTTTCACCTGTTCGAGTATCTCTTCCTTAGTCATGGTTTTGAAACGAGGGCGTTCGTCAGCCTCCTCGGCGGCTGCTTCAGCCGGCTCGGATACCTCGACCTCTGACGGTTCAGTTACTTGTAGGTCTTCTGCCACTTCTGTCTTAACGGCTTCTGCCGGAGCCTGGGGCTCTTGATTCAAGGTTGTCTCCTTGGACTCTTCGGGAGCCAGGATGGGGTCATTCAGTTCCATATACGGAAAAAATAGGGTATAATGTGATAATCTATTCAGACTGCTAATTTAAAAACAAAAATTTGTAAATCCATACAAAAATGTAAAAAAATGCTGAAATATGATTTATAACATAAAAATCTCGACTTTTGCACCTATATATTTGCACAATTCAACCTTTACTCTTACCTTTGCATCAACAAAATCATCCGCGCATGTGGCGTAATTGGTAGCCGCGTTAGACTTAGGATCTAATGACTCAGGTCGTGGGGGTTCGAGTCCCTTCATGCGCACCGATTGAAAAGGCAAGAGGAATTTCCGAAAGGTTATTCCTCTTTTTTCTTCATTCCTCACCTTTTGTTCCTATTTTATTGATATAATGATATTTCAATAGGTTGCCCCTTGACTTTCCGATGCTTTTTCATTATATTCGCATATGGCAACCTTACACAAAATATTATCTCTCATCCTCTGCCTGACTTTCTCATTTAATGTCGTGGCACAGAGCCGGCTCGAGACCCCGAGCGAGTTCGGTAAAGAATACGCCCGTAAGTATGAATCCGAACTGCTGAGAGCCGACCGCAAATGCGGAATCGTGATTGCTCCGTCGTTTTTCACACTGTATGGCATAAGCCTTTCGGAGAACTGCGACACGTTGACAATGATCCGGAAATCCCAGCTCAGGGACTCGGTGGCCACCCCTGCGGGACAATTGGCGATCGACCCGGAATTCGGTAAAAGCCTCGCATCGCTCATCGACACCGCCGTTGACAAGTCAACCCCTGTTTACATTATAGGCCTGGACGGCACCACCTACTACTTTTATGCAAGCAACGGTAACATAGCGTCGGCTTGGACTCCTGAGAAGAATACCAACTGTGCCGTGCTCGAGGAGCTGGTGACCGATCTGAGAAAAGCTATCGCCAACCGTTATCCCGATGTCATCAAAGCCAAGTGGCCGGGGTCGATGGACAAACTCGCCACAGCGTTCATCAACACCCCACCGCCACCTCCATTCTACTTCTATTCCAAAGAGGTGGAGCATAACGGCTCGAAGATGAACCGATATTCGGCCCAAAGCCCACTCAATGATCCGTTCCAGATCAATGCCGAGATACTGTGTCCGGCAAAGAACCCCGCCGGTGGTGACGCATCGGGCGAGGAGGATCCCTGCAAGACGACATTTATAGATTTCTGCAAGGACCTGAAGGTATGGAACGAGAAAACAGGGATAGTGTATGTGGAAGCGAAAATCCTTGTAGACAACGATGCACCCGAGGATTATGACTGCACACATACGGCAGGAACCGCAAAACTCAACTTCGTGGTACCGAAAGATAAACTAACGACCGAGAATCTGAAAGCGCGGATGTCAGATCTCATAGACCGGTATAAATAAACTGAACTCCGGACACATACAGAGCGTCAATATGAACATGGAAGCAGGGTATGATCCACTTGGGGCCATACCCTGCCTTGTTCTGTCAAGGGGCCGATTCTCAGAAAAGCCCGCCCCACGGATAACTGCCCGGCTTCATGGTCACGTAAGTGCCCGATTCTTCGGAACGCATACGTATCACACCGGGAGCGATCTCCTGGGTTATGGTAAACGAGTTCCAGCCCAGACGGCTGAGGATGGCAAAAGCGGTAGCTCCCCCCTCGATCACAAGATCTCCGGGGCAATGCACTGACACAAGTTCACTGACACACCGGGCCATGGTGTCGCGCAGGTACACGGCTATCCCTTTACCCGTGCGGTGGCGGTCGCGCACGGCTATGATCATAGCATGACGCGAGGCATAAGCCGAGGCGAGTCCGGCTATCCAACCGTCGGGCGAAACGGTCTCGTCATACACCGCAGTAGGCATATACTCGGTAGGCACCCCACAATCTATAGGACGGCTCTGGGTGCTTCCGCACACTATGAGGCAATCATCCATATCGAGCCGGAAGCCATCGGCCGGTGTTTCCCTACACGGAAACTTGCTCTTGAGATAAGCCGTGAAGAGATCGGCCGCTCCGGCAAGGAGCGTATCATCACCCGCCCCGGCTACTGCCGAGCATATATCGGCATCATCCGTGGCATCGGCATACATCACACCATGCTCCCCGCATCCGGCCAACCGCTCACACAGGCTGGAGGAATAGGCGGGAAACTCGGGGTCGAACGAGAAATCGGTTTCATGTAGCGGTGTCCCGCCTATGTAATACACCCCGTCGCGGATTATTCTCCCTTTCGATGGATTGGCCGGGATATAAAGTGCCCGGCTGTAGCGGGTGAGCGGGAGCAGGGCCGACAGCTCGGCCACAACATGTCCGCGCAGAGCTGAATCGGTCTTCTTGAACACTCCGTCCACACCGGGGATCTCCCCCAGGGCCTCGGCCACGCGCCGGGTCTCGGCCACAGCCTCGGCCTCATGCATCGAACGGGTGTCGGTGGCCACCACAAGGACATCACAATCGTTCACAGCCCGCGGCCACATGGCAAGCTGAACACGGAGGCCGAGACGGTGGGCTATGCCCGCCATCTCGGCCGCTCCTGTAATGTCGTCAGCAATAACGGCGATCATTCCTTTATGCCTAAACGATACTTGGCCATGCGGGTGGCGTAGTCGATGCTGAGCACCATGGCATCGTCGCTCGCTATGCCCTTGCCGGCAACGTCAAACGCGGTGCCGTGGTCAACGCTCACACGGATGATGGGGAGCCCGAGGGTGATGTTGACGCCGTTGGCGCTCTCCATCTTGCCGGTCTCCTTGTTCCAGTTGAACGCGCACACCTTCAAGGGGATATGACCCTGGTCGTGATACATGGCCACGCATCCGTCATACTTGCCGCACTTGGCCTTGGCAAAGATCGAGTCGGGGGGCACGGGACCGTCGACATTGAAGCCACGGGCCTTCAGCTCCTCGATGGCGGGGATAATCTCCTCGGCCTCCTCGTAGCCAAACATGCCGTTCTCGCTGCTGTGGGGATTGAGACCGGCTATGCCGATGAGAGGATTCTCGATTCCAAACTGCTTGCAGGCGTCCGTGATAAGCTCGGTCACCTCAATAACGCGGGCCTTCTTGACCAGATCGCAAGCCTTGCGCAGAGGCACGTGGGTGGACACGTGGATCACACGGATATTCTCGTCGGCAAGCATCATGGCATACTTCTTAGTGCCGGTGAAGGTGGCGTAGATCTCGGTGTGGCCGTCATAGTGGTGTCCGGCCAGATTGAGAGCCTCCTTGTTGAGCGGGGCTGTCACGGTGCCGTCGACCTCGTTGGCCATGGCAAGCTCGATAGCTTTCTTGATGCTCACGAATGCGGCGTTGCCACACTGTGCCTGCACCTCGCCGAAACGGAAAGTGCTCATGTCGACACATTTCAGGTCGTAGACATCGATGGTGCCAAACTCAAACTTGGCATCCTCCACCTTGTCAACGGCATTGATCTTGAAGTCATAGCCAAGACGCTTCACGGCCTCCTGCATCACGGCGGCATCGCCGGTTACGATAGGACGGCACTTCTCGTAAGTCTCCTCACGGGCGAGGGAGCGCACCACGATCTCGGGGCCTATGCCCGCGGGATCGCCCATAGTGATCGCTAATATCGGTTTCATATCGTGATGGTATCAGTAGAGTGAATTATAGATATCCCTCGCATCCTGCTCGGTGACCTCGCGGGGATTGTTCTTGAGCAGACGCTGAACCTCCATAGCGGCCTTGGCCATGCCGTCGACCGCGCTCTGGGGAATATTCAGCTCGGAAAGTTTCTGGGGGATACCCACGGCCTTGGACAGCTCATAGATGAAATCCACACCGTTCTGGGCGGTCTCGTCGTCATCCTTGCCCTGGGGTGCGCCACAGGCGATGGCAACCTCGGCATACTTCTTGAGGTTGGCCGGGCGGTTGAACTTCATCACCGAGGGGAGCAGGATGGCGTTGGAGAGGCCGTGAGGGATGTGGAACTCGCCACCTAAGGGATAGCTGAGAGCATGTACGGCTGCGGTGTTGACGGGGCCGAGTACCAATCCACCATAGAGCGATCCGAGGGCGAGGGCTTCGCGGGCCTCCACGTCACTGCCGTCCTTGACTGCACGGAGCAGGTTGGCGGCGATGAGCTTTATGCCCTGGAGGGCGTAGATGTCAGCTGCGGGATGGGCAAACTTATTGGTGTAAGCCTCGATACAGTGGGTGAGCGCATCCATGCCGGTGTCGGCTGTCACCTTGGCGGGGACTGTCATGGTGAGTTTGGGATCCACGTAGGCGGCATCGGCAAGCAGATAGGGGCTCACGATACCCTTCTTGAGCTTGTCGCGCTCATCGAGCAGAATTGCATTGGGCGACACCTCGCTGCCTGTACCGGCAGTGGTGGGCAGACATGCGAGCCACAGGCCCTTCTCCTTGATGAAGCCTGAGCCGAAGCAATCCTGGGCGAGCTGGTCGCTGTCGGCAAATGCGGCAACGAGCTTGGCCACATCGAGCACCGAGCCACCGCCAATGCCCACAACGCTGTCGGCTCCGAATTCACGGGCCTGCTTGAGGATGGCGTTGAAGTCGCCGAGCGACGGCTCGGCAAGTATATTCTGGAACACCTCGATGGTCACGCCGTTCTCGCGGAGATAGGCCAATGTAGGCTCTATGAGCGGGAGAATGGGGGGTGCGGTGAGTACAAAAAGGCGTTTATGGCCGAGCTTCAGGAAATCGTCGGCAAATGTCTGGATACAGCCCGATCCGAATACAATTTTCTGGGGCTGCAGGAGTGTTATCGGTTTCATATTAAGTAGTTGTACTATTATGACGTTGTTATCATACCGGTTCTACATCGAGCTGGGTCTCGGACTTCTTCTTGTCCTCGAGGTAACCATAGATGGTGAGTTCCTTCTCGGCAAGAGGAGCGGCGAAAAGGAAGCTCGCAAGGTAGCCTACGACAAGCACTATGAGGTGGCTGTACACGCCCAGCATATATTTATGGTGGGTGAAGTTCCATGTTCCCAGGTCGAGAAGCGTCTCCTTGACACCGGTGCCGTGGATATCTATCTTGGTGGAGGTGAGCACGGCATAGGCGGTGAAGATCACGGCGGCGATGATGCCTATATACAGTCCCTTGGCGTTGGCACGACGGCTGAACAGTCCGAGCAGGAATATACCCACGATGCCGGCCGAGAAGATGGCATAGAGCGAAAACAATGCTCCAAGCACACCCTCACCGCCCCACGAGATGTAGAGGATGGCGACGCCTACGGCTCCCACGCCCGAGAGCACTACCATCTGACGGCCGAAACGCAACTGCTGCTTGTCGGTGGCATTCTTCTTGAAACGCACGTAGTAGTCCTGTACGGCGATGGCCGAGAGGCAGTTGAGGTCGGTGTCGAGACTCGAGATGGCGGCTGCGGCAAGCGCGGCGATGATGAGTCCGCGGATACCCACGGGGAGTTCGTTGCTGATGAAGTAGGGGAACACCTCGTCGGCCTTAAGCCCGTCGGGGAGCGCGGGGGCGCCCGATGAGTGATAATAGGCAAAGAGGCATGTACCGATGAACATGAACATGGCCCAGATAGGCACACTCATCATCACACCGATATAGGCGGCCTTCTTGGCATCCTTGTCGTTCTTGGCGGCGAGATAGCGCTGTACGATGGTCTGGTCAGTGCCATACTTCTGCAGGGCATAGAACACGCCGTTGAGGGCCATCACTATGAATGTGAGCTGGGTGAAATCCCAGTCGTAGGGCCCCACGTCGATCTTGTTGTACTCGCCGGCTATGCGAAGCACCTCGCCGGGACCACCCTCGGGGAGAAACAGCAGAAGTATCACGCAGATGACGCCTCCGCCAATGAGAAGTCCGCCCTGGGCAACATCCATCCACACAATGGCTTCCATTCCGCCGAGCAGTGTAAGGATTATGATGGTGACACCGAGCACAAGCACTATGGCATAGATGTTCATGTCGAGGAAGGTGGCGAGAGCCATCGACACGAGGAAGAACACGGTGCCGGCCTTGGAGAAGTGTCCGAGCGTGAAGGCGAATGAGCTGTACAGGCGGGCCGGGAGTCCGAAACGCCGTTCAAAATATTCATAAGTGGAGAGCTTGACCACCTTACGGAACAAGGGCACGATCACGCCGATTAGCGCAAGGAGCACCAGAGGCACCATGAGGCCCTGGACAAGCAGAATCCAGTTGTCGGCATAGGCCGCACCTGGGTAAGCTAAGAAGGTGACACTCGAGATGAGTGTGGCGAAAATGGAGATGCCTACAGCCCATGCGGGAATACGGCCACCGGCGGCGAAATAGGTGCTGGTGTCCTTCTGGCGACGTGCGAAATACACGCCCACTCCGATAGCCGAGGCTACGGAGATGAAGACTATCAGATAGTCAATCCAATGTATATCGTTCATAGCTTCTCCCTTATGGCTTGTTCTTCATCGGCCGACAGGCGGGTAAGGGGCATGAGCATCCAGGGCTCGCACAGGCCCTTGGTCTGCATCATCACCTTCAGGGCGGTGAGCGACTGGCCGAGAGTGCGGCCGGCCTGGTAGATCTTGGCTATCTCGTTGGTCTCGTCCTGCAGACGGTTGGCGGTGTCCATGTCGCCTGCAACGGCGGCATTGTACAGGTCGTTGAACATCTCGGGGACATAGTTGCCGGTGCTGGGCACGATGCCGTCGCCACCGATCGAGAGGGAGTAGGCCGACTGGGCCGCCCAACCGCAGAAATAAGCGAAATCCTCACGGTCCTTGGAGATGGCGATGCACTGCTGCATGCGGTCGAGGTCGCGCTCGGAATCCTTGAGGCCCACGATGTTGGGATGGTCGGCGAGACGCTTCACCACGTCAACAGGAATGGTCATGTGGGTTGTGGCAAGGATATTGTAAAGCATGAGCGGGCCGGTGATGGCGTCAGCAAGGTTCTTGTAGTAACCATACATCTGCTCCTCGGTGAGTGCATAATAGGAAGGGAGGGTGGCCACTATCACGTCGGCGCCAGCCTTAGTGTAAGCCTCGGCCTGGGTGAGCTGCTCGGAGAAGCAGTTGCCGGTAAGTCCTGCATAAATGAGGATACGTCCGTTGGCAGTTCTCACTGCTGTCTCCACCATGAGGAGGCCGTCGGCTGCCGACACACTGTTGCCTTCGCCGGTGGTTCCCATAAGGAGGGGTGCTACATTGTTCTGGGCAAAGAACTCGATGATTCTTTCTACTGCGGGTACGTCCAACTCACCTTTCTCGGTAACGGGTGTGACCATAGGCACAACCACGCCACGATACTTGCAATTCTTCATAACGTTATTGTAGGTTTTAGATTTAGGAATTCTATTTATAAGCAGTCCGGATACATGATTGGCATGGACTGTCACAAGTAACAAGCAAATTTAGCAAAAAAATTCGAGCCACAGATAGTTTCGTAGCTCAAATTTTCCACCCCGAAGCATAAATTACAGAAAATTTGTAAGTTACAACGTGATATTTACCAAGCCGAGCCTCTAAGCTCAAAACCCTTTACAAAACTGCGCCGTGTTATAATATCTTGCAGGTCTGCTTCCCTCATGCCATAATCATGCCTTTAATAATCCAATAATAGAGGAATTTTATGCTCAATAGCAAAATTTACAGCTTGATATAGTATGGAAAAGGCACATTGCGCCAATTCTTCTGTTCGGTATTTATCACATTGTTTTTTACGAAGGAGAAAACCAAATAGAGGCTTGGGCTCTTTTCGTTTTACGGGGATATAATATTTATCGTCCCTCCATGATAGAATCGTCGATTCATCAGCTTTCCATGTCTGACTGTTAAGTTCTTCCAATTCATGTTTTAGCAATAGAAGTGTAGATACATGAGCTTCATCTCCGTTCGGCAAATTAGTAACAAAGATTGATTCGTTCGGAATAGGTAACCACAGAGTCACATCGGAAAGTAGAGAAACATCAGTTGCTTTCGACTTACCTTTTTTAACAATAGGATCATCAAAAGCGCACCAACGGTTTTCAACATATTCAGGCAGAGGATAATTCTGTATATGACAAGCAAGAAACATTAACAACGCACCGAAAGCCTCCCAATCAGGCTTGTCAGTGAAGTAGTCGCGTTCATTTATCTCGTCCCATAACGGATGAGGCATAGGTTCGCCTATTTGTTCTAAACCTGTGGCCAAATTTTCTGTCCACTGACATATTATGTCACGAATCTCCATTATCTCCGCTTTATCCTCAACGGGTTTTATTTCATTACCAAGCCCATCTGTCATTACACATTTTTGACCATTAGCCTCAGCTATTTGCTGCACCTTGTTTTTCCAATTGTGGCTATAGTATCGGGTCAATGTCCCGGCATAAATATCTAATCCCATGTGAATGTTGTGTTAACGTTTATATGTAAAAAAATCGAATTTGGAGTAGCCGAGTGCGGAAAGAGCCTTGCGACTGTCCTCGGTGGAGAGGCGATGACGTGAGATGCCTATTATTTTTGCTCGGTCGGGAGGCATTGCTGTCGGATCGGCATAAGAGCCTGTCGCAAATTTATCTATAATATTTGGATTTCAGGCTATTATTGATTTTTTATTTTGTGATTTTGCATCATGACATCAGAAATTGCCACACATAATCTTCCGGTTGGGATTGACTGGGCATAATCGAAATATGGAAAGAGTTATTCAAAATGTTGGACAATCGTTATTCAATCACCTCCCAATAACCGCCTTTTTTAGGACCAACTCGTTTAACGAGATTGGTCATTTTAGCAATTTCTCTGTCTATGGTTGGTGAACTGACACCAATTGTTTCCGCAATGGCATCAAGTGAAATATGTGGATTTTGGGATATTAGTGTTAGAATCTTAGATTGACGTTCCGTTATATTTTTAGCATCATTTTTAGCATCATTTTTAGCATCATTTTTAGCATCATTCGCACCGATTGAGTCCTGACCGCCTCTTATCGACATGAATATTTCACGAGGAATGTCGGTGGCGAGGCCACCTTGTTCGACTTTGAATGTCGGACGGGTAAGATTCGCTTTGTCAAACTCGTCCATTATCTTTTCGTAGCCACGCCCCCAGGCCTCAATAAATCCGGCTAATACGAATCGTTTTAATGGACATCTTCGATGCCCTTATGGATATTTTTCTGTTGTCCCCATGCCTCGCGCCTTGATACAAATTTTGCCCTGCGGGCAATTTGCATCTGGCGCTCGTGATGGGGCTACGATTACATCGCCCTTTCAGGGCTTTATAGATTGGGAGGACAGTGGGGATTTTCGGCCACGGGGCGTGATAGGCAACGGTTGCATCAACCTTGCAGGGCTTGGGGTGAGGGACGGGGGATTTTCGGCCACGGGGCGTGATAGGCATCGGTTCACATCGCCCTTTCAGGGCTTTTTAGGTTGGGGGACGGTGGGGATTTTAGGCCACGGGGCGTGATAGGCAACGGTTACATCGACCTGAAAGGGCTTATTTAGTTGGCCTGACGGGCTATTTGCCGATCCGCTCATGATGGGGCTTGGATCATATCGCCACTCGATGGTGTCGGCTGAACGGCAGACTAAGAAAGGACAGACGGTGTCTGCCCTTTTGGAACTTGTCTATCGTAATGAGAAACGAGCTGAGTGCCGGAGGGGGGATTATTCCTTGACGCCGTAGGCGAGGTCGCCGGCGTCGCCGAGGCCGGGGACGATATAGGAGTGGGAATTGATTTCGGCGTCGATGGCTCCGACCCATAGGGTGGTCTTGTGGGCGGGGAAGGTGGCGCGAACGTAATCGACGGCGGCCTGAGATGCTATCACGGATGCCACATGTATGTGGGCGGGATTGCCCTTGGTGAGGAGGGCACGGTAGCTCAATTCCATGGATGCGCCTGTGGCGAGCATGGGGTCGGCGATGATGAGGGTCTTGCCGTCGAGACGCGGCGAGGCGATGTATTCAATGAACACGTCGAAGTTTTCTTTCTCACGATATTTGCGGTAGGCCGACACGAATGCGTTCTGGGCATGGTCGAAATAGTCGAGGAAGCCCTGATGGAAGGGGATTCCGGCACGGAAGATGGTGGCGAGCACTACCTGTTCGCCAAGCACATCACTCTCCATCTCGGCAAGCGGAGTGGTGATCTTTTCCTTGGTGTAGGTCATGGTCTTGGAGATCTCGTAGGCCATGATTTCGCCTATGCGGGCAAGGTTGCGACGGAAACGGAGCATATCGTTCTGAATTTTCACGTCGCGGAGTTCGGTCATGTATTGGCTGATGAGCGATGGGGTCTCGGCAAAGTTTATGATTTCCATGTAATTCTTATAGTTTTTCAGAGAGTAACGATTCTGAGTGTAATGCTTTTATAACAAGATTGGTGAACTGGTAGTTTTTCAGTCCCCAACGCGGGTAGATGAGGAGTTCGGGGGGCGACTGCGAGACAAACCGCTCGATGGCTATGCCGGGGCGCAGTGCCCTGAGAAGGCGGGCACAAAGCGTGGCATAACTCTCGGGGGTGAACCGAGGGATGTCGTAGAGACCTGCCTCGACGTCGGTGGCCATGCGGGTGCCACGGAGCAACTGAAGCTGATGGAACTTGACCACATCGACGGGCAAATCGTTGACGGCCCTTACTGTGGCAAGCATCATTTCCTCAGTCTCGCCCGGGAGGCCGTTGATGAGGTGGAGGCCACAGGGAAGCCCGGCTTCGTGAGTGCGCCTGACGGCATCGGCGGTCTCGGCCCATGTGTGGCAACGGTTGATAAGCGCGAGGGTGGAATCGTGGGAGGATTCGGCTCCATACTCGATCATCGCCCAAGGGAGTTCACGCAACCGCTCCAGGAGCGCGTCGGGCATACAGTCGGGGCGCGTGCCTATTATCACACCGTCCACGCCATCCACTGCACATGCCTCTCTGTACATATCCATGAGGCGGGATATATCGGCCGTGTGAGTAGAAGTATAGGACTGGAAATAGGCCAGATAGCGCATGTGGGGATACTTGCGGGCAAAGAACCGCTTGCCCTCCTCGAGCTGCTGAGCCACACCCAGGGCCGGACGGCAGTAACCTGGGCTGAACGAGAGGTTATTGCAATAGGTGCATCCTCCGGTGCCTTTGGTGCCGTCGCGGTTGGGGCACGAAAAGCCGGCGTTGACCGACAGTTTCTGCATCTTGCCGGGGAAATGATCGGCCAGAAAATCGGAGAAATCCCTGAAATGCTTCATATCACAGGCGGGCGCTACGGTTGAGCAACACGGCATCGAGAAGCACTATGGCTGTCATGGCCTCGACAATGGGGACGGCGCGCGGCACCACGCAAGGATCGTGACGGCCCTTGCCCTTGACCACTACATGGTTGCCGTTGCAATCCACAGTCTCGACATCGCGCATGAGGGTAGCCACGGGCTTGAAAGCTACGCGGAAATATATGTCCTGACCGTTGGAAATGCCACCCTGTATGCCACCGGAGTTGTTGGTGAGGGTGGAGATACGGCCATTGTCGTTTACAAAAGTGTCGATGCACTCGCTGCCACGGAGTTCAACCCCGCGGAATCCCTGGCCGTACTCAAATCCCTTGGTGGCATTAATGCTCATCATGGCGTCGGCAAGCCGGGCACCAAGGCGTCCGAACACCGGATCGCCGAGACCAACGGGCGCCCCCTTGACCACACAGGTTACAACGCCACCGATAGTGTCGCCGGCCCGCTTGACATCGAGGATCAGCGCCTCCATCTCGGAAGCCTTGGCCGGATCGGGGCAACGCACCGGGTTACTGTCGATGAGCGAAAGGTCGAGCTCTCGGTAATCGTCGGCAGTGCGGATTGCTCCCACCTGTGAAGTATAGGCTTGGATGGAAATGCCCATCTTAGAGAGGGCCTGGCGGGCAAAGGCTCCGGCCACTACGCGGGTTGCGGTCTCGCGTGCACTCGATCGGCCACCGCCACGATGATCGCGCAGACCATATTTGGTAGTATATGTATAATCGGCATGCGACGGGCGGAAGGTGTCGCGCAGATGATCGTAGTCGGACGAGTGCTGGTTCTCGTTGCGTATGATAAATCCGATGGGGCAACCGGTGGTAACGCCGTCCATCAGTCCGGAGAGCACCTCAACGGTATCGCTCTCCTTGCGGGCGGTGGTAATGGCCGACTGGCCGGGCTTGCGACGGTCGAGCTCATGCTGAACGGCATCGAGGTCGATCCTCACTCCGGCCGGCATGCCGTCAATGACTCCACCGATGGCAGCTCCATGGCTTTCACCGAAGCCCGTAAACGAAAATATGACTCCTATTTTATTCATCTTTCGGAAGTTATATCTGCAACAGTGGCGTTGCAGAATTTCACTAATTGATCGGGGGCGATTTTGATTTGAAGGCCACGCACACCGGCCGACACATAAATATCGGTGTAATCGAGGGCGGTGGAGTGGAAAAATGTGGGGAATGGCTTCTTCATGCCTATGGGCGAACACCCGCCACGTATATATCCTGTCACGCCGAGCAGATCCTTCATAGGGATCAGATCGGCTTTCTTGGCACCGGCCACACGGGCCGCCTTCTTGAGGTCGACCTCCATGTTTCCCGGCACCACACACACGAAATATCCCACCTTCTCACCGTGGAGCACCAGAGTCTTGAACACGGTGTTGATATCCTCGCCGAGCTCGGCGGCCACATGATCGGCCGCGAGATTGTCGGGGTCAACGGTATAGGGGATCAATCCGTAGGGGATTCCGGCCTTGTCGAGCAGACGTGCCGCATTGGTTTTTGTTACCTTATCCTTATGGTTCATACTGCAAATTTATTAAATCAACAACGATATTGCAATTTTAGTGGTCAAATTGTGACAGTCAGAGCTATTTTATTTCTACCTTTGCCACAGAATCAATACATTTCCGACTATGAAAAAGCAGACTCTTGCCATACACTCGAAATATCAGAGTCCTGATGCTTACAACGCACTGAGCATGCCGGTGTATCACTCGGCGGCCTACGAATTTGACAACGCCGAGGTGATGGCCGATGCATTCTGCGGACGCTCCGATGCCCCCGATTACTCCCGAGTGACCAATCCGACGGTCATATATTTTGAAAACAAAGTCAAGGCCCTGACCGGTGCAGCCGATGCGATAGCGTTCAACTCGGGAATGGCGGCGATAAGCAATGCCCTGATAGCGATAGCCTCGGCAGGACGCAACATAGTCACGTCGCGACACCTGTTTGGCAACACCTATATGTTCATCACCGGCACACTGAGCCGCTTCGGAGTAGAGGGTCGCCTATGTGACCTCACCAATATCGAGGAGGTGGAACAGGCCGTGGATGACGACACCTGTTGCCTGTATCTCGAGATCATCACCAATCCGCAGATGGAAGTGGCCGATCTGAAAGCCCTCTCGGCAGTGTGCCGCCGACATGGTATCCCCCTCATAGCCGACACCACCATGATACCGTTTACCGAATTTGATGCCCGCGAGTTGGGCATAGATATCGAAGTGGTGTCGAGCACCAAGTACATATCGGGCGGAGCCACATCGCTCGGCGGACTCGTGATCGACTATGGTACATGGAAAGGGGATGTGAGCCGGCGCATACGCAAGGAACTGCTGTTGAATATGGGGGCCTACATGAATCCCCATGCCGCCTACATGCAGACCCTCGGACTGGAGACACTCGATGCAAGATACCGCATACAGGCCTCCAATGCCATGACGCTCGCCCGGAAGCTCGGGGAACTCCCCGGCATCAAGAGAGTCAACTATATAGGGTTGCCCGACAATCCTTATCACGAACTGGCCCGGCGACAGTTTGGCCCGACGGCCGGTGCGATGCTCACCATCGACCTCGAGGACAGGGAGGCATGCTATGCCTTTATCGACAATCTGAGGCTGATACGTCGCGCCACCAACCTGTTTGACAACAAGTCGCTCGCCATACATCCGGCAAGCACCATTTTCGGCCCGCTCACCCAAGCCCAGCGCAACAGCATGGACGTATCGGACACCACCATACGCCTCTCCATGGGCCTGGAGGATCCCGACGATCTGTTTGAGGACATCAGGCAGGCTCTGGAAAAGAAATAATACCGCTATAATTACAAACAAGATATGAAATACGACTTCGACAAGATTATAGACCGCCGAGGCACCGGCGCATTGAAATATGATGTGCTCGAGGAGCGTTACGGCGATGCCGACCTGTTGCCGCTGTGGGTGGCCGACATGGATTTCGAGACACCGCAATTCATCACCGAGGCACTGCGCAAGCGACTCGACCACTCGCTGTATGGCTACACGGTGGAACCTGCCGAATACTGGCCCACAGTGATGCGCTGGATAGCCGACCGCCACGGGTGGAATGTGGAGCGCGAGTGGCTCACATATATCCCCGGCATAGTGAAAGGGATAGGCATGGCCATCAATGTGTTTGTGAAGCCTGATGAGAAGGTGATAATACAGCCACCGGTGTATCATCCGTTCCGTCTCACCCCCGAGGGGAACGGACGCGAGGTGGTGAACAATCCTCTTATCGAGAATCCCGACGGGAGCTACAGCATGGATCTGGACCATCTCGAAAGCGTGATCGACGACAAGTGCAGGATGCTGATCCTGTCCAATCCCCACAACCCCGCCGGAATCACTTGGGACCGCGCCACGCTCGCCCGCCTGGCCGAAATATGCCACCGTCACGGCATCATAGTGATCTCGGATGAGATACATTGCGACATGGCTCTGTGGGACAACAAGCATATTCCATTCGCCTCGGTATCGCCCGAGGCCGCGGAATGCAGTATCACATTTGGTGCCCCGTCCAAGACGTTCAACATAGCGGGCATAGTAAGCTCCTACGCCATCGTGCCCAATCCCCAATTGCGAGAACGCTTCTACGGCTGGCTCCAGGCCAACGAGCTTAACGAACCCACCATGTTTGCCCCCATCGCCACCATCGCGGCCTTCAGCCAAGGGGACGAATGGAGGCGCGAGATGCTGAAATATGTGGAGGGGAACATCGATTATATCATCGATTACTGCCGTGAACACATGCCCGCTATCAAGCCGTTGAGACCACAGGCTTCGTTCCTGGTGTGGCTCGACTGCCGGGGACTCGGGCTCGACCATGACGCGCTCAACGACCTGTTCGTGAAGAAAGCCCGCCTGGCCCTCAACGACGGCGAGATGTTCGGCCCCGGAGGAGAGGGATTCATGCGCCTCAACGCCGGCGCACCCCGTGCCGTGATTCACCGCGCAATGGAGCAATTACGAATGGCCATAGAGCGTGCTGAGCAGTAGGAAAACACCCGCATATCGTGCCCTGAATATGTTGTAGGGCAGTTTTTGTATTTATTAAGGGTTAAGCATCTAAAATATTGGAAAATAATTGTTAACTTTGCAAAATCCGTGTGAACTCGCCACAATTCCCGGCTTACAGGCCGGTCATTACGAGGCACACCACCATCTTCCCTTAAGCTGCAAAAACGAAGAAAACAATAAAGCTGAATTAAACACATTTTATGAATCCAATCAAAAAAACCATCGCGCTGCCCGATGGCCGCACAATCACCCTGGAGACAGGTAAGCTGGCCAAGCAAGCCGATGGAGCGGTAGAATTACGCATGGGCAACACCATGCTCCTCGCTACAGTATGCTCGGCCAAGGAGGCCGGCGAAGGTGTTGACTTTATGCCCCTGACTGTAGAGTACAAAGAAAAATTCTCGTCCAACGGACGTTTCCCCGGCGGTTTCACTAAGCGCGAAGGCCGTGCAGGCGACTATGAAATCTTAACCTCACGCCTCGTTGACCGCGCACTCCGCCCCCTTTTCCCCGACAATTATCATGCTGACACCATCGTACAGGTGACCATGTACTCGGCCGACGGTGTCGATATGCCCGACGCTCTTGCCGGACTGGCCGCCTCAGCTGCCATGGCTGTGAGCGATATCCCCTTCAACGGCCCCATCTCCGAGGTGCGTGTGGCCCGTATTGACGGACAGTTTGTAATCAACCCCACCTTCGAGCAGTGCGAGAAGGCCGACATGGAGCTGATGGTAGGCGCTACCTACGACAACATCATGATGGTTGAGGGCGAGATGAACGAGGTGAGCGAAGCTGACCTCCTCGAAGCCCTCCGCGTGGCTCACGAAGCCATCAAGGATCAGTGCAAGGCTCAGATGGAACTGGCTGAGGAAGCCGGTGCAACCGTGAAGCGCGAATACTGCCACGAGGTGAACGACGAGGATCTGCGCAAGGATGTACGCGAGAAGTGCTACGACAAGGCTTATGCCATCGCCAAGGCCGGATGTGCCGACAAGCACTGGCGCCAGGACAGCTTCGACGCCATCTGCGAGGAATACATCGACTCACTCCCCGAGGAGGAGCGCGAGGAGAAGGCTCCCCTTGTGAAGCGCTACTACCACGACGTTGAGAAGGAGGCCATGCGCCGCTGTGTACTCGACGAGGGCATACGTCTCGACGGCCGTAAGACCAACGAGATCCGCCCCATCTGGTGCGAGACCGACTACCTGCCCGGACCTCACGGATCAGCCGTGTTCACCCGCGGTGAGACCCAGTCGCTCGCAACCGTAACCCTCGGCACCAAGCTCGACGAGAAGATCCTCGACGACGTGCTCAACCAGGGCCGCGAGCGCTTCCTACTCCACTATAACTTCCCCCCCTTCTCGACCGGCGAAGCCCGCGCTCCCCGCGGTGTAGGCCGTCGCGAGGTAGGACACGGCAATCTTGCCCACCGCGCACTCAAGCGTATGTTCCCCGATGATTTCCCCTACGTATGCCGCATCGTGAGCGACATCCTCGAGAGCAACGGCTCGTCGTCGATGGCCACCGTATGTGCCGGCACACTGTCACTGCTCGACGCAGGCGTGAAGATGAAGCGCCCCGTGAGCGGTATCGCAATGGGTCTGATCTCGGACGGCGAGAAGTATGCAGTGCTCTCCGACATCCTCGGCGATGAGGACCACCTGGGCGACATGGACTTCAAGGTGACCGGTACCCGCAACGGTATCACCGCCACCCAGATGGACATCAAGGTGGACGGTCTCAGCTATGAGATCCTCGAGAAAGCTCTCAACCAGGCCAAGGAAGGCCGTCTCCATATCCTCGACAAGATCGAGGAGACCATCCCTGCACCCCGCGAGGACTACAAGCCTCACGTGCCCCGCATCGTGACCATGCTCATCCCCAAGGAGCTGATCGGTGCTGTGATTGGCCCGGGCGGAAAGGTGATCCAGGGTATCCAGGAGGCCAGCGGCGCTACAGTAAGCATCGACGAGATCCCCGACGGCGGATACATCGAGGTGGCTGCAGCCAACAAGCCTTCGATCGACAAGGCTCTCGAGATGATCAACGCTATCGTTGAGCTTCCCGAGGAGGGCAAGGTGTATACCGGCAAGGTGCGCTCGATCCTCGAGTTCGGTGCATTTGTCGAGTTCATGCCCAACCGCGACGGTCTGCTCCACATCTCGGAGATCTCATGGGATCGCCTCGAGAACATGGAGGCTTCCGGACTTAAGGAAGGCGACCAGGTAGAGGTGAAGCTGATCGAGATCGACAAGAAGACCGGCAAGTACCGCCTGTCTATGCGTGCCCTTCAGCCCAAACCCGAAGGTTACGTAGAGCGCGAGCGTGCTCCCCGTGGCGACCGTCCCCGTCGTGAGGGTGGTGACCGCCGCGACCGTGGCGACCGCGGCCCCCGCCGTGAAGGTGGCGACCGTCCCCGCCGCGAGCCCCGTCGTGACTAAACAGCGCAGACTACTATAATATAAAAGGTTAAAGACCACGAGGAGATGATCCCGGTCTTTAACCTTTTTTCTTTTCACGTGCCGGGCTTGCATATCATGAAAAAACACGATACCTTTGCCGGCATATTGGATAAGAGGTCGTTTTTAAGAGATCTCGGAATAAGCATCAGCAATCTGCAATACTACACCAGGGCGCTAACATGATTCCAAAGAAAATACATTACTGCTGGTTTGGCGGAAAGGCTCTGCCTGAGGACACCGTGAGATATATCGGGTCGTGGAGGAGACATTGCCCCGACTATGAGATAAAGGAGTGGAACGAGAGTAATTTCGACCTGGATATGTTTCCCTACGTAAGGGAGGCCTACGATGCGGGGAAATATGCTTTCGTGTCGGACGTGGCCCGGCTGTATGCGCTCGCTTCGGAAGGGGGCGTGTATATGGACACCGATGTGGAGGTGCTGAAACCGCTGGACTGTTTTCTCGGCCATGAGGCATTTTCGGGTTTCGAGGATGCAGGGCATGTGACCACCGGTGTGATCGGGTCGGAAAAAGGAGGGAAATATGTCAGCGAGAATCTTGCCGAATATGGCAAAAGGCATTTCGTAAAGGAGGACGGCTCGCTCGACACCACTACCAATGTGGCTGTGATGACCGACTACATGAAACGCCACGGCCTGAGGATGGACGACAGTCTACAGGAGTTACCGGGGCTCATCACCATATATCCGCGCGAGTATTTCTGCCCCAAGGATTCGTATGCCTACTCGCGCAATCCGGGATGCGTGACGGAGAATACCCACACTATACACTATTTCGCCGGAACATGGCAGATACGCAACACGCCCGAATACATACGTCTGCGCAAGAAGTACAGAATAATCCCCTACTTCATACGCAAGAAACTGATTCTCGCCCTGCTCGGGGAGAATAAAAAGGGTTTCTTCCCGGGGATGATGAAAATACTGGGAATAAAACCGAAACATTAACCTGCGAAAGATTAATTGCCCCCGGAAGCACGGTTCAGAGCTTTCGGGGGCAACTATCATAGGACGGGCGTCAGGATACGCCCATTATTATTTCTCGCGGACGTCGCGGTGCTTGATTTTCCACACCACGGCGTCGTAAGGGGGTATCATAGTTGTGAAAGGCTCGGTAGAAGAGAGGGTCTTGAGATCGGTCTCTCCGGTGAGCAGTTCGCGTGACATCACCTGCCCCTCGGGGATGTTGAGCATCTCGAGCGCGTGGCGCGGGATATTCACGGCGAGGTCACAGGAATCGGATGAGAAATTGACAGCTATCAGCAATGTCACACCCTCCTGGCTACGCATGAACACATACTGGCGGTGGGGGTTGAGAGTGGGGTTCTGATAGTTGACATACATCAGATCGTAGAAGCGACCGTGGGATATGGCCTTCTCGGTATTGCAGAGTTTGAGAATGGTGGCATACTTTGCCCTGAGCCAACGCTCACGGGGTGTAAGCTGTGAACCGTCGGGATTGCCGTCGTTGTACCACCGGCGCAATGTGCCGAGGCTCCAGTAATCAAATATTGTGGTGCGGCCGTCGTATCCGCTGAATCCCTCGGAATCGGTGGCCTGCTCGCCGAGCTCCTGGCCGGCATATATCATCATCGGACCGGTCGAGATCATAGAGCTGACCACAAGCGAGGGGATCACCTTGGCGGGATCACCGGCATAGAACTTGGATCCGAAGCGCTGCTCATCGTGATTCTCGAGGAAGTTAAGCATATGGGGCTGGATGCCCTCGATAGTCTGCCAGCAATTGGTGATTGTCGCGGCCGAATAGTTGGAGCACTGGATGCCACGGAGCGTATCGTAGAGGTTCACCTTGTCATAGAGGTAGTCGAAACCTCCGGTGAAGATGAAATCGCGGTAAAGCGACACGTCATATATCTCGGCAATGAATTTCACATGAGGATAGCGGTCCTTGACATTGGGGATCGCCCACTGCCAGAATTCCAGAGGCACCATGAACACCATGTCGCAACGGAAGGCGTCGACCCCCTTGGAAGCCCAGAAGCGGAGGATGTGGAGCATCTTGAACCACGTGTCGGGAATAGGATCGTAATGTGCCGAGCCGTTTAACGGATCACGGCCGTAATTGAGCTTAACGGTCTCGTACCAGTTGTTGACACCGGGGAATGCCGAGAAACAATCGTCGCCCGTAGCCTTGGCGGGAAATTCCACATAGGCTTTCTTACCGCTTCCAAGGTCGATGGAGGGGGCGAAGAGCTGGCGGGTGATGTAATAGTAATTGTTATTGGGGGTGAAGAACATGCCGGTGTCGTCGTGAGCGCCGAAATCCTCAATGCCTGCCGGAGCCACGTCGGAGTGGTAGCAACGGGCAGTGTGGTTGGGCACGAAGTCGATTATCACCTCGAGTCCGGCGTCGTGGGTGCGGGCCACGAGAGCCTCGAACTCGGCCATACGCTCATCCACATTCACGGCAATGTCGGGGTCGATGTCGTAATAATCCTTGATGGCATAGGGGGAACCTGCCTCGCCTTTCACCACGTGGGGATTGTCAGGGGGAGTGATCCCCTGGTCACTGTAGTCGGTCTTGGTGGCATGCTCTATGACACCTGTGTACCACACAGCGGTGACACCGAGTTCCTTTATACCGCTGAGCACCTTGTCGGTAATATCATTCATTTTCCCCACGCCATTCTGCGAAATGGTGCCGTTGGGGACACATGTGGTGTTGGTATTAGTGAAGAGACGAGGAAAGAGCTGGTAGATGATCGGTTTACGGTTCATTGGAATTCAGATAAGGCTTATGGGGTTCACTTGGCATCGGACGGACGCACGAAACCGGCCTGCAGCAAGGCCTGCATTGTGCTGTCGTATCCCGAGCGGAACACCCTGTTGATTTCTTTGAGGTTAAATACTTTGTATTTCGCTATGTCATTGATGCTGATTGCCAGGTCGCACAGCTCCATCTGGGGGATGGTGTTGGTCTTGACCAGGATGTCATAGGTGAGCTGGGCAATGTCGAGTATCGACTTGGGCTGTCCGCGCCGGGGGAGCGGTGAGCAGTTTACGCCTATGAGATACTTGCACTTGTCGCGCAACGCCCATGCCGGAAGGTTGGCCACAACGCCACCGTCCACGTATGTCACCCCATCGATCTTCACGGGTTTGAACACGATGGGGATACTGCATGATGCCGACACACGCTCGGCGATGTCGCCCTCGGTAAAGGCCACGGCCTTGTTGTTAAGCAGGTCGGTGGCACATACCACCGACGGGATGGGGAGCTCGGAAATATCGGAATATTTCACCTGCTTGCGCAGGAATTTGCGGAATCCGTCCATGGAGAAGAATCCGTCGCGAGGAACGGCAAGCTCGGCAAAACTACCGAACTTCGCATCGGCAAAAGCCTGGAGGATATCATGAGGCCGCATCCCCGACGCATACATCACAGTGACCACGGCTCCGGCACTCACGCCGGCTATCACATCGGGCTTGATGCCCATCTCCTCAAGTGCCTGCAATGCTCCCGCATGGGC
Source organism: uncultured Duncaniella sp. (assembly GCA_910589485.1). GTDB lineage: Bacteria > Bacteroidota > Bacteroidia > Bacteroidales > Muribaculaceae > Duncaniella. The sequence continues at coordinate 571,207 of CAJUSW010000001.1, forward strand.
AAAACCGCGCGCACCGCCACCACTGAGCACAAGGCCCAGCTTATACGGCTTACGGGAAAATCGGAGCATGTCAAGCATTGGATATACGGGTCACCATTATGATTGTATATTGCAAAATTAGTCAATTATAACTAATGACACAACTAAGAAACTGTTTAAAATTCATTTTAGTTTACTTTTAAGCGTCCCACCAATTATTATTTTTACAGCAATTCCACAAGGGATTCTTGTCAAATTTAGCTAAATTTGCAAATATGAAATTCAATGACATCCCATCACATGAGAATGTAAAACGCCAGTTGCGCGACATGGTGGCTGACGGGCGTGTGCCCCACGCACTTCTGCTTCACGGACCGTCGGGGACAGGCAAATTCATGCTTGCCCGGGCTTTCGCCCAGTATCTCCATTGCGAGCATCCCACGGCCGACGGCGAACCGTGCGAGGAATGTCGGGCCTGCCTGCAACACAGGTCGTTCAATCACGTGGATACCCGATACGTGTTTCCGGTGGTGAAGACCGACAAGATCAAGGAACCGGTGTCGGATGACTATCTCGACGAATTCCGCGAGTTCATCACCGGGAGTCCGTTCATGGATTTCGACCGCTGGGCCTCATCGTTTGACAAGAAGAATGCCCAGCCCATAATATATGTCTACGAGAGTGCCGAGCTTGAACGCCGGCTCGCGGTGTCGGCCACGGCCTCACGCTACAAGATCACCGTGATGTGGCTCCCCGAGAAGATGAACGAGCAGGCCGCCAACAAGTTGCTTAAACTCATCGAGGAGCCGTTTCCCGACACGGTGTTCATCCTCGTGAGCAACGACGCATCATCGATCCTCCCCACCATCAAGTCGCGGTGCCGTCCCATCGAAGTGACGCGCCTCGACGACGCATCGGTGGCCTCGTTTCTCTCCTCGCGTCTGGCCATGGACAAGCAGGATGCACTGGCTCTTGCCCACATCGCCTCAGGGAACGTCAACGCCGCCCTGAAATCGGTGGATGCCACAAGCGTGAGCCGCATGTTCTTCGATTATTTCGTCCAGCTGATGCGTCTGGCCTATCAGCGTGATGTGAAAGGGCTGAAACAATGGAGCGCGGATGTCACATCAATGGGCAGGGAGCAGGAGGTGAAATTCTACGATTACTGCCAGCGGTTGATACGCGAGAATTTCGTGTTCAATCTCCATGTGGATGAACTCACATATATGAACCGCACCGAGTCGCAGTTCAGCGAACGTTTTGCCCGCTTCATCACCGAAAGGAACGCCGAGGATATAATACGCCAGATGAACCGAGCCTCGGCCGACATAGCCGGCAACGCCAACGGCAAGATCGTAAACTTTGACTTCGCCATCAAGATGATCATTCTTATCAAGAACTATTAAAGGCTCCTTGAAATGCCCTCTATCTCCGTCAATCCATCAATCAAGGCTATAGGAGAAACCACCACCTTAATTAAATTGAGATGGTATATATCCATATTACTGTTACTTACATCAGTGACAGCAAGTGGGCAATGTTTAGTTTCCGGTCGTATCGTCGATATCAACAGTAGGGCAATTCCAGGGAGTCTCATCATACTCGAAAATTCCGACTCAAAAACTACAGTAAAATCCAATACTGACAGTTTGGGTTATTTCAAGACTGAATTGCCAGCCGGCACATACAATTTTCGTTTTGATGCCACGGAGTACAAATCTTTAAAAGGCATCATACAGCTTTTTGACGGGGATAATGCTGAATTAGGGGATATAGTGATGCAGAGAGATGATTCAAAGTCTAAAGCTAAAAACGATTCAAGCAAGCTGGTTGTATCCGGAAGAGTGGAAGATGAATTGGGTAATCCAATTGAGTTTGCAGCTGTAAGATTCCTCACATCCGATTCTGCTTTTATTACGGGCGTTGCAACAGATAGTCTTGGCCAATTCACCGCAAATCTTCCATCAATCGGAAATTATAGGCTCATGGTATCTTTGTTGACTTATAACCCTACTATAAAAGCAATCGAAGTCAACCGTGATTCGTTGGTTCTCCCCACTATAATTTTGCAACGGAATGACAACGAATTGGCGGAAGTAACGGTTTCGGCCGGATATATCAACCGTGTGAACGGACATCTTCAGATAACTCCTGAAAAAACGCTTGTGAAACATGCGGCCTCAGGTTATCAATTACTGAATAATATCATGCTTCCAGGGGTAGAAGTTGATCCATTTGATGGCATCGTGAGTCTCTACGGTCATCAAGTATCGCTATATATAAATGGACAACCTGCAGACTATCGTATGATTCAGAATCTACGTCCCAAAGATGTAAGAGAAATAGAATATCATGATGCTCCGGTAGGACGCTACAGCACAGATTTTGCGGCTATAAATTTTATCACCAAAGAACAGAACACTGGAGGATATGTCACTCTTGACGCCCAACAAACCATAGGAGGTTATCTTGATGGGAGATACAACGGTTTCGCCAAAATAAACAATGGTCAGACCTCATATTACATATTTTCCGGATATAACCTGAAAAATGCTGTAGCTGATAAGGTTGTAAAAACTGAAGGATTCAGACTCCAATCAACGACAGTAGACCGATTTTTCAATTCTACCGGGGGGCGTAACAGAGATCATGGTGGATACGGCCAATTCACAATTCAGCATAGCAAAAACCGACGTTTTATAAGCGTCTCGGCAGGTGTAGTTACGGCCCAATCCTCATCTACCGCTAATGGTATAACCACATATTCGGAACCTATCAATATCGATCAGATTACCTATTCACTCAACAAGAACAAGGCTATCAGTCCCAAACTGAGCTATTATGGTCAATTTGATATAAGGAAGAATGACTTACTCATCACAACCCTGAATACCTCATACTCCCATAATAAATATAATTACAATCATATATCTGATGAAAATAACGTCTTTTCAGACACCCGTGACAAGATGGTAAAACTTGAGGGACAAATCATGTATCAGATGAAATTTGAGCATCGCAATACATTGTCATTTATCCTAATGGATATATTTAAAGCTGCTTCAACTGACTATCTCGGCACTCACGCGTCAAAGCAACAGATGTGGAATTCAGAAGCTCTTGCATTCGTAGAATATACCCACCAACTGACCGACAGATTCAGATGCACTGTACGACCGGGTATTTCAATGGTCAATATCAATCTGAAAGGGCATGAGCAACATAATTTCTATTTTCCAAGATTTTTCACTCAACTAACATTCAACCCAAACCGTAGCCAACAAATTAATTTCAGCTTATCTATAGGTAATACCATGACAAGCCTTTCAAGTCGCACGAGAGCTGTCCAACCAATCGACCTCATCATGTCGCGTCGTGGAAATCCCGACTTGAAGGACGTAAAACTTTATGATGCCAACATCAGTCATAGTATTCAAGCTGAAAGAGTCAATATTAATACCCAACTGGCTCTGAGTTATAATTCCGATGCCCTCACCGCTGGCTATATACCAGAAAACGATCGATTAATAGTAGGTGTATATAATGGAAATTTCAAACGGGCAAGATTTTCTCCAAACATAACATGGAAAATCACAGACTCGTTCCGAGGTGAATTCGGTAGCGAACTATGTTACATGTCTTATAACAATGAATACGATAGCCAGCATATCAACTATGCGTCAGCCAACCTCTCACTTATATATTTTACCGGAGACTTCTCCTTTAACCTAAAGAGCCATACCACCGGCCACGGACTTAATTCAGAGTATCGTTATTTATTCACGCCGGCTAATATCCAGTTTTCAGTTGCATGGACCCATGGTAACTGGCGAGTAGATGCCTGGGCAAAGTCTTTGAGCGGACAGAAAAGGAAGAGCTATATTCATTCTCCTTATTATAATATGTATCAACTTTCCCATGGACGGTTTTGTGGCATGACTAAGGTAGCTTATACATTTGATTTTGGACGCAAGGCTCAACGAGAACGCAAGAAAGCTGACACGTCCATTGATTCAAATATTCTTTAATCTCGTTATCCATGTCTTGAAATTTGCCGAATAGATGGAACAGAAACTTACTTGTAATATGAAGTCATTTCTTGAGCAGATAGCGGAGGTATATCTTGAGAATGAGCGGGGCGGGATGATGGATTTCTGCTTCGTGTTTCCTAATAAACGAAGCGGAACTTTCTTCAGGCATCATCTGATGCAGAAGGTGGCCGGCCAACCGTTCATCATGCCCGAGATCGCCACCATAGGCGACCTGACCGCCCGTATAGTGCCGTTGGTGGAGGCTCCGAGGATGGAACAGCTGTTCATTCTATACAATGAATACCGCAAGATAGGTGGCGAGGACATCGACTTTGACCGCTTCATGTTCTGGGGCGAGATGATATTGAGCGATTTCAACGATGTGGACCTGTATCTGGTGGATCCGGGACGACTGTTTGTCAACCTGAAACGCTACCGCGAGGTCAACGCCAACTATCTCACCGACGATCAGCGGGCAATTCTCGAAAAATATTGGGGGGAGCAGTTCACTCCCCATTCGCCGGAGAAATTCTGGCAACATCTTCACTACGACTCCCCTACCCCGCTCGAACAGAAATTCCTGAAACTGTGGGAGGTGCTCGATCCGCTCTACCGTGCTTTCACCTCCACCCTGCGCGGGTGCGGAATGGGAACCCAGGGAATGATAGTGAGGGATGCTGTGGAGCATCTGCGCCGGTGCCGCACCTCCGATCTGTCACACGCCCGATATATATTCGTGGGGTTCAACGTGCTCACGCTCGCCGAGCTGTCGATATTCGGCAACCTGGATGCCCGGGGCGTGGCCGATTTCTACTGGGACAACGCATCGCCGGCCATGAGGGTGAAGGGGAACGCCGCGTCGCGATTCATCGACCGCAATGCGGCCAGATTCAAATCGCGCTACGACCTCAACGCCCTGTATCCCATCGCCGACGGCCAATTCCCTGAAATCACCCTCACCGGCCTGCCCTCGGCCATAGGGCAAGCCAAGATGGCCGGCCACACGCTCGCCGGATGGATCGAGGACGGCACGATAGCCGATACGGGAAATGCCATTGACACGGCCGTGGTGCTACCTGACGATTCGCTTCTGATCCCCATGATACACTCCATCCCCAGGATAAAATGCGAGGCTCCGGCTGAGAATGGGGAGACAAAGGAGGAAGCGACAAGGGAGATGCCTCTCAATGTGACGATGGGATTGCCGATGAGGACCACATCGTTTGCCTCGCTGATAAATTCGCTTGTGAGCCTGCACCTCAGGGCCACCGAGACCCGCGGGGAGTGGTGCTACTTCCACGAGGATGTGAAGAAGGTGATATCCCACCCGCTGTTGTCGACCATCGACCGTGACGGGTGCAACGCCCTGACCACCCTATTCGCCACCAGGCGAGTGTATATGCTCCCGGCCTCGGAGGCCCGCGACACCGCTCCGGGTATAGGGTATGTGTTCACTCCTATAGCCGATCCGAACTCCATCGAGGATGTATATTCCTATTTCCATACACTGCTCACGTCATTGCGCGAGGCCCTGAAGCCCGATGACAATAAGGTGGAGGTGTTCTTCATCCACGCCTATCTCGACGCGCTCAACGATCTGAAGAACGCAGCCGACCGCTGGGGGGTAGAGATGCGCGACTCCACATTCATACAGCTCCTGCAGAAGGCTATAGCCGGAGTGTCGGTCAACTTCGTGGGAGAACCTCTGCGCGGATTGCAGATAATGGGTGTGCTCGAGACTCGCGCTCTCGATTTCAACAACCTGATATTGCTGTCGATGAACGAGCACATATTCCCGCGCAAGCACTACACCCGCTCGTTCATCCCCGACACCCTGCGCCAGAGCTACGGCATGGCCACCACCGACTATCAGGAATCGATCTACGCCTATTACTTCTACCGCCTCATAAGCAGGGCTCAGAAGGTGACCATATATTACGACTCACGCAACGGTCCCACCTACACGAGCGAGATGTCGCGCTACATAACCCAACTGCTGTATCTGCATCCCGAATGTAAGATACACCACTCGCTCGGGTCCTACGAATTCACTCCCAAGGACAAACCGGTGATCAGTATTGAGAGAACTCCTGAGATAAAACAACGGCTCAGGTCGTTCTGCACCCCGGGAGGCAAACGGCTCTCGGCATCGCTGATCAACGATTACATCAACTGTCCGCTACAGTTCTACCTGAAAAGTCTGTGTGAACTCAACACCGATACCGAGCCGACCGACTATATGGACAGCGCGACATATGGATCGATAGTCCACGCCGTGGTGCAGCAGGCCTACATGGAATGGAAGGGCGACGCGCCGGCTGTGAAAGTCACGGCCGAGATGCTCGACAGCCTCATCCACTCCAAAGGAAAGCTCGACAGGCTCATCACCGAGGCTGTGAACGACCTGTTCAACAAGCGCGGAAAGGGGGACACGACACCGCTGATCGGTGAGGCCAAGGTGATGGGCAACCTCACCAAATACATCCTCACGCGCATGTTTGAGCAGGAGAAGCAGTTTGCCCCGTTTGACTTCATCGCCGCCGAGCTTCTCATCACCGGGACCATGACACTGGCCCCCGACCTCACCATCAACATCAAGCAGTATCTCGACCGTGTGGACCGAGTGTATCCGCCGGGGCACTACGGAGACCCCACCCAGGGCACCATACGCATCATCGACTACAAGACCGGAGGCGACGCCACGGCCTTCAAGGATCTGGATCAGCTGTTTGATCCCACAGTGGCCGACAGGCGGAAAGCCATATTGCAGCTGATGTTCTATGCCAAGGCTTATGCCGAGAAAACGCGTTACGAGGGGCCGATACAGCCGTTCATATATAAGTTCCGCACCATCTACACCGAAGGGCTGAAACCTATAATGCTCGGCAAGGCACCTTTCACCGACTATCACGAGATCCTGGATGAATACATGGAACGGTTCGAGGCGCTGGTGCGCGAGATAGTTCTCTCCGACACGCCGTTTACCCAGGCCAAGAAAGAGGAGAGTTGCGAATTCTGTCAATTCAAACTGTTATGCCGCCGTTCATGAAAGTATATGTGCATGTGCCGTTCTGCCACTCCAAGTGTGCCTACTGTGATTTCTACTCCACCCCTCGGCAGGAGCTTATGGAGAGATATGTTGACACCGTGAGGGAAGAGTGGAAAGCCTTGGGTGGCGGGGCGGTCCCCGACACCATGTATCTGGGTGGGGGTACGCCGTCGAGCCTCCCGGTGGAACTGCTCGACCGGCTTATCGAAGGGATACCGGCTCCGGAGCCTCTCAGGGAATTCACCATCGAGGCCAATCCCGAGGATGTGACCCGCGGGTGGGTGAACCATGTGGTGACCAATACACGCATCGACCGGGTGAGCATGGGGATACAGACGTTTGACGACTCCACTCTCAGTTTCCTTGGCCGACGGCACACCGGCGCCCAGGCCGAGGAGGCTGTGCATACCCTGCGCGAAGGTGGAATTGGAAATCTGTCGTGCGACCTGATATATGGTCTCCCCGGCCAGACATTGGAGGGGTGGAAAGCCGATCTCGACCGCTTGCTGTCGCTCAAGCCCGAACATATCTCGGCCTATCTGCTCAGCTATGAACCGCGCACTCGGCTCGGCGTTATGCTATCGAAGGGGAAAGTCATCGAGGCTTCCGACCAATTGGCCGAGGAGATGTACTCCTACCTGTGCCGTGCCTCCCGCGAGGCCGGATATGAGCATTACGAGATCTCCAACTTCGCCCTGCCCGGCCGTAAAGCTGTGCATAACTCCTCCTATTGGGACGGATCGGACTACATAGGTCTCGGCCCCGGCGCCCACTCGATGGCAGGGGGCGTGAGATGGTACAATCCTTCCGACCTGAACGGTTATATACGATCAGGCGGACACGGATTCCGGGTCATTGACGAGGAGGATGAGATGAACCGTTACAACGATATGCTCATCACGGCGCTACGCACCTCGGCAGGACTCGATCGCGAGGCTATCCCTGAGGAGTTCAAGGCATCGTTTGACACCTCATCGGCCCGGCTTCTCGAAAACGGCGGCCTCGTCATCACCCCATCAGGCCGGATAGCCATCCCTGAGGACAAATGGCTGACAAGCAACACCATACTGCTGGAGCTGATAGAAGTGTGATATCCTCAGGCTCTCCCATCACACTAAATCTCCCTCAAAAGCGTTATATTCCTATACTATCACTGATAATGTCAATTCTAAGTTTTTTCTCCAAAAAGGAACCGGTTAAGCTACCGTTCCACACCGATATACACTGCCATATTGTCCCCGGCGTTGACGACGGGTCGCCCGATGCCTCCACTTCGGCCGACCTGGTGGAACGCATGCAAGGCTGGGGCATATCACGCATCATAGCCACACCGCATGTCACCGAGGCGACATTCGAGAACACGCCCGAGATACTCGACCCGGCTCTCGATGAGCTGAGACAGGAACTGGCCCGGCGCGGAAACGGGATAGAGGTGATACGGTCGTCGGAAAACCGCATCGATGATTTCACCCGCGAACTGCTCGAAAAGGGGATGATAAAACCGATGCCGGGCAATTACCTGCTCATAGAATGTTCGTTCCTGCAGGAGCCGATGATGCTCGACCAGTTCATATATGGGTTGAAAATACAAGGTTACAAACCTATCCTCGCCCACCCCGAGCGGTATTATTACTATCACGACAATTACCGTCGGTATGCTGAGTTGCACAATCTCGGCACGCTGTTTCAGATCAATGTGCTGTCACTTGCCGGATATTACAGCAAGCACGAAAAGAAGGTGGCCGAACGGCTCATAGAGATGGGATGTGTTGACTTCCTCGGCACCGACCTCCACAACCACCGTCATGCCGACTCGATCGACCACTATCTCACCACCTCCGATGCCCGCCGGCACGCAGTCGCGCTCGAAGGCCGGATATTCAATGACCGCGTGTTCCGGGAATAGGCATCGGTCCATGGCGGCCTGAACAGCGAGACAGCAATCGACCCTCCCCGCCACTTCCGTATAACAAGAAAAACAAAAGTCTTATCACCTTTTTACCGGCTCCATGCCGGGCAGGTGATAAGACTTTTGTTTTACAGTATATGTGAATCAGTCAGGTTACTTTCTGAGCTGGAGACCGTCGAGGCAGAACCAAGCCGGAGTTCTCATGCGACCGTTCTCATCCTTATCGGAGGAGTCGAGATAGAATACCACCTTGTCAACCTCGCCAAGCGGATAGAGGTCAAAGCGACGCCAGTTGTTCTGGATATAATCCCAGTCGGGATTGTCGGCGTTATGACCTTTCTTGCAAGCGAGATCCACCGAGGTCTTTCCGGTCTGCTGTCCGCCACGGTATCCCACGGCTGTCAATGTGAGATAGTCATTCTCGCCAAACTTCTTCACTCCACCGGGCACATAGGAGTGCCATATCCCCATAGGTTTGCTCGGCACATTGGGGTTGGCCACAGGCTCGCCATCTTTGTCGTAGGTATCGCCATAAGTCATGGCCAGAAACGACCATGTGGTGTTGGCCACGAGCACATACTCTATCACCGAGGGACGGTCGAGGGTGAAGAATGCATCATCTCCGTTGACATGTCCCACGACGTAATTGCCGGTAGTGTTGGGGCGGGGTGTCCACACACTGTAACGCATCGAGTCGACCGAGACCTCATCATCACGCCACACAAACGAACGGAGACTGCGGTTGCTGAGACAGAAACCACCGACAAGCTGAGAGCCTGACTTCACGGCATTGAAGTTGACACCCGAGGCTGAGAATCCGCCATCGGTTATCACATGGGTGAAACGGTCGGGCATCTGAATCTCATTGAAGGTGATGTTGTCGGGGGCCGGGATGACCACATCGAGATCGTCGGAGCAGGAGGTTGCCATTACAGCTAACGCACCGGCCATATATAGGGCTAATTTCTTAATCATATCAAAATAGTTTATTCCAGTCCTGGATTTTGTTCAATCTTGTTAAGGTGAGCTATAATCTCGACATCAGGGATAGGCCAGCAATACTGGTTTTCCGAGAAATCGACATCGGGTTTGAGGGTGCGGATCCAAGGCTTACCGTCATGCTCGAAACGCAGTGATGCGAACCACGGAGTCTCGTTCTCCATGAGCAGAGTCACCACATATTCCTTATATATGGCATCCATCAGTTGCTGGTGAGTGGTTATTCCGGTTATAGGAGCGAGCACAGGATTGGTATATGTCTCACGCATCTTGTTAAGCTCGGCAAGCGGAGCGGTAAGATCGGAAGGATTTGTGCGGGCAAGAAGCTCGGCCTTCATCAGATAAAGCTCGGCATAACGGAACTGATAGGGTGTGTATTTGTCATCCATACCCTCGTATCGACCACGGTGATAGAGCTTGATGAGAATATTGTCCTTGCGCTGATCCTGCCAAGTCTCGGGAGAACGGGCATCGCCCACGATATAGGGATAACGCTCGTCGGCCTCAAGCCATTCCTGAACAATGTCGGTAAAGGTTGGGTTGAAGTACAGGCCGTAGGAATATATGAACTCGCTGTAGGAGAGGTTGGTCAGGTCGCCCATATAACGGCTGAAGAGCAATTCCTTGGAATCCCATGCCTTATCGTAAAGTTCGGTTACATCGCTTTCCATCGCAAATACAGCCGGAGCGGTAGTCATCACACTGTTGACCAGATTGAGAGCCTCGGCATAATCGCCGTCCCAACCACGCACCATCAGAAGCTTGGCATGCATCACCTGGGCCATCTGCTTTGACAGATAATGGCTCGAAGTATAGTCTCCGAGATGCTCCTCGGCATACTTGAAGTCATCAATAATCACATTGTAGCTGTCGCCTACCGATATGCGGTCAAGCATGAGGTTGGTAAGCTCGGAGGTCTGTGTACGGTAGATGATACCGTAGGGGGACTCGGGAGCATCAAACCAACGGGCATAAAACCACAAGAGGTGCAGATTGGCATATCCACGGAAACAACGGGCCTCGGCAATCAACCTCTCCTTTTCGGCCGAGGAAGGGAATTTATCATCGGTAAGCTTGCTGACACCCTCGATAGCTGCATTGGAGGCATTGATAACGCTATACCATTGCTTCCAGATACCATCTATGAAGGTATTAGGATTTGATTGTTTATAACCCATGTTCACTATATCAGGAGCATAGTCCCATATTCCAGCCATGCAATGGGTGAAACCATAGAGATATCCTCCAAGATAAGAATTTTTGGCATATACGCCATAGATACCGTTCACACTGTTCTGGGCCGTCTTATAGTCGGTCACGGCATTTTCAAGCGTGTAGGAATTCTCAGGCATTTCGGTGAGGAATTCATCGCATGATGAAGTGGCAAGCATACATCCCGCCAACAACGTCACTATATATCTTTTTTTCATAATTGACAAGGTGTTTAATCGATTGTGAGTTTCAGACCTACATTATAAGTACGGGCGGCGGGATACGAACTGTAGTCATAACCTACGCCATAAAGAGCCGAGGGAGCTGAGAAGTTACCCTGCGGGTCCATACCGGGGTACTTTGTAATCGTGAAAAGATTGGTAGCCTGGAATGATGCCTCGATACCTTTGATGAGGAAATTACGGAACCACTTCTGAGGAAGCTTGTAGGAGACATTCAGCGCTGTGAGACGCAGATAGGACGCGTCATGGAGCCAGCGGTTGGAGAATGTGCTGTTCTGTCCCATACCGTAGTGGGTGGATACGGGATACTTGCCACTCTCGTTCATAGTCCAGCTGTCAAGAATGAATGTGGGCGCATTATATACATTCACGCCTCCGAATTTCGACGCCTCGTCAACCCAATAACGTTTTCCGCCGAGCGCATACGAGAATGTCATATTGAACATAAGGCCCTTCCATATAAGGGTGGAACCGAAACCACCGAATACATCGGGATTACTGTTGCCGAGATATGTACGGTCATCAGCGGTGATCTTCCCGTCACCGTTAAGGTCTACGAGATACACGTCACCGGCACCCTCGGTCCATGAGGTTACTCGATAATTCATAGGCTGACCGGTAGCGGGGTTGATAGGCATGGTAGCCAGGGCTTCCTCATAGTTGGCATACAGACGACCGGCATCTACGTAGCCGTAGAATGTTCCAAGTTCGCTACCCTCGGTAAGCTTGAAATTCTCATAGGCACCTCCTCCGAGATATGTAGTGATACCGTTAAGTTTCTCAAGTTTACCCTTGTTATGAGCGGCATTGAAATTGATGTCCCAGGTGAGATCGCGGTTGCGAAGCACAGAAACAGTTACATCAAACTCCAGACCGGTATTGCTGATAGCTCCCACATTCTGATTGGTATAATCAAAAGATGAAGACGTTGGCACAGGGCGTGATGTGATAAGATTATCGACATACTTGCGGTACCATCCTATAGAACCGCGCACGCGGTCATCCCAGAAACCATAGTCGATACCAAGGTCGGTCTGTGTCTGAGCCTCCCACTGCAGGGTATTGTTACCGAGCGAATTGGGGTAGGATCCAGGCTGTCCGTTATAGGAATTTGAACCGATACCGCTGATGAAGTCATAGTAACCGAGATTCTGCGAACCGGTCTTACCATAGGAGGCACGGAGCTTAAGGTAAGTAAGGACAGGGGCAAGACCTTTGAGGAACTCCTCATTGGACATAATCCAACCCACAGCTCCCGAGGGGAAGTAACCCCAGCGCTTATCCTTACCAAACTTGGAAGAACCGTCGGCACGGAAGGTACCTGTGAGCAGATAACGGTCGTTGAACTTGTACTGAACACGGGCAAATGCCGATACAATGGCTGAGTTGTACTTGGAGCTTGCTATCGAGTTCTTGATAGCCGCACTGCCGAGATTGGTGAGGACATCATCATCAGGGAAGTTGGAGCCGGACGCGGAAAGACGTTTGGCCGACTGACGCTCCATCGAGCTACCGATCATGGCCTGCACGTCGTGCTTACCCATAGTCTTGAAGAATGTGAGAAGGTTATCCCATACGATCACATAATTCTGAGAATTGGTTTTCTGACCGGTATTGTTATCGCCATCATAGTATCGGCGGGTAAACTTATCGTAATCCGAATTGGAATATGTGGCATTCAGGGTGGTACGGAATTTCAGATATGGGAATATGTTATACTCCAGGAAAGAAATTCCGGTGAAATTCTTGGAATCGCTATGGTTCTTATCCAACAGCTCCACAAGAGGATTCTTGGTATAGTAGTCAATTGTATTGATATTACCATTCTCATCATACATGGGATAGTCGGGGCGCATGCCGATGAGCTTGTCAATCATATTGTCCTTCTCGTCGGCACGACGGGTAGATGCATCCATATTGAGACCGAATTTCACCTTTTCGCTTACTGTGGTCTCGAAGTTGAAACGCATACCGAAGTACCTGGAGCTACTTCCCTTCACTATACCGTCCTGATCCTTGAAATTGACCGACGCATAATAGGAAGTAGACTTGGTACCACCGCGCAAAGACACATTATAGTCCTGGGCAAAGGCGTTCTGAGTCATGGCATCCCAATAGTTATCGTGACCGTCATAATAGGCGTTGGGGAGCCATATATCAGCAATATCGCTCATATCCCACTGGCTTGTCGAGATAAGATTGAACTTGTCGATATCCATATAACGCTTGTTGAAATAGCTCATGCCACCGCTTCGGAAGGCTTCAAGAAGATTGGCTTTCTTAGAAAAAGTCTTGTACTGTTCGGCATCCATAGTCTTGAAGTCATTGGAGTTGAGAGACTGCCAACCGAAACGCGAGCTGAATTCAATAGTAGGCTTCATGCCCTCGCTACCGCTCTTTGTGGTCACGATCACGACACCATTGGCCGCACGAGAGCCGTAGATAGCTGTAGCCGACGCATCCTTGAGAATGTCGATCGAGCTGACGTCATTGAGATTAAGGTTATAGAGAGTATTTGACACATCGCCTGAAACATCGGCGGAATACTGGGGTACACCGTCGATTACCCACAGAGGCTGACCGTCGCCGGAGAGCGAGGACTGACCACGTATCACCACCGAAATAGGAGATGTGGGCGATGCACTCGAAATCATTACATTGACACCTGCGGCCTTGCCCTGAAGCATACTGGCCACATTGGAGGTCATGGGCGAGTGCTCGACGTCACGGGCAGTGAGACGGGACACCGAACCGGTGAGGTCACGCACCTTGGAGGTACCATAGCCGATCACCACAACCTCATCGAGGTCGCTTGAATTATAGGAAAGTTCTACTGTTACAGGCTTATCACCCTTAATGGATACCGTCTGGCTGACCATGCCCACGAAACTCACCTCGAGTTGTGGATTCTTGGTACCGGCCGGAATTGTCAACGAGAAGATACCGTTCATATCGGTAACGGTACCGTTTTTCGTTCCCTTTAGAAATACTGATGCTCCCGGAAGTGGCTCACCGGCCTCGTCGGAAACAAATCCATTGATTGTTATTTTTCCCGGAGCTGACTGCGTGGCAGCTATCCCGGAAGTGATTTGTGATTCTACATCAACCGCGTTGGCACTTAATGTCTGCGGGAATGGGGAAATCAGACTGATTGCAAGAATTGAAAGTCCAAAATACCCCCCCCCGATTGTTAAATAATGTTAAATTAAACATAAATAGGGTTGAGGTTAAGATTAGTTGATTGGATAATGCTGAGTACGTACATCGCAAAGTTATAAATATTTTTTAAACATTTTGAGGATATGTAATAAAATTTGAAAAAATAAGAAAAAAATTGCCGAAGAGAGATCTCATCGGCAATTTTTTTCTTATTGTATTATACTATTTATATTACAATCCTAAATTTCCGCATTATCCTCCTCGGGGTGGTCGGTGCGGTACACTTCGTCGGGCTGGATGCCGGTGCCGTCGAAGCAGTGGGTACAGATGGATTCCTTGGGGAGTCCGATGCTGTCGACGAGCGACTCGATCTTGCTGAACTGGAGGGTGGAGAGTTCGAGACGACGGGCTATCTCGGCTACCATGCGCTCGTACTCGGGAGTGCCGGTTGTGGCATAGGCCTCGAGATTGGCGTTGGCCGAGCCTTCGAAGTCCTGTATGATCTGGCGGGTGATCAGCTCCATGTCGCTCTTGGATGAGGTGAATCCGATGAATGGACAGCCATATACGAGCGGTGGACAGGAGATGCGGGCGTGTACCTCGCGGGCTCCGCACTCGTAGAATGTGCGCACATTGTCGCGCAACTGGGTGCCTCGCACGATGGAGTCGTCACAGAACACTACGCGCTTGTCCTTGAGGATGGCACGGTTGGGGATAAGTTTCATCTTGGCCACGAGCGAACGACGCGACTGGTTGCCGGGGGTGAAGCTACGGGGCCATGTGGGGGTGTATTTCAGCACGGCGCGCTGGTAGGGGATGCCACGGCCCTCGGCATATCCGAGCGCATGACCTACACCTGAATCGGGGATGCCGCACACACAGTCGGCCTCGGTGGGATCCTCATGTCCCATCTGACGGCCTGCTTCCTCGCGGACGGCCTCGACGTTGATTCCCTCATAGTCACTTGCGGGGAATCCGTAGTAGACCCACAGGAAGGAGCAGATCTGACACTTGGAGGCGGGCTTCTGAAGCACTTCCACTCCATCGGCGGTGAGTTTCACTATCTCGCCTGGACCTACATCGCGCATGCGCTTGTAGTCGAGGTTGGGGAAGGCGGTCGACTCACTGGCCACGGCATAGGCTCCATCCTTTTCACCGATCACGATGGGGGTGCGGCCCAGATAGTCGCGGGCGGCTATGATGCCATCCTCGGTGAGAATGAGCATCGAGCATGAGCCCTTGATCTTGCGGTAGACGAGGTTGATGCCGTCAACAAATGTCTCGCCCATGTTGATGAGAAGCGCGACTACCTCGGTCTGGTTGATATTGTTGGCCGAAAGCTCGCTCAGGTGCATGCGGTGCTCGAGCAATTCGGTGGCTATCTCGCGCAGATTGTTGATCTTGGCTACAGTCACCACCGCATACCGGCCGAGGTGAGAGTTTACGATAATGGGCTGAGGGTCGGTATCGCTTATCACGCCGAGCCCCTGGTTTCCAACGAAATGGTCGAGCTCGTCCTCAAATTTTGACCGGAAATAATCACGCTCAATTGAATGGATACTGCGATTAAAGCCCTTTTCGGGGTCGAAAGTCACCAGTCCGGCACGCTTGGTGCCGAGGTGAGAGTGATAGTCAGTACCGTAAAACAGGTCATTGACACATGGCTCGCGCGAAATCGCGCCGAAAAAGCCTCCCATAGAGAAATATTATGATTGGACGTTACAATTTTTTTGCGGTGCAAAGTTACGAAAAAACCACTATACCATCCAACGGGAACAATAAAAAAGCGACAAACAAGTGACGTTAACGCAGCATACAGCACCGCGGGCACAATGCGATATAACCACTAATGTCCGTCACTCCCTGCGACTTACAGTCACGTTTGCGGGGTGACGGACATTAGTGGTTATAACGGTGTGCCACACGCGACGGGGGAAATTACCCCGATGCAGGGCGACACTCTATTATGCCTTATTACTTAAGGACGTCCTTAACAGCATCGTTGGGAACCATCTGTTCCTGGAATGTATAAGCACCGGTCTTCGCCGACTTAACGACCTTGATGACCTTGCTATAGGTGCGGCCTTCTCCCTTCTGGAGAGTTGCAACGGTTTTCTTTGCCATGAGTCAGTGAGATTATTTAATTTCCTTGTGTACGGTGACTTTCTTGAGGATGGGGTTGTACTTCTTCAACTCCAGACGCTCGGTAGTGTTCTTGCGGTTCTTGGTGGTGATATATCGAGAGGTACCGGGCATACCGCTTGCCTTGTGCTCGGTGCATTCAAGGATGACCTGAACGCGATTTCCTTTAGCTTTCTTTGCCATCTTCTTAAATGATGTCTAAGTATTTGATTTCGTTGATGTAACCCTTGGTTGCAGCTTCCTTGATGGCTGCGTCGAGGCCCTTCTTGTTGATGGTGCGGAGGCCTGCGGCCGAAATGGTCAGTGTGATCCAAGCTTGCTCCTCAACCCAGAAAAATTTCTTGTTGAAGAGATTTACGTCAAACTTACGCTTGGTGCGACGCTTTGAGTGCGACACATTGTTGCCCACCATTGCTTTCTTGCCTGTGATCTGACAAATTTTTGACATGGCTGTTGGTTTTTATCTCTTTGATTTATTGTTTATTGACGGGGAAGCGTGGGCCACCGATCATGCCTCATATCGTTGCACGGCGCATCATTTCCGCTCAACTTTCACATAAGGTGCCACGATTTTCGACCGCAAAGTTAAGCACTTTTACTCGTTTTACCAAATTGGATTAGGAATTATTGTTATATCGACACAAATTTTAACATATTTAATCCACCACTCCACTAATAAGTTAAGCAACCGCCGTGCCTGTCACAGATTGTGAGCCGGCGGGGCGGTTGCTTTTATCATATATTACCGTGAAGCCGATGGCTCACGGCACGGTGATTCACACCATGGGTGCGGGAGCGGCGGCATTGTCGGGCTTGGCTTCCCAACCGAGAGCGCTCGCGCCGAGCACGGCGGCATCGGCCTCTTTGAGCTCGGAGAGGATCACCTTCACCTTGTCCTTGAACATGTACATCATGTTGCGCTCCATCGACTCGCGGAGGGGACGCAGGAGCAGGTCGCCCGACTTGGATAGTCCGCCGAAGAGGATGATAGCCTCGGGCGAAGAGAATGTCACGAAGTCGGCGAAGGCCTCACCGAGCAGATTGCCGGTGTACTCGAATATCTCCTTGGCGATCTTGTCGCCATTGACAGCGGCGTCATATACATCCTTGGAGGTGATGGCATCGATGGGGATATTGCGGAGCAGGGAGGGCTCGGTGCGGATTTCGAGGAACTCACGGGCTGTGCGTGCCACGCCTGTGGCCGAGCAGTAAGCCTCAAGACATCCGGTGCGGCCACAACCGCAGAGACGGCCGTTGTTGCGCTTCACGATGAAGTGGCCGAGCTCGCCGGCAAAACCGTCGTGACCATACACGAGCTGACCGTTGATCACGATACCAGATCCCACGCCGGTACCAAGGGTGATCATGATGAAGTTCTTCATACCGCGGGCGGCACCATAGGTCATCTCGCCGATAGCGGCGGCATTGGCGTCGTTGGTGATGGCTACGGGGATACCAAACTTATCGCTCACCATCTTGGCCAGAGGCAGGGGTGTGGGCCAGGGGATGTTGGCGAGCCTCTCCACCATTCCGGTGTAGTAGTTGGCGTTGGGCGCGCCGATACCTATGCCATGGATCTTGTCGACGGCATCGTGGGCAACGAGCAGGCGCATCACGCCTTCGTAGAGATCCTCAAGATAATCATTGAAGTCGGCATGCTTGAGAGTCTTGATCGAGGAGCTGGCGATGACAACGCCACGGGCATCAACTATGCCAAACACAGTGTTGGTACCGCCTATATCGATACCTACTACATAGGGTTTCATGGATTTCTGTATTATTTATAAGTATGATTACATCAAATATATTATCTCTACAAACTTACGTATTTTTTCCTTAGAATCGCTATTCATGTTAGTGAATTTTTCATAAATAGGCCGATTTTCCGGGAAGCAAGCATATTGAGTGAGCCTAAGAAGGTTCCAAGAGTATGCCAGAAGCCACTTATTGTATTTTTCACGATATCTTTGACCAGTCCTTGATGCGGGAATTAAGCGATGCGAGCTGGCGGAGCAGAACGGCATTGGCCGGCGAAGCCAAATCGGGGTCGGCATCCAGCACATCGCAAGCAGCGTCACGGGCCATCTGCACGATCTGACCGTCGTGAGCCAGGTCGGCGATATGGAGGTCAAACGGGATACCGCTCTGCATGGTGCCCTCAATGTCGCCGGGCCCGCGCATCTGCATGTCGGCCTCGGCGATGGCAAAACCGTCGGTGGTAGCCGTCATCAGCTCGAGGCGCTTACGGGTATCCTTGGCGATCTTGCGCTTGGTCATGAGTATGCAATAGCTCTGCCCGTCGCCTCGGCCCACACGGCCACGCAACTGGTGGAGCTGGGAGAGGCCGAAGCGTTCGGCGTTCTCAATGAGCATCGTGGTGGCATTGGGCACATTCACCCCCACCTCGATCACAGTGGTGCTGACAAGGATCTGAGCCTCGCCTGAGGCGAAGATGCTCATCTGATAATCCTTTTCCTCGGGCTTGAGCTTGCCGTGAACATATGCCACACGATAGTCGCGGTAGATCTCGCAGATATCCTCGTATCCCTCCTCGAGCGATCGCAGGTCGAGTTTCTCATTCTCATTGATGAGGGGATATACTATGTAGACCTGCCGGCCCATCTTGAGCTGGCGGGCTATACCCTGATAGGTGGCGAGGCGGTTCTCGTCGTAGCGCAAGAGGGTCTGCACCGGTTTTCGGCCCGGGGGCAACTCGTCGATCACACTCACGTCGAGGTCCCCGTAGACTGTCATGGCGAGGGTGCGCGGGATGGGGGTAGCCGTCATAACCAACACGTGGGGGGCTATGACATTCTTGGTCCACAGGCGGGCACGCTGAGCCACTCCGAAACGGTGTTGCTCGTCGATGACGATATAGCCGAGATTGCGGAACCTCACCCTGTCCTCGATCACGGCATGGGTGCCGATGAGTATGTGCAAGGAGCCGTCCATAAGCTGGGCATCGATCTCGTCACGCTCCTTCTTGCGGGTGGAGCCGGTGAGCAGTTTCACGTTCACGCCCATCGGGGCCACCATCTCTCGGATGGTCTCGAAATGCTGTGTGGCAAGGATCTCGGTGGGAGCCATGAGACATGCCTGATAGCCGTTGTCGAGGGCTATGAGCATGGTGAGCAGGGCCACGAGGGTCTTTCCGCTCCCCACATCGCCCTGCAGGAGACGGTTCATCTGCCGGCCGGTGCCCATGTCGGCACGTATCTCCTTTATCACACGCTTCTGTGCTCCGGTGAGGGGGAATGGCAGAAACTGGCTGTAGAAATTATTGAAGAACTGTCCGATGCGGGCAAAACGGAACCCCTGGGTGCTCGACGACCGCCGGCGGGCATACCGCTGGATGTCGAGCTGAAGATAGAACAGCTCCTCAAACTTCAATCTCAAGCGGGCACGGTCGAGTATAGCCATGTTCTGGGGAGAATGTATGGCATAGAGGGCCGAACGCAAGTCGAGGAGATTGTAACGCTGTATTATGTGTTCGGGCAACGTCTCGTTGAGAGTGCGTATGCCTCCGATAATCTCCATGGCCGAGGACGCGAAGGAGCGCGAGGAGAATCCTCGGTTGCGCAGCTGCTCGGTGAGCGGATACACACCGCGGAAACCCTCATGGGCCAGCGGTGTGCTGGGAGGATCGATCTCGGGGTGCACCATGCTCCACTTGCCGTTGAACCGGGTGGGCTTGCCGAACACCACATAGTCAGTGGCCGTGCGGTAATGCTCACGCAGGTATCTCACACGCTGAAACCACACTATCTCCATGGTGCCGGTGCGGTCGGTGAACAATCCCACAAGCCTCTGCTTGGCTCCCTCGCCCTGCACAGCGAGCGACACGAAACGGCCCCTCACCTGCACCGAGGGCATCTCCTCGCCCTGAAACTCGGAGATGGTGCGTATCTTGGTGCGGTCAACGTAATGAGTGGGGAAATGGTAAAGCATGTCGTAATAGGTCCTTATGCCGAGATTCTTCTCCAGAAGCTCGGCACGCTTGGGCCCTATCCCGCGCAGAAACTTTATGTCGGTATGCCTTAACCTGTCCACCTCAACTATACATTATATATTTTCCATCAATGACCGGCTCACGATATCGATGTCGCCGGGGTTGGTGACCTTGATATTGGCCGGATCACCGTCCACAAGTGCGAGCGGGCCATATCCGGCCGCCTCCATCACCGAAGCATCATCGGTGAAAGTGGGGAGTATCTCACGGCGGTAAGCCTCGATGAGAGTGCGTCCGTCAAAGAGCTGGGGAGTCTGCACAGCACGATACCGCGAACGGTCAACAGCACGGGAGCCACCGTCGGGGGTAAGCTCGCGCAAGGAATCGGTGACCGGCACCGCAGGGATAGCTCCACGGTGGGTGCCGTCGAGAGCCGACAGCAGACGAGCGAACATGGAAGCCGTGACCATAGGACGGGCGGCATCGTGGACCGATACCCACCCCACTCTATCAGGATCGAGAGTGTCCACAGCGTTCTTCACGCTATGGGCTCGCGTTGCGCCACCATATATTATAGTATGGGGAAGCGTGAAATGATGCTCGGCACACATCTCGCACCACATATTCTCCATCGCAGGGCTGAGCACTACTATGATACGGGCTTCAGGCGCCGAGGCGCTGAGACGCTCGAGAGTGGTCATGAGCATGGGGCGCCCACGCAGATCACAGAACTGCTTGGGCAAATTGCCACCATAACGGCTACCGCTACCTGCGGCCACCACTATATGTACATTCTCTGAACCGTGCGGATAGTCTATCATAACATTATGCGTGTGAGAGTGGATGCTTCTTCCTGATGCAAATTTACGAAAAATTCCCGCAATACCGTGCATATCGTCCCGGCCTATGTCCAGGCAAGCCACGCACATGGACATGAGAAAAGCGGTGTCGCGAACTCGTCGCAACACCGCTCCTCACGTTTCAACTATTTATTTATGAGAGCCTCAGTATCCAGTTTCACAACTCGGTAAAGAGGACGAGGGATGTCTTCTGTTTCTTTTGGACTTCATCATTAAAACAAACTGCCTCGCTCTTTGTCGCACATGTTTGCGCTAAAAGTGATTAAAAAACCCTAACAGAACGGCCTGATTTAAGGATTGAATGTTAAAATCACACTTTTATAACCTTTCTTTCATATTATGGCACGATACACAAAGCCCCTGCCGGGAAACCAAAGGGATTCCGAGGCAGGGGCAGGAAGATTTTTTCGTTGTATCCTCAGGTACGGGGATTACATGGCGAAGGCATTGAAACCACCGTCAACAACGGCTACGGTGCCGGTGACGAAGTTGGAGGCCTTGGAGATGAGATACTGGATGGTACCGCACAGTTCCTCGGGCTCGCCGAAACGCTTGAAGGGGGTCTGACGGATCACGTCGGCACCACGCTGGGTGAGCGAACCGTCGGGGTTGGTGAGGAGGGCACGGTTCTGGTTGGTGATGAAGAAACCGGGCGCTATGGCGTTGACGCGGATAGCGGGAGTGAACTTGGTAGCCACCTCATTGGCCATATAGGCGGTGAAGTTGGAGATACCGGCCTTGGCGGCGGCATAACCGCACACGCGGGTCATGGGACGGAAAGCAGCCATCGACGAGAAGTTGACGATGGATCCGTGTCCGGCCTCAACCATGGGGCGGAGGAAGATCTGGGTGGGGATCACAGTGCCGGTGAGATTAAGGTCGAGCACAGTGCGGAACGCATCTACCTCGAGATCGAAGAAGTTATTCTCGGGACCGATCACGGCACCCTTCATGTTGCCGCCGGCAGCGTTGAGCAGAGCGTCGACACGGCCGTAGCGGGCAAGGATCTCGTCGCAGTTGGCCTGGACCACCTCGGCGTTCATTACGTCGGTGACAAGGAACATGGCCTCACCACCCTTCTCGGTGATCTCCTTAACGATAGCGTCACCCTCGTCCTTACGACGGCCCATGAGCACAACCTTGGCGCCCTGGGTGGCGAGATACTCACCGATGCAACGGCCGAGCACGCCTGTGCCGCCTGTGATGACCACTACCTGGTCCTTTACTGAAAACAATTCGTTCATATGTAAACTCTATTGAATCTGTCTTATTTTATTTATATGATTATTTGCAGGAGGCCATCACGCCGTCGATCTGGCCGAGTGCGAGCATACGGCCATGGAACGAGTAGCCGGCATTGTAACCCTTGTCGCCGTCGCCGAGCATGAGTTCGGCATGATCGACACGCATGGGTACTCCGGGATTCTCCTTCTGGAATATCCTCACTACCTCGATCAACCTCGGATCCAGGTGGGATGACTCCTTGAAGTCGCCACCGGGGAGGGTCTTGCAGATACGGATATGTGCAAAGTGGGTGTTCTTGGCATACTTGCGGGCCAGTTCCACTACGTCATTGTGGGCACCTGCGCTGAGCGAGCCGGCACAGAATGTGAGTCCGTTGTGGGGATCGGGCACAGCGTTGAGGAACGCCTCGATATCGGCATCGCATGTCACGATGCGTGGCAAGCCGAGGATGGGACGTGGGGGATCGTCGGGGTGCACGCACATATTGATGTCATACTCCCTGCACACAGGCATGATGGCGTTGAGGAAGTAGGCCATGTTGGCGCGGAGCTGGTCGGCATCGATACCGTCGTAGAGCTTGAGCAGCTCGCGGAACTTCTGCACGGGATCGAGGTCAGCCTCCGAGATATTGCCGTTGACAAATCCCTGGGTCTTTACGATGATATTCTCCACCAGTCGCTTCTCGCCCTCGGGAGTCATAGTCTCCTTTATCTTGGCCACGCGCTCCAGGGTGTCGGCATCATAATCGGCCTCGGCACCCTCACGCTTGAGGATATGGATATCAAAATAGGCAAACTCGCCCATGTTGAAGTACAGGTTGGTGGTGCCGTTGGGGTTGGGATAGTCGAGATCGGTGCGGGCCCAGTCGAGGACGGGCATGAAATTGTAGCACACGGTCTTCACGCCGGCCTTTCCGAGATTGGCCAGGCTTTCCTTGTACTTCTCTATAAGTTCGTCGCGGTCAGGGCCGGCATACTTGATGGATTCCGATACGGGCAGGCTCTCCACCACGCTCCATCTCAGGCCATGATCCTCGATGTAATTCTTCATTTTCTCAACCTCTTCCAGGCTCCACACCTCGCCGTTGGGGATGTGGTGGAGGGCGGTTACAATACCCTCGACGCCTATCTGGCGCAACATGTCGAGAGTGATCTTATCGTTGGGTCCGAACCAACGCCATGTTTTTTCCATAATACTTTTATCAGGTAATTAATTCAAATAATCTTTCTCAGGCTTATAGTTACAGTCTCGGGATCGGTAAGGAGTAGATAAAGCAAGGGGTGGAAGCATGTCATGCACATTGCACACTCGATACTGCCAACCCCTCGTTTACGACTTGTCGATATTACTTGATTACTTGCGGGCGGCGGCTACGTAGCCGAGAGCCTCGCGGCACTTGTCGGTAACATACTGCCAGTCCTGAGCAGCCACCTTGTCCTTGGGGAAGAGCTTGGAGCCCATGCCTACGCAGAACACACCGGCCTTGATCCAGCCCTCGATGTTCTCCTGGGTAGGTTCAACACCGCCGGTAACCATGAGCTTGGTCCAGGGCATGGGAGCGAGAAGTCCCTTGACAAACTTGGTGCCGAGCACATCGCCGGGGAAGCACTTGCACAGGTCACAGCCGGTCTCCTGAGCTGCACCCACCTCGCTTACGGTACCGCAACCGGGGGTGTAGGGGACGAGACGACGGTTGCACACGCGTGAAACCTCGGGGTTGAACAGCGGGCCTACCACGAAGCATGCGCCCAGCTGGATGTAGAGTGCTGCGGTGGCGGGATCCACGATAGAGCCTACGCCCATAGCCATTTCAGGACATTCCTTGGCTGCGAATTTCACAACCTCGGCAAACACTTCGTGAGCGAAGTCGCCACGGTTAGTGAACTCGAAGGCACGGATGCCACCATCGTAGCAAGCCTTCACTACCTGCTTGGCCACTTCAGCATCCTTGTGATAGAACACGGGAACCACACCGGTTGCGCCCATTTTGGCGAGCACGGCAATTTTATCAAACTTTGCCATTTTCTGATACTAATTAGATAGGTATTTATATAGGTATTTGGTAAGTAAGTCTTAAAAATTAACCGCTATATGTAAGTCCTAAAGAGCTTGCTCAATAAATCTTGTTCTTTTTGGATGTTTTATCCTTGTCATTCAGTCGTATAGCTCGCTATACTCCTTCATTCCGCTGACAAAACATCTCAAAAATAACGGCGATTTATATTGTGCATTAATTTTACGACTTACTTAGATTCGATAACTAAATACAAATTTAATGTTTAAAGTTCAGAGTTCGGTAATATCCGGCACTCAAAACTTCAAACATTAAATATTTTTATATTATCAGCGCTTGCTGCGGTTGCGCCAGAGGTTGGTCATGTCCTCGAGGGTCTTGCCCTTGGTCTCGGGAACGAGCGAGTAAACGAACCATGCGGCCACGATACAGATCACGCCGTAGAGAGCGTAGGCAAACATGTGGCCGAACCTGTCGCCCATATCACCGAGCGACATATTGTACATGGGCACGAATGTCGACGATACGATGAAGTTGAATATCCACTGGAACGCAACGGCGATGGCCACAGCGGCCGAGCGGATGGTGTTGGGGAAGATCTCGGCGATGAGTACCCAGCAGATGGGTCCCCAGGAGAACATGAACGAGGCCGAGTAGACCATAATGGAGATGACGGGGAAGATGGGGTTGATGCCGTCCACAAGATTGCTCACAGCCACACCCATCGCTCCGATGGCCATGCCGATCGAGCCCCAGATGAGGAGGGGTTTGCGACCGAGCTTCTCCACGGTGAATACAGCCACGAGGGTGAATGTGATGTTGACGATGCCCATGTAGACGGTGTTCATCATGGGATCGCTCATACCCATCGACTCAAATATGCGGGGTGCATAGTAGAGCACGGCGTTGATGCCGACAGCCTGCTGGAACACCGAGAGCATTACACCGACGAAGATGACCATGACGCCGAATGAGAATAGTTTCTCGCTCTTGACCTCGGTGGTCTCTTTGATCTGCTTCAGGATCTCGCGGGCCTTGTCATAACCGTTGATGTGCGAGAGGACACCCAGGGCCTTCTCGTCCTTACCTATGAGGGCCAGATAACGGGGCGACTCGGGCACGAGGCACACAAGGATGGTGAAGATACCGGCCACGAAGGCTTCGGAGCCAAACATGTAACGCCAGCCTGTCTGGATGGTCCACTGGTCGCTCTGGCTGCTCACCTGATAGATAGTCTCCGAGATTTTCTCGATGATGGGCTGAGTGTGCTCGCCGAGGATGAGGAAGTTGACGAAATATACCACCAGCTGGCCGAAGATGATGGCAAACTGGTTCCATGACACGAGGGTGCCTCGCATATTGGAGGGAGCGACCTCGGCGATGTACATGGGGCAGATAGCCGATGCGAGGCCTACGCCCACACCGCCGATGATACGGTAGATGTTGAAAGCCACAAGCAGTGATGCCGTGGGAGTTCCATGCTCAAAAAGGAGGAATTCAGGGTAATAGCTGCCCAGGGCCGAGAGGAAAAAGAACACTCCGGCGATGGCAAGAGATTTCTTGCGGCCGAAGAATGATGCGAAAAAGCCCGAGAGTGCCGAGCCTATGATACAGCCGAGCAGTGCGCTCGACGAAGTGATGCCATGTATTGTATCGGTGTAGACAAAGTCCTTAGCTCCGAGGAAGAATGCCTGCAGACCTTTCTCGGCACCTGATATCACAGCAGTGTCGTATCCGAAGAGCAGGCCTCCGAGTACTGCCACGAGTACTATGGAGAATAGGTAGAGCTTACTTCCGTGTTGTGGATAATTCATGGAGTTAGCTTAAGTTTTTGGATTGATTAATAAAAAATAAGTGTAACATGTAGAGACGAGAGGAGTTCCGCTGACCGTGCGGATAAAACAATGAGTCCGGAGACCGGGCATACAGGTTACTGATGCCCGGCCCGCCGGCTCATTATAAAGTGTGCTTATCAGCAGTACATGTTGAGGATAGCCTCGTAGAGTTCCTGCTTGCCTGAGGTCATCTTGGGTTCTGGCTGAGTCTTGGCGTAAGCTACTACATCCTCGAGGGTGAGCTTGCCTTCCTCAAATTCCTTACCCTTGCCACCGTCGAACGATGCGTAACGCTCGGCGAGCATAGCCTTGTAAGGCGACTCCTCGAGAAGAGCGGCAGCGCTCTCGAGTGCGCGGGCCATAGCGTCCATACCGGCGATGTGGGCGATGAAGATATCCTCCAGGTCGGTGGAGTTGCGACGGGTCTTGGCGTCGAAGTTGGTACCACCGTTGCCGAGACCACCGTTGCGGATGATCTGCATCATGGCCTGGGTGAGCTCGTAGTTATCGATGGGGAACTGGTCGGTATCCCAGCCATTCTGGTAGTCACCGCGGTTGGCGTCGATAGAGCCGAGCATGTTGTTGTCGACAGCCACAGCGAGCTCGTGCTCGAAAGTATGGCCGGCGAGGGTAGCGTGGTTAACCTCGATGTTCACCTTGAAGTCCTTGTCGAGGCCGTGAGCCTTGAGGAAGCCGATCACTGTCTCGGTGTCCACGTCATACTGGTGCTTGCTGGGCTCCATGGGCTTGGGCTCGATGAGGAATGTGCCGGTGAAGCCCTTGCTGCGGGCGTAGTCGCGGGCGATGGTGAGCATCTGGGCGAGGTGCTCTTTCTCACGCTTCTGATCGGTGTTGAGGAGGCTCATGTAGCCTTCACGACCACCCCAGAACACATAGTTCTGACCGCCGAGGGCGATGGTAGCGTCGATAGCGTTCTTGATCTGTACAGCTGCGCGGGCCACTACGTCAAAGTCGGGGTTGGTGGCTGCACCGTTCATGTAACGGCCGTTGCCGAACACGTTGGCAGTGCCCCAGAGGTTCTTGATGCCGGTCTCGGCCATCTTGCCCTTGAGATACTCAACGATCTCCTTCATGCGGGCCTCGTAGCCCTCGATGTCGCACATGTCGCCGATCAGGTCGGTGTCATGGAAGCAGAAGTACTCTACTCCGAGCTTCTGCATGATCTCGAAGCCGGCGTCGGCCTTCTGCTTGGCTACGGTCATCACGTCAGCACCCTCGTTCCAAGGGAACTGCTTGGTACCTGTGCCGAACTGGTCGCCACCCTCGGCGCAGAGTGTGTGCCACCAGGCCATGGCAAACTTGAGCCATTCCTTCATGGGCTTGCCGAGGATCACCTTCTCAGCATCATAGTAACGATAAGCGAGGGGATTCTTGGAATCCTTACCTTCAAACTTGATTGTCCCGATTTCGGGGAAATATTCCTTAACTGCCATAGTTTTAGAAAAACGGTTAAAAATTATTGGTTTATAATATAGTTAAATGTCAGGTAATTATAGTTGGTTGAGCAGACGCTCCTTCCACAAGGCGTAAGCATCGGCATAGGCACGGCGGTCGGCCTCGACGGGCTCGATCACCTCGATCTTCTCGAGCGATGCAAAAGCCTCATTGTTGTCGGCATAGATGCCGGCACCGATACCGGCACCCTTGGCGGCACCTACGGATCCGTCGGTATTGTAGAGTTCGATAGTGGCACCGCTCACGCCGGCCAGTGTGTTGCGGAACAGCGGGCTCAGGAACATATTGGCATGTCCGGCATGGATCTTGCTCAGCTTCATGCCCATCTGCTCCATCACCTCCATGCCATACATGAATGAGAACACGATGCCCTCCTGCTCGGCACGCAACAGGTGGGAGCGGTCGTGGGTGAGGAAGTTCACGCCATGGATCGAGCATCCTACCTCCTTGTTGCGGAGCACACGCTCGGCACCGTTGCCGAAGGGGATCACCGACACGCCGGCAGCTCCAATGGGAGCCTGCTGGGCCAGATCGTTCATGCCGGGATAGGAGATGCCGTCGGGGGCCATCACCCTCTTGCTCCACGAGTTGAGGATGCCGGTGCCATTGATGCACAGCAACACGCCCAGGCGGGTCTGATCAGGAGTGTGGTTGACATGAGCAAATGTGTTGACACGGCTCTGGGGATCATAGTTGACCTCGCCGAGCACACCGTAAACCACACCCGAGGTTCCTGCGGTCGAGGCCACCTCGCCGGGATTGAACACATTGAGCGAAAGAGCATTGTTGGGCTGGTCGCCGGCACGATAGGACACGGGGATACCCTCGGCAAGACCCAGCTCGGCGGCTGTCTCGGCAGTGACTGTGCCCTGGATGGAGAATGTGGGCACGATCTCGGGAAGGATATCCTCGTCATATCCGAAATAGTCCAGAAGGAACTTGGCGGGACGACCCTCGTTGAAATCCCACAGCATCATCTCGCTCAAGCCCGAGATGGTGGTGCACAGGCGGCCGGTGAGACGCATGGCGGCGTAGTCGCCGGGGAGCATTATCTTATAGATGCGCTCGAATATTTCGGGCTCGTTCTCCTTGACCCAAGCGAGCTTGGTGGCAGTGAAGTTGCCGGGCGAGTTGAGCAGATGGCTCAGACATGCGGTCTCGCCAAGATCGTTGAACGCCTTCTCGCCATAGGGCACGCCTCGGGAGTCGCACCAGATGATTGCCGGACGCAGGGGCTTAAGATCCTTGTCGACCATCACCAGACCATGCATCTGATAGGAAATGCCTATGGCCTTTATATCCTTGGGGTCTACCTTGGAAGAGGCAAGCACACTTGCCGTGGCCTGCTTGAGACAGTCCCACCACTGCTCGGGACGCTGTTCGGCCCATCCGGGACGCAGGGCGATGATCTCGGCCTCGGTGCGTGGATAAAAATCGCTCGCAACGGTCTTGCCGCTTACGGCATCTACCAGGCTCGCCTTTACCGACGAGCTGCCTATGTCATATCCTAAAAGGTACATGATAGTAATGTTGTTTTATAATAATGTGTTTATCTTTATAGTACTCTATGTTACGTAGCCCTCAGCATGGGATGGGGCCGGTGATCAGCGTGAGGTATTGTAAACTTTGCGGTCAAACTTGAAGTACCTTGCGGCACGGTGGGCCACACCTTTCTGCCTCTCCTCGAGGGGCACCACGTAGGGCATCTGGGAGATCTTCTTGTGGAAGTTTCTCACATCGAGCTGACGGCCATACACTATCTCGGCAAGCATTCTCAGCTGGGAAGCCGTGAATTTCTTGGGAAGCAGGTCGAAGAGGATGGCGCGGTTGTTCTCCACCTCGCGCTTCACAGCCTTCAGGGCCTCCTTTATAATGAGATTGTGGTCGAAGGCCAGCACTCCCACCTCGTTGACGGGCACCCACTCGGCCGACTCGCGGTTGACCACCTTGTTCATCATCGAGTCGAGCTTCACTATGGCAAAGTAGGCGATGGTGACGATCCGCTCCACATGGGCCTGCTGTGCGCGCTCGAGCCACACCACATCGCGCTCTTTGCGTGTACGGTCCTTGGATCCGAATGCCTTGAACTGCTGCAAGGGCACGTCCTTGACGCCGGTCAGCTCGCTGAGCACACGCATCGCGGCCTCGTCGAGATCCTCGTCCTGATATATCAGGCTTCCGGGAAGCTTCATGTCGTTATACTCGCCGGCCTGGTCCTGTCCCTGACGCTTCACCAGAAGCACTCGGAGATCAGTACCGTCAAAGCCCAGTACTACACAGTCGATGGAGATATGGTTATTAGCTAAAGGTGCCATGGAGGGGATTTGAGGTCTTTTAGTACTTTTTACAATTACTCCGCAAATGTACAAATCTTTTTTGGATAATTCCAAATAATTTTGATGTTATAAAACATTAAATCATAAATTTTTAGTTTTCGTACTTTAAACAATATCACAGAGCGCTTCACGGAGCGGGCGCAGAATAAAATCCGGAGCAAAACGCCAATTCTTGAGTCCGGCGAATCAACATTATCGCCCGAGGAGTTGTTAGTATAAGTGGAAGGCCCCGATAAGAGAGCCCCAGGGACGGCATCTCACGTTACCTACTCCCCTCCTCACTCTCCACCCGGGCCACCACGTATTCAACCCTATTAAGATTAACTGTAACAATTAACTGTAATCACGATGAAAAAAGTCTTATTCGCCGCCGCATTAGCCGGCTGTGCTCTTACCGTCGGCGCTCAGAATGTCATCGAGCGACCTACATTAGGTGACAATTGGCAGATCGGCCTTGACGCAGGAGTCACAACCCCCCTCAAGGGACATTCATTCTTCCAGAATATGCGAGGCAATTTCGGTATTCATGTCGCCAAGCAGATCACCCCTATCCTTGGCTTAGGCATCGAGGGAGCTTGGGGAGTAAACACAACTTCAAGTCCTACAGCATTCGACACCCAGTATGTCGGAGCCTATGGCACCGTCAATCTCAATAACCTCTTCGGAGGTTTCCAGTGCGAGCCCCGCTCATTCTGGATTGACGCAGTGATCGGTCTCGGATGGGCCCACGAGTACTATCCCGGCGCCCACGACCGCAACTACATCGCCACAAGGACCGGCCTTGCCTTCAACTTCCCCGTTTCGGATAATTTCAGCATCGCTGTGAAACCTGCAGTGACCTGGAATATCGCCGGCGAGGGTGAACGCGCCCAGTTCAACGCCAACCGCGCCAAGTTTGACGTAATGGTAGGCTTCAACTACAATTTCGGCCCCGGTTTCCAGTGTGTAACCTGTCCTCCCGACAATTCAGCCGAGATCGCCGCTCTTAACGACCAGGTCAACGCCCTGCGTGCCGGCGTAGTAGCCGCCGCTGACGACCTCGCCGCTTCACAGGCTCAGAACGCAGCTCTTGCTGCCGCTCTCGCAGCCGCCCAGAATCAGGCTCCCAAGGTTGTAGCCGACACCACTTTCAGCAGCGTCCGTTTCGTATTCTTCAAGATCGGAAAGAGCAACATCACCCCCGACCAGATGCCTAACGTAGAAATGATCGCTGACTATATGAAGCACAATCCCTCGTCGACCGTAGTCATCAAAGGTTACGCTTCCCAGGATGGTCCCGAGGACGTTAACATCCGTCTCGCCAACGCCCGTGCCGAGTCAGTCAAGAACGCACTCGTCAAGAAGTACGGCATCAAGGCCAGCCGCATCCAGGCTGAGGGCCAGGGTATCGGTCACATGTTCAAGGAGGAAAGCTGGAACCGAGTTTCAATCTGTACTCTCGACGACAACCAGAAATAACCCCTGCACATATCTCCTCTTATCCTCAACCACTCTACCAACAGAGCGTCGAAATGTAAATAAATCACTGACTCATCTCATCGATTGATGAATGGCAGGGCTAAAGATGATGAAAGCAGAGCCGCTAATCAGCCGATAACGAGTCATCCCCCCTACAACATCACCCCGGACAGTCCATCAGGATTATCCGGGGTGATGTGTGTATATATAATGGTGATGTGTGTATATATAATAAGGTGTAAATATAGGGAATGTGGAGATCATTTTGTGGGCAGATGCATCGCCCTGAACAGCTGTTGCTTCACTATCGCAAATATATAACTGAGGATAAACACCGTAGGCACCACCACAAAGAACCATGCTCCGAACTGACCTTGATCAACGTAATAATGGTCCTTAAAATATTTATATACCATTATATCAAACATATAACTTGCCAGGTACATATCGAGCGACAGAGTGGACACGCTTTCAAGCATCCGCCTAATCCACTTGTTGCGGAAATCAATCTTGTAGAGCAGCAAAAAACAAGCCGTGGCAAGCGGCATCCCTATGATACCGTTTCCATCGCCCACAAGCTGTATCATAGAGTGATTGCTCACAAACAAAGCGTTGAACACCGGATTGATCAGACAACAACCGAGAATGAATGTAATCAAGTATTGAGATTTTATCTTTACCTGATACTCACGTATGTATGCTCCGATGAAAAAGAACGCGCAAGGATACACCAATTCCCAATAACCAGGCACAAGACTCACCCCATAACGATTGAACATATCGGGAAAAGCACATAGAAAATACAGCGTACCTAATAAAACATGTTTATGACGCAATGTCCCGATATTTTTCCACATGATATTGAGTAGGTGGACGGCGTGATTTTGAACGAAACCGCATGAAACTTCGTTAATAAG
>CAJUSW010000002.1 GCA_910589485.1 uncultured Duncaniella sp.
CTTCCCCGGAAAAGCGATGCAAAGGTACAGCCTTTCCTGATACCATGCAAATATTCCATGGTGTTTTAACACTATTTTAACATAATCCGAGCGAACTTTTTACTTTCAGATTAGTTATTGGTCTGTTTTGAACGTAAATCTTACACTCATTTTTCTTCATCGAGATATTGGTCGATCCCCACTTTACATCGCGTAGCCCCCGATGCTATAGTGGCACGCAAGCGGTCGCCGTTACGCTCAAGCGCTCCGTCGTCCTTGCGGGTGGGATGATAGAGGTGGAACTGTACACCTGAAAATATCATGGTGCGTCGGCGGATACCAAGATTGAACAGGCGGATGGCAAACTCCCTCTCCTCTTCTCCCCAATCGGTAAACGACTCGTCAAACCCGTTGGCCCGGATGGCATCATCACGCCAGAAGGCCATATTGGCCCCGATCAGCTGGCGCACTGACTTGCGGTGGTGAGTGAGCATGAATCGTGTGAGCCATGGCGCATGCACGGAATGGAGGCGCAGCGACATGGGGGCACGATACCATGCGAGCGGACCGCGGAACTCGTCGTTGCGCAGGCGCTCGGACACCTTGGGGTCAAGCATGGACCTGAGGCCGGCCACATAATATCCGGGACGGGCATTGCGTATATGCTCGGCCACGAACCGGCGGTCGAGTATCATGTCGCCGTCGATCATTATTATATAATCGCTCGTGGAGGCGGCAATGGCCCGATTGCGGATACGCGATAGCTGGAAGCCTTCGTCGGGTTGCCACACGTGCTTCAGCCTGTCGCCGAATATCGTGCGGAAACCCTCGATCACTTCTCGGGTAGGTTCGCCCGATCCATCGTCGGCTACTATGATCTCGTCGGGCATCACGGATTGGCACGCCACGCTGAGCAGCGTGCACCGCAGGTCGCGCGGGGCATTATAGGTGGTAATTACCAGTGCAGTCGTCATATTGGGAATTTACGTCTCTGTGGTGGAGGTTGGAGGCAAGAGGACAAAGAAGGGTAAACATAAAAGTAAGTCTTAAAAATTAAACGCTATATGTAAGTCTTAAAGAGCTTGCTCAATAAATCTTGTTCTTTTTGGTTATTTTAGCTTCGTCTCTCAGTCGCATAGCTCGCTATGCTCCTTCATTCCGCAGCCAAAATACCACAAAAATAACTGCGATTTATTTGTGCATTAATTTTTACGACTTACTTATTACCCGTGGGCAAATGTAGGCATAATTTTCGTAAGGCCAAAATAAAGTGTCGCCCGAAGCCACAATGGCTCGGGCGACACTACTATAAATATATCCTATTGGATGCTGAGATTACTTCTCAACAACGGGACCGGCAGCTACGAGAGCCTTGCCTGCCTCATTGCCTTCAAACTTCTTGAAGTTGTTGATGAACATCTCGGCGAGCTTGTCGGCCTTAACGGTCCACTCCTCGGGGTTAGCGTAGGTATCGCGGGGATCGAGGATCTTGGGATCTACGCCGGGAAGCTCGGTAGGAATCTCGAAGCCGAAGATGGGGAGCTTCTTGGTGGGAGCGCTCAGGATAGAGCCGTCGAGAATAGCGTCGATGATGCCACGGGTATCGCGGATAGAGATACGCTTGCCAGTACCGTTCCAGCCGGTGTTGACGAGGTAAGCCTTGGCACCGCTCTTCTCCATGCGCTTAACGAGCTCCTCGGCATACTTCACGGGGTGAAGCGAGAGGAATGCTGCGCCGAAGCAAGCTGAGAAGGTGGGGGTGGGCTCGGTGATACCGCGCTCGGTACCGGCGAGCTTGCTGGTGAAGCCGGAGAGGAAGTAGTACTTGGTCTGCTCGGGTGAGAGGATCGAAACGGGAGGAAGCACACCGAATGCGTCGGCCGACAGGAAGATCACGTTCTTGGCGGCGGGACCGCGAGAGGGACGCACGATGTTCTTGATGTGGTCGATGGGGTAGCTTACGCGGGTGTTCTCGGTAACGCTCTTGTCGGTGAAGTCGATCTTGCCGTCCTTGTCAACGGTCACGTTCTCGAGGAGTGCGTCGCGACGGATAGCGTTGTAGATATCGGGCTCGCTCTCCTTGTCGAGGTTGATAACCTTGGCATAGCAGCCGCCCTCGTAGTTGAACACGCCGTTGTCGTCCCAGCCGTGCTCGTCGTCACCGATAAGGAGACGCTTGGGATCGGTTGAGAGGGTGGTCTTACCTGTACCGGAGAGACCGAAGAAGATAGCGGTGTTCTGGCCTTCCTTGTCGGTGTTGGCCGAGCAGTGCATCGAAGCGATGCCGCGAAGGGGGTTGTAGTAGTTCATGATCGAGAACATACCCTTCTTCATCTCGCCACCGTACCAGGTGTTGATGATGAGCTGCATGCGCTCGGTGAGGTTGAAGGCCACGCAGGTCTCGGAGTTGATGCCGAGCTCCTTCCAGTTCTCAACCTTAGCCTTGGAGGCGTTGAGCACTACGAAGTCAGGGGTGAAGTTCTTGAGCTCGTCCTCGGTGGGGCGGATGAACATGTTGGTCACGAAGTGAGCCTGCCATGCAACCTCCATCACGAAACGAACGGCAAGACGGGTGTCGGGGTTGGTGCCGCAGAAAGCGTCAACAACGTAGAGGGTCTTGTCAGAAAGCTCCTTGTCGGCGATAGCCTTGAGGGCCTTCCATGTCTCGGGAGTGATAGCCTTGTTATCGTTCTTATATTCGTCAGAGGTCCACCAGATCGAGTTCTCGCTTGTGGCGTCCTTTACGAAGAATTTGTCCTTGGGGGAACGGCCGGTGTAGATACCGGTCATCACGTTTACTGCACCGAGCTCGGTCTCCTGGCCTTTCTCGTATCCCTGGAGTGAGGGATTTACTTCGTCGATGAAAAGCTGGTCATAGCTGGGATTGTGGATCACCTTGGCTCCGGTGATACCGTACTGGGATAGATCAATTGTACTCATTGTAAACAGTTAGAGTGGTTGATATATATTGGTTGTTTTGAAATTCATCTTTTTATCCGAGTGCAAAGTTAGTGACTTTTTTGTTAATAATATGCATGATTAAAGAAATTTTTCTTTAAATTTTAAGAATATGCCACCACATTGCTTCTCAGGTATCGCACACTGTGCCTTAGACAAAACAAACGGCTTAGGACAGTGGTTTAAGAAGGCTTAGCATGTTTAACATGCTTTAACTCATGCAGACGTTGCCCGGCACTGTTATATAATGTTAACGCCCTGATAATTTTGTAACAAATATGTCGGAAGTCTGTAACAATGTTGTAACTTTGCCGAACAAACCAGTGTATTACGATGGAGCGGTTACTTTATAACCTCTTGCATTATAGACTAATGCCTACCAATCATCCTCCCCAACGCAACTACACATATTACAGAAAGGACAACATCACAATGAAGCGCATAGGCAAATTATCAATCCTCATCGTGGCTCTCGTGCTGACAGTCACAGCTTGCCGCACGCACGGATCGACCGATCGTGACACCAACGAGACGGCCCAGGCTCTGAAAAAGACCGCAAGATTCGACAGCGACAGCGCCTACTCATACGTAGCACGCCAGGTGGCCATGGGCCCGCGCGTGTCGGGCACGCATGCCAATGCCCAGTGTGCCGAATATATCGTGTCGGAGCTCACCCGCTTCGGTGCCGACAGCATCAGGCAGCAACGTGGCAAGGTGACAGCCTATAACGGCGATGTTCTACCTATTAATAATATAATGGGCGCGTTCAACCCCTCGGCCAAAAAGCGTATTCTCCTCCTGGCCCACTACGACACCCGTCCCTGGGCCGACAGCGACCTGAATGCCGAGAATCATCAGCTCCCCATCCCCGGAGCCAACGATGGGGCAAGCGGAGTGGGCGTGCTGCTCGAAATAGCCCGCCAGCTGTCAATCGCAAATCCGCCGGTGGGCGTTGACTTCCTCTTTGTGGACGCCGAGGACTACGGTCAGTCGGGCGGTTTCTCCAATCATGACGAGTCATGGGCCCTCGGTTCCCAGTTCTGGGCCAAAAATATGCCCTATGCGCAGGATTCACTTCCCGCCTATGCCATTCTGCTCGACATGGTGGGTGGCATCGATGCGAAATTCCACCGCGAATACTTCTCCCAGAAGGATGCACCACACATCGTTGACAAGGTGTGGAGCATTGCCAACCGTTCAGGATATGGCGACCGTTTCGTGAACCTCGACGGTGGAGCCGTTGTCGACGATCATGTTCCCGTCAACAAGGCCGGAATCCCCGCCATCGATATTATCGAGTCGAAAAACTCAGTGACCAAGACATTCTCGCCCACATGGCACACCATGGACGATGACATGGACAACATAGACCGCGCAACCCTCAAGGCCGTGGGACAGACCGTGATGAACGTCATATTCAACGAAAAGCCGTAACAGACAAATCGCTATAAGAACTTACGATACAGGCCCGGAATCTTCCATACAAGATCCCGGGCCTGATTACTTATATATCGCGACAGATACTGATTGCCTCCTATCTCACCGAATCGAGCAGGGCTGACGAGGGATTGGTGTAATTGTCAATCCCGAGATGCACCCGCCGCAAATCGGGGAGCGTGTGATGAAGCGGATAGGCCTCGTCGGGCACAGGCATGCCGGAAAATTGTCCGAAATAGAGGATACAGGCATCTTTCCACCACTGGGCGTCACGGGCCTGGATGATCAGACGACGGTTCACATCCTCCCACACAGCCTCGTCAGCGGGCATATCCATCGCCATAGCCACGGCAGGACGCAAGGGGGTCGAGGACTTGATATAGGGGCGCGCATCGGCCCACACCGACTGATAGCCAGCCACGGAGTCGGCTCCGGCTGTGTAACGGTGACACAGTTCCTCCCACATAGTGCGCCCCGAACGCATAGGATGGGACCACGGAAGATGATGGAACCACAGCAGGAGCCCGTCGGGACATTTGTCAACATCGGCATATTGCGAGCGGAAAGGTTCGGGATACTGCGACACGGCGTCACTTCCCGTAGCGGTGCGGTCAAAACCCAAGCCGGCACTATCGGCCTGATGATAATAACCCGGCAACCAGTCGGCACGCGCCCCAGGCACCTGGCACCAAGGCTCGGGGCCGTAGTGATGGCCATAAGCGAATATATGGTGGAGGCCGAGCGGCATCATATAGTTCACCACAGCCTCGCGGCTACCTGTGAACATGCCCACCAGCCTATCGCGCACACTTCCGGGCGCTGTCCCGCGGTCAATAAGATTGCGGTCGATCCATTCCCCGGCTATCTCCTCAGCCGACAGTCGCGGATTCCAGGCAAGTCTGCCGAAGGCATACCAGTTGGCATCGGCAAGAGGATGTCCGGTCATATTGAGATTATCGCCCACGTTGGCCACTCCGGCCACAGCCTTGATTGACGACGGTTCCACCTGGCCGAAGAACTCCTCCCACATGGGAGCGAGGAAAGCAAGATGGTTGGCATGGCCCAGGTATTCCTGCGTGATCTGGAACTCCACCATCTGAGGCGTCGACGGCATCGCACCAAAAAGCGGGCTGAAAGCCTCGCGTGGCTGGAAATCGATGGGGCCGTTCTTGATCTGGATTATCACATTGGGGTCAAACTGCCCGTCGAGCGGCTGAAACTCCATATAAGCCTGCTTGGCACGGTCGGCATCGATGGGAGAATACACAAACGCCCTCCACATCACTCGTCCGCCATGAGGCTGCAGAGC
Source organism: uncultured Duncaniella sp. (assembly GCA_910589485.1). Classification (GTDB taxonomy): domain Bacteria; phylum Bacteroidota; class Bacteroidia; order Bacteroidales; family Muribaculaceae; genus Duncaniella. The sequence continues at coordinate 5,684 of CAJUSW010000002.1, forward strand.
CTTGGCAAGCATATTGGCCCCGTCGGCATGACTGCGGCCGAAATCCATCGGCCCGGGCTGTCCCTCGGAATTAGCCTTTACCAGAAATCCACCGAAATCTGGGATAAGCCTGTATATCTCGTCGGCTTTGCCGGCCCACCATTTCCTCACCGCCGGGTTGAGCGGATCGGCCGTAGGGAGCGAGTCAAGCGCCATCGGCGACGCGAAATTGACCGAAAGGAACACCCTGAGCCCATAGGGTCGCATCACATCGGCCAGCGCCTTCACCTTTTCCAGATATGGAGTTGAAAGCATCGCCGGCGAGGCGTTCACATTATTCAGCACCGTGGCATTGATACCCACCATGGCATTACGGCGGGCATACTCGGCATAGCGGGGCGAAATCGTGCCCGGCAACTCATCCCATTTCCACAGCGACCGGCCAGCATAGCCACGCTCGATGGTGCCGTCCAGATTATCCCAATGGTTAAGGATGCGCAAGGCATAATAGGGCGATTCCTCGACCGATTCAGGGATCTCGCGGCCCGACTCGCCGAGGCGTATCAGATGATAGGCCGCATAGAGCGCACCGATGTCGGTGGCCGAAATGATCCTCACCTCTCCCCCATCACGCTTGATGCTGTAACCGTCATTGCCGTCCGATAGACGCCCCTTGCTCTCCACGCTCACACGGCTTATGTCCGGTAACACTCCCGGACGTTCAAGCTCCTGCTTCACTATCTCGAGTGTGGGAGTGAGTCGTTTCTTGTTGAACACTACATTCTCGACCGCTACTACGGGCATGGCGACGAGAAGGGCAAGGCAAATGATCAGGCTACGTGATTTCATTTTCTATTAATATGGGAGACGCCCGGATGGCCCGGACGCTATGAATGGTTACTACGTGATCTCGGGAGCAAGCTCCAGAGCCGAATCCATAGCCACATCCATATTGAAATACTCCCACAGGGCAAACCGGCCGGTCATGTACAATCCCTCCCCGGCAAGCTTCCGGCGCAGGGCCGATATCATCCCGCGGGTATCGGAGTGCTGTATGGGATAGGTATATGGATTATAGCGATGGGTGATATATCGCGGAGAGAATGGGATCGATGGCAGTTGCCGCAGTATCTCGTCGTGCGATATACTGTCGGTAAATTCTATAGTGGCCGTCATGTGGCCGGGAGCATTGTTGGAGGCCGAGAAATTTCCGGTGCATATGATGCGGTGGGCGTCATAACGGGCGTCGGGCAGATATATCCAGCTGTAGGGATTGGGAGCTATCTCACAGAACACCGCCGTTGTGCCATGCGACTCCATACGGTCGATGTCGCCGGCAAATCCTGTCACATCCACCCCACGGAGCATCGAGGGGAGATGCTTTATGTTGCCACAGAACACCACCTTGTCATATTCCTCACCATCTACCGTCCACCGTCCGTCGGCACGCTTCTCGATGAGCGACACAGGCGCCGAGCATCTGATTTCGAGCCCCGAGGCCAGTTTATCGGCCAAGAATTGCGATCCGTCCATCTTTTCGTAATAGAACGTACTGTGGACAAACGCCTTCTCCTTGACTCGGCGGATATTGTTGAACAATATCTCCTCTGGGGTGGGCATCGGTAATTTCCCTTCAAGCCACGACAGGGGCACGGTGGAAAGATCTCTCCGCCACACCTTGCGGTTGTAGGGGCCGAAATACAGCTCATAGAGCGTGGGGCCTAACTGCTTGCGCAGAAACTCCTCGAAATTGGCAGGTTCCCCTTTCTCACTCCTCATCACGGCCACATCGGCGATGATACGTTTCAGCGTGTCATCGTCAAGCATGTAGGCATGATTCTCTATCGGGTAAGGGATCTCCTCGCCACCGGGCATCTTGACCGACGAGTTTCGGTCGGCCTTGACAAATTCACGGTCGCGGTCGAAGATGTTCCAGAAGAAATCGAGCACCCCCTGACGGCGGGTATTGAACACATGTCCGCCACAGGTGTGAAACAGGTTTCCTTCGATACGGTCGCATTTTATGAGACCGCCCGGACGCGGATCAGCCTCGTATATGGTGACTGAGTGACGCGGAGACAACAGCCGGCCCATTGTGAGGCCGCTGACTCCGGCGCCTATGATAGCAATTCTTGACATGAGTGGTGTTATTTTAGCGAGCTGATTACCGATGACGTGTAGTGAGACTCGAGATATTCCGCATAAGCCCGGAGATCGACCGGCTCCGACAGAGCCTCGTCGGCCAACCGCGCAAACTCCTCATAGGTCCCGATGGACGGAGAGAACTCCTCCAGACGGTAAAACCGCGTATCGGGATTATCGGGATACCTCATCAGCAGTTTGCATCCACAGGCCAGAGCCTCGAGAAACCTCGGTGTCACCTGCGAGAAACCGCCGGTGGGCTTGCCATCGTCCATCCCTGGAGTGGAATAGAGAAATAGCCGGCAACGCCTCAGCAACGCGAGATAATCCTCGCGGGAATCCACATCGGCAACGGGATTCCCCTCCAGATCATATACCCACATATGGCCACCGCGCTTGGGCCCTTTCACCACCACATTCAGTCCGGGATGCTCGGCCACGTACCGCTTGGCAAAATCCATTAGCACCGCCGAGGGACGTCCCACAAGAGCGAGATCAATATCCTTGCGCATCGGCTTCCCGGGATCCAGCCTGTAACGGTCGGGCAACGACAGGGGCAGATGCCTGAACCTCTCGGCCGGAGCCCCGTGGGCCATCAGCCTCTCATAAGCCTCCCGGCTCGACACAAGCACGGCAGGACACATGGAGGTGGACCTGAGAAACGCGGGGATTTCGCTGTCGGGGAGGAAATAATCGATGATCCAGGGCACCGAACGGTGTCCGTAACGCCCGCGGTTGTCGGGAGTGGCTATCATTACAAACTCGAGCATCGGATCGCCGTGGCGAGGGCATTTCAGCCCCATGCGCCGGGCGGCCGACCTCATCCACCACCCTATGCGCCACGGAGAACGCAGGGGGATCGAAAGCGCGCGTGATATTTCATCTTCCCACTCGAACACCAGATGCCACGACGGACGATGCTTGACTGATCGGCGGGACAATATGCCTGAGAGTCTCATAATGCGCGCAAAGGTAGTCAATCCGCTACGGATTTCCAAACACCCGCCTCACTCCGTCCAGGGATCTCCGCCACCGTCGATGGGGAGTATGCGACCCTCCTCATCGTAAGTGATGGGGCACACCTTGAGCGAGCGAAGCCACGACTTGCCGCCCGAGGGCACACTGTCGTGATGGAACAGATACCATTTGCCCTCGTATTCCACGATGCAATGGTGAGTAGTCCATCCTACCACCGGGGTGAGGATCACGCCCTGATACACGAACGGACCATAGGGATTATCGCCCACGGCATAGCACAGCAGGTGGGAATCGCCGGTGGAATATGAGAAATAGTACTTGCCGTTGTATTTGTGCACCCACGATGCCTCGAAGAAGCGGTGGGGATCATCGGCCCTGAGCGGATTGCCATCCTTGTCGATTACCTGGATGGGACGCGGTTCCTCGGCAAACTGAAGCATATCCTTGGTCAACCTCACGCAACGGCTCGGCAGACTCGGCTCAGCCCCTTCGGGCAGATAGGCGCTCTCCAAGGCCTTGTTGTCGCGGTAACGCTGGAGCTGTCCGCCCCACAGTCCGCCGAAATATAGATAATACTCGCCGTCGGCATCGGGAAGCACACATATATCCATCGAATAGCTGCCGCGTATGGGATCGGGCTGAGGGATGAATGGTCCCTCGGGGCGATCGGCTATGGCGACTCCTATACGGAAAATGTCGTTCTTGTCCTTGAGAGGGAAATACAGGTAATACTTTCCGTCCTTCCCGGCACAGTCGCAGTCCCACAGTTGCCTTCCGGCCCAAGGGATATCGGCGATGTCGAGGGCCTTACCGTGGTCGGTGACCTTGCCGGTCATGGGATCGCCGTCGATCGAGAGAACGTGCATGTCCTTCATCACATACTGGTCGCCGTTGTCGTTCTCCACGTTCTCACATTCCCAGTCATGGGAAGGATATATGTATATACGTCCGTTGAACACATGGACGCTCGGATCGGCCATGTAATCGTCAGGGAAAAGGTAGCGCTTATCGGGATTGGTGAGATTCATATTCTTATTTATATTATTGTTCTACGTAGGATTTAAGGAAAGGCTTCATGTTGTGTGAGCGGTCGAAAAGGAGCGGATAGTCAACACGGCCGGGCACAGGCCAACCGTTTTTCCACGACATGCCGTCGTCAGTGCCCCATGCGTTGACGCGGCTCACCACGTCAGCGTGAGCTATCATTATATCCATCACCTGCTTCATGCGGTCGTTCCACACCTGTGCCACGGAGTCGGGCAGACAGTCGGGATAGGGATTGAGCGATTTCTTGTAGCTGACAGTATCAGCGATATTGGCTCCGAAGTTCACGGTGGGGAGCGCACTCATGTCCCACTCGGTGATCATAACCTTGGCTCCGGTGGATGCAAAAGCCTCGATCGACTTCTCAAACTCGGCCATATCGGGGTAATCCAGTCCCAGATGCGCCTGCATGCCTATAGCATCCACCCTCAGCCCTTGGGCCTTGAGATCGTTGACTAATTGCACATAGCGGTCACGCTTGCCGGGATTGAACATGGAGAAATCGTTGATATACAGCTCGGCATCAGGATCTGCCTCATGGGCATACTGGAAAGCAAGAGGGATGAACTCCTCGCCGAGTATATCGTAGAAGGGCGACTTACGGTAAGAACCGTCATCGAGAATAGCCTCGTTGACCACATCCCACCCTTTCACACGGCCTTTATAACGCGACACCACAGTGTGGATATATGTGCGCATACGTTCCTTGAGCACATCGGCACTCACATAATTGCCCACGGAATCATACGGGAACCATTCTGCCAGTTGAGAGTGCCACACCAAGGTGTGCCCCACGATGAACATGCCTCGGTCCTCGCCATACTTGACAAACTTATCGGCATCGTCCCACACATACACCCCCTCGGCAGGGCTCAACTCCCCGCTCTTCATGCAATTCTCGGCCACTATGGTGTTGAAATGGCGTGTCACTATCGAGTCCCCCTTGGGATCGAGGCCATCGACCACGCGGGTATTGACAGCACCGCCGATCAGAAACTTGTCGGCAAAGGCATCCTTCAGAACCTTCTCCTCCGAATTTGCCTGTGTACATGAGGCAAACAGAAGTGCCATCAACGGTAATGATAAGAGTGTCTTCATATCGGTATATTCTTTCAGTATTGATTATTTATGTCGCGATTCTATCTCGCGGTTGATATCATCGATCACATCATCGTCCAGCTCATAGCGGGAGATGATGAACATGGCCAGGACAAGCAGTATGGCGGGAATCACGGCCACAAGCCACAGTATGCCCTGCTCGGCGAGGGGAGTCTGTGAGGCGGCATCCTTGTTGAATCCCACAAATGCAAGCACCAGGCCCGGTACCACACCTCCGAGAGCCATGCCGGCCTTGTAGAAGATACCGGTGAGGGCATTTACAATTCCCGAGATACGACGGCCGTGGGTGTACTCGCCAAACGAGATCACCTCGGGCACAAGCGCCCACATGTAGCCCGTGGCCACAATCACGCCGGTCGACTTGATGAACTGGGCCAGATACACAAGCCACATATGCTGGCGCAGAGCCGGCACCATGGATATGGCATAGAGCATACCCATACCCACGATTGCCGTGACAAGGAATATGTAGAACATCCCCTTCTTCCCCACCATGCGCTTTATGGCGGGAATCATCGGCATGAATATGAAGGCAGGGATCGAACCGAGCCCCATGAAGATGGACAGCTCCTCGGCCGAACCGCTCAGGTTATAATTAATATAGTAGGCTCCGGCGGCATTGCCCACAGCCATCATGGCAAACGCAGTGATAAAGAAGAACGCAAGGATGCGCAGGGGGCGGTTATGCACAAACTCCATCCACAGGTCGGAGACCTTCACATTCTCGGTCTCGCTCTTATCCATCACCACGCGTTCACGGCACTGTGAGAAGCAGAACACGAGCAAAGCCAACCCTATGCACCCGTAGAGGGCCATGGTCGAGAACCACGCCGTGTCGCTCATCGACATGTCGGTCGTCTCGGAGGGATCGAAGCATTTCAACACCATAGGGATACCCATGCCTACGGCAAGACCGCCCACATTGGCCATGAACATGCGCACCGAGGTGAGCTTGGTTATCTCGGCCGTGTCGCGTGTGAGCGAGGCGTTTAGCGCGCCATAGGGCACATTCACCAGCGTGTAGCACATCGACAGACCCACATATGTGAAATAAGCGTAGAACAATGAGCCCGAGAATCCGTTCCAGAAACACAGTATGGCAAACGCCGTGAGCGGTATGCCTCCCAGTATCAGATAGGCGCGATACTTACCCAACTTGGGGTCATGCTTGTCGACAAAAGTTCCCACCAACGGATCCCATATCACATCCACGATTCTCACGATCAGGAACATCACGGCTGCTACGGCCGGATCGAGCCCGTACACGTTGGTGTAGAAGAACAGCAGATACATGCTGATCGTCTGATATATCAGGTTCTGGGCAAGATCGCCCGAGCCAAAGCCGATGCACTGCAGCATCGACAGCTTGTAGAAGCCGCGGGCTTCACTTCTTCCGGGAGTTGATAGGGTTGCTTCCATGGTGTATGACTTGCAATTATGACAATGATGTTTTCAACCATATGATGGTTGTGGCAAAGTTAACCCTTTTGATACTAAGGCATGGTATCCGGATGTCTCAAATGCCTTGTTATTTGTAACATCCATCTCATTTGTTGCATTTTTTGCAATATTTATCCATCTGCGGAGAGGCAAATGTTGAAATTTCTCCCTTTTTTATCGTACCTTTGTATTCTACAATTTAGACCTGACCAAGTACTTAAATTTCACTGATGAACCATTCATATCTCACCCGCATAATGATGTCGCTCATGGCCCTTCTTCTGCTCGGCTCATGTGGCGATGACGACGACAGCCTCGAGCCTCAGGGTCCGCCTGCCGAGGTGTCGCGCACGGTGCTCGTCTACATGATCGCCGACAACAACCTCGCCTCCGATTGGGGCAGTGACGACGAGGATATTTCCGAGATGCTGAAAGCCGCGAAAGCCGGTGGCCTCAACGGCGGACGACTCCTCGTCTATCACAACCGCCTCGGCACCTCCAAGGGCAACGTCCCCGAGATGCTCGAGATAACAGCCAACGGACTCAAGACCCTGAAACAATACCCCGACGACCGCACCATCTATTCCGTGGATCCCGAACGTATACGCGAGGTGATGGTCGACTTAAAGACTCTCGCCCCCGCCGAGGATTACGGACTCGTGCTCTGGAGCCATGCCAACGGCTGGCTCGGCGCTCCCGCTGGAAGCGAGGATTACTACCGCTCATTTGGCGACGACCGGGGCTATCATATCACCCTCCCGTCACTAGCCAAAGCACTGGAGGATGAGGAGTTCTCGTTCCTCTACCTTGATTGTTGCCTCATGGGCAACATCGAGTGCGTGTACGAACTGCGCAATGTAGCCCCGAGAATCGTAGCCGCCCCCACCGAACTGCATGTCGACGGTATGCCCTACGACCGCAACGTGCCGCTCATGTTCCTCGAGACCCCCGACCTCGACGGCATGGCCCGCAACACATTCGACTACTATGATGATTACAAGGGCAACAAACCATTCACCCCATGGTGCCAGATAGCCTCCTACGACACATCGGGCCTGGAAACACTTGCCCAAGCCACCCGCGACATCATGGCTACCGTGACCGAATACAAGCCTATCCCGGCAGATCTACAGCGATACACCACTCCATGGGAGACATGTCACACTGCCGACATTGACGGATACATTTCCCTCCTCGCCGGCGACTCCCACCCCGAACTGCTCAAAGCATGGCGCGAAGCCCTCGGCCAAGTTGTCACCTACTGCGAAAGCACCACCAAGAGCATAGGCTCCCTCACTATCGACCTGGACAAATACAGCGGTCTCGGCATTTATCCCATCACCTCCCCATCCGACGCCAATTGGCGCCAGTATTACAACCTGGCTTGGTGGAAGGATGTGGCCTCCACCGCTCCGGCCGCCAAACAATAACCCCCTCACCGGCGTTACTGAAATTGCATTACTGAAATTGCATTATCACTTAAAACCCATAACACGTGAACGACTCCATACCCGCCAACATACCCAATCCTGCTGAGGAGCTCTCCCAGTTAAAGAACATGTCATTCGACCAGGTGATAAGCACCCTTGCCACCGACCTGGCCCGATTCGCCATATCCCTTGCTGTAGCCGTCCTGGTGTTCTATGCCGGCCGGTTCATCATCACCCGCCTCTACAACCTCACTGAAGGCATCCTCTCCAAACGCAAGGTCGACCCCTCCTTAGCCACATTCGTGCTCAGCTTCATCAGGATCGTGCTCTACTTCATCCTCATCGTCACTGTAGTGGGTATCCTCGGCATCGAGACCAGCTCGTTCCTCGCCCTCTTCGCTTCGGCAGGCGTTGCAATAGGCATGGCCTTGAGCGGAACGTTACAGAACTTTGCGGGCGGAGTCCTCATCCTGGCCCTCAAGCCCTACCGTGTGGGCGACTACATCGAGGCGCAGGGATTCGCAGGCACCGTCAAGAAGATCGAGATATTCAACACCGTGATCACCACGGCCGACAACAAGACCATTATCATCCCCAACGGCGGACTCTCCACCGGTGCCATCAACAACTCCACCACCCAACGCTACCGCCGCATCGAATGGAAGATAGGCATCTCCTATGGCGACGACGTGGACCGCACCCGTGGAGTGATCCTCGACATGCTCACATCCGACCCCCGCGTGGTCACCGACCCCGACAGCAACGAAGGGCACCCCGCGCCTGTAGTCTACCTGGCATCGCTCGATGACTCGGCCGTGACCCTCAGCATACGCGCATGGGTCAAGAGCCCCGACTACTGGGACGTATTCTTCCGCTTCAACGAACTGTTCTATACCACCCTCCCCTCGCGTGCCGGTATATCCTTCCCCTTCCCGCAGATGGATGTCCACATCGTGAAGTGATGAGGCGTCGTGCCGATCCCGCATCTGATGGCACATTGTGCGAACCTCGCATCAATTACTTAACATTATTTATAGAAATAAATTGAGGAATTCTGCTTAACTTTGCAGAAGAGGGGTGAACCGGCTCTGCCCGTAACCTCCCCTCGGCGCCACCATGCGTCCCTCCTCTCCCCTCACCCCTCCGTCAAGGATTCTCGACCGAGGGGAAAAGCCATATATACACAGGGCTAAAACCAGTCCTTATCACCGGTCGTCGACCCGCTCCGCGGCTGTCACGACATCCACCACACTCTCTCCCATCCCCCTCCAAGGCCACGGGTGACCATGAAACCCACCGCCCCCTTCTTCTTGAAAAAAGAAAAAAACGACATAAATGACAAGTAAATGGAATTACTGTCCCCTTACATCCGACGAGCAAGAAGCGGAATCCCGACTGGCCCAACGCTATGCCGGGACACCGCCCATTAGCGAGCTGTTAGCGCAACGGGGCATTTCCTCGATACAGGAGGCGGAACACTTCTTCCACCCCTCGCTCAAGGATCTGCACGACCCGTTCCTTATGCCCGATATGGACAGGGCCGTCGAACGGCTCAACCTCGCCATGGGGAAGAAGGAAAAAATCATGGTCTACGGCGACTACGACGTGGACGGCACCACTGCGGTGGCGCTCGTCTACAAGTATCTCCGCAACTATTACTCCAACATCGATTATTACATACCCACCCGCACCGAGGACGGGTATGGAATCTCGCGATCCACTATCGACATGGCTGCCGAGAGTGGCGTATCGCTCTTCATCATCCTGGATTGCGGCATCAAGGCTACCGACGAGGTGACCTATGCCCGCGAGCTCGGGATCGATTTCATCATCTGTGACCACCATGTGGCCGACGATGTGCTCCCCCCCGCGGTGGCCATCCTCAACCCCAAGCTCGAAGGCTCCACCTACCCCTGCCCGCACCTCTCGGGCTGTGGCGTGGGTTACAAACTCATGCAGGCCTTCGCCATCTCCAACGGGCTCATGATGGGCGACCTCGAGGGGATGCTCGATCTGGTGGCCGTATCCATCGCGGCCGACATCGTGCCGATGGTGGGAGAAAACAGGATACTCACCTACTACGGACTGAAGCGTCTCAACTCCAACCCCAACATGGGACTCCGCGCCATCATCCGCACCTGCGGTCTCACCGGCAAGGAGATCACCATCAGCGACGTGATATTCAAGATAGGTCCGCGCATCAACGCTTCAGGCCGCATGCAGAGCGGCAAGGAGGCCGTCGACCTGCTCGTGAGCCGTGATGCGGCCGACGCCATGGCCCGCGCCCGCGAGATCGACCAGTACAACCAGGACCGCAAGGAGCTGGACAAGCAGATCACCGAGGAGGCCAACGCCATCCTCGAGGAGCGCGACGTACAGCACTCCCGGCGCAAGACCATCGTGATCTACAACGAGAACTGGCACAAGGGCATAATCGGCATCGTAGCCTCGCGCCTCACCGAGCTTTACTACAAGCCCACAGTGGTGCTGACCCACGCCAACGGCCTGGCCACCGGTTCGAGCCGTTCGGTACAGGGATTTGACGTGTACAGCGCCGTGGAGTCCACCCGTGATCTGCTCGAGAACTTCGGCGGACACACCTACGCCGTGGGTCTCTCGCTCAAGGAGGAGAACATTCCGGAATTCACCCGCCGTTTCGAGGAGTACGTCAACGCCAATATCCGCACCGATCAGCTCACCCCTCAGCTCGATATCAACGCCTATCTGACATTCAGCGAGATCACCCCCGAGTTCCTGTCATTGCTCCGCCGGTTCAACCCCTTCGGCCCGGGCAATGTCAAGCCGGTGTTCTGTACCCGCCGTGTCACCGATTTCGGCACCAGCAAGCTCGTGGGCAAGCAGGGCGAGCACATCAAGCTCGACATCGTTGACGAGACTTCGGGCAAGGTGATCAACGGCATAGCCTTCAACTCGGCCGAATACTTCGACCACATCCACTCAGGCAAGCCGTTTGACATCTGCTACACCATCGAGGACAATAAGCGCAAAGGCTCCCACTCCGTCCAGCTACTGGTCAAGGATATACTTATATAATCTCTCTCTGGACTGATGCGGTCGGTATTGAAGCAGTACTGGGGTTATGACTCGTTCCGACCCCTGCAGGAGGATATAATCAGCTCCGTATTAGAGGGGCACGACACTCTCGGACTGCTCCCCACCGGCGGAGGCAAGAGCCTCACATTCCAGGTGCCCGCGCTGATGCTTCCGGGCGTGACCCTCGTGGTTACTCCGCTGATATCGCTCATGAAGGACCAGGTGGACAATCTGGCCGACAGGGGCATACGTGCCGTGCTGTTTCATTCGGGCCTCACTCCGCGCGAGAAGGACTTGGCACTCACCCGATGCCGCATAGGCAAGGCCAAGATAGCCTACGTGTCGCCCGAACGCTTGCAGAACGAGCGGTTCCTGGCCGAGTTGCGCTCGCTCACCGTCTCGCTCATCGTGGTCGACGAAGCCCATTGCATCTCGCAGTGGGGCTATGATTTCCGCCCCTCCTACCTGCGCATCTCCTCGTTGCGCCGTCTGCTCGGCCCCGACATCCCCGTGCTCGCGCTCACAGCATCGGCCACCCCCGAGGTCACGGCCGACATCATGAAGCACCTCGCGTTCCGCGAGCCACGCGTCTATGCCAAGAGTTTCACCCGCGACAATCTCAGCTACATCCTCCGCTATGCCGACGTGAAGGAGCCTATGCTCATGCGCGTGCTCCAGGCTACAACAGGGAGCACCATAGTATATGTACGCTCGCGCAGGCGCACGCGCGAGCTGGCCTCACTTCTCGCCGAGGCCGGAATATCTGCCGAGGCCTATCATGCCGGACTGCTCCCCGAGGACAAGGAACTGCGCCAGGACCGGTGGAAACGCGACGAGGTGCGCGTCATGGTAGCCACCAACGCCTTCGGCATGGGCATCGACAAGCCCGACGTGCGCCTGGTGGTGCATTACGACCTCCCCTCCTCGCTCGAGGAATACTATCAGGAAGCGGGCCGTGGCGGACGCGACGGCAAGGAATCGCTTGCCGTGGTCATAGCATCCAAGCGCGACAAGGCACTGCTCACCCGCCGTGTCAACGAGGCCTTCCCGCCCAAGGATTTCATTGCCCGTGTCTACGAATGTGCCGGCAATTTCCTCAACGTGGCCGTGGGCGAGGGGTACAACAGCGTCTACGAATTCAACTTCACACTGTTCTGCTCCACATTCTCGCTCCCGCCCGTCCCCACAGTGAGCGCATTGAATATACTCACCCGTGCCGGCTACATTGAATATATCGAGGAGACCACCTCGCGGTCGCGCGTAATGGTGATCATGAGGCGCGATGCGCTCTACGACCTCACCCTCGACCCCACGGTCGAGGAAGTGATGCAATGTCTGCTCAGGGCCTACACAGGCCTGTTTGCCGACTACGTATATATCAGCGAACTCCTCATAGCCGAGCGCCTGCGCCTCTCCAGCGAGCAGGTCTACCAGGCCCTGCTCACTCTCAGCCGTCTCCACGCCATCCACTACGTGCCGCGCGCCACCACCCCCTACCTTGTCTACACCACCTCGCGCGAGGAACCGCGCCACCTCATCATCCCCCTCGAAGTCTACGAGCGTCAGCGCGAGCGCATGGAGCAGAGGGTCAACGCCATGAAGGAATTCACCTTCAACGCCACCACATGCCGGGCCAACACACTGTTGAGATATTTCGGCGAATCCCCTGCCGAACCTTGCGGGAAATGCGACGTGTGCCGGGCCAACCGCAAGGCTCAGGCTCACCGGGCATCCGCAACAGTATCCACCGGCATTGACCTTGAGAAAAGCATACTTTACCAGGCATCCCAACCGGGCGGAACCGATCTGAAAAAACTTATTGCCAACCTCACCCCTTCCTACACCTCCGAGGAGATCATCACCACCGTCCGCACCCTCGCCGACCACGGCCAACTCGCCCTCTCAGGCATCCGCATCACCATCCCGGGCGCTTAACACTACCCTCACATCGCCTTTTCAAGCATGCCGGCAGAGGATAGCATCGCTATCAGCTCGGCTGTGGATATATCTCCGAGCTTGGCCCGTAACAAGGAGATAAGCCTCTCCTTACGTTTCTTCACCGTAATCTCGGCGATATCAAGCAGATGCGCTATCTCAGCATTCCTCAATCCCTGCTCAAAGCTCATCTCGAACACCTCCCTGTATATTTCAGGAAGCGTGTCGATGGCCGCATACAGCGTGTCGAGCGTCTCCTGGCGTATCATCTCGTGAGAGATGTCACGCTCCTCTCCCGCTCCGGCCTCTCCGCTACCGGCATATGTAGAACACACGTCATGGTGCCTCACCACTTTCAGCGCACGGTTTCTCACGCTCTGTATCAGATAGGAACGCCAATGGAAAGCATCCTCGAGGCGCGATCGGTTGGTGTAGGTGGCCATCACGGCATCCTGCACACAATCCTCGGCAAGATAGGCAAGCTCCTCGCCGAGCACAGCCGCCGCATAGCGCAACAGGCCGGGATACATCACGTCATAAAGCGGATGCATCTTGCCTTTAATAAAAGCCCGGTATATAGGAGTATAATCCATCTTGTCGCATATATTCAGCGACAAAAGTAGTAAAAATTCCACAAAAACGCATTTTCACAAAAAAAATATGCTTTTTCTGTTATACTTATCGCCGGTCAAGGGGTATTAGTATCAAAACCGCCCACACCATGCATCCACAGATAAGCAGACTCATATACCGCAGCATCCTCGGCACCATCTCGGAGGCCGAGAAAGCCGAGCTCGACGAATGGATGAACGCTCATCCCGACAACGCCGAGCTCGTGTCGCGGCTCCATGACCCAGTATATCTCGAGAAGGAGCGCAAATTCCGTCGCAAAGTCGACACCCGTCGTCCTGCCGCCGACATGCAGCGGCGCGTCAACGCCATGAAAGCGCGTCGTGTGGCCATCCTTTCAGGATGCGCGGCCGCTGTGTGTGCCCTCATCTGGTGTGCCACCCTGCTTTTCCGCGGATCCATGGCTCCCGTATCCGTGACTGCTCCTGTGGCCCACGACATCGTTATCGACAGCATAAAGCCGGGCCGCCCCGTAGCAAAAATGGTGACCCCTACCGGCGCGACAGTCACCCTCGACAGCCTCAATATAGCCGCCATGCCTGTCGATGCCACCATGCCCGTATCGGCCAAAGTCCCCGTGACGGCCCCCGAGCAATTGTGTCTCGATGTGCCACGTGGCGGTGAGTTCAAGATAGTGCTCTCCGACTCCACCGTGGTGTGGCTCAACTCCGAATCCCAGCTACGGTTCCCCGAGACCTTCGCGGCCAACGAACGCCGTGTGAGCATATCGGGCGAAGCATATTTCGAGGTGAAAAAGGATCCCTCACGGCCATTCTACGTAGAGAGCGCCGGACAGGTGGTGCAGGTCTACGGTACGCGGTTTGACATCAAGGCCTACCCCGATGAGGAGACCGTCTACACCACTCTCGAGGAAGGTTGCATCTCTCTGCGCAGGCTCGACCACCATGGCGGAGAACTGTTCCTCGTCCCGGGCCAGCAGGCGCTGTACAATCTTGCCGAAAGCGATGTGGAGATGAAAGAGGTCAAGACCTCGGTGATAACCGGTTGGAGGCACGGACGATTCGTATTCGAGGAGCAGACCCTCGCCAGCATCATGCGCGACCTGAGCCGATGGTACGACTTCGAGTATGAGATCACCGATCCGTCGCTTGAAAACGACGTGTTCCTCGGAAGCGTGCCACGCTACAGCGACTTCCGCAGCGTGATATCGATACTCGAGAAGTGTGGCGACATCTCATTCTCAACCTCAGGCGACAAGGTGATCATCTCTCCCCGCTGACAGCCACCTTATATATAATAGTAACCCCAATCATTACATAATACTTACCAAACATGAAAAAGAGCTTTTTTATCATCCTCCTCACGGCTCTTATGATGACACCGCTCGCAGCCATGGCACGCGACTTCAAGGTCACGTTCACCAACGACCGCGCCGAGGCCATCATCTCCAAGCTCGAAAAGGCTACCGGATATGAATTCGTATGCCGCAAAGAAGTAGTCAATGGAATAAAGCATCCCGCCGAGGGCTCCTACACAGCCTCATCGGTCAAGGACCTGCTCAACGAAGTGGTGCGTGGCGCCATGGGACTCGACTATGAGATAGTGGACAACACCGTTATCCTCCGCCTCCCCTCCAAGGATATCAAAGGGGGCGAGAAACGCACCCTCTCGGGACGTGTGCTCGATGACCGTGGCGAACCTCTGCCCGGCGCTTACGTCCATATCGAGGGTTCGACTGTGGGTGCGGCCACCGATATTGACGGAAATTTCGAGTTCACCTCATCGGCCCCCTACAACTACACTCTCCTCGTGAGCTATGTGGGCATGAAGCCCAGGGAAACTGTCATAACCCCCTCCACACGTTTCCCACTCACCATAAAGATGGAGACCAACTATGCCCTGATGGATGAGGTTGTGGTCACCGGCTATCAGAACCTCAAACGCGAGAACGCCACCGGAGCCTATCAGACCATCACTGCCGACGACATTCAGCGCCGGTACTCCTCATCGGTCACCGACAACCTCGAGGGGCAGGTACCCGGTCTCGTGATCTACAACAATGGTATTAAGGACGGCGAGGATGCCATGACCATCCGTGGCACCGGATCCTTCCAAGCTGTGACAAAACCGCTGGTTGTGGTCGACGGACTTCCCATCGAGGGCGGCATAGAGACCGTAAATCCCTATGACATACAGAACATAACCGTCCTCAAGGATGCCGCCGCGGCTTCGATCTACGGCGCCCGTGCTTCCAACGGTATCATCGTGATCACCACCAAGCAGGCTGTTGACGAGCGTGTGTCGATCGACTTCAACACCGACATTACCGTCACTGAACGCCAGAAGTACGACAACATGGGATGGGCCTCCTCGTCCGAGCTTCTCGAACTGGAGCAATATCAGTTCAACTCCATCCTCAACAACAGCGACCGCTCGTTCTATAACGAGATGATGAACCGCTGGAACGACAACCGCACCCACAATTTCAGCCCGGCCCTGAAACTTCTCGTGAGAAATCACCTCGGCGAGCTGTCCGACTCCGACCTCAACAGCCAATTCTCCGAAATGGGCCGCAACGACTACCGCAAGGAGTGGCGCGATGCCATGACCACCACCGATGTGCTCCAGCAGTACAACCTCGCCCTGCGTCTGCGCAGCAAGAATCTGCAATCGAGTGTCGTAGTCAACTACAAGCGCGACAACATGGGCCGTGTGCGCGAGCACAACGATGCCATCACGTTCAAGTACCGTGGCGACCTGAAGCTCGCCAAGTGGGTCGACATGGCCTTCGGTGTGAATGTGATCAGCGAGCGCTCCAAGACCCGCCCCACAAGCGTCTACGGCTATCTCGGCCAGAACTCGTTCCGCCCCTACGAGACTATGTACAACCCCGACGGCTCGCTCAAGCGCATGCAGGCCGGCATAGACCCCGACCTGGAGGTCCTGCAGGATCCCTACAACGAGCTTAAGGATGTGACGTTCAATCTCATGAACGAGCGCAACCTCAACTGGCAACGTGACCGCCGCACAAATATCCGCACATTCCTCAACGGCACCTTCAAGATACTCCCCGGCTGGACCGCTTCGGGCTTCTTCCAGTATGAGGACATCTACTACAAAAGCGACGTGCTCACCCACGCCGACTCCTACGAGATGCGCCGTCTCTACAACCTCTATTCCGGCATGACCACCGTGCTCACCGAGGATTATGATGAGGACTGGAACCCCATCCTCGTCCCCTCCCAGGAACTTGTACACCATATTCCCAACGGCGGTATGCTCGAGACCTTGACCAACGAAGGGGCTTTCTACACTTTCCGTGCACAGACCCAGTATGCCACCACATTGTTTGACAAGCACGACATCGACTTCCTCGGCGGTTTTGAATTCCGCGAGACTCACGAAAAGGCCTACAGCAATCTCCTGATGGGATATGACGAGCAGACCCAGATGCACAGCACCGGCATGGTCAACTGGAGCGATATCCGCGACGCTTTCGGCTCGGCTTCGATCCTCGGTAGCGACTACACCATGATGGGCGCACCCGACTGGGAAAACGGTTTCCGTCCCTCCGATGTGCTCCACCGCTTCTATTCGATCTATTTCACAGGCAATTATGTGTATGACAACCGCTATGCCCTCTCCGGATCGTGGCGTATCGACAAGACCGACCTGTTCGGTGCCGATCCCGAGTTCCGTGGCCGTCCGTTATGGTCGGTGGGAGCGTCATGGAATGCTCACAACGAAGCGTTCCTCCGCGACGTGAAATGGCTCAATGCCCTCAAGCCGCGCGTCAGCTACGGTCTGACCGGCAACATCGACTCCTCTGTGTCCTCGTTCATGACAGCCACAATAGGCATCAACTGGAACAATGGAGATAAGAACGCATGGCTCGACACCCCGCCCAACGAACAGCTCCGCTGGGAGAAAACCTCGACCTGGAATGTCGGCGTTGACTTCTCGCTCTTGAATTACCGCCTCAACGGCTCGCTCGACTATTACCGCAAGAACGGTTCCGACCTGCTCACACTCACCGATCTTGATGTCACCACCGGCTGGACTCAGCTCACCATCAACAATGGCGAGATGGTCAACGACGGTATCGAGCTGCAGCTCTCGGGACGCATCATCGAGCCTAAGGGCCGCAACTCGCTCGGAGTGCGCGCAAGCATGAACTTCTCCTACAATAACAACAAGGTCACCAAGGTGAATCACCGCTCGCCCGACGGATACACCGAACTCCTCTCCACCACTCTCCACGAGGGCTACCCCATACATTCGCTCTTCTCCTACGAGTTTGCCGGACTGGAACGCAACGGCAACAACACCACCTACACCTGGCGTGACCGCGAGGGCAACGTGCACAATTCCAACCTGTACAGCTCCGATTTCACCCCCGAAGAAGCCATCTACAGCGGATCGCTCGACCCGAAATATATCGCCTCGTTCATCCCCGAGATCTCTTACGGAGGATTCACCCTCTCGGCCATGATGAGCTACTACGGCGGTCACAAGATGCGCGCCGATACTGACCGGTGGAGCAGCTATGGCGACTGGTCAGGCTATCCGGGCTACGCGCTCTCGTCCGACCTCGATTTCTGGCGCAACGGCGAGGATCTCTCCATTGTCCCCAACGGCTATCTCGGTGGCACTAACATCAACGGCACCTACCAGTATGCAAGCTGCAACGTAATGGCCGCCGACTACTTGAAAGTGCGCAACGTGGTGCTCTCCTATCTGTTCCCCTCCACGCTCACCCGCAAAATCGGCATCAACGAACTGCGTCTGCGCCTGCAGATGAACAATGTGGCTACATGGGCCCGCAACAACCTCGGCCTCGACCCCGAAGCTGTCAACCCCGTCACCGGAGAGAACCTCACCAGGACTCCCCGCAGCTACACCTTCAGCCTCTTCCTTAACCTCTAACCCCACCCAAGCCCCACATGAATAAATATATATCATCCCTCCTGATAGGAGCCATGGCTATTCTGGCCACCTCATCGTGCGAAGATAGCCTTGACATCACCCCCAAGGGGAAAACAATCCTCGATACCGTCGACGACCTCGAGTTGTTGCTCAACCAGGAATTCTCATTCAACACCAATCCGGCCGTCGACCTGGGACTCGTCACCAACGAGATAGTGGCCATGTACGAGACCGTCCCCTCCACCATGTCCAACCGCAACTCGCTCTCCTATGCTTACCTTGCCTACGACGAGACCGTGAACCGTGCCGAGCTGGCCACCACCGACGACCGCTACGCCACCCTCTACAGCATGATCAACTACATGAACGTGATCATCGAGAAGCTGGACGACGCCCGCGGTGACGAGACTCAGAAAGTGAGAGTGGAAGCCGAAGCCCACATGCTGAGGGCCTATTTCCACTATCTCCTGGTCAACATCTATGCCGGACAGTATGACCCGGCCACCGCTTCCTCCCTGGGGGGCATAGCATATGTCGACAACACCAATTCGGGCGAGATCAAGCAGAAACTCACGGTGGCTCAGGTGTATGACCGCATACTTCAGGATTGCGACGAGTCCTACATATCGTCGCTCTACGATAAGCACGCCAACTCCTCGCGCATCGACAAGGCTTTCGGATATGCCGTCAGGGCCAAGGTGTTCTTCCAGATGAAGAATTATGACGAGGCCGCCCGCCAGGCCCTCAAAGCCATCGAGATTAACGGCCGTGTCGAGGACCGTTCCACCTGCAAGGACTTCGGCAGCTGGATGCTTTCGAGCGACGCTCCCAATCAGTATTTCCATGCGTTGGCCGGTATGCGTCTGTGTCCCGCCATGATCACCATCTCGCGCGAGATGAGCACCATGTTCGAGCCGGGTGACTATGTTAAGGATTTCACCTCAGGATGGAGCGAGATCATGGGACAGATGCGTGGCGGACTCACCGAAACGGTGTGCTACACCGATTTCGGCGCCCAGCAGAACGTCTACGGCCTACGTGCCGAGCAGATGTACTACATAGCCGGCGAGTCCTACATACGTCTCGGAGAGATCCGCAAGGGACTCGACTACATCGACCGCGTGAGGGTGAAACGTATCGACAGCTTCACATCCTACACCTCGATGTACGATCAGGCCGCCATGAGCGAAGCCGAGGCGATGGCTCTGCTCCAGAAAGCCAAGCGCATCGAGTTCATCGGCTCCTATGACACCTTCTTTGACTGCAAACGCTGGAATTCCGAGACAGCCTACCGCCACTCCATCACCAAGGATCTGGGCGATTACGGCACTTTCACCATCTCGCCCGACTCCCCGCTGTGGATTATGCCGTTCCCGGCCAACGCCACCCGATTTAACCCTACTCTGACTCAGAACTATTGAATCGGTCATGAAACATATCACTCATCTCTACACACTCATCTTTCTCCTTCTAATGAGCGCATGTAACAACGTTGCCCACCATCACCCGATGGTAGAGTTCAACGTGTCCCCCGACATTAACCAACAGATTGTCCTTAACTATTCCCCCTACAATGACGACCTCGACCGGCAATCGGTAGTGATCGAGCCCGACTCGGCAGGCCATGCCACATTCAACGTCCCGCTCCCCGAGGGCATAAGTGCCTTTGACGCCACATTATATGTAGGCAAGCAACCCTATGGACTCCGTGCCGAGGCGGGAGAGACACTGAATGTCGACATCGCTGACAACGGCTCCGGAGAGATCTCCGTCACATTCTCCGGCAAGAACGCGGCTGTCAGCGATCTGCTCTCAGCCACCGTCAACGGTGTGGACCTCCGTCCCTACTTCCCGTTGGGCTCCGATTCAGTGCGTCCGCTCCCACAGATACTTCAGGCCATCGACAATGAGACCGCCGGATACTCCGGAATGATCAACGCCATAGCCGACACCGCCGATCGCAGTTATTATTCCAGCCTGATATCACGCCGGGCCGACTTGGCCAAGACCACCGTGATGAGGATATACTCCAACAATATATCCTCCCAACCGGTGGATTCACTCCCCGAATATCAGGCCATAATGTCGTCGATCAACCCCGACGACGAGATCGACGTGCGGTCAGGTCTCTATTCACTCTGGCTCTATGACAAGCACCCCAAGCAGGATACCGACGATAATACGGAATACTTCATCTCGGTGATGGAGCTCATCGACAGTGTGATGCAGAATTCCGTCAACCGGCGCATCGCATTGAATGACGCCGCCAACAACTTCCTCTCATTCATAGGAATGCCCAAGGAGGAACTTCTGAAATTCGGCTCGGCCTTCGCCGGTCATGCCGCCGGTTACCCCGACCTTGCGACCAAGACCGATGCGAGAATCAAGGAGCTGTGCCAGGTCATATCCGAGGGCGAGCGGTTGCCGTTTGATCCCGAGATGGAGACTCCCGAGGGTGGCCTCGTGAATCTTTCCAGCCTGTATGGCAAACTGCTCTACATCGATGTGTGGGCCACATGGTGCGGTCCATGCTGTGCCGAGATCCCCCATATGGCCAACCTGTACGACCGTTTCCGGAACAATCCCGGCATAGAACTGGTGAGCATTTCGGTCGACGAGGACCGCGACGCATGGCTTGCCAAACTGAAAAAGGATCGACCCGCATGGAAGCAATACCGCCTGTCAGCTGAAGAAAACGCCAAATTCTCCCGCGCATTGAATATCAACGGCATCCCCCGCTTCCTGATTATCGCGCCCGACGGAACATTCAAGCACACATTCGCTCCACGGCCTTCCGACAAGGAGACAACCGCATTGCTGAACGGATTGCTTGAAAAGTGACACTTGGAGTGTGTGCCCATTGGTAATCGCATCTGACTAACTCTAAGCGATTTATCCACACCCCTTATATCCAATCTTATTGCTTCACATAGTTTATTGTGTATGTTATATATGATGTATCTGGACATGGTTCATATACTTATGACTAATTGATTGATATTGCACTTATTTTTACTCCTTTAATTTCACTGAGTTGACTTTGGATGATAGTAGTTATATATTGGCCCGGGATCTCCCGGGCTTTTTTTGTTTATCATGACCCACATTTTGACTTCCAAAGTTCTGATTATATCCCGCGGACACCCCATCTTTTCGGGTCTCAGGATTGTTTATATTGATATTAATGTGTATATTTGCAAGTGATAATATTTAGATAGTATCTATATGAATTACCCGGAAAGTAACAACATGTTAGCTCTATTGGAAAGCCTTATGCCTCCCGATTCCGGCGACATTGCCATGCAGATTGCCGGCGATTTCAAGAAACGTCGCATCGAGAAGAATCTCACCCGGCGCGACATCGCCGAGCGCTCCGGCGTATCCATAAGCAACATCGCACGCTTCGAGCAGAAAGGTCTGATCTCGCTCGGAAACCTCATCGAGATAGCCATAGTGCTGAACTACACTTCCGAGATAAAATCGGTGTTCTCGCAACCTAAATACTCCACCATGGAGGAACTGACCCAGATACGCCGCAACACCGGCAAAAAGAAAGCCTACCACACCCCCTCCAAGTCATGATAAAAATAGGACGACTCACAGTGAGCTATCACAACGAGCGCGTGGGAGAACTCTCACTCTCCCCCGACAATCGCATGTGCACATTCTAATCACTCAATTATCACTAAATAATCACGCTCAACTCATTATTGAAGGGATTTACCATCAAAAAGTGGGTACTTGTGTTGATTTTTTAGTATTTTTGCAAGAATATAACCCCAAAAGAACTAAAAGACCCATTCTGACATGCGTTCAGTCAAGCAGTTGAGACTCCTCTTAGCGATGATAGCGGCCGCCGTGATGGTGGCTTGCGCCAATATGGGCCGTCCTGAAGGCGGTCCGCGCGACGAGACGCCTCCCGTATATGTCCGCTCCAATCCCTCTCTCGGACAGCTCCGCGTCACCAACAACAAGATCACCGTGGATTTTGATGAAAACATCACGCTCGACGATGCCATGAACAAGATTGTGGTATCGCCCGCCCAGCGCACAACCCCGGCTATCACATCCAACGCCAAGCGAGTGACTATAGAGCTGCGCGACACTCTCCTGCCCAACACCACCTACACCATCGACTTTGCCGATGCCATCAAGGACCTCAACGAGGGCAACGTGCTCGACGGCCTCGCGATCGACTTCGCCACCGGCGACACCATCGACACCCTCCGCCTCTCGGGAATGGTGTTCGAGGCCCGCACTCTCGAGCCCGCCCAGGGCATGCTCGTGGGCGTGTACTCCAACCTCTCCGACACCGCAATTTCCACACTCCCATTCGAGCGCATCACCAAGACCAACCAGCTTGGCGAGTTCACCATACGCAACCTCAAGGCTGGCACCTACCGCGTGTATGCCCTCAACGACGTCAACCGCGACTATCATTGGGACCGCTCCGAGGATGTGGCCTTCTATGACGTGACAGTCTCCCCCACCTCCGAGCCGGCCACCGTCACCGACACCCTCACACGCGAGAACGGCGTGCGCGACTCGCTCGTGACCCGCAACATCACCCGCTTCCTCCCCGACGACCTCCTGCTCACGTGGTTCAACGAGGGATATGCCTCCCAGTATCTCAAGGACTACAAGCGACCCGAGCGCAACAAGATAACATTCCAGTTCGGAGCCAAATCCGACACTCTCCCCATCATCCGCCTGCTCAACACCCACCGTGCTGGCGATGAGATCTCCACCTGGACCGCGCTCGACGCATCTCCCACCCTCGACACCCTCACCTACTGGATCACCGACACCTCGCTCGTGGCGCTCGACTCCATCACCCTCGAGGCCACCTATCTGCGCACTGACACCACCGACAACCTCGTGTGGGGCACCGACACGCTGAAATTCAACTTCCGCAGTCCCAAGAAAAAGGAGGAGAAAGAGAAAAAGAAACGCAAGAAAAAGGACGGTGAGGAGGAGGAAGACTCCATTCCCCCCGTTCCCCACATGGAACTGCGCGTGACCTCCGGCTCAAGCCAGGAGCTCAACATGGGCCTCGCACTCGGTGCCGGCACCCCCGTGGCCCGCTTCGACTCCACCGCCGTGCACCTCGAGATGCTCGTCGATTCCACCTGGTATCCCATCACCCGCCCGACGTTCTCCCGTCCCGAACCGCTTCACCCCATGGTCTACACCGCCCCCTACGAATGGGAGGAGGGCACCAAATACAAACTCGTGATCGACTCGGCCGCCATGGTCGACGTCTACGGACTTGACAACGCCCGCCTTGAACACGAGTTCACCACCAAAAAGAGCGACGACTATTCGGCCGTATCGTTCAACATCTCAGGCCTCGACGGTCGCAAGGCCGTGGTGGAAGTGCTCAGCACCTCCGATGCCCCCGTGGCCTCAGCTCCGGTCGAGGGCAATCTCGCCACCATCGAATATCTCAAGCCCGGCACATATTATGCCCGCCTGTTCATCGACGCCAACGGTGACGGCAAGTGGACCACAGGTTCCATCGCCGATTCCATCCAGCCCGAGGAGGTGTACTACTACCCCAAGAAAGTCACCCTGAAGAAGAACTGGACCATCGAGCAGAGCTGGGACATCAACGAACTGCCCGTCGACAAGCAGAAGCCGATGGAGATCAAGAAGAACAAGCCCAAACGCAAGAAGGGCGAGCAGGACGACCGTCCCGCCGGAGATGAGGACGAGGAGGATGACTTCTTCGACGATCCCTTCATGAACTCAGCCACCCGTAGCGGAAACCTGCTCAACAGTGGCGGATATGACAATGACTACCGTTACCGCAACTATTGATGAGCCAGCAATCTACCCCATCTGCCCCCACAGCTGCACGCCACAGGCAGTCGCCACTCGGGCTACTGCTTAAGTACGGTGTTCCCGCGGTCATCACCGTGGGGCTGTGCTACCTGTTGGTCAAGGGGATGGATCTGCGCGAGATGTGGCACACCATCTGCACTGAGTGTGACTTCCGGTGGATAGCCGGCAACATCATCCTCGTGATAGGCGCCCAGGTGGCGCGTGCCGCCCGTTGGAGGCTTCAGCTCCGTGCCCTCGGCATCAAGGCCTCGCTGTGGGTGCTGTCGCTCAGCGTGTTCGGCACCTATGCCGTCAATCTCGTGTTTCCGCGCCTTGGCGAGATATGGCGCACAGGATTTGTGGCCCAGCGACAGAAAGCCCCGTTCACCACAGTGTTCGGCTCAATGGTGGCCGACCGCCTGGCCGACACTGTCGCAGTAGGGCTCATATCGCTTGTCACCTTCTTCCTGGCCGGGCCTCAGCTCATGTCCTACCTCGGCCAGAATCCCCAGCTCATGTCGCGCATCATGTCGTTGCTCACATCGCCCGTCCTGTGGGGATGCGTGATCACGGTACTTGCAGGATCCACCCTCATCTGCGTGAAATATCCTCAGAACAGGGTCATCTCCACCCTGCGCCGCATCTGGAACGGACTATGGAAAGGATTTGCCGTCATCGCCCGCATGAGGGGCAAAGGTCAATGGCTATTCTACACCATAATATTATGGGCATGCTATTACCTGGGGCTCGGATGCGCATTCATGTCCTTCCCTCTCACCGCCCAGGTCATAGCCCTGCACGGCCTCACCGCTCTGCTGGTGTGCTTCGTCCTCACCAGCCTCTCCATGCTCGTCCCCTCCAACGGCGGCATCGGCCCCTGGCAGTGGGCCATGATATTTGCTCTCGGACTATATTCGGCCGATATCCCCGGCCTCGACAAAAGCTATATGGCATCATTTGCCAACCTCTCCTTAGGGGTTCAGACAATTAGTTCCATCATTCTGGGTCTGTTCACATTCGCTTGGATAGCCCTGGACAAACGATCAAAAAGATGAAATGGATTGACGACCAAGACGACTACTTCCTCCGCGACTTCAACGACAAGAGCGGCGACAACCGTAGTGACGACAACAGCAACGAGCCCGCCGGAACAGGCTCCACCGCCCCGACAGGCGCCCAAGGCTCAGTCCCGGCATCATCATCCGACGTTACCGCCGAAGGCTCGCGCCCGGCAGGAAATGAATTCTCATTCGGGAATACCGGAAGTGGCTCATCATCCGCTACCGTCGGCAACGGCGACACCGCATCCACCCAGGAGACACCCCGGCGCAAACGCCGGAGAGCCCGCCGACGGCTCATATGGTTCTTCGTGATACTCTTCGCGATCCTTGGCACAGCATTCTACATCCGCTATTTCGTGCCCTATACCTCCGACACCCTCACCTCGGGCTACATCACCCTGGTCGAGAAGCGTGGCATATTCTTCAAGACATTCGAGGGCGAGATGATCAGCGAGAGCCATCTCAACGACACCTCCCAGATATATTCGCGCGACTTCTTCTTCTCCATCCCCAACGACTCGCTTGGCCGTCTGGTACAGTCGTTCCAGGGCACAGGCAAGCGCGTGACCCTCACCACCCAGAAATATTACGGGACACTCCCCTGGAGAGGATCCCAGAAGATCATCGTAACCAACGTGACCGCACAATGAACCTACGCATACTCCCCCCCGAGGACTTCCTTGAGGCCCGCCTCTCGCTCCCGCTGTCCAAAAGCATGAGCGCGAGAGCACTCATCATCAACCACCTCACCCCCGGAGCCGCGCCGATAGGCCCCGTGGCTGTGTGTGACGACACCGACGCCATGGCATCGGCACTGGACGGCGACACCGCCCCAGGTCACCGCACCGTCAATGTGGGCGCCGCCGGCACCACAATGCGCTTTCTCACGGCCTACTACGCCGCCACCCCCGGAGCCGACATCACCCTCGACGGCTCGGAGCGTATGCGCCACCGCCCCATCCGTGTACTGGTCGAGGCCCTGAAATCGCTCGGAGCCGACATCAGTTATCTCGGTGAGGAGGGCTATCCCCCGCTCAGGATCCACGGCTCCCGCCTCAAGGGGGGCGAGCTGTCGCTCGATGCCTCGGTAAGCTCCCAGTACATCTCGGCCCTGCTGATGATAGCCCCGGTCATGACCTCGGGATTACGCCTCACCCTGCTCGGCGACATCACCTCGCGCCCCTACATACTCATGACCCTCAAGCTCATGGAACACTACGGCGTGGAGAGCGATTTCACCGTCAACACCATCACAGTCCCCGCCGGAGGCTACAAGGCACCCGCCACCCCCATAGCCATCGAGGGCGACTGGAGCGCAGCGGCCGCATGGTATGAGATAGAGGCCCTCTCGGCCGGAGCCATCACCATCGACAACCTTGCCCGTCAGTCATGCCAGGGCGACCGTTGCCTTGCCGACATATTCGCCCGCCTCGGCGTGGTGACCGAGTGGGAAGGCGAGAACGGAGGTTCCGATCTGCTCGCCAATCCCGATGCCGATGCCCGTGCCAACATAGATTTCTCCGATTGCCCCGACCTGGCCCAGTACGTCACAGTGACATGCGCCATGCTCGGCATACCCTTCCACTTCACCGGCCTGCACACCCTCGCCATCAAGGAGACCGACCGCGTGGCCGCCCTCCACAACGAGCTGGTGAAACTCGGCGTGATCATCGATACCTCAGTGCCGGGCACCATGCGCTGGGACGGCCGTCGTGTCCCCATCCGCGAGATGCCCGTGTTCGACACCTATGCCGACCACCGCATGGCCATGTGCCTCGCACCCGTATCGCTCTATGTCCCGGGCATAATCATACGTGATGCCGAAGTGGTCACCAAGAGTTATCCCGACTTCTGGGAGCATATGCGTGCCGCCGGATTCACACTCCTTGACGCCGACGAAGAACCTGCCGACCTATGACCGGAGCATTGATCATACTGGCCGTCACCATTCTCACCGGCCTCATCCTCTATCTCACCCGCGGAAAATCGGCCGCCACCACTCCCGACAATACCCCCGCCGACACTACAACCCCCGAAAACGGGGAGGAGGAAGAAGAGGTGTGTTGCGGACGCCATGCCGTGTGTGAGAAAGGATTGTTGAAACCCGAGGAGCTGTACTACGACGACGAGGAGCTCGACCGCTTCTCTGGCCGTGAGCCCGGAGCCTACACCCCCGAGGAGATCGAAGAGTTCCGCGAGATCCTCTACTCGCTCGCCCCTGGGGAAGTATATTCCTGGGGTGTAGCCCTGACACAGCGCAACGTCCCCCTTCCCGAACCCCTGCGCGACGAATGGATAATGCTCTGCGACCAGCCGGCATAACCCCATAACCTTATAACCCTATAACCTTTGCTCGCCAGAGCAAATAAAAAATGCTGTTAAACTACGATTTTTTCCGTAACGCCCTCATAGCCGTTGTGCTCCTGAGCATCGCATCGGCAATAATCGGTACATATATAGTAAGCCGCCGTCTCGTATCCATCTCCGGCGGAGTCACCCACGCCTGCTTCGGAGGTCTCGGACTCGGCTACTACCTCGGGGTAAGCCCCATAGCCATGGCCGCCCTCTTTGCAATAGCCTCGTCTCTCGGAGTGCAATGGATGTCAGCCCGCCACCGTGTGCGCGAGGACTCAGCCATAGCCGTCATCTGGGCCATAGGCATGGCCATAGGTACGCTCTTCATATTCCTCACCCCCGGATATGTACCCGAACTCAACTCCTTCCTGTTCGGCAACATCCTCACCATCAGCCGGGCCGACCTTTGGGCGTTCCTCATATTCACGGGCATACTCATACTATTCATGGCACTGATGCGCCACACAGTCATGATATGTGCCTTCGACCCCGACTTCGCCCGTGTGCGCGGACTCCGCGTCGGCCTCATTTCCACCATCATGACAGTTATGGTGGCCGTGTGCATTGTTCTCACCATCAGGCTCGTGGGCGTGATGCTGCTCATGTCTATGCTCGCCCTGCCTCAGATGACCGCCGAAGTGTTCGTGAGGAGATTCGGATCCATCATGTGGCTCTCGGCCGTCATATCGCTCCTCTGTTCAGTGACCGGCCTGTTTCTCGCCACGGTGATTGAAGTGCCCTGCTCATCCCTGATAGTGCTCACCATGGCCACGGTCTACATCCTGGCCCGCATATGTGGCGCACTTCGCAACAAGGCATAAAAAAACGCTCCTTATTATAAGGGAAGCGTCTCTCAATGAAGGGTTGTAGTGATTAAGTACTCTTCGAATCACTTCTTGGATGTTACGTCAAGATAAACCTCTGCACGTGCAAGACAATGATTCATTTCGCGGTAAACCTTACCGGCTTTCTTAAGAAAATTGCTCATAATCAACAAACTAATATAAATTAAACCTAAAACATATTCTGTCTCGTCCCACGCCTGGGATCGTCCGACAGAGCAATCCTTTTTTACTGCAATTATCTTTCGTTTACTTAACGCTGCAAAATTACAAAATGTTTTTGAATTATGTTATATAACACATATTTTTTTATTCAAAAATCTCACGGCACCTATAAATCGGCCCTCCCGCCCAAAATTCGACACACAGCACTTTGAACTAATTGGAAAATATTGTACCTTTGTGCGTTAATTGTGCAAGGACTCTACCTGCGCTCCTACTTAATATACCAAACCGAATAAATCAAAATCATCTAAACATAGAATGGCAACACTCGAAAAAATCCGTAGCAAGTCAGTGCTCTTGCTGATCATCGTTGGAGCCGCCTTGCTGGCTTTTATCATCGGTGACTTCTTCACCTCGGGCCGCACACTCTTCGGCACCGGGACTACAATCGCCAAGGTAGGCGACCAAAAGGTAGATGTTCAGGAATTCCAGCGTCGTGTACAGCTGGCCTCACAGCAGGCCCAGCAGAACGGACAGCGCATCGACAACGCCGTGCTCCAGCAGCAGGTGCTCGACGCAATGATCGCTGAGAAGCTCTTCAACCAGGAGATCAGCGAGCTCGGCATAACAGTGACCGACGCCGAACTCACCGACATGATGGTCGGAAAAAACTCGGCCTACGTTGACCGCATGGTTCAGCAGCAGCTCGGCCTCCCCGATGCCGCCACAGCCCACGACATGGCTTACAACCCCTCGAAATACGGCATGCCCCAGGAACAGGCCATGCAGCTCCAGCAGTACTGGCTCCAGATGGAGCAGGACGTGGAGAAAATGCTCCTCCAGCAGAAGTTCCAGACCCTCTTCGGCGGTCTCCTCGTAGCCAACGACCTTGACGCCAAGGCCCTCTACGACGAAAACGCCCCCACAGCCAACATCGTCTACGCCAAAAAGGACTTCGCATCGCTCAACGATGATGAATTCCCCGTGGAGAGCTCCGACGTAAAGAATCTCTACAATCAGGAGAAGAACCTCTACGCTCTCGACGAGCCCATGCGTCTGGTTAATTACATCGCCGTCAACATCATCCCCTCCCAGGCCGACGTTCTCGCCGGTCAGAAGAAGGTTGAGGACGCCATCCTCGCCCTCAACAACCAGCCCGAGACCCAGGGCCTCAGCGACATGCCCGAATTCGTGGCTGAGCGCGTGACCCTCTCGCAGGCCGATGTCGACAAGCAGAGCCGCCTCAAGGCCGCCCTCGATTCCCTCTCGGTTGGCCGTGCCGTCCTCGTCAACAAGACCGGCAACGACTATGCCATCACCAAGCTCCTCAACAAGTCTCAGCAGTCCGACAAAGTGACTCTCGACTTCATGGCCATCCAGGGCACCCGCGCTCAGATCGACTCGCTCGTCAACGCTCTCAACAACGGCACCCCCTTCGACTCAGTAGCCACCTCACCCCTCGTGGCCCAGTCGCAGAAGGCTATGGAAGTATCGCTTATCGATGCCAACGCACCCATGGTCAAGGATCTCATCGCCGACCGTGCCACCGGAGTCTACTTCGCCCCCGACACCCTCGCTGAGAACGGCCGCATTGTTCGCGTAGCCGAGCGCAACGCCCCCACCACCGTCTATGAGCTCGCCAACGTGACCTTCACCACCGAGCCCTCCAACGCCACCATCAACGAGCTTGAGTCTCAGCTCCAGAACTATGTAGCCACCCACAAGAGCGCAAGCGAGTTTGCCGACAGCGCCCAGGCCGGCGGTTACACCGTGTTCCCCTACTATGTATCAGCCTCAAGCCCCTCGCTCGGCAACCTCACCGACAGCCACGCAGCTGTAGCATGGGCTATGGAAGCCGACAAGGGCGACGTTTCCCAGATATTCGGTGACGTTCAGAGCGGCCACCTCCTCGCAGTAGCCCTCGAGGACATCTACGAGGACTTCACCCCTGCCCGCGATCCTCAGCTCAACGGCGCCCTCACCCGTCGTGCTCGCAACGACAAGAAGGCGGCCAAACTCATCGCCGACTACCAGGACAAAGCCAACGACATCGCAGGATATGCCAAGCTGATGGGTGCCACAGTCGACACCACCACCGTTAACTTCGGTCAGCAGTTCATCCCCGGTATCGGTATGGCCGAGAGCCAGATCCAGGGTCGTGTAGCCGTAGCCAAAGCCGGTGAACTCGTAGGCCCCGTACAGGGCAACAACGCCGTTGTAGTGCTCCAGGTTACAGCCATCGACAACGAAGGCCGTCCCTTCGACGCAAGCGAGAGCGCAGTACGCTTCAACCAGCAGCGTGGTGCAGCCCGCATGGCCGGCAACCTCCCCGCCATCCTCATCGGCAACAAGAAAGTCAAGAACAACATGAATACTTTCTACAAGTAATCATTATCTAAGAAAGCATAGAGTATAAAGTATAGAGTATAGCGAATACTTTTTACAAATAATTCCGTCTGAGGAATAATAGAGTATAGCGGTCAGCCCACCGAGGCAAGCATCTCCCGATGCCCCTCCACCGGCTGACCGCTATACTCTATTCTTACCCATCCCCTCTATACTCTATACTTTCCCCTCTATACTTAAGAATCCCCCTCTATACTTACTACTCTTATCTAAAAATACCCTAAACGCTACAATGATTGGATGATTTTTTGTAACTTTGTCACCCAAATAAACCTACGTTATCATCATGAAAGATAAAGAAATCGTACTTTCCGGCATCCGTGCTACCGGCAACCTCCATTTAGGAAACTACTATGGAGCCCTCAGCAAGTTTGTCAAGATGCAGGAAGACTATGACTGTCTCTATTTTATAGCTGACCTCCACGCACTCACCACCAACCCCGACCCCAAGGCCCTCCACGAGAATGTACTCAACATCCTCGCCGAATACCTCGCCGCCGGAGTCGACCCCGACAAAGCTACAATATTCGTCCAGAGCGACGTCCCCGAAATATCCGAGATGTACCTGCTCCTCAACATGCACGTAGGCATCGGCGAGCTCATGCGCACCGCCTCCTTCAAGGACAAGGCCCGCAAGCAGCTCGGCATCACCGACGACGGCCAGGACATTGAGAAACAGATCATCGGAGCCGACACCAACAAGCGCGTCAACGCCGGCCTCCTCACCTACCCCACCCTCATGGCCGTGGACATTCTCATCCAGAAGGCCCACAAGGTGCCCGTAGGCAAGGACCAGGAGCAGCACCTCGAGCTCACACGCCGCTTCGCCCGCCGTTTCAACTCATTCTACGGTGTTGACCTCTTCCCCGAGCCCGAGAACTTCAACTTCGGCGACCACGCCGTGAAGGTGCCCGGCCTCGACGGCTCAGGCAAAATGGGCAAGAGCGAGGGCAACTGTATCTACCTCGTTGACGAGGAAAAGGTGCTCCGCAAGAAAGTGATGCGCGCCAAGACCGACGAAGGCCCCAAGGAACCCAACCAGCCCGTATCCGAGCCCGTTGAAAACCTCTTCACACTCCTCGAGCTCACCTCAGGTCCCGAAATCGTACAGCAGTACCGCGACGCCTATGCCGATTGCTCCATCCGCTACGGCGATCTCAAGAAACAGCTCGCCGAGGACATCCTCAAGGTAACCACTCCCATCCGCGAGCGTTACCAGGCCATACGCGCCGACGAGGCCTACATCGCCAAAGTGGTGAGACAAGGTGCCGAGCGCGCCCGCGAGCGTGCCGCCAAGACTCTCGCCGAGGTTCGCGAGGCCATGGGCATCATCAAATTCTATTAATCAATACATTAGCAAGCCCTTCCCCCGGCGTATAGCCGCATCAGGCAGGGCTTGCTCCTCTCAATCACCCCATTTTGAAACGTTACAATCTCATCAACGACATTTTAGGCTGGCTATGCTTCATCATCGCGGCCGTGACCTATCTGCTCACGGTCGAGCCTACCGCCAGCTTCTGGGACTGCCCCGAGTTCATATCCCAGGGCTATAAACTCGAGGTAGGACACCCGCCGGGCAACCCCATATTCATGCTCGCGGCCCGTTTCTTCGTCAACTTTGCGTTCGGCGATGTCACCAAGGTCGCGCTCATGGTCAACTCCATGTCAGCGTTGCTGTCGGCCGGCACCATCCTCCTGCTCTTCTGGACCATCACCCATCTGGTGAAACGGCTCATAGTCAAGGACGATGCCACCGGAATGTCGCTGGTGCAGATGCTCGTGATCTTCGGCTCGGGTATCTGTGGCGCGCTCGCCTACACATGGAGCGACACTTTCTGGTACTCGGCTGTCGAGGGTGAGGTATATGCCTTCTCCTCGTTCTGTACCGCCCTGGTGTTCTGGCTCATCCTCAAGTGGGAAAACCGTGCCCACATGCCCCACAGCGACAAGTATCTGATACTCATAGCCTATGTGATAGGTATATCCATCGCCGTCCACCTGCTCAACCTCCTGTGTATCCCTGCCATCGGCCTGGTTATCTACTACCGCCTGTGGAAGGACACCACCGCAACCGGATCGCTCATGGCACTCGTCGTGGCAGCCATCGTGGTCGGACTCATCCTCTACGGACTCGTCCCCGGCTTCATCGAGGTATCGCAGTATTTCGAGCTGTTCTTTGTCAACGTCATCGGCCTGAGCTACAACGTCGGCGTGCTCATCTACGCCATCCTCGCCGTGGCCTCGTTCATCTGGGCCATCCGCGAGCTCTACAAGCAGGACAACGTTAAGCGCATCCGCTGGAGCGTGGCCCTGAGCATACTCCTCTCAGGCATCCCCTTCATCGGCAGCAGCATGTGGATCCCCGTGATAATTATGGGTGGAGTCCTCGCCTACCTGTTCATGGCCAAGAAGCTCCCCGTGAGAATACTCAACATCGTGGTGATGAGCATCTTCGTGATCTTCATCGGCTACTCGAGCTACGCACTTCTGCTCATCCGCTCCTCGGCCAACCCGCCCATGAACCAGAACTCGCCCGACAACGTGTTTGCTCTCGCCTCCTACCTCAACCGCGAGCAGTACGGCGAGCGCCCCCTCTTCTACGGTCAGACCCACAACTCCTCCGTGGTCTACGAGGCCGACGCCTCAGGCCAGCTCTCACCCATGTATGACGAGGGCACACCCCAGTACTCCAAGGTAGCCAAGACCTCTCCCGACGACCCCGACCACTACGTGTTCCAGGGCTACAAGAAGGACTACACCATGAGCCCCGAGCTCAACATGCTCTTTCCGCGCATCTACAGCGGTGCCCACGCCGGTGCCTACGCCGACTGGATCGGAGGCATAAAGGGCACACCCACCAAGGTGACCCAGTATGTGGACCGCGACGGCAACGTCCTCCAGTACACCGACCGTATCAAGCCAACATTTGGCGAGAGCTTCCGCTTCTTCCTCATCTACCAGCTCAACCACATGTACTGGCGCTACTTCATGTGGAACTTCGCAGGCCGTCAGAACGATATCCAGGGCAACGGTGAGGTCAACCACGGCAACTGGATCTCGGGCATCCCCTTCATCGACACTCCCCGTCTCGGTGACCAGAGCCTCCTCCCCTGGAGCGACGGCGAGGGCAACCCCGGCCACAACGTCTTCTACATGCTCCCGCTCATCCTCGGCCTCATCGGTCTCGGATGGCAGGCCTTCATCTCCAAGCGAGGCATCGAGCAGTTCTGGGTGATATTCTTCCTCTTCTTCATGACCGGTATAGCCATCGTGCTCTACCTCAACCAGACCCCCTCACAGCCCCGCGAGCGCGACTACGCTTTCGCCGGATCCTTCTACGCATTCGCAATATGGATCGGCATGGGTGTGGCAGGCATATGGCAGATCATCTGCCTCGCCCTGGCCAAGAAACCGGCCAAGACCACTCCGGCCAACGCTCCCGCCGAGTCCGAGACACCCGCCAGGACATCCCTCATAGCAGCCGTCGTAGCCTGCATCGTAGGCCTGGCCATCCCTCTGCAGATGGTATCGCAGACCTGGGACGACCACGACCGCTCGGGCCGCTACACCACCCGCGACTTCGGCATGAACTATCTCGATTCGGTCGATGAGAACGGCATCATCTTCACCAACGGCGATAACGACACCTTCCCCCTGTGGTACGCCCAGGAGGTCGAGGGACACCGCACCGACGTAAAGGTGGTAAACCTCAGCTACCTCACCACCGACTGGTACGCCAACCAGATCAAGCACCCCTCCTACGACGCACCCGGCATCGAGACCCTCGCCAAACCCGAGGATTATGCCTACGACCGCATGAACTTCAACTACTTCGCCACCGACGAGGACACCACCGCCGTGCTCGTGGACACCTCCCTGGCCCAGCTCTACGACAAGAAGTCGAGCCAGAACCCTTGGGGTGCGCCCATGATGAAGTACACCAACATGTACATCCCCGTCGACATTGACGCTGCCGTCAAGGCCGGACGCATCACCCCCGACGAAGCCCGCCGTAGCGAACCGGTCATTGTGGCCAACATGCACAACGATCCCGGCTCGGCCGGACGTGGAGGCATGACTCTCAGCCAGGTGCTGAGCCTCGACATGATCAACACCTCCATCAAGAACGGATGGGACCGCCCCGTCTACTTCGCATCCACCGTACCCGCCGGAGAGTACTATCTGGGCCTCCAGCCCTACATGCGCTCCACCGGTATGGCCTACGAGATCTCGCCCATCTATCACGACGAGAACACCGACGATGATGTGGTGGCTGTCAACACCGAGAAAGCCTACCGCAACATCACCGAGAAATTCCGCTGGGGCGGACTCGACAAGGTGACCGAGCCGGGCCAGATCTACCTCGATGAGACAGTGAGACGCATGGTCACTACCACCCGCTCCTACATCCTCTCCACCGCCACTGCCCTCGTCAACGAGGCCGTGATGGCCGAGCGTGCCGACAGTGCCGACATCTCCGATGCCGACCGCGAGGCTCTCAACGTCTACAAGGCCGACCGCTACGCCAAGGCCCTCAACCTGCTCCAGCTCATGGAGGAGAAGCTACCCGAAGTGGCATCCCCCTACGCCATTCAGATCCCCGAGAAGATGGCCCAGCTGTATGCCCGCATCGGCATAGCCACAGGCAATGAGGAGGCCTCCAAGCATGCTCTCGACCTGCTCGAGAAGGAGCTGCGCCGCTACGGCGCCAACGTGAAGTACTACCAGAGCCTGGCTCCCTGGCAGTATGCAACCCTCCAGCGCACCGACCGCTTCGCCGAGACATACTATATGGTATATCTCCTCCAGGACTATGTGGACGCCGGCGGCGACGCCGAAGCCATCATCCACGAACTCGAGGATATGGGCGTCAACTTCGACCGCATTCTCTCCGTAGTGGAGCAGAGACAATAACCCTAAAAACTATCCGCGCAAGCGGAATATGATATGGAAAACAGAAAAATCAAGGTGGGCATCACCCACGGAGACATCAACGGCATAGGCTACGAGATCATCCTCAAGACCCTCGAGGATCCCCGCATCGCCGAGATCTGCACCCCCATCGTGTATGGAAGTGCCAAGATCGCGGCCTCCTACCGCAAGCTCATGGAGCTTCCCGAAGTGAAATTCACCACCATAACATCTCCCGCCGAAGCCACGGCCGACCACAACTATATAATTAATGTGGTCGACGAGAACGTCACCCCCGAGCCGGGCCGTTGCACCCCCGCCGGAGGATCGGCCGCGTTGGCCGCCCTCGAGCGCGCTGCCACCGATCTGCGCGAAGGTGCCATCGACGTGCTTGTGACCTGCCCCATAAGCAAGGACGCCATCCACGGCGATGAGTTCTCATTCCCGGGCCACACCGAATTCCTCCAGGACCGCCTCAACGACGGTTCCGACCCCAAGGCCATGATGATCATGGCCGGCGAGGGACTGCGCGTGGCACTGGTCACCATCCATGAGTCGCTCGCCGACGTCACCCCCAAGGTGACCAAGGGCGCCGTCCTCGATAGCATAATGCGTTTCAACAAGTCGCTCATAGCCGACTTTGGCATCCACTCCCCCCGCATAGCCGTCCTCTCGCTCAACCCCCATGCCGGCGACAACGGCGTGATAGGCAGCGAGGACAACGAGATCGTGGCCCCCGCCGTAGCCGAGGCCTACAAGAAACGCGTGTTTGCTTTCGGCCCCTACCCTGCCGACGGATTCTTCGGAAGCGGAGCCTACAAGAAATTCGACGGAGTGCTCGCCATGTACCACGATCAGGGACTCATCCCCTTCAAGCTCCTCATGGCCGAGCGTGGCGTGAACTACACCGCCGGACTCCCCTGCGTGCGCACCTCGCCCGACCACGGCACAGCCTTCGACATAGCCGGCTCAGGACAGGCCGATCCCCAGTCACTGCGCGAAGCCATCTACATGGCCCTCGACATATACCGCAACCGCCAGCGCGAGGCCGAGGCAACCGCCAACCCCCTCCGCAAGCAAAACTTCGACCGCGGCCGCAATGAGTGATTTTGTCCTTCGAGCAAAATAAAAAATGCACTACGCGATTATAGCAGCAGGACAAGGATCACGCCTTAGGAATGAGGGTATCGATACCCCCAAGCCATTGGTGCGTCTCGGCGGAGTGACATTGCTCGAAAGGTTAATAGGCATATTCCGCTCCCGCCCCGACTGCGAGGCAGTGAGCGTGATCATAAACCCCGAGGTACAAGCCTTTGCCGAAGCCTCGGACTCCCCGCTCCCATGGGCCGGAGCCGACAACCTCGTCGTAGCCTCCACCCCCGGTTCCATGCACTCCCTCCACCGCCTCAGCCCCCTGTTGCGCGCCACAGGCCCCCGGTTCTGCCTCACCACGGTCGACACCGTGTTCCATCCGGCCGAATTTGACGCCTATCTCGACGCCATGCACGCCGACACCCAAGCCGACGGATACATGGCCGTCACCACATACATTGACGACGAGAAACCCCTCTACATCACCATCTCGACCCCGGCCGAGAGCATGATCACAGGATTCTTTGACACCCCTCTCCCCGACGCCCGTCACGTGTCGGGCGGCATCTATGCCCTCCCCGTCAGCTCGCTCGACATCCTCGACGATTGCATGGCCGCCGGCGAGACCCGCATGCGCGATTTCCAGCGCGCCCTCGTGGCCGCGGGCATGCGCCTCAGGGCCTACAACTTCAGCCGCATCATCGACATCGACCACGCATCCGACATCCCCAAAGCACTCTCCCTCCTATCCATATAACCCCCATTAACCTTATAACAATGCCCCCAGGGCAATAATATGGCCGACACTAAAATAGCAGCAATACTCCGCGCCGGGGCCTATTCCCCCAACCACATCGGCAACGACGCGGCCATCCTCAACCTCACTTGCGAGCAGCTTCGCAAGCGGGGCTGTCAGGTCAAGACCTATTCGGAGGAACAGCTGATAGCCGGGGCCGTCACCGAGCCCATCGTCATCCACATGTGCCGTGACCAGCGGTCATTCCCCATACTCCAGGCCATGGAGGACGCCGGACGGCTCGTGATCAACTCGGGCTACGGCGTGGAGAACTGTACCCGCGAGCGCCTCACACGCATACTCCTCGGTTCAGGTATCCCCTACCCCGAAAGCCTAATGGTGAGCACCAACCAGGCCATCACCGGACAGATGGAGCGCATAGGCATGCAGCAGGCCTGGATCAAGCGTGGCGACCTCTACGCCATGCACAAGGAGGACGTCACCTATGTGCGCCACCCCGAGGAGGCCCAGGAAGTGTTGCAGGAATACTTCCTCCGTGGCATCAAGCGCGCAGTGATCAACCGCCATCTCGACGGCGACCAGGTGAAATTCTACGGCGTGAGGGACACCGACTACTTCTACTGCTTCTTCCCCTTCGAGAAAAGCTATTCGGCCAAGGGGGACGACCGCGCCACCACCAAGCGGGGCGAAGAGACACGCTTTGACCTCGCCAAGTTCCGCGAGACCTGCGACCGCGCAGCCGATATCCTCGACATCCGCGTCTATGGTGGTGATGCCATCATCGCCCCCGACGGCTCATTCTCCATCATCGACTTCAACGACTGGCCCAGTTTCGCCCCGTGCCGCGTCGAAGCGTCGGCAGTGATAGCCCGCGCCATCCTCGCCGAGGTCAAGAAACACAAGGCCTGACCCGCGACGGCTCTCCCGGCCCACCCCCTTGAATGATTCACAGATACAATAATAGTAATGTCCAGACATATTTCTAAAATAAAAGACCGGTTCATCAACGGAGGCGACATTGTATCGACCTTCCTGCGATCGTCCGTGTCATCCCAGATAGCCTCATGGATCGACATGGGCGTGGGCTTCGTGTTCTTCGCGTTTGTCCACCTCGCCCCCTGGATCTCCACCGCCATCGGCGCCGTGTGCGGAGGCATCGTGAACTGTTGCATCAACTACCGCTTCACCTTCCATGCCACCGACCTGCCCGTCAAGGCCGTGGCTGTCAAGTATGCCCTTGTGTGGCTCGGATCGCTGTTGCTCAACGTCTACGGCACCCAGATGGTCTATGAGCTCCTGTGCCAGCTCACATTCCTCGAGGATCTCGGCTTCAAGCCCAACGGCTACTACGCCGCCGCGCGTCTCAGCGTGTCACTGATCGTGTCGATATTCTGGAACTTCCTCATGCAGAAGAATTTCGTGTACCGTCGCAACGACATCGACCCCTACGCCATCCGCTTCGTCGACATGTTCATGCACCCGCGCAAATAACCCCACCCCCGGCCACCACACCTATCCCGAACTTAACAATCAAAAAATACAATACACCAGTCACACACATCCTATGCCTGAATCAGATATTATAATGGAACCCAAGACATCAACCTTCAAGAAGATGCGCGATGCACTCCAGCAGGGCATCTACTGCGTCATCAACCCGTTTGTTCGCTTCCTTATACGCATAGGGGTCACCCCCAACATGGTCACCACCATCGGTCTCCTCGGCAACATCGCCGCCGCCATCATCCTCGTTTATGCCGGTTACACCGGATCGGCCTACAACATGAACTATCCCCTCGTCACATGGGCCGGAGGAGTGATCATCCTCTTCTCGCTATTCGACATGCTCGACGGCCAGGTGGCACGTCTCGGTGGCATGGCCTCGACATTCGGAGCCATGTACGACTCGGTGCTCGACCGCTATTGCGAGCTCTTCACCCTCGGTGGCATCAGCTACTATCTCATACAGACCGGCTACGTGGCCGGCGCCCTCATCACCTTCGTAGCCCTCGTAGGCTCCATCATGGTGAGCTATGTGCGTGCCCGCGCCGAGGGTCTCGGCCTCGAGTGCAAGATAGGCTTCATGCAGCGCCCCGAGCGAGTGGTGGTGACAAGCCTCGGCGCCCTCGCCACCGGCATCACCGGCCAGTGCGTGAACCCCGCCAACTTTGATGCAGTCAACATCCTCATCGTGGCCATGGCCGTGATAGCGGTATTCGCCAACATCACCGCCTTCGCCCGCGTAGGCCACGCCCGTCGTCAGCTCATCAAATAAGGCCCCTAAACCCATAAACTCATAAACTTTTAAACCTCCCAAAGAGGCCCGCAATGTCACAGTCACTCCCGTCCAAACGCGAAACAGCGGTGATAGTAATCAGCCTCGTGGTATGGCTCGCTGTCACAGCCACATTCGTGGGATTCCGGCCCGAGCACCTCTACATCGCCGTATTCCTCGCGGCCATGTTGCTCGTCACCGGCACCACACGCCGTCTCGTCGTGGCACTCCTGCCGTTCATCGTATTCGGCATATCCTACGACTGGATGAACATACTCCCCAACTACGAGGTCAACCCGGTCGACATCTTCGGACTATACTCCACCGAGTCATCGCTCTTCGGTATCACCCTCACCCCCGCCACCTCCGAGGTAGCCGGCACCATCGTCACCCCCAACGAATGGTGGGCCATGCACACATCCCCCATCCTCGACTTCCTTGCCGGATGCTTCTACCTCTGCTGGGTGCCCGTGCCCATCCTTTTCGGCCTGTGGCTCTACTTCAAGAAGCAATATAGCGTCTATCTCCACTTCTCGCTGGTGTTCCTCTTTGTCAACCTCCTCGGGTTCGCCCTCTACTACGTTCACCCCGCCGCTCCGCCGTGGTACGTAGCCATGCACGGCTTCGACTTCATCCCCGGCACCCATGGCGAGACAGCCGGACTGGCCCGCTGGGACGCTATGATGGGCCTCTCCATCTTCGACGGCCTCTATTCCCGCAACTCCAACGTCTTTGCCGCCCTCCCCTCACTCCACGCCGCCTACATGCTCATCGCGTTCATCTACTCCCTCCGGGCCCGTTGCTCGGTGTGGCTCCGCGTGCTGTTCGCGTTCATCTGCCTGGGCATCTGGTTCACAGCCGTCTACACCTCCCACCACTACATCATCGACGTCCTCGCCGGCATCGGTGTCACCATCGTGGGCTGGCTCATATTCGAGCAGGGGCTCATGCGCCTGCGTCCATTCCGCCGTTTCCTCGACTCTTATAAAAACTATATAGCAGGGTGAGCAACTGGAAGGAAGAATACCGCAAATCGCTCAAGTCGATGGACACCGAGGAGCACATCGACCTGGCCTTCTACCGCCCCATAGGCTTCCTGTGGGCACGCCTCGCCGCGCGCCTCGGCGTCACCCCCAACGCCATCACCATAGCATCCATATTCCTCGGCGTGGCAGCCGGCATCCTCTTCTACTATCCTCAGCTGTGGATAAATGTCGTGGGAATGATCCTACTCGTCTGGGCCAACTCATTCGACAGCGCCGACGGACAGCTCGCCCGCCTCACCCATCAGTATTCGCGCCTCGGGCGCATACTCGACGGCCTGAGCGGCGACTTCTGGTTTGCAGCCATATACATCGCCATCGTCCTCCGCGAGAACATCTCCATCCCCCTCTTCCACCAATACCCGTGGTTCCTGTGGTGCATGGCTATTCTCGCCGGCATCTCTCATGCCAAGCAAGCCTCCATGGCCGACTATTACCGCCAGTTCCACCTCTACTTCCTCAAGGGCGAGCAGGGAAGCGAGCTCGACAACGTGGCCGACCTGCGCCGTCAGCTCTCCGAAGCGATCGCCTCGGGAAAATGCGGTTTCTGGAAACGCCTCACCATGCGCATCTATCTCAACTACACCCGCCAGCAGGAGATGTCCACCCCCTTGCTGCAGGAAATGCGCAAGGCCCTGCGCCGCCGTTACCCCGACGGGCATATCCCTGCATCCTTCCGCGAAGAGTTCCGTCGCAACTCCCTCCCCCTCATGAAGTACACCAATATCCTCACCTTCAACTGGCGCACCATTGGACTCTTCATCACCCTGTTCATCGGCTACCCCTGGCTCTACTTTATCTACGAGCTCACCATCCTCAACTTCCTGCTTGTCTACATGATGTGCCGCCACGAGGTATTCTGCGCCCGTCTCACCGAGGCCCTCGACAAAGACCGGTGATTCCCATAGCAACTCCTTAACCGGCTCCCTCTCAACCGATCAACCATTGATAAAGGCAATAATCTTCGATTACGGAGGCACCCTCGACAGCCGGGGTGACCACTGGAGTGAAGTCATCTACCGCGCCTACAGGGCCGAAATGCCCCACATCGCGCGCGATGACTTCCGCCACGCATATGTCATGGCCGAACGCGCCCTCGACGGCACAGGCATCATCCGTCCCACCGACACCTTTCTTGACGTAATGATCAAGAAAATCACCCTCCAATTCGCCCACCTCAACATCCCCGCCCCAGCCAACTCACAACCTCCCCACTTAATCGCCCCCGAAACACCACACCCCGCCCATCATAAAGCGCACGTCCCCAACGCCACCGAGGCGCCCTCATCCAGCCTCAACGCTCCCGAAGCACCCTACCCCGCCATACTGAGAATAGCCACACGTTGCTACGAAAGCGCCCGTGAATGTATCCTCGAAGCCCGTCCTGTGCTCGAGGCACTCGCCTCCCGCTACCCCCTCGTCATAGTCTCCAACTTCTACGGCAACCTCCCCGCTGTCCTCGCCGACTTCGGCATCGCCCACCTGTTCCGCGCCGTCATCGACAGCACCGCGGTAGGCATCCGCAAGCCCGACCCCGCCATCTTCCGCCTCGGCATCCAAGCCCTCAACACCCTCCCCTCCGAACCCGCCTTTTCAGGGAAACAAGTCCCCGAAACCCCAACCTCCGCCCCACAGAACACAGAAATTCCCTCCTCCGAAACAAATCTCGCTGAAATCCTCCCCTCCGAAATACTCGTGGTAGGCGACAGCATCTCCAAAGACATCCTCCCCGCCACGACCCTCGGCTGTCCCACAGCCCACCTCCCCGGCATCCCCTGGGACCCCACCGCCCCCACCAAACCCCTTCCCTCCACCACCATCCCCCTCACCACCCTCTCCGACCTCCTACATCTTTTTTAGGCGAACTCTACAACACCACTTTTCATATACATATACCTCTATAATCCAGCACCTTATCTGAAGCCGCACATTCACATATCCACGTGTTGTAACATTCGCATCAACCAGTTAAGCCTCTTTAACAATTAAAGCTTAAAATCCAATTTCCTTATATATAATTTTGCATGGTAAAAATAGACTATATTTAAAATCAGCCTATTATCCTTATTACCATGAGAAAATATATTTTATTCCTATTCATTACAATAATCCCATATTTCATAAATAATGCTTTAGCCGCAGATGCTTTATATGTTGGACATTCGATTACTTTAAGTGCTCCAAATCCCCCATTTGGTGCCGCAATTAACCAAACGGCCTGGGGAAGTTCAAGCCCGTATCTAATAGTCCAAAAAAGTGGCACTTATGGTGCAAAGGTCACGGTAAAATCCTATTTTAGCGGATCGGCTCCCGTTCAGTGCGATTACTATTATTACAGATACATCAACGGGCGTCCCGTGACAAATCACGCAACTACCTACTTTTATATAACTTGTAAACCGGTAAATCTTACTGTATCTTCTTCATCATTAGATCTTACTGTCGGGGAAGGACAGCAATTATCATATACATACAGTCCAAGCAACATATCTCCGGCTCCTTCCGTGCGATATTATTCCAGTAATAGTAATGTTGCAAACGTCAACAGTAATGGCTATGTACAAGCTGTCGGATCCGGCTCAGCAAGAATCACCCTTGAAAATAGTGCAGGTCCCGATGTCTATTGTTCTGTAAGTGTCAGAGCCCTTCCTCCTACTGGCGTGACATTACCATCCTATACCAGTCTTATAATCGGCCGGTCTACAACCCTGACTCCAACCCTGATTCCATATGGAGCATCCTCCACATTCTCATGGCATTCTGATGACAATAGTATTGCCACTGTTACTTCCTATGGCAAAGTAACAGGCACAGGCATTGGCACTACCAACATATGGGTTACTACCGACATTGGAGGATATAACGCCTACTGTAC
Organism: uncultured Duncaniella sp.; assembly: GCA_910589485.1. Taxonomy (GTDB): domain Bacteria; phylum Bacteroidota; class Bacteroidia; order Bacteroidales; family Muribaculaceae; genus Duncaniella. The sequence continues at coordinate 49,927 of CAJUSW010000002.1, forward strand.
GGTCTCGGTAAGGGAGCTTCCTCCACCACCGTCCGACATATCTGTCAGGGAAAAGATGATTCTTTACCCCGGTTTCAGCTATACAATCATTCCTCAACTTGACCCTGAAAATGCAGAAACAACATATACCTGGCGATCTGACAACACAAGTGTTGCAACAGTTAATTACATTGGCGTAGTGACAGCTAAGAATCAAGGAGTCGCCAATATAACTGTCACTACACAGAATGGACTTTCTGCTGTCTGCGAAACAATCGTTGATAAACTTCCTGCCGAATTGAATGAGAGTTCCATAAGGAATAAAATTTCAAGAATTGAAAGAATTATCAATAATACATTCTACGATTTCTATTGATTAAAATATGAATAAATACGTAACCAATACAATCTGTGGTATCATTACCATAGTATTTTCTATCATCTTAGCAGGATGTAGCAACAATGATGATTCTGATTCTTTCGGACTGATACCCTCTGATATAGTATGCACTAAATGGGGCTCAACATACGCCGAGGTAACAGAGTTCATGAAAAATACCGAGCCACTATCGACAGAAATCAGCAACGGCATAATCTGTTATAAAGGCAAGAATAATATCCAAACGGTATCATACCATTTTACGAATGATATGACTTTAAATTCTACCCTTGTAGTAATTCCTGCCGACAACACCTCTTTGGATGAATTAAAGGGGTTATTCAAAGACTATATATACCTCGGCCAGCGTAATGATATGGATGTGTATGCTGATGAAGGATCCGATACCATGGTAGCCATCGGCACCCGAACCAGAAATGACATAATGTATTACACTGTAGGTTATAGCATATTAGGCATCGAATAGGATATCTATTGTAAATTCGTCGGCTCATATAGATTAAATTCCATCATTATTCTATATGAGCCTTTTATATTCTCTCTCCGCCCCTGCCATAAAAATTTTCGCTCCTCAGCCGATGGTCTGAGATTTTTTGAGTAAATTTGCAGAACAACGCAACTACACGTAGCTATTAGAATGATTCTGGAGGCAGCCATACTACTATCGCGAGTTCCGCTCATCACCCAGCCGATACCTATATTCCTGACGGTGATGGCCATTATACTTGTGACCCCCCTCCTGCTCAACCGCCTCAAGATCCCCCATGTAATCGGACTCATCATCGCCGGCATCGCTGTCGGCCCCCACGGCTTCTCACTGCTCGACCGCGACATGAGCTTTGAAGTCTTCGGCCAGGTAGGCATCCTCTATCTCATGTTCCTCGCCGGAATAGAGATCGACATGTACCACCTCAAGAAAAACCTGCGCAAAGGCCTCACATTCGGAGCATTCACCTTCCTGATCCCCCTCGTGCTCGGAGCCGGCGTGGCCGTCACCGTGCTCGGCATGGGACTGGCCGACGCCTCCCTGCTCGCCTCGATGTTTGCCGCCCACACCCTCCTGGCCTACCCCATCGTGGCCCGTTTCGGCGTCACCCGCTCCCCCGCCGTCATCATCGCCATAGCCGGCACCATCGTCACCGTGCTCGGCTCCCTCATCGTGCTCGCCGGAGTGCTCGGCGTGGTCAGGGAAGGCTCCATGCGCTCGCTCCTCAGCGTCCTCGGCTACCTTGTGGTCTACTGCGCCGGCATCTTCTACATCTACCCCCGCCTCACAGCCTACTTCTTCAAGAAATACCACGACGGCATCCAGCAGTTCATCTACATAATGGTGATGGTGTTCCTCGCCGCCGCCGTAGCCTCCTGGATAGGCATTGAGGGAGTATTCGGCGCCTTCTTCGCCGGACTGGTACTCAACCGCTTCATCCCCTCCCGCTCCACCCTCATGGGTCGGCTCGAATTTGTAGGCAACGCCATCTTCATCCCCTACTTCCTCATAGGCGTAGGCATGCTCATCGACATCCACGTCGTCACCCAGGGATGGGACACCCTCTACATCGCCGCCGTCATGTCGGCCGTGGCCATGTTTGCCAAATGGCTCGCCGCCTACGTCACCCAACAGGTGTTCCACCTCACCCCCGTCGACCGCTCCATCATGTACCAGCTCTCCAACGCCCACACCGCCGTGGCCCTCGCCGTGGTGATGATCGGCTACAGCATGGGCCTCTTCGGCGTCGAGATACTCAACGGCACCGTGGTCATGATCCTCGTCACATGCTCCGTGTCCTCAATGGGCACCGCCCGCGCCGCATCCAAACTCAAGGTGCAGATGCTCGAGCAAGCCGACGAGGAACTCACCAAGGACGAGTCGAGCACCCACCCCCGCACTCTGATAGCCGTCTCCAACCCTCTCACAGCCCCTGGAATCGTCGATCTCGCCCTGGCAATGAGATTCCCCGACTCATCCATTCCGGGCGATTTCTACGCCCTCCACGTGCGCAACGACAACTCAGCCTCCGCCCGCTCCATAAGCCGTAACTCGCTCGACGTGGCCGAACGCGCCGCCTCATCAGTCGAAGTCTCCCTCAACCCCATCGAACGCTACGACCTCAACATCATCACCGGAGTGCTCAACACCATGGCCGAGCGCGACATCACCGAAGTGATCATAGGACTCCACCGGCGCAACACCCTCCTCGACTCATTTCTCGGCGACAAGATCGAACGACTCCTCCAGAGCACCAACCGCATGGTGGTCATCACCCGATGCTTCATCCCCCTCTCCACCATGAACCGCATTGTGGTGGCCCTCCCCAAGAACGCCCAGTTCGAGACCGGATTCCGCCGTTGGGTGCAGGCCATGGGCAACCTATGCCGTCACATCGGATGTCACATCGAATTCTGGTGTGAGAGCTCCACACGCCCCATGATACGCACCGTCCTGGCCCAGTCCAAGATAGAGATCCCCATGAGTTTCGACAACGTGGAGAGCTTCGACGACTTCGTGGTGAAATCCAACTCCATCGACGATGACGACCTCCTCGTTGTAGTCAGCTCACGTCGAGCCGCCGTATCGTTCGACAGCGACATGGACGCCGTGCCCGAATACCTCCACCGCTACTTCGCCAACGCCAACCTCATCATGATCTACCCGAGCCAGTTTGGCACCGAAGCACCCATGACAATGGCCGAGACCATGGCCACCGACATCGCCGCCCCGCCGTCCACCATCTACCTCTGGGCCATGCACACCCTACGCCACCTCCGCCACTTCACCGGCAAATCCCGCCGCAAATAACCCCCTCCCCAAAAGCCGTGAAACGGCGATGCAATATCCCCAAAATACCAGGCATGTAATGCCAATTAAGCCGTGAAACGGCGATGTAATTATAGCCCCGCCACGAGCGACGGTGCAAATTGCCCGTAGGGCAAAATTTGCATCCAGACGCGAGGCGCGGGGAAATGAAACGCATACCCAAATGGGCGTCGGAGACGTCCTATAATTTCCCCCAAGCACCAACGAAGCCCTGAAAGGGCGATGCAGTTATAGCCCCACCACGAGGCCGACGGCGCAAATCGCCCGGCAGGGCAGATTTGCGCCGTCGGGCGAGGTGTGGGGAAAACGAATTATACCATGATCGGGCGTCGAAGACGTCCTATAATTATTTACCATTCAACCGGTTCCATAAAACGTAAGGCCGGCCTTTGCGATCAATGCGCGGTATTCATCAATCTATGGTTAAATTGTTTATTGGTGTGTTTTTTAATTGTTTATTGGTGTGTTTTTTATAGGACGTCTTCGACGCCCGTTTTGATACCCCTTTCATTTTCCCCACGCCTCACATGCTGGCAAATCTTGCCCTATCGGGCGATTTGCTCGCATGTTCGTGGTGGGGCTATAACTAAATCGCCCTTTCAGGGCTTTGTTGGCATAGCCTGCGGGATATAATTATCGCTCTCTGGACCTCTGGTCAAAACAACAACCCCCAAAAATCGCCCTCTGGCCCTATGGTCTAAAACCATAACACCCAAAAAATCATCCTCTGGACCTCTGGTCTAAACCATAACGCCCTAAAAATAGCCTCAATATCTCCGGCCAATGGAACTATTGTCTATACTCTATACTTTCCCCTCTATACTAAAACTACTTCTTCAACTCAGGATACGATATCCTTGAATGATACATCGTGCGGAGGCGTTGGATGAACGACTCCTTCACCGCCTGCACATCCCTGAACGAGATAGGCGACTCATTATGCAACCCCTCAGCTATCTGACCGTCGATAATCTTATTGACCAACCCCGAAATAGCCTCAGGCGTATGCTCCTTCAGCGAACGCGAGGCCGCCTCAACGGCATCAGCCATCATCAGCAGAGACGTCTCCTTGCTCTGAGGATTAGGGCCCGGATAGGTGAACGGCGCCGGATCCACCTCCTCCCCCGGATGCAGATTGCAATAGGTATTATAGAAATAGCGGGCCTTGCCGGCACCATGATGCTCCGTGATAAACTCGCGGATCTTCTCAGGCAACTTAGCCTTCTCGGCCATAGCCAATCCATCGCGCACATGCCCCGTCACCACCCGCGAGCTCTGTATAGGATCGAGCGAATCGTGGGGATTGATACCATGCTGATTCTCAGTAAAAAACGCCGGATTCTTGATCTTGCCTATATCGTGATACAGCGCACCGGTCCTCACCATCTGCACATTAGCCCCAATGGCCTGGGCGGCGGCCGACGCGAGATTGCTCACAGCCATCGAATGGTTGAACGTACCGGGACACTCCTCCGACAGCTCCCTGAGCAGCGGACTGTTGGTATCCGACAGCTCCACGAGCGTAACCCTCGATGTGTAGCCAAACACCCTCTCCACCAGAAACATCAGCACATAGCTGAACGAAATGAGGATAGCATTGATGCCGAAGCATCCAAACGTGCGCCCCTCCATCTTGTTGAGCGTACCGGTCTGCATCACCTCTATCGACACATAGCTGAGCGAATAAGCCACAAATATGAACGCCGCCGTGCGTATCAGCTGGCTACGGCTTGTCAGATCCTTGAGCGAATCTATGGCCACCACGCCCGCAATAAACTGCAGATAGATGAACTCCGACGGATAAGCCGAGATTATGGCGCATGTCAACACCTCCACCAGATGCACGAAATAGGCCGTGCGCGAGTCCAGGAACACCAGCACAAGTATCGGTATCATCGTGAACGGCGCGATGTAGAGCCCCATGCGGAACGTGGCCTGCATCGCAAAGGCAAAGAGCGTGAACACTGTTACGAGCGACATCAGGAACACCACCGTGCGGTCGTCGTCGAAATATTTGGGACGGAAAAAGAACAGATACCCGTAGAGCGCCCCGAAGAGAATGAGCATATACAGTATCTGCCCGGCCACCGGGTAATGATGCTGCGATATGGTGCCCTGTCCACGGTCCTCGATCATCTCCTCGTAAGTGTCCAGGATTGTGGCCAGGCGCGTGTTCACTATATCACCCTTGTCGATGATGCGCTCCCCCTGCTGTATCACCCCTATCGGGGCCATGGCCTTCTGATAGGCCTCGTCGATGAGACGCTTGGAGGTGAGCGTGTCGAGCGAGATATTGGGTTGCAGCATGTCCGAGAGGCGCGTAGCCGTCAGCGCCGCCCTCACGTCGCGGTCGCGGAGCACACTGTCCATATGCTCATAGGCCCTGAATGCCGACAGATAATTGCGCGTGGGCATCGATATGGCCACATTATCGTGGACAAACCTCACCGACGGCAGATTGCCCGCCGCTATGCGCTGATAGGTGTCGCGGTCCACTATACCGTTGTCGTACACCTCGCGTATCGCTTTGATTATCTGATTCTTCTGTGCAGGCGTTATATTCAGCCCCGGAGTGGAGTTGAGACGCATGGTATAATCGGAGATCAGAGTCTTCTCAGCCGCCAGATCGCGCACATACACCGGCTCGAAATGCATGTCGATGCTGTCCTTCACCAGCGCCATGCTTGCCGAGTCGAGATGCACCGGGATGTCAAACGGTGCCGTGAGCAGGGCATAGCTCCACGGGCGGTTCACCTCGTAGATATAATGGTCCTTGTCGGTGCGCGGCAGGAAATAGACAATCAGGGTCACTGCGGCAACGAAAAGCAACACGCGAAGCGATATTTTACGTTGGGTAAGGGTATTCATATATTCAGGTCAGAGACAGTTAAGCAGGTTTCGTATTACAGTCCAGCCTACTATTGCGATGAGCATTATGATGATGGACGTGCGCGAGTTAAGCACTTTGTCGAGGCGCGGATGCCGGCGCGCCACCAGCAGGAGGGCTATCAGCACCAGGGCCACCGGCAGAAAGGCATTGTAGCCCATCGCACCCCGGATGTCACCATGAAGCATGGCCCTGATGGCCCGTTGCGACCCGCATCCGGGGCAGTCGAGTCCTGTCAGTTGCTTGAACAGGCAACGCGGATACAGCCCCGTGGAGGGATCCACAAGATAATAGCTGACGCATGCCACCGCCACGGCCACGACGGCCAGGGCGATGATCACGCGACGGCTTATCACATGGTCAGGAGCGACCATATCACCGAGAATGGTGTCCAGATCAGTCCGGCCACAAACGAGATTATCACCCACATCGAGGCATTCTCCGATGCCTTGCGGGCCCCCTCGTGGTCGCCCCTCATATACAGGGGATTCACCCTCGAGGCATAGATGATGGCCACCACGCCTGTGGGCAGACAGCAACACAGCGTGGAGAGGATGGCCCACACCAGATAGTTGGGGGGCATCGGCCCGGGAGCACGGCCCGGCTCCATACCGGGCGCATACATCGGCTCTCCCGGCTGCACAAAGGGTGCGGGCCGGGGCCCGTAGTATTGCTGATAGGGGGAATAACCCGCCTGTTGCCTGAACAGCGAGGCCGTGTCGGGCAGATTGGAGGCTGTGGTCCAGTCGGCCAGTCCCTCACGCCATATGGGCGTTTCGGGGCCGAATCCGGGCGTCCTCATCACCTCCCCGAGGTCCATAGGCCCCAGGCGCGTGTCGTTGACTATGATCCAGTATTTCATCCGGTGTAAAGGGTTGATGGTTTAGAAGGTGTTTAACACCCTTTTAGAAGAACTTGGTCTCCTCGCCCAGAATATCGCTGAGCAGATTGTTGGCCAGGCGCGAGGCACCGATGCGGAAATATTCGTTGGTGGCCACCCACTTCTCGCCGAGCACCTCCTTCACGATGGTGTAGTACTTCAGGGCATCCTCGGTGGTGGAAACTCCGCCCGACACCTTGAATCCCACCATGCGCTCGGTCTTGGCATAGTACTCCTTGATGCACTCACACATGATGTAGGCAGCCTCGAGCGATGCGCCGGGATACTCCTTGCCGGTCGAGGTCTTAAGGAAGTCGGCACCCGAGTAAAGACTCAGCACCGAAGCGTTGCGTATGTTCTGAGCGCTCTTCAGGGCACCTGTCTCAAGTATCACCTTGAGGATAGCCTCGCGGCAGGCATGCTTCATCTCCGAGATCTGATCGGCCACCTCCTCGTAATCCTTATCGAAGAAATCACCCAAGGGGAACACGATGTCGATCTCATCGGCACCGGCCTCAACGGCAAGAGCGATCTCGGCCATCTTCACCTCGATGAAGCTCTGGGCCGAGGGGAAACATCCGGCCACCGACGCGATATCCACCGAACTTACCTCGAGCACTGTGCGGGTGACAGGCACAAAGTTGGGATACACGCACACAGCCGCCACATTGGGCAGATCGGGATGCTCATTGTCAAACGCATTGACACGCTCCACGAAATTAGCCACTGACTGTTGCGAGTCGGTCGACTTGAGCGTGGTCAGATCAATGCTGTTGAACAACTGACGCAACACCTCGGGCTTACGGTTCTCCTCGAGATGCTTTTCGAGTATTTCATTCACCTTCGATGCCACTAAGGCATCATCGGTAGTAACCTGTGATTCGGCAATCGCCTGATTATATTTATCCATAATTATTGTATTTTACTCAGTAACAGTCATTAAACCCCTAAACCCATAAACCTATAAACCTATAAACCCATAAACTTCTAAACTCATAAACCCTCAGAACCTCCCCTTATCCCGGGAATTCTTCTTGGCCATGTTGGCGGCAAACGCCTCGGTGAGATTTATACCGGTCTGGTTGGCAATGGCAGTCAGCACCCACATCAGGTCGGCCAGCTCATCGGCCAGGCAAGCCTTATCGCCCGGCTTCGCCTTCTGGTCGCCATACTTGCGTGCCATCACGCGCGCCACCTCACCGGTCTCCTCGGCCAGAATCACGGCATTGGTCAGCGGAGAGAAGTACCCCTTGCCCGTGCCGGTGATCCACTCGTCCACCAAGGCCTGCATACGGTCCAGAGTCAGAGGCTCGCCGGCAGGCACAAGAGCCTTGGCTGTTTCGGGATTCGGATCCATGACATTCTATTCCTTTAGGCGTGAATCTATTATGATGGTCACAGGACCGTCATTGATCAGCTCCACCTGCATGTCGGCGCCAAACACTCCGGTAGCCGTCTCCTTACCCGTGAGCCGCGAGCACTCCGAGCAGTACAGCTCATAGAGCGGAATAGCCAGTTCATGGCCCGCCGCATGGATATAGCTCGGACGGTTGCCCTTGCGGGTCGAGGCATTGAGCGTAAACTGGCTCACGGCCAGAATCTCGCCACCGACATCCATCACCGAGCGGTTCATCACCCCCTCGGCATCCGGAAATATCCTCATAGCCACCGTCTTGGAGGCCAACCAGCGGGCATCCTCGGCGGTATCGCCTTCGGCAACCCCTACAAGCACCATGAGCCCCGCGCCTATACCGGCCCGAAGCTCGCCGTCAATACTGACCGATGCGCGACTCACGCGCTGAATCACCAACCTCATGGTTATTTAAGCTGCGCTTAAAGGTTATACGGTTATATGGTTAAAAGGTTATAAGGAAGGGGATGATTGAAATTGGAATGAACCAATAACTTCATAACCCCTTAACCTTATAACCTTTCACTCCCGCAAGGGAGTGAAATATCAGATTCCGAGATCTTTCTTGAGGGCATCCACCTTGGCGTGGGCGGCCTCATTGCAAGCGTTATACTGGTCGGCCGACTCCATGGGAACACGTACCTCCATGTAGAACTTGATCTTAGGCTCGGTTCCCGAAGGACGCACCGATACCTTCGATCCGTCGGCTGTAAAGTACTGAAGCACATTGGAAGTAGTGGGGAAATCGAGCTTCTCCACAGTTCCGTCGGCCGTGGTGGCATCGAGGGTCAGATAATCCTTCACCACCTCAACAGGGCTGCCGGCGAGGCTCTTGGGAGGATTCTCGCGGAACTGCTTCATGAGAGCCTGGATCTCCTCAGCACCGCTCTTGCCGGGACGTACCACCGACACGCCTACCTCGAGGCTGAAACCATATGTCTTGTAGATATCGGCGAGCATGCCCTGGAAGTCCATGCCCTTGTCCTTGGCCCAGGCGCAAGCCTCAGCGAGGAGCGAGCAAGCCGACACGGCATCCTTATCGCGCACGAATGTCTCGGCAAGGAAGCCATAGCTCTCCTCACCGCCACCGATGTAGCGGAGCACATCCTCATTGTCGCGCATCACGGCTGCGATCCACTTGAAGCCGGTGTAGCAGTCAAACATCTTCACCTTGTTGGCGTCACAGATGCTCTTGATGGTCTCGGTAGTAACGATGGTCTTCACCACAAACTCGTTACCCTTGATCATGCCGAGCTCCTTGTTGCGGGTGATGATATAGTAGAGCAGGATCATGCAGATCTGGTTACCGTTCAGCAACACATATTCGCCGTTGTTGTCGCGGATCACACAGCCCACACGGTCAGCATCGGGGTCGGAAGCCATCACGATGTCGGCATTCACCTCCTTGGCCTTGGCGATAGCGAGGGCCATAGCCGAGGGAACCTCGGGGTTAGGCGACTCAACGGTGGGGAAATCTCCGCTGGGCACATCCTGCTCAGGCACGTGGATGATATTGGTGAAGCCGAAGTTCTTCAACGAGTCGGGGATAAGCTCCACGCCGGTACCGTGGATAGGGGTGTACACGATCTTCAGATCCTTGTTGCGCTCGATAGCCTCGGGGCTGAGCGAAAGGCCCTTGATCTTCTCCAGATACACCTTGTCCACCTCGGGACCTACGATCTGGATCTTGGACTTATCGCCGTCAAACTTGATCTCGCTCACGCTCTTGATGCGGTTCACGTGATCGATGATGTTCACGTCGTGGGGAGCGATGATCTGTGCACCGTCCTCCCAGTAAGCCTTGTATCCGTTATAGATCTTGGGGTTGTGTGATGCGGTGATGTTCACGCCGCTCTGGCAGCCGAAGTGACGGATTGCAAACGAGAGCTCGGGAGTGGGGCGGAAGCTGTCAAACAGATATACCTTGATACCGTTGGCCGAGAAGATATCGGCTACGATCTCGGCAAACTTGCGGGAATTGTTGCGCACGTCATGACCCACAGCCACGCTGATCTCGGGAAGATCCTTGAACGCTTCCTTAAGATAGTTGGCAAGGCCCTGGGTAGCCGCACCCACGGTGTATATGTTCATACGGTTGGAACCTGCGCCCATGATGCCACGGAGGCCGCCTGTTCCGAACTCGAGATCGCGGTAAAAACACTCGATAAGATCTGTCTTATCTTCTGCATCAAGCATACGCTGCACTTCGGCGCGGGTTTCTGCGTCGTATCCGTCACCAAGCCACACTTTGGCCTTAGCGGTGACCTCCTGTAACAACTGGTCGTTTTCCATATCGCTATAAGGTAATTTATTGAGTTATGAATTAGAATTGATTCGTAGAGAAGCAAAGGTAAGCCTTTTGATTCAAAAATCAAAATTAAAAACTCACAATTATTGTTCACTGAACCATTGTATAGCATTAGGCCTTTCTCAAAAGAAATTTGCCATAAATACTCCCCTTATAACACTTCTATACCCCTATTTTACACCACTCTGGGCCATATTTAGCATTTTTTACAATTTTATTTTACAAAAATTTATCTAAAACTTTTGGATTTTCGCAAATTGTCATTAAATTTGCAGAAATGATTAATAATTGAAATTACAGCTTAACAATTGATGATTGGATATTAGGTTTATCCGCACACACTCTTTTCACAACTCTTGTCAAGCCGTGGGGCCTCGCAGGAGTGATTTACTAACCATCCGGATCATGTTGAGAATCCATTCTCTCCATGGTCCGGATAGTAGTATATATACGCTCCATGTTTTTCATCAACCCGGCAACATGGCACCGGGTGCCACAGCCCGCAGGTCGAGTCCCGACGGAGCCTGGTAAACCCTAAGTCCAAACCGCCCCACCGAGGCAAACACATGGTCCATCACCTCGGCCTGCAGATGCTCGTAAGGCTTCCACGACGTGAGCGACGTGAACAGATACAGGTCCAGGGGCACACCCTGGGGCGTGGGTTGAAGCTCCCTCACCATATATATCATATCGGGCCCGGTCTTCAGCTGAGGCAACGTGGAGATATAATGCTCCAGATAGCGCCGGTAGAGCGTAAGGTTCACATACCGTCCCTCGGGGTCTAAGTCACCGCCCCACTCCTCATTCCTGAACTCCTCGAGCATCTCGCGCGGACAGAAGGCCACCGTGTTCAGGTCGATGGTCACCGACCGGTTGATGCGTCGGCCACGCGAGTCGGCCATCCCGCGCCAGTTCTGAAACGACTCGCTCACAAGCGAGTAAGGGGGCACCGTTACTATGGTCATGTCGAAATTCTGCACCTTCACCGTGGTTAGTCCCACCTCCAGCACCGTGCCGTTGATATTGCGCGCCGGCACCGTGATCCAGTCGCCCGGACGGAGCATATCGTTGAGCGTCAGCTGCACACCGGCCACCATACCCATTATCGAGTCCTTGAACACCAACATCAGCACCGTGGCCGCGGCGCCCAGTCCGGTGATCACCGTCAGAGGATTCTTCTGAGCTAAGATCGAGATCACGATTATCACGCCCACCGACACCGCTATCACCTGCAGCATCTGGCGTATGCCCTTGAGCGACGTCACTCTCCCCGAGGAATTTTCTTCAAGCAACTGATACAGAGCGAGGATAAAACGATTGACCAGATGCACCATCACAGCCACCTCAAGCACCTTGAACGCCACCTCGGTCACACCCCTGAGCGTCTCGTAATACTCCAGGGCCGGAGGCAGAAGCGACCCCAACAGTATCACCGTCACAAGCTCGGCCACCACCCTCAGCAGGCGCGGATTAAGCAATATATCATCCCACTTGGCCGTGGTGTACTTGGCAATCTTGAGCACAGCCGGCACCACATAGGACGTAAGCACCCAGAACACCAGCCACGCCACAATCAGGATAGCCGTCACCACCGAAGCCGTTGCAAGCAGTTTCAGCATATCACCCTGAAGCCCCACCCCGCCAAGCAACGACGTAGCAAGCTCCAGAAAATATCCCTCAGCAGTAATATCCATATCAGATCACTATTTTAAGGTTAAAACACTAATATATAATAATAGGTATAAACCCATAAACCCATAAACCCATAAACCCTTAAACCTATAAACCCATAAATAAACCCATAAACCCGAAAAAAGGCTACAGAGTCATAACCTTATAACCCCATAACCTTTTTATAACCTTCACTTTTCGCAAGAAAAGTGAATCACTTAACGGTCCATTCGGCGCCGTCCTTGGTATCGCGTACCACAACGCCGGCCTCAGCCAGGCGATCGCGTATCAGATCGCTCGTAGCCCAGTCCTTGGCGCTCTTAGCCTTGGCGCGCATCTCCAGTATCAGCTCCATAGCCTTCTCGAAAGGCTTCATAGCCTCGGCATTGTCACCGCCCGCTATCTCGGGACGGATACCTAAGATATCCACAAGGAAAGTATCGAATACGGCCTTCAGCTCGTTGATATCCTCCTGTGTGGCGGTTGCCTTGCCATCCTTCACCGAATTGACCAGCTTGAGAGCGTCAAACAGGTGAGCGATCACCACCGGAGTGTTCAGATCATCGTCCATAGCCTCGTAGCACTTCTCGCGTATCCCCTTCACGTCGATGCTCGACGTAGCCGAGGGAGTCAGCTCCTGAAGTCGGCGATATCCTTCAAGCATACGTCCCAGAGCCTTCTCCGACGCCTGCAGAGCCTCGTTGGAGAAATCCACAGTGCCGCGGTAATGGGCCTGGAGTATGAAAAAACGTATCGTCATTGGGCTGTAGGGCTGGGTCAGCAACGGATGCGAACCGTTGAAAAACTCGTCGAGGGTGATGAAATTGCCCAGCGACTTGCCCATCTTCTTGCCGTTGATGGTGATCATATTGTTGTGCATCCAGTAGCGCACGGTCTCATGGCCATTGTGGGCCACCGACTGGGCTATCTCACACTCATGGTGGGGGAACATCAGGTCCATTCCGCCTCCATGTATGTCGAAAGTCTCGCCCAGATACTTCTCCCCCATCGTGGAGCACTCCAGGTGCCATCCGGGGAAACCCTCGCTCCAGGGCGACGGCCAGTGCATTATATGCTCGGGCGCGGCCTTCTTCCACAGCGCGAAATCGGCCGGGTTACGCTTCTGGTCCTGACCGTCGAGAGCGCGTGTGGTCGACAGCAGTTCGTCGATATTGCGCCCCGACAGCTTGCCGTAGCGGTGGTCGCTGTTATACTTAGGCACATCAAAGTACACCGACCCGTCCGACACGTAGGCATATCCGCTGTCCAGGATCTTCTTCACATACTCGATCTGCTCGATGATGTGTCCCGAAGCGTGGGGCTCGATCGACGGCGGGAGTACATTCAGCGCCTCCATCGCCTTGTGATAGCGTGTGAGGTAATACTGCACCACCTCCATCGGCTCCAGCTGTTCCAGGCGAGCCTTCTTGGCTATCTTGTCCTCACCCTCGTCGGCATCATGCTCCAGATGGCCCACATCGGTGATATTGCGCACATAGCGCACCTTGTAGCCCAGATGGCGGAGGTAGCGGAACAGGATGTCAAACGTGATCGCCGGGCGGGCGTGGCCAAGATGGCCGTCGCCATACACCGTGGGTCCGCACACATACATCCCCACCTTACCCTCATGCAACGGCTTGAACACCTGCTTCGTGCGGGTGAGTGTATTGTATATACTCAGATTGTTGGGTATCATAATAATATTCTTTAAGGTCATGGAGAAAAAGATAACCTCACCCCCCTTGGCCTCCAAGGGGCAGGATTAGATAACCTTATAACCCCATAACCTCATAACCTTCAATTTTCGCCAGAAAATTGAATAACTAAGCTTTGCCGCCCATTATGAAGGGGTTGGGGATCTCCCCGTTGCCGTTCTGGCCACCCTGATTGCCTACGGGACGCTTGGGAAGGATGGGGCCGAAAGTGCTCTCATACTTCTTCACATTCTCCATCAGCGCACCCAGGAGATTCTTGGCATTCTCCGGGCTCATGATGATACGGCTCTGCACCTTGGCGCCGGGCATATTGGGAGCCATGGTGATAAAGTCGATGAAAAACTCGTTGGGGCCGTGGGTGATCACTGCGAGATTGGAGTAAATACCCTTGGCTACCTCGGGAGTAAGTTCTATCTTGATTTCCTGTTGCTTATTTTCCATGATTAATTATTTATATATTGTTCTATTTTTTAGCTACATATATGGTGCACACCCCGAAAGTCAGGGGTATGGCCCGTGCCGACGAGAATCCGGCCTCGAGCATTATCCTCACCATCTCGTCACCCTGCGGCACAGCCGCTATCGACTCGGGCAGATAGCTGTAGGCCCTCACGTCCTTCGACACCATGCGCCCCACCGTAGGGATCACATGGCGGGTGTACAGGTTATAGAAAGGCTTCACGGCCTTGGAGCGTGGCGTGGACAGCTCCAGTATCACCACCGTGCCTCCGGGGCGGAGCACACGGTGCATCTCCCTGTATCCGGCGGGCAGATCGGCGAAATTGCGCACACCGTAGGCACACGTCACCGCGTCAAAAGCTCCGTCGGTAAACGGCAACAGCAGGCAGTCGCCTATGCCGAGCGTCACCACTTCCTGCAACCCCATCTTCTCTACTTTCTGCCGGCCTATCTCAACCATCCCTTCCGAGAGGTCGACGCCGGTCACGGTGATAGGATCCAGGTCGCGCGCCAGCTTTATGGCCAGGTCGCCCGTGCCGGTGGCTATGTCGAGGATATCATCGTGAGGCTCCTCGCGGAGCAGTCTCACAGCCCTCGACCGCCACACACGGTCAATGCCGAGCGTCATCGCCCGGTTCATGAAATCATAAGCCGGAGCAATGTTGTCAAACATCTCGCGCACCTGCCGGGTCTTATCGCCCGACCCGTCGCCATAGGGTGTGATATTCTCTACCTGCATCTTTTATTATATTATTTGTTATGGGGAATAAGCGGTCTATCCGCCCATCCCCATAACCTTGAAAAGTCATGAGGCGCCGGGTTGCCCCCGTTAACCTCATAACCTTATAACCTTTGAGCAAGTTTACTTGCTCAATTCCCCCAGACAATCGAGGACGTTTTTGGCTATACGGTCTTCGAGATGTGCCTCGGGAGCCTTCTCAAACTTCTTGCCTGTGATATGCTCGTAAAGCTCGATATAGCGCTCCGAAACCTCCTCGCAGAACTGGTCGGTCATCTCGGGCACCTGCTGGCCCTCCTTGCCCATGAAGCCGTTGGCCATGAGCCACTCGCGTACAAACTCCTTCGAGAGCTGCTTCTGGGGCTCACCCTTGGCGAGACGCTCCTCGTAGCCATCGGCATAGAAGTAACGCGACGAATCGGGGGTGTGGATCTCGTCGATCAGTATCACCTTGCCGTCACGCAATCCGAACTCATACTTGGTATCCACCAGGATCAGACCCTTCTCGGCGGCCATCTCGCTACCCTTCTTGAAGAGGGCGCGGGTGTAGGCGGCCATGGTATCAAACTGCTCCTCGGTCACGATACCCTGGGCGATAGCCTCCTCACGCGAGATATTCTCGTCGTGGCCGGCGTCGGCCTTGGTGGTGGGGGTGATTATAGGTTCGGGGAAACGCTGGTTCTCCACCATTCCCTCGGGGAGCTTCACGCCACACAGCTCGCGCATACCTGCCTTGTACTCGCGCCATGCGCTGCCGGCCAGGTAGCCGCGGATGATCATCTCGAGCTTCAGTCCCTCGCAACGGTATCCCACAGTGACCATAGGATCGGGCACGGCGATCTTCCAGTTGGGCACCAGGTCGGCGGTAGCGTCAAGCATCGAGGCCGCGATCTGATTCAGGGCCTGTCCCTTGTAAGGAATTCCTTTGGGGAGGATTACGTCAAATGCCGAGATACGGTCGGTAGCGACCATTACCAGCAGATCGTCGCCTATTGAATACACGTCACGTACTTTGCCATGATACACAGCCGTCTGGCCGGGGAAATTGAAATCGGTGTTAACCAGTGTTGTTGCCATAATTTTGCTGTAAATATAGTTCTATTGGACAAAATTACTAAATTCCCGCTGAATCTCCCAAAAAGTTTTGACGCTGTGCGACATTATCGCACTTTTTTTATGGGTATGCAAGGCTAACTTTGCGGTATCACAACATTTACTCATTCAAATCCCGCATCAGCCATGAACACTGCTTCCTCCTCCACCGCCCGCACCTCCAGGTATCCCGCCAATCTCCCCATCTCACGCAAGGCCTACGATAAATTCGTCGAGCGTATCCACCGCGTGTTCCCCACCGATCCCGAGACAGTCGGCCACATGATCAAGCTCATGAAAATGTATCTCGCCAAGGGGGAAGCCGCCCTTGAGCCGTTCAGCATCTCGGCCCGCGTGGCGTTCGCCTTTCTCGCCCAGGACATCGACGTTGCAATCGAGCGCTCAGCCCGTGCCCGTCAGCGCGCCCGCGAACGTCGCGAGGCACGCGAGGCTCAGATCGCCGCCATAGCGGCCATGCCCCGGCCCGAGATCCCTCAGGCTCCGGAACCGGAGAAGTATGTCACCATACATGAATGTAACCCCAACGGCACCCACACCATAATCCACCGTCCGCTATCGGCCATACGCAATTCCCGCCGCGAGCGCCGTGCCCAAGCCCGCAAGGCCAAGGCCGTCACAACGGCGACGGCAACCACGGCACCGGGTTCAGTGCCATCTGACTACAGGCCCGACTGATAGGCGCCGGGACGCGGTGATGGCAAGCGGGGCTCGCCATAGAGATCCCGGGCTGTCAACGGCGACGTAAGCGCCGCATCGGCATGAGTGAGCGCGGGCGATTCCCCCTTCAGGCGGTAATCGAAATAATAATCCTCCCTCACCGTGGCAAACATTGGGTCTGTCCCCCACAGGCACTCCACAAAATTCCGGTCGTCACTGCCGTTGCTCTTCAGCACACACCGGCGCAATGTCACCTCAGTGCCATCGAGGTCCCCTGCCGAAAAATCGGTCCCGTTGCCGTAAAGGATGCTGTTGGTGATATCGGCTTTCAGATAAGGCCGTCCCGATCCGTCATCGCTCGAGGCATCGAAATGATCTATCTGCACTATGGCTCCCATCGGAGCGGTGAAGAGGTAATAGTTGGCAAACGTGCAATGATTGGCCGTGACCTCTCCGCCCGTCATGCGGAAAGCTCCGAGCGAGGCGTCGGCCACCTCACATCCGGCCAGCGTGAGCGTGGCGTGACGGCTCTCAAGCGCATATCCGGCCGAGTTGCGCAACCGGCAGTTCACCATCACGACCTCGGTCCCCTCATCGGCGAGCACTCCGGCCGAAGTGTTGCACACCACTGTGTGCGACAGGCGGTTGCCCATGCTTCCGGGCGCGAAATGCAACCCTGTCCATTGCGAGGCCATGAGGTCAAACGGTATATCGCCCACCACATTTCCACGGCGGTCGCCGCTCAGCTCCACGAGCGCGTCGGGCTCCCCCTCGGTCACGAGCGAGCCATACACCCTCATGTAAGCCTTGTCATGGAAATGCAACTTCGCCCCGCGAGGCAGTGTAAGCGTGGCTCCGGGTCTCACCACTATTGAGTCGTATATCTGATAGGGCATCTCGGCATCCCACCTCTCGTCGGCCGTGATCTCAGTGGCGTGCACGCGCCTCACATCCTGCCCCGTAGCCTTGATTTCCACGGTGTTGGCCACTCCGTTGGTCAGAAAGTCGATATATCCCCTCACCTCGCCCGGCTGGGGCGATCCGTTTTCAGGCAGGAGGGCGTCGATGTACACATATATGGAATCCTGCGGACGTATCTCCACATCACTGAACGTATCTCCGGCCATGCCGTCGACATTCATGCGGAACACTCCGCTCCCGGCATCACGCAGTGACACATTGCTGAGCCTCATCACCTTGTCATGGCGGTTATACACCATCAGGCACGAGCGCGGGGTGCGTTCTCCGGTAAAGAACTCGCCCATCTCTATCAAGCGGGCTGAAAATTCGGGTTGCGACGAGGGGGAACTGTCCACCTCATCCTCTATGCAGGATGCAGTGACGGAAAGTATCAGGATTGCGGCCAACGCCGGCGCAAGTGTTTGTCGGAATAAGGAGAAGATGATATTTGTCATAATCTCTCAACGTGACATCTCACCGTTTATTGCGGAATGTGTATCACCTCACGGCGGGAGCGCTGTCGGCCTTCGTGGCCACAATGTCCTTCACGATATATGCTTTCAGGCGCGAGCGCACTATGGTGTCGGCCGTGTAGAGCGATGTTCCACGGTAATGCTGGTGCCCGAGGCTGTCCGACACTATGTAATAAGGGGTCCTGGGTATGGACAGGCGTCTTATCTGTGTGGCGGCCGATCCTCCCGGCACCCATCCCTGGAGCCACTCGGCACTGTCCTTGCTGATCGATGTGGCCCATGTGGCCGAGTCGGGTGCGAGGGACACCTCCACCATCTGCAACCGGCGGTTCTTGAGGGTCTTGCGCAGGTCGGCCAGGCGGTCGGTCACGCTGTCGGGCTTTCGCGAGTCGCTGAACACCAGCAACGTGTAGCTGTGCATGCCCGGAGTGTATCTCACCACGGTGTCCTTGGCGTTTCTCAGGGTGAACGAGCGTATCTCTCCGCGGGTTGAGGTCGACACCTGCTCTCCCACAGCCGAGGCATAGGCCTCCACCAGGAGGCGCGGACGTGCATCGGGCGCTATCTCGTTGAGCAGGGAGTCGGCAAGCAGTTCGTAACCGTCGGTGCGGAACCGCGTCACCATGAGCAGGGTCGAGGCCATGCTCGCGGGATTGGAGCGCACCGCCTCGGCTATCATCCGGTTCACCTCGGCATCGGTGCCGTTTCTCAGCAGGGAGTCATGCTCGGTGACATAGGCCGTGAAGTCGCGCGAGGCGTCCTGGCCGGTGAGCGTGAGCGAGCGCGGATCGTCGAGATTCATCTTCACCTTGATCTCGTCGCCGTTGGTGGCCACACAGCTGAACAGCAGCTCGCCGTCGAGGGTGAACACCTCCACCATCGTGGGCTGGGCCGACGAGGCTTTCAGCTCCACCTTGCCGTCGACCGGGTGGAACGACTGCTTCGTGATGCCGCCACGGGTGAAATAGACCATCTCAAGGCCATGGTTGCCCAGCCCATTGATGTCACAGTTGATCACAAACTCCTCATCATTCTTGCACGAGGTCATGACCATCCCAGCCATGAGCAGGGTTATGAGAAACCACAGTATATTGCGTGACTTATTCATGTGTGTGCGGATAATGTTCGGCAAAATTAGGCAAAAATTCCGCCAATCGCCAATATTTACAGTTAATTCACTAATTTTGTAGCGTTAATCCATTTCTCACATGCGCTTATTAGCCACACTGCTCCTATCGTTTCTCCTGTCAGTCCCTGCCCTCAGGGCACAGATCGTGAACATATCGCCTGCCGACGACACGGTCAACTCCGACAGCATCCGCCAGGCCTTCGACTCAGGCCCCTACTTCGGACTCTACAAGGACAACTATTTCATCTTCGGTCCGCCCGTCGGACAGAAGATCAGCAAGGACAACACCAACATAAAGTTTCAGATATCCATAGCCCAGCGCCTCACCAAGAGCACCCTGCCCCTGGGCACCTACCTGTTCCTGTTCTACACGCAGAAGTGTTTCTGGAACATCCTCGAGAACTCCATGCCCATGACCGACCTCAACTTCAATCCCGGCATCGGTCTCACCAAACCTCTCTTCGTGCGCAACCGCTTCGTGGGTAAGGTCAACCTTATACTCGAGCACGAGTCCAACGGACGTGACGGCACCGCCTCCCGCTCCTGGAACCGCATCTCGCTCGGCGGTAACATCATGATAGGCCCGCAGCTCACTGTCCACGGCAAATTCTGGATCCCCATCATCGACGGCATGGAGAACAAGGATATCCTCGACTACTGCGGCATCTACCAGGTGGGCACCCAGTTCACCACCCTCAACGAGCGCTTCGGCGTGGCTGTGTCGCTCGTCAAGCGCAAGGGTTGGCGCCTCAACTACAACACCATCATCGAGCTGAACTACCGCATCTTCAAGCGCGACAACCAGTATCTGTTCCTCCAGTACTACAACGGCTACGGCGAGGGCCTACTGGCCTACAAGGAGTTCCACTCCATGCTCCGCATCGGCCTCGGCATCAAGCCCCGCCTCTTCAGTGACTTCTGATCCCATCCGGCGCCGGTAAAAAAGACGCCGGCCACAGGAGGTGTCACCATCCTCCCATGACCGGACTCGCTACATCAAAAGTATGAACTATCTCCCTTTCAAAAGATTCTGAAAAACTGACCGGGAGTCAACAGTCGGGCTATCGGCCGAGCAATTCCTTGACCCGGTTCACGTATATGGCCCGTATTTCGGGATTCTCGCCCAGACCCCTCATCACCACCTGAGGCTCGTAGCCGGCCTTGCGCACAGCCTCGGCATACTCCCCGGCAATGTCGTTTCGGGTGTGGTTGCCGCACACAAGCAGCAGCGGCACTAACTTCACGGTCTTTACCTTAGGCCCCTTGGCAAGCTGGGCTATCGTGGAGGCGACGGTGGGATACCCCTCGATTGTGCTCACGTGATACACCCCCTTGGCTTCGGGAGATGTGGCGAGCATATGGTCGAGCTGAGCATAAGTGGCGGTACTCGGCAACACATTGCCATGTCCGGCATACACCACGGCCTCCCCCTTTCCGCATGGCTCCTTAAGCAGTATGGAGGCTACCTCAAGGCAATCGTCGGGGCTGTACAGGAGCGGTCTCCCGGCCTTTACGAGTTTGAAGAAAGGAGCAGTCTGCTCCACGGCCTTGCGCACTTCGGCCATCTCGGCACCGTCGATCAGGGTTGAGCTCTGCACATACACCGTGTCATACCCCTCGGCCCGCAGTCCCAACAACACCTCCAACGGCGACTTGGTGTCGATGCCGCGCTTAGCCAGATTACGGCGCACCACCGGCGAGATATATGCCTCGCGCACTTCCATGCCCGGTAACGCCTCGCGCACCTCCCCGGTGATGAGTCCGATAGTCTTGGCACGGGTATCATCATCGGAGCTCCCGTAATGAGCCACCACTACCGCACTCTTCGCCGAAGCGGTACTTCCTAAAACAATCATTGTTACTGCGGCTGCTATCACCGCGAATATTCTTTTCATATCGGCTGACTGATGTTTATGATTCCGGTTGACATTATATCCGGTCGATCTTTTTAATTGAATTTGATGCCGAGGCTCACCACCACCGAGCGGCCGGGTGAATAGAGGGCGAAATTGCTGTTGAGCGGACGGTTGTCACGACGGTTGAAGATATTCTCCACACCTATGCCGGGGGTAAGCGTATAGGAGCGGAAACAGCTGAACTGGTGACGGGTCATGAGGTTCCACACTCCATATCCGGGTGCGTTACCGTCGGCATCGCCGGGATAATAGGTCTTGGACTGGATACGGCCGTTGAGGTTCACGTTGAGATGATAGAAGCCCCAGGTGCGGAAATAGTTAGCGGTCACTGTGCCGGTGTGGAGCACACTGCGGTTGAGACGTTGCCATGAGCCGTCATCGTTGAGTCCGCGTCCGTAGGCGAGCGAATAGTTGGCGCTCAGCTGAAGCCCGCGGCACGGTGTGCCGGCTATGTTCACCTCAACTCCCTTCACGGTGGCCTTGTTGAAATTGTAGTACTCCTTCACGGTGAGGGTCGAGGTCTTTATGTCATTGATTTCGGGGAATTCGGCTATCAGGGCGTCCTGGGCCTCCTTGTCGAGAGCGTTGAACTTGGTGGAGCTGGATGTCACCATGTTCTTGACAAAGTTCAGGTAGCCCGAGACTGAAGCCGAGAAACAGCTGGTGCGGTACTCCATGTTGAGCGACACATAATTGCTTGTTTCGGCCTTGAGGTCACGGTTGCCGAATGTGATGGTGTGGCGGCTGCCCATCGGTTTGAGCATGTGGTAATACAGCTCGTCGATGCCGGGGGCGCGGTAGCCCATGGCATATGTTCCGCGCACATTGAAATCGCCGGTGCTGTACATGAGCGACACCTTGGGGGTCACGCGGCCACCTATCGACTGATGGTTGTCGTAGCGCACTCCGGCTATACCGGTGAAGTGGTCCCACAGGCGATGCTCATGCTGTCCGTAGACCGAGAAGGTGCCCAGCCCCTTGTCGAGATCCGAGTCGGGACGTATCAGGGTCTCGTGGCGGTAGTCGATGCCAAAGATGGTATTGCTGTTCTCGGTGAAGTTGAACAATCCCTTGAGTTCGGCCTCGTGATACTTCTGGCGCTTGGTCTTCTGATAATCACCGGGCAGATAGTCGCCCGACTCCACCATGTACTTGTACCACTGGCCATAGGTGCGTCCCACATAATCAAACTGGAGCTTGCCCAACGCGCCGAGCTTATAGGCAGCTCCAGCGCCCCATGAATAGCTCTCGTAGAAGTTGTTGTACTTCGATCCGCCGGTGATGCCGGTGCGGGTCACCGGACGGTCGAGGCACTTGTTGTAGTAAGTGCCCTCGGCATAGGCCGAGAGGCGCTCGGTGGGATCATAGGTGAAACGCTGGGTGAGATTGTTGGACGAGTATCCGAGCGACAGCAGCGAAAGGGTCTCCACCAGCTCTCCGTCATCATCGGTGAAATGGGAGTTCTGCCAGCCGTCGGAATGTGAGTAGTTATATCCGGTAAACGATCCCACCTTGCCCGCGCTGAGGGCGAGATTGAGGCTCTGGTCGAAACGGTTCTTGCGGGTATAGCGGCTGTCGGATGAGAACTGGGACTCGTCGGCCGACTCATCCAGTATGATATTGATCACACCTCCCACGGCATCCGAGCCGTAGAGGGTCGAGGCGGCTCCGTTGAGCACCTCTATACGCTTTATGAGGTTTATATCTATCTGGCTCAGGTCGACGTTACCGCTGATGTCGCCCACCATCTTGCGACCGTTGACCAGCACGAGCACATGCGAGTTGGTCAGTCCGTTGAGACGCAGGTAGGATCCCATGGCATTTGGCGAGAACGAGAGCGACGGCACCATCATGGTCAATGCTTCCAGAAGGCCGTTCACACCGGCGGCCTCGATCTCCTGGGCCGAAATCACTTCGATAGGCACAGCCGAGCTCTTGAGTCGCTGATGGACACCTGTGCCGGTGACCACCACCGGGTTGAGGTCATAGCCCACAGAATCGATATACAGTGCGGGCGACTGGTCGGGCGACGCTACGGCCACCGCGGCCACAGTCCCGAGCATGAGAGATGCAATAGTCTTGCGATACATAATTGAAACGATAATGATTGATGATCAATACAAGGCCCTGATAGCCTTGTTTTCAGTATGCAAAATTACTTCCGCTCCCGAGGGTCCACAATCCTCAAAAATAGCGAAAAATCCGCCCCATATCCCCGGGAATATACCCATTTTAAATTAATTCCCCCGAAATCCACCTCTCCTTATTCCCGCCTGAACGAGCCGGAGATTTGCAGGATCTCGTGAAAAACAATACTTTTGTAAACACGAACCAATTTATCGCTATAATCC
The DNA here is from genome assembly GCA_910589485.1 of uncultured Duncaniella sp. GTDB lineage: Bacteria > Bacteroidota > Bacteroidia > Bacteroidales > Muribaculaceae > Duncaniella. Next base: position 73,790 of record CAJUSW010000002.1, read on the forward strand.
TATGAAACATACCCGCATCTCACTGTGCATGATGGCAATGACCATGGCGGTCGGAGCATTTGGCTCAAACCCCAAGCTACACTATGACCGGCCGGCCGATTATTTTGAGGAAGCATTACCCATTGGCAACGGTTGGCTCGGCGCCATGATATACGGTGGCCCGCAGACCGATCGCCTTACGCTCAACGATATAACCTTGTGGACCGGCGAGCCTACCACTGACAAAGCTCCCGAGGATGCCCCCGAGATACTCGCCCAAATCAGGGAGGCTCTCGACAAGGATGATTATCAGCTGGCCGACAAGCTGCAACGCAATCTACAGGGACACTATACCAACAATTATCAGCCGCTCGGGACATTGACCATCGCATATGACGGGCATCAGCTCCCCTCCAACTATTCCCGTTCGCTCGACGTAATCGACGGTGTGGCCGCGACCTCCTACAAGGTGGGCGGATATGACGTGACAACCGAATACTTCGCTTCCGCTCCCGACTCGGTGATCATCGTGAACGTGACCACCGACAATCCCGAGGGGCTGTACGCAACGCTCACGCTCAATTCCCAGATACCTTACGCGACCAAGGCCGACGGCAACCGCCTGATGTGTGAGGGTACAGCTTTCTACAAGGGCTATCCCTCCTATTACAAGCAAGGGGAGCAACAGCTGTTTCATGACCCGGCCCGTGGCACCCGTTTCCTCACCGTGGCCGATGTGCAGGCATCATCGGGCAAGGTCTCACCCAAGAGCAACGGACAGATACGTGTGGAAGGGGCCAAGGAGTTTACCGTGAGACTGACCAACGCCACGTCGTTCAACGGATTTGACAAGAATCCCGCCACCCAGGGCCGTGACCACAGGGCCGACGCCACCAGGAGGATCGACGCTGCATCATCGGCAACTGTGGACGAAATAAGGGCCAGGCACACTGCCGATTTCAACCGGTTGATGAAGCGTGTCAGCCTCGACCTCGGGACCACGGCTTCCGAGATTGCCGCCCTTCCCACCGACCGTCAGCTGAAACTCTACACCGACTTCCTCCAGGTAAATCCCGACCTTGAGGAGCTGTATTTCCAATACGGACGTTATCTGCTGGCCTCATCCTCACGCACCCCCGGCGTCCCGGCCAATCTACAGGGCCTGTGGAACGAGCAACTTCTTCCACCGTGGAGCAGCAACTACACCATCAACATCAATCTTGAGGAGAACTATTGGCCCGCCAATGTGGCCAACCTCGGGGAACTGCAGGAACCGCTGTTCCAATTCATCAAAAATCTGAGCAAGAACGGTACCAAGGCTGCCGAGGGATATTATGGCATGCCCGGATGGTGTGCCGGACATAATTCCGATATCTGGGCCATAGCCAATCCGGTGGGCGATAAGTCGGGCGATCCCGTGTGGGCCAACTGGACAATGGGCGGGGCATGGCTTGCCACCCACATCTATGACCACTATCTGTTCAACGGCGACAAGGAGTTCCTGCGCGAGAATTATCCGGTGCTGAAAGGTGCCGCCGAGTTCTGCATGGCATGGCTCACCGAGCGCGACGGAGAACTGATAACCTCGCCCGGCACCTCGCCCGAGAACGTGTATATCACCAACAAGGGGTACCGAGGGGCAACCCTGTATGGTGGCACAGCCGATCTGGCCATAATCCGCCAATGCCTCTTGGACACCCGAGACGCGGCAAAAGCCCTCGGCACCGACAGCCGTCTGCGCAAGGAGATCGACCGCACCCTCGCCCGCCTACACCCCTACAAGATAGGCAAGCGTGGAAACCTCCAGGAATGGTACTACGATTGGGATGACAACGAGCCTACCCACCGCCACCAGTCGCATCTGTTCGGAGTATTCCCGGGCCGTCACATCACCCCCGGGGAGAATCCCGATCTGTGTGCCGCCGCGACCAAAACTCTGGAACTGAAAGGGGACGACACCACCGGATGGAGCACCGGCTGGCGCACAAATCTCTACGCCCGTCTGCTTGACGGCGAGGGAGCCTACCGCCTGTTCCGCAGATTGCTCAAATATATAAGTCCTGACGGTTACAACCGAAGTGATGCACGGAGAGGTGGAGGCACCTACCCCAACCTGCTTGACGCCCATTCACCGTTCCAGATCGACGGAAATTTCGGCGGTACGGCCGGAGTGGCTGAAATGCTGATCCAATCGACCCCAGGAGAGATCGTGTTGCTCCCGGCGATCCCTGCACAATGGAAGGACGGAGAGGTGAACGGACTGAGGGCCCGCGGAGGTTTCACCGTGGACATGAAGTGGCGCGACGGCAAAGTGACCGAGTGCACCATCACCCCCGACCGCAACGCCTCAACCACAGTCAAGGCCAACGGCCAAAACTTCCGCCTAAAAGGAAAAGCCTCCCAACCCCTCAAAGTCATTTAGTGTGTGCTCGGATTTAACACACCCTAAGAGAATTATCCGCATAAATATTTGCAAGTCCACGATATAATCTGTATTTTTGTAAATATTATTATATGAAATATTAAGTCTGAATTTAACGTTTAATTATCAGCATAATGATATTTACAAATAGATCAATGTCGACTGTGGATATAATGCGGACTCTCGGATTACGATTCAGAGATTACCGGATGGGCCTCCGCATGACCCGCAAAGAGGTCTCGGAGGCCGCCGGGATAGGCATGACGACCCTCTACAGGTTTGAGACCGGTAAAATAACCGACATGTCCATGAGTACCATGCTGAGACTGATGAGGGCTATAGGACTCGGCGAAAACTGGGAACAGCTTCTCCCTTCCCTCCCGGAATCGCCCTACCTCTACAATGACAATTTCAAAAAAATCCAACGCATACGCCATCCCAAGCAATGAAATTTCTGAAAGTAAATCTATGGGGAAAAGAAATAGGACGCCTCGTATGGGAAGCGCCCACACGTCGCACTTATTTCATGTTCAATCCGCAGGATGGCAACAAGCGTCATGACATCGCCCCTCTCATCGCCCCCAAGGGAAAAACCCGCCCACAAATCCCTATCTACGGAGACGACCGCCCCATATATCAAGGGTTGCCCCCCTTCATTGCCGACTCCCTGCCTGACTCATGGGGTAACACCTTGTTTGACCAATGGATAAAGGAGCAGAAAATACCCCGGAGCAATATCACACCGTTATATAAACTCATGTTCATAGGGTCACGCGGAATGGGAGCTCTCGAATATGAACCTTGTGCCTCAGATCTTGCTCATATTCACGATATTGATGTGAGATCGCTATATAATCTATCCCTTAAGGTCCTTGAGTCGAGAGAAGAATTAAGAATCGATCCTGAGGAGGAACTGACATTGCAGACTTTACTTGCTGTAGGAACCTCGGCCGGAGGGCGACAAATGAAAGCGATAATCGCTGTTGACCGTGAGACGGGCACCATACGCTCAGGGCAGGTCGACGGCCTGGAGGGACATGATTATTGCATCCTTAAATTCGGCGGAGATGAGATGCCCCTATCCGAGATAGAAATGGTCTACTACGCCATGGCAACCCAGGCTGAAATAAATATGGAGAAGTGTCAGTTGCTCAATGTCGAGGGTATCAATCATTTCCTCACGCATAGGTTTGATCGAAAAGAGGGCCGTAAAATCCACGTTCAGACCCTTAGTGCCATGAACCCCGAAGCAAGAACCTACGAGGATCTCATAGCCACTTGCCGGGAACTTCAACTCGGAGAGGATACCGCCGGTCAGCTGTTCCGTAGGATGGTATTCAATGTTATGGCCAATAATACCGATGATCACAACAAGAACTTCTCATTCCTGATGGATCAGGACGGAAAGTGGAGTCTGTCACCGGCCTACGACATGACATTCATATTCAACAGCAACGGAACCGGACCATGCCTGGACAGGAGAATGAGCATCGGCGGCAAAGTAGCCGGTATCACCTTGCAGGATCTCATGGAATTTGCCCGCGAAAACGACATCAAGGATGCAAAAGCAATAATCGATAAGGTGGCCGAATCGCTTATGCGGTTCAATGAATATGCCGAGATCTATCAGCTCCGTGCGCCTTGGCGCGACAGGATAGCTAAAGTTATCAATGAAACCCTCACGGAATACGGTTACTTAGCAAGCAACGATGATAAATTTGAGTCCAAGGATTGCTACGGACGGATTGTAAGCGACCTGAAGGTGGATATAAACTCAAAGCAACAATACGACATAACCGTAACAATCGACGGAATGCGCAGACGCAGATTCATCCGGAAAAATATGCCCGAGTATAACCGTATGCTGGAGACTGATGTATTCAACCTTACTAATGAGCAAAAATTGCAGATTGTGGAGAACATATTTCCGCATGAGACGTGAGATTTTGTAATAATATGCCATATAGTTATGTGTAGGTCACATATTGTTATTACAAAGTGGGTGGGAATTGGTTAATTGTTGATTTTTGTGTACTTTTGCATGGTTAAGTATCATACAAACGAAATATTATACAAAAGAAGTATTGTACGGAAGAAGTATTATACGGAAGAAGATAATTAAATAGAAAATAAATAACAGAAGATATAATAACGCTATATGAAGATAGCTATCATAGGATATGGAAAGATGGGTCATGCGATAGAGCGCATAGCCCTCGAGCGTGGTCATGAGATTGTGGCCATCATAGATGCCGAGAATACGGCTGATTTTGATTCCGAGGCCTTTGCGTCGGCCGAGGCGGCCATCGAGTTCACCACCCCGATGACGGCTCCGGGCAATGTGATGCGCGCTGTGGGGAAAGGGGTCCCCGTGGTGTGCGGATCGACAGGTTGGGGCGACTCTCGCGCCCTTGTCGACAAGGCCGTGACCGAGGCGGGAGGAGCCTTGTTGGCTTCGAGCAATTTCAGCATAGGCGTGCATGTGTTCAACACCATCTCGCGCCGTCTGGCCCATATCATGGATAAGCTTGCTCAGTACAAGCCCCATATGTCGGAGACTCATCACGTGCACAAGCTCGACCATCCGTCGGGCACAGCCCTCACTATCGCCGAGGGGATAATCGGCGAGTGCGGACGTGTGGACGGCTGGGCCGACGAGGGTGTAATATGGATGAATGCCGAGCCGGCTGAACGTGAGACCCAAGAGCGTGAGGCCGAGGCCCGCGCAAAGGAAATACCCGCCGACAAGCTTCCTATCCTCACCTACCGAGAGGGGGAAGTGCCGGGAATACACACCGTGACATGGGAGTCGGGGGTCGACACCATCACCATAAGCCACTCGGCCAAGTCGCGCGACGGTTTTGCCTTAGGCGCCGTGATGGCAGCCGAGTGGATAGCCGGACGCAAGGGCATATTCACTATCGAAGAGATGATGAAATCGCTTCTCGATTGATCCCACAAACTGTTGCAACACACATTCTCAATAAACTCCGGAAAATTGGATAAAGACAAGTTTATGGCTGATTTCAAGCGTCGAGTGCGCGAGAACAGCCGAACACGATGGATACGCTTCGGGATAGTATCGGTGATATTTTTCCTTTGGGTTGCCTGGCTTGGCAACTGGTGGGTAGCACTGGCATGGATACTGCTCTTTGACATCTACATCACGGGATATATACCGTTCACTTGGTGGAAGAAGTCCAAGAGCGCGGCCGTGAGAGGCGTGATGAGCTGGGTCGACGCGATAGTGTATGCGCTGATCTTAGTGTACTTCGTGTTCACATTCGTGGGACAGAACTACCAGATCCCCTCCTCATCGCTCGAAAAATCGCTCTTAGTGGGCGATTACCTGTGGGTCAACAAGATGGCCTACGGCCCGAGGGTGCCCAACACCCCCATACATTTCCCGCTCGTGCAGAACACTTTCCCCATACTCAACACCAAGAGCTATCTGGAGACCCCGCAGTGGAAATATCACCGCCTCAAGGGCCTTGGCAATGTGCAAAGGGGGGATATCGTGGTGTTCAACTTCCCGGCAGGCGACACCGTGGCTACCAAGATACAGAACCCCGACTACTACACGCTGTGCAAGATGTATGGCCGCGATCAGGTGTTGGGTAATCCCCAAACTTTCGGCGAGGTAATATATCGCCCCGTGGATCGCAGGGAAAATTATGTGAAGCGCGCTGTGGGACTTCCCGGCGAGCGCATAAAGATCGTGGACGGCGTGATATATATTAACGGAAAAGCGATAGACCAGCCCGAGAATGTGCAGTTCAACTATTACTATCAGCTGAAACAGGGACGGTTTACCGATGCCATGTGGGACGAGGCCGGAATCTCGGTCGACGACCGCCACGAGGTGCCTGTGACCGCCGATGATATCGAAGCCCTGCGCCAGTTGGGATTCACGGTGAACCCCGACGGAAGCGTGCCCCAGATATATGCGTCGCCTCTCACCCCGGCCATGGTAAAGGAGATGAGCAGTAATCCCGCCATAGCAAATGTGCTGAAAGTACCGGCCAACGAGGGGGAGATGCTGTATCCCGACGGGGTGTCCTCGACATGGACCCGCGCCGATTACGGCGAAATATGGATCCCGGCCAAGGGTGCAACCATCGAGCTTACCCCCGACAACTGGAACCGCTACGAGAGGGTGATCAGAGTGTATGAGGGGAACGAGGATGCCCGCATGGGCGAGGACGGCAAGGTGTATATAAACGGCAAGCCGGCCGACAGCTATACCTTCAAGATGGATTACTATTTCATGATGGGCGATAACCGCGACAATTCGCTGGATTCGCGCTACTGGGGTTTCGTGCCCGAGGATCATATAGTAGGCCGTCCGGAGAGGGTGCTGATCTCGTTTGACAAGGACCGCTCGCTCTTCAATGGCGGCATACGATGGAACCGAGTACTTAAGAAGGCCTCGGAGTAATTCCCCGCGCTCACCAATCAGCAAATAACTAACAATCAGTAATTTTTGCAGTTTTGCGTCCTATATTATTTCCCGAATGTCATGAGAAGTTATCTCCCCGCCTATGTGGGGGGATAGAGGAGTACGTGAAGGCGTGGGCCTGCGGCAGTTCGGCAATGGACTGGACGGGGCGGTTTGACAAACGCGACAAGGATACCCACCGCTTCACTATAGCCGACACTCGCGGGAAACTGCAACTCACCGTGCCTATAGCCAAGCCCGAGTCGTCACGCATAAGGTGGGACGAGGTAGAGATCTCGACCCACGGAGCGTGGTGGGATGTGCACCGCGTGGCGCTGGAGAGCGCCTACGGACGTACCCCTTACTTCGAGTTCTACATCGACCGTTTCCGGCCTATGCTCACCACGGGGGTGACTGAACGTTTCCCGAAACTTCATGCCCTGGCCACGGCCTGGGACCGCGAGATCAGGGATATATTGGGGCTGACCTCGGACCGCACCGAGGGGGATCCCATGCCCCATCTCGGCCGGGAGATCTCCCTGAAGCCTTACAGACAGGTGAGAGGTGATAAACTGGGGTTCATAGCCGGACTTTCAATCCTCGACCTGGTGTTCAACCTTGGGCCCGAGGCGCAATTATATCTGAACGAGATGGCCGAGGAGGCGTTCATGTAACATACAAGTTTTCAATTCCAATAATACAATTTCGGCCCGAAGCGATCCGGGCATAAAAACCATAGCATATATGCGAGTAATAGATCATCTTAACGCAACAGGAGGTCGCACGGCTTTCTCTTTTGAAATACTTCCCCCGCTCAAAGGCAATGACATAGGGCGAGTGTATGGCATCATCGACAAACTGAGAGAGTTTGATCCCAAGTATATCAATATCACCTCGCACCGCAGTGAGGTACAGTATCGCGAGTTGCCCGACGGAAGCATCATAAAGAAGAAGGTGCGCAAGCGTCCGGGTTCGGTTGCGATAGCCTCGGCCATACAGAATAAATATGGGATCACGGCTGTGCCTCACATCATATGCAAGGGTTTCACAAGGGATGAGACGGAGTATGCGCTCATTGACCTCAATTTCTTAGGGGTGCACGACCTGCTGTTACTACAGGGGGATGCGAAGGGGCCTGACAAGTCGACCGATCCTAAGGAGGTGAATCTACACGCGTCGGATCTGCAGGCTCAGGTGAATGATTTCAACCGGGGTATATATGCTGACGGGGATCCATTTGAGGCTAACGCTACGCCATTCAGTTATGGTATGGCTTGTTATCCCGAGAAGCATGAGGCGGCGCCCAATATGGAGAGCGATCTGAAGTATGCCAAGATGAAGGTTGACAACGGTGCGTCGTATCTGGTGACGCAGATGTTTTTTGACAATCAGAAGTATTACGATTTCGTGGAGCGTTGCCGTAAGGAGGGGATAAATGTGCCTATTATCCCGGGTATCAAGCCGGTGGTGTTCCGCAATCAGTTGAATGTGTTGCCAAGGGTGTTCAGGAGTGATATCCCTGAGCCGTTCGCATCGGAATTGGCAAAATGTGAGAGCGATGAGCAGGCTAAGGAGGTTGGCGTGGAGTGGTGTATCGAGCAGTGCCGTGATCTGATTGAGCATGGGGTGCCGTCGATACATTTCTATACGTTAATGGCCACGGAGTCAGTGAGACGTGTGGCGAGGGAGATATATTGATAGTATAGAGGGTTTTAGTATAGAGTATATAGTTTTTGGCCCTGGTTTTGGTACAGAGTTTTTGACCAGAGGGCCAGAGGGATATTATATTTGGCCGAGAGATCAGCGAATTAGCGTGAAGATTATAGGACGTCTTCGACGCCCATTTCGGTATGCGTTTCATTTCCCCGCGCCTCGCGCCTGGATGCAAATTTTGCCCTACGGGCAATTTGCATCCGTCGCTCGTGGCGGGGCTATAATTACATCGCCGTTTCACGGCTCCGTTGGTATAGCCTGCGGGGGATTGGGGGATATTATATCGCCCTTTCAGGGCTTACTGCGGAGACCTGAAAGGGCAATTTGACAGTGGGGAGGATGGGAGATTATCTGGGTGTAGGAGGGATAGTCGTGGTGTACGGGGGATTATTTTGTGAGGGTGCGGAGGTGGGTGGGGAGGATGGTGTTGTCGTTGAGGGGGGTGAAGAGTTCGGAGCCGGCGCCGATGGCGTAGACGGGAACGAGACCTCCGGAGTGGCCGTTGGTGGTGAATCCGAGGCCGGTGAGGCCGTCGATGATGTCGTAGACCATCTCGGTGAAGGTGTTGAACGAGTTGTAGAGGGTGGCGTGGTCGGCTGTGATGTCGCTCTTCATGGAGCGGTTGAATTCCTCCTCAAGTGCTGCAGTCTGCTCATCGGTGAGGGGGAGATAGGTCCAGAAACCGAGATTATCGGTGAGAAATTCCTTCATATCGGGCCATTCGTAGATGCGACGCGATTTGCGCAGGGCACGGCAATAGTCGGCAAAAACGTCCTTGGAGATCTTCTGATGGTCGATGTAACCGAGGTGGAGATCATAGCCCACACGGTTGTTTCCGAGGCCCATACCGCCTGTCTCATGGTCGGCAGTGACGAGGATGAGGGTTTCATCGGGGTGGGCGAGATAGAAGTCGTAGGCGTGACGGAGGGCCTGATTGAAGTTGAGCACCTCCTTGATGATGGTGCCACCGTCGTTGGCATGGCCACCGTAGTCGATATTTCCACCCTCAACCATCATGAAAAAGCGGTCACGGCCATTCTTCTCAAGGTGCTTTATGGCCGCCAGGGTCATGTCCGGGAGATTCATTGCTCCCTGCACAGAGTCGATTGTGTAGCCGATCTGCGGGAATGTGATCTGCTCGGGGTTGAGAAGGAGCACCCGTTTAGACTTGGCATCCTTGAGCTGATCCATACCATAGGCGATATCAACGCCGTTGGCGCGGAAGGTGTCGAGGAGGTCGTTGGGTGTACCGTCCTTGGCCTTGGTGCCACGGAGGTTGGATCCGGCCAGGAAATCGTAGCCCGAGGCTGCGGCCTGCTTGCCTATCTCATAGTACATCTTACGGCTGGGAACGTGGGCATAGAATGCTCCGGGGGTGGCATCATCGATGGGCACGGAGGTGACGAGCGCCACTCCATAGCCACGGTCGAATAGCTCTTTGGCAACCGAGGTGACAGCCACAGTATCGGGCGACATGCCGAGCATACCGTTCTTGGTCTTCACACCGGTGGCCAGGGCTGTGCCGGCGGCGGCAGAGTCAGTGACGGGGGATGAGGCGGAATGGGTGGTGCACTGGGAGGCCACGGGGAATTGCATCATGAGGATGGGGTCGGTGTTGCCGAGGACTGTGCGGTTATATACCTGGGCACCAAGAGCCTGGGCCATGCCCATGCCGTCTCCGATGAAGTAGAATATATATTTCGGGGCCTCGGCACGTGATGCGAGGGCTATGGCAAGGAGAGTGAACAGCGTTGAGAGGAAACGTGGTTTCATTGGTTTAGAGGTTTATGGGTTTATGAGTTTAGAGGTTTATGGGTTTATAAGTTTATGGATCAGGGCATTTAGGTCTTGTACTCTAATCCTTGTACAACATCTAATCCTTTTCTAATCCTTATCTAATCCTATGGTATCAGATGGAGTTGAGGCGGAGGATGTCGTCGATGGGAGTGCGGGTGTTGGAGAGGCGGGGCACTTTGCGCTGTCCGCCGAGTTTTCCGGTGGAGGAGAGCCAGCAGTCAAAGACTCCCTTGCGCCCTACAACCACCGAAAGGCGGTCGAGGAAGATGCCGTGGGCGCGCTTGGCCTGATAGTCGGAGTTGACCTCCTGGAGGGCGAGATCGAGCGCATCGGCAAAGGCTTCGACCGAGGCGGGCGGGCGGTCGAACTCAATGAGCCATTCGTGACGGCCACGGCGGTTGTCGGAAGCGTAGACAGGGGCGGCGGTGTAGTTGATCACCGAGCAATTCATGTCCCTGCACACGCGGGCCATAGCGGTCTCGGCATTCTCGACCATCAGCTCCTCGCCAAAGGCGTTGATGAAGCACTTGGTGCGTCCGGCGATGGTGATGCGGAGCGGGTCGACGCTCTCGACGCGCACGGTATCGCCGGGGGTGTAACGCCATAGACCGTTGCAGGAGGTTATGACGAGCGAATAGACCTCGCCCTCCTCAACCTGCCATGCCGGGATGGGCTGAGGATTGTCAGACTCGAGCTGAGAGACGGGGATGAACTCGTAGAACACTCCGCACCCAAGCAGGAGAAGCATACCGTGGGAATCGAGGGTGTCCTGCACGGCAAAGAAACCCTCGGATGCGTTGTAGCTCTCGAGATAACGCATGCCGGGGCGGGTGATGCGGGCATACTGGCCACGGTAGGGCTCCATACAGATGCCTCCATGGAAAAAGACTTCAAGATTGGGCCACACATCGTGGATGCACGAGACACCGGCTCGGGCCATAACGCCCTTGATCACAGTGAGAAACCACGATGGAACGCCTGAGATATTGGTGACATTCTCGCGCATGGAGGCCTCGATGAGACGGGGCAGTTTCTCCTCCCAGTCGGCAAGGAGAGCAATGCGCTTGGAGGGGACGCGCACCATGTTGGCGAGCGGGTTGATACAGTCGATGAGTGTGGCCGAGAGGTCGCCTACCTTCACTCCCGAGTTGAGAGTCAACTCATTGGCATAACTGCCGCCGAGAATGAAGCCTTTGCCCGAGAACAGGCGGCTATCGGGGTACAGGCGTAGGTATTGGGCCACTACCTGGGTGCCTCCGGCGTAATGGTTGACGCGGAGAGAATCGTCGGTAATGGGGATGTATTTGCTCTTGCCGTCGGATGTGCCCGAGCTTTGGGCGAAACGGCGTGTTACACCGGGCCACAGCACGTCGGCCTCGCCATTGACCATGCGCATCACCCACTCCCTGACATCGGGGTAGGCCTGCACGGAGGGGACCGATGATCGTAGGGTGTCGTAGGGGTCGGCATGGGATGTGAGACCACACGAAGCGCCCCACTTGGTGAGGGCACCATTGCGCACGAGCCACGCGAGCTGGGCGCGCTGAACCTCCTCGACGTGTCCGCGCCAGGAGAGCACGCGCTCGCCCTGACGCCTGAACCATGGTCTTACCAGCGGAGTGAAGTCCATAACAGTGAGGATGCGGGGGGAAATCAGAGTTCGTCGGGATGCTTGCGGTAGTATTCCTCAAGCAGAGGCCCGATGTTGAAATAATAGCCTCCGGCATCCTTGCCCTTGGCGTCCTTGACGGTAATATACTCGTAGGAAGGATCGTAGAACACGTGGTCGCTGACGGTGTAGTCCATCATGTTGAGGAGCACATACTCGTGCTGAGGCTCTATGACGTACCAGGCGTTCTCCTCATCAAGGCCGGTGCCGGTGGAGACGATGGCCATGAGGATATAGTTGAGCTTGTATTGCCAGATGTTGGCCAGATTGGTCTTCCCCTTGCCACGGAGGGCATTTATGAGCATCACCATCTCGCCGAGATTGAAGGGATTGTCGGCCAGCGCGCGCTCGGAATAGGCTATCACCGAGTCACATTCCTGACGGGTGAGATTCTTGGAGCGGTTGAGGGTGGCATCGTAGGTGATGGTGCGCTCGCTCGAGCGGTAGGGGTTATAGTCCTCCTGAAACATGTAGCCGAGGTAGAGGTAGCGGTACTTGTCGATCTTCATGAGAGTATCATTGCGCTGAAACTCGGCCATGAGGCGGGGGTAATAGTAGGGGGAAGTGCGGTCGAGGGTGGCTATGCGTATGGAGTCGAGGTCGGGCTTCTCGCGCTTGAGCTGGGGAAGCACATCGGCCCTCGAGGCCGTCACGCCCATGAGGACAAGCAGTATTATGGTGAGAAAACGAGTCATGTCGATGTGTTTTCGAGCAAAGTTAAGAAAATTTTCGGTAAAATGTAACGTTTTTAGAGGTTGTTTAAAAACAAATGTGAAAGCCAGAGTCCAATCCCATGAGATGGATTCCGGTATGAAAAGAGGGAGCATAGCTGTGGCTATGTGACCGATTTTCAGGACGGAAGGCATCCGTGGGATTGGATGCGAACAAGGAAATTTTCTTTTGTTTCATATAAAATTGCAATCTTTTTTATTCAATAAAGAATCATTTGTCTCATGGATGTCTTTTTGGTTAAATTATCCCTAATCCTCGGTCACATAGCTACAGCTATGCTCCCTCTGATTATGAATAATTTACCTCAAAAATACATCCACTCTGGCTTCACATTTGTTATTAAACAACCTCTTAGATTTTGTAACGAACTCACTTAGCCATGCTGCCTACAATGATGGGGATGGCTGTGCCGATGATGCATAAGGATATTATGGCGGGAAGCCCCTTGGCACAAAGATAGTTCCAGAACCTGTGGGTGGGGAATGCGAGCACCGAGCCCGAGGGAGTGCGGGCAAAGGCTATGCCTCCAAGTATGGCCCCGATGATGGCTCCGCATATCATGGCCGCGTGGGAGAGGGTGAGGCCCACAAGCATCCCGGCGAGGGTGGAAGTGACGATATAGGGGACACCCACGCGCGATGTGGCCACCGAGCGCGGGAGGATGGTGTTGAGGGCTATCACTATGAGCATGGCCACGCCCCAGAACATGTAGAGCGATCCGCTCAGCTCTACGCCGGGCAGTAATCCTGAGGTGCACAGGGCAAGAAAGGCCACGGCAGTGCCGTAGGATACTGACGTGAATGTGAGGACAGCTGCCAGAATGAGCAGCAGGATACAGATGACTATTATCAACATGGCGCAGAGTGAGGAGAAAGATGGGGAAATGCGTGAGACTTGATACTGTATCAACACGTTCACCCGGGGGGATGGTTCAGGGCTGAATGAGGATTTTCGGGCAGGGGTCAGACAAGATAGCCGAAATGGCGCATGCGGGCCGTGAATTTGCTGAGGTTGCCGGTCTCGACGAGGATTATGTAGTCCTCGGCCCGGCGCACGAGCGAGCGCAACTGGGGGTCGGAGGTGAGGATCTAGAGCAGATAGGGGTCGGAACGGTCTACGCTGAATGTGCGGAAGGTCTCGGCGGGCACACGCAACCTGCCTATGCCCGAGAGCATACGGTCAAAGAAAGCTTTCCAATTGGCGGGATAGGAGTGGGAGACCGTCTGGCGGAAGAACCGGATGCGGTCCTCAATATCCCGGCGCGAGGAGCAACCGTTGAGAAACGAGTCGGGGGACACCACGTAGCGGTGGGCGCCGATGGGGAGGGCAAAGTCCTTGAGGATCCCCTCGTAGGGGTTGTTTTCGCCGAGGGCGCGGATGATGAGTCTGTCGGGATCAAGCTCGAACATCTCGGTGGACTCCACCTCGCGGGACACGTAGTCGCCGGTGAGTCCCATGGCGTAGCGCCCGAGTGCGGTGAGCCTTAGGGCATAAAGTCCGCTCATGGCCGAAGGATCGAAATCGGGGGCGGGAGCGTAGGCCAGCTCTATGAGGCCCAGCGATGCGAAGAGCATGAGGACGGCAAGATGGATGGGATAGCCGGCCTGATGGCACTGGTTATTGGGGCGGAGGGTGATGTCGGTGCGGAGATTGTAGGCCGTGGATTCGATGAGGTTCTCGGGCATGAAGAGGAGAAAGTTCTGAGTGTTGCCCGGCTCGGTGCGCAAGCGGGCAAAGAAAGCGTCAGCCAGGAACCAGTCGGAACCGCCGGGGGCGGCCACGGTCCTGAGCCATCCGTCGATGCTCTTGAAGAGGCGGGAGAGGTTGAGGCCGTAGTTGGTGGAATTGGTGGTCTTGCCGAATATCACCGGCAGGAGGAAGGATGCGGAAGAGGATGAGGAGTTCAACAGGCCCGAATATATGTCGCGGACGGTCTCGTGGGGCGACATCACGCGCTTGCCCTCGAGCGAGGAGGCATAGAAGCAGTAGGCATTGACAAGCATGGTGGTGCGCAGGCTGAGATCGTCCTTTATCTCGGACTCCTGGAAAAATTCGGATGAGGCGGTGAGCTTGTGCACTTTCTTGACCATGGCCACACCCACACGGCTCTTTCCACGGTCGATGATGCCGTTGGAGTAGAGATTCTGCAACACGGGGATCAGCCGGATGGTCTCGCCCTCGCCCGAGAATCGGAGGAGCGAGAGATTGGCCCTCAGTTTGTGGACGCTGGTCTCGGGGACAGCCCGCTGAAGCATAGGCATGAAACTGGAGAGGATCGAGGAGGGGATATAGAAGTAGCCCGATATGCCCCAATAGGATTTCAGTAGGCCAAACCATGCCACCACATCCTGGAGATCGTCGGCATCGGCCACCTCATAGCCCCATTTCATCTTTGTCGGTGGGGCCTCGAGGCCCATTATGGAACGGATATCATCGGTGGAGAGGAAATATCGGTCGGCCATGGCGTACCATACCCGTTGTACCTCCTCGGGGAAGAGTCCGAACAAGATAGTGCGGTTCTTCTCAAGGGCAAGGAGCCGGGCCAGGAATCCCGAGAGGACATTTTTGGCTGATTGCGTCTTCTTGCGCAGGATGAGGGAATACTCGTCGGAAAGGGGAGTATGGCCAAGCATCAAGATGTGGTTGTCAAATATCGGACGCAGACTCTGGATAATCTTCAGAAGTTTGTCCTTGGAGTAAACATTCTCAAGAATATCGACCCACTTTGACACCGTGGAACTGGCGGGGACATCGAGGGTGAGTATGGGAAGGTTATTAAAATTCAGATCCATAACAGCGCAAAGATGAGGGGGATTACTTTTCCACAGAATATGGAGAGATTGAAGTGGAAGCCACAGCGTGGAAAAGCTGATTAAAATACTGCAAAGGTAAGGAATTTCAACGATAATCGTATCGCAAGAATCGCAATTAGATACGAGAATCAAACCGGTTGACATGACACAGGAGCAAGAATAATACTCGAGAGAGGGGGAGAATAAAAAATGTAGGGGAGAAGTATTTTTTGCGATTGGGACAAATGACTCATTAATAATGAAATATTTTTGCTATATTTGCCGATATTGGAGATAAGGTTTTAATTTTTATACGTCAGAAATTCTTAAATTGTAGCACTATGAACAGACTGTTAGCATCACTATTGTGCGTATTCATCGCAATGGCGATCCAGGCTAAGAACACTGCCTGCGCCAATATCTCGCTTACCGACGGGACTGTGATGGAGAACGTGGAGCTGGAATTGCCCCGCGTATGGACGAACGAGGTGAAATATGCCATAGACGGCAAGAAAGAGAAGCTCAAATCGGAGCAGGTGGACTATATGATAATATGGCACAAGGATACTCCCGACAACAAGTCGTGCCTGAGATATCTGCAATGCGGCGATTTCGACCGCAAGACCGGTGAATACAAGCCTAATAAGAAAAAGAAAGAATGGTTCATGCTTGAATCGGCAGGAGAGCATCTGGCTCTTTGGATCATGTTCTGGCAGGCGAAAGTAAAAGCCGACAAAATAGAGCTAAAGCTGGGGGACGGACCATCATTTCCCGGCACTGCATACTATTTCCAGAAAAAGGGGGATAGCGTGGCTTACAAGATAGCCTTTGATCCCGCACGTCCAGGCATGGTGCGCGACTGGCTGAAAGCCTTCCTGAGCGATGACCCCGAACTGGTGGAAAGAATCACCGACAAGGGCTATTTCAACCGGCGCAAGGCTCTGAGACACGGCAATGACTATAATCCTTTCTTTTTCGAGGATATTGCCGTGGATTATAATCCGAAGAAATAATGCGGATTACTTGCCGAGGATGAAGTTTATGTCGTCCTCGGTGAGATGCTTGGCAGTGGAGGTGTCGGAGCTGATGAGGGAATCGAAAAGCTCGGCTTTCTGCTCCTGGAGGCGGAGTATCTTCTCCTCGATGGTGTCGCGGGCTATGAGGGAGAAGGAGTGAACCTTGGCTTTCTGGCCGAAGCGGTGGAGGCGGTTGATGGCCTGCTCCTCGGCTGCCTTGTTCCACCACGGCTCGAAGATGAACACGGTGTCGGCCACGGTGAGGTTAAGGCCCACACCGCCGGTCTTGAGCGTCATGAGGAACACCATGCAGGCCGGATCGCGGTCGAAACGCTCCACCACCTTACGGCGGTCGGTGGTGGCTCCGGTCATCATCTCGTAGTCGATACCGAGCTGTTTCAGGCGCTCGCCCGTAAGTTCGAGTCCAGCCACGTAGTTGAAGAACACCACACATTTGTGCCCGTTGGCCACGGCATCGGCCAAACTCTCGATGAGGGTCTCGAGCTTGGGGGAACGAATCTCGCCGTCGGTGAGGCTCTCGGGCACCGAGGCTATGCGGCGCAACTCGGTGAGGGCCTGGAACATGACAAACTGGGACTTCCCTACCCCCTCGGCGGCTATGGCATCGTCGACTTTCTCCTTGTAGAAGCGTCGGCGCTGCTCGTAGTACTCGGCCTGGGCCGGGTCCATCTCCACATAGAGGGTCTGCTGGATGCGGTCGGGGAGCTCGGTGAGCACATCGCGCTTGAGACGGCGCAACATGAAAGGGAATATACGGCGGCGCAGGGAGGCCATGGCATCCTTGTCGCCGTCGCGCTGTATGGGGGCCACATATCGGCGGTTGAAGTCCTCGTAATCGCTGAGCATGCCGGGATTTATGAAGCGGAACAGGGCGTAGAGCTCGGAGAGGTTGTTCTCGATGGGGGTGCCGCTCAAAGCCAGGCGGTGCTCACCGTTGAGGAGGTAGACGGCACGGGTGACCTGGGCAGTGATATTCTTGATGTTCTGCGACTCGTCGAGGATGATGTAGTGGAACTCGCGGGAGGAGAACTTCTCAATGTCGTTGCGCACCATGGCATAGGTGGTGAGCACCACATTGTGCTTCATGGCCTCGTCGATATCGCGTGTGCCCTGATAGTACATGTACACGCTGAGGGCGGGACAGAAGCGCTCCAGTTCGTTCTGCCAATTGAAAAGCAGACTGCGGGGCATCACGATGAGCGCCGGCTTGCTCTCGGCGGGATAGATGGTGGAGAGCATGGCGATGGTCTGGATAGTCTTTCCGAGACCCATATCGTCGGCAAGGCATCCGCCGAGATTGTTGTCGTAGAGATAGCGGATCCATTTCACGCCCTCGAGCTGATAAGGGCGCAGGGATGCGTTCATGCCGGGGAGGACAATGGAGGAGGATGAAAGGCTGTTGAACCCCTCGTAGACCTCGCGCTGACGGGCGAAAAGGGCCGGATCGAGCTTGGCCGACAGCATGTCCTCGACATCGGGGAGGTCGAAATAGGAGAGACGGATATTCTTTCCGGCACCGCGCTTGTCGCCGAAAAGACGCTCGAGACGGCGCATATAGGAATCGTCGAGCACGGCGCGGGAGCCGTCCTTGAGGGTGATGTACTTATCGCGCCTGTATTGCTCGAAAAGTTTGCCGAGATTTATGGTCTCGTCGGCCACCTGAACTGTAGCCTCCCCTTCGAGGAAATCTATGCCGGAGGAGACCTTAAGATTAAAGCGTGGCTTGACAGGCACCACCTTGTAGCCCTTGAGGCGGTCGGTGCCGATGAGGATGTAGTCACTGATGAGTCCCGGGAGACCGCGCAGGAGGAACGGGCCGGCCACATTGGCGGGAATGATGAAGGTGTCGCCGTCGAGATACACGTCCCTACCCTCCTTGCGCGTGGGCGCGTAACTTACTATCATGGAGCGCACGGTGGCAATGTCGGCCTTGCGGTCGCGCTGGCGTACCCGCCTCACCACCGCTTTGCCGGGGATGGAGAGGGACACGGTGCTGGTGAGGGAGAAACGGTTGAGGAAATCCTCATCAACACCACGCACACTTGTGGTGACACGCAGGTGGAGAGCAAGATCGGAATCGACTTTCTCGAACACAAGGGCCGGAAGCATGTCCACACGATCGCGGGAGACCTCGACCGTGCATCCTTCAAAATCAAGCGAGAAATTGTCGAGATAGGAGTAGGCCACCGAGAGGTATTGCTCGGCCATATCGGCAGGGAAATCGGAGCAGAAGAATTTGAGCTCGCGGTAATTGTCGCCAAGCGGGCCTACGGGATATATAACTGAGTCACAGAGGACAAACGAATCGCTGAGAAGATAATAATCGGTACTGCGCATGTCGGCGCCATCGCCGGCAACAACATCATCATCCGCGGAATCGAGGGCGGCGGGAGGCACGGGCCTGTCGAGACACCACGAAGAGCGAAGCATGGCGGGATTGCCGTCGACCGAATCGAGACAGAGGATGAGAGTGGCGGGATCCTCCGATACGCGCACGGGAGCGCCACCGTTGACCGATGAAAGGATGTTGTCGCATCTCACCAACTGATATATGAGCAGAGGATGGCGCGAGAGATCTATGCCACGGCTGTCGGCGGCATCCCACGAGATGTCGAAGCGCGACTCGGCCATGATCCCGTCGATGGAACGCAACAGTGTGGCCACCGGGCCTGAATAGTCCCTGTGGTCAATGTCGGTCACGGGCGAGAGATCGCGGTCGACCGTGAGCAGACGCGGAACGCCGTTACGGTCGATCTCGATGAGAAAATACACCTCCACCCCATGGGCCGCCCCTGAGGCGGAGACACGGGTATTGGCGGCAAGTCTCCGGGAGAGTTGCGGCAAGAAATCCTCTGACATATGTCGGTATTACAGGTGATTGCAGTGGGGATCAGGCCTGTTGCTTGGCCTTGAATGCGAGAGCGTAGAGACGCATCTGCTTGAGCATGGCGAGAAGGCCGTTGGAGCGTGTGGGGGAGAGGTGCTCGCTGAGGCCTATATCGTCGATGAAGTGCAGGTCGGCCGAAAGAATGTCATCGGGGGTCTGATTGTCGAGCACCTTGACCAGCAGGGAAATTATACCCTTCACAATGATGGCGTCGGAGTCGGCTGTGTAATGCACTTTCCCCTCGGGGGTGAGTTCGGCATTGATCCACACGCGGCTCTGACAACCCTCGATGAGATGCTCGGGGGTGCGGTATTTCTCATCGATTGGCGGGAGGGAGTTGCCCAGGTCGATGATCATTCCATAACGGTCCATCCAGTCGTCGACTTCTGAGAACTCGTCGACGATCTCATTCTGTATTTCGTTGATAGTCATTGTGTAGTAATGGATTATTTCTGAGGGAGAGGACGGGTGTTGATATTCTCGGAGGGGCGCACCTTGGCCATGGAATTAACCATGTCGCGGAGCACTACCTGACCATTCTGCACGGCACCGCGCATCTTGCGCTCGTTGCCACGCTGATTGGGCGAGCCTATGGCTTTCCAAGCCATGTCGACTATCTGGATGGCCTGCTCATTGGTGCAACGTCCCTTTACGGTAAAGTAATCATTGTTGGCGAGAGCATTGAGATCGCCCTCGGTGAGAGCCTGGGCAAGAGCCTGTCCCATGGGACTCTGGAGCTTGTTGAGCACCCAGGCGGCATTTCCGTTGAGATACTCGGCATCGGCGGCCTCCTCGGGGGTCATTGGGAGCACGGCCTGGGCGGCTGCAACTGAATCGGTACCGGCCGAGGTCATCTCGGTATCGGCCGCCGGGGTGGCGTCGAGGTCATTGCCCTCGGGGATGAGAAGAGTCACGGCTATCACTACGGCGATAAGTCCTATGCCTATTCCTATCCATCTCAGAGCCTTGCGCTTGTAGGAACGTTCGCGGGGTTCCTCGTCATCATCCTCATCGGAGCGGTCAATATCGGGATCCTCCAGGGTATCCTCGCGCCGGGGCACGGTGGCATCGATGCGCGGACGCTCATCGGCAGCCTCATCGGACACGTTGACAAACTTGGGAGCCTTCTTCTTTACATCGGCCACAGGCTCGGTGCGTGAGGTCTCAAAATTAGGTGCCACGGGGGGATTGGTGAGGCGCACATCCACGTTATAGACCTCGGAATTGTCGGTTGTGACCTGGCGGTGGGCACGGAAGCCGTGGAAGTTGCCTGAGTGGAGGCGGTTGTACTCGGGGGTGTTCTTCTCAATCATTATCTGCTGCTCGAACACACGGCCATCGCCGAAATCGAGGCGCAGGGTCACCCCCTGCTCCACGGGCTGAAGCTCGAGGGAAAGTTCCTCGGTGACAAGCATTTCGGAGGAGGGTTTCTTGAGCTTGAGGGGACGGTAGTTGTTGGAAGCCACCTGGATCTCCACGTCACCGTCGGGAACAAGGTCGCGCTCGGTGAACTCGATGAACGGATCGGCAGTGCTTACGGAGTGACCGTTGACCGAGATGGTGTAGCCATTGAGAGGCA
Source organism: uncultured Duncaniella sp. (assembly GCA_910589485.1). GTDB lineage: Bacteria > Bacteroidota > Bacteroidia > Bacteroidales > Muribaculaceae > Duncaniella. Next base: position 94,835 of record CAJUSW010000002.1, read on the forward strand.
CACCCTTGACGGAGAGTACCTTGATGGGTACGCGACGCACGAAGCGTATACCGGTCTGGGCGGCTGTGCGCACATGTATGGTCGATCCCTCATATTTAATATAGGATGCGGGATTGCCCACAACCACAGTCTCGGTGTGGGTGTTGAAGCCCTCCTTCTCGTAAGTGAGGGTGAGGCGGTCGCCATCGTAGACCAATGAGGCCGAGGCCTTGACCCCCTCGGGGCACACCACGCCATACTGCTTGCGTATGGGGATAGTGATGCGGGGCATCTTGACACCCGGGCGCAGGGATGTGGTGGCCGAGACGATGAGAATACACCTGAAACCGACATATTCGGGCTGTCCCGGGAAGGAGAATATCGACTCGAGTTCCTGGACCGAGATATAGGTGCGGTAGGCAGCCTCGCCCATGTCGGCCACGGGGGATTCGGGCTCGGTGTAGCGCCAGGCCTCAAGCATGCGCGGCTCGCGGGGCACTCCGGCCTCAAGGAGAACTGTCTCCAGGGCATCGTCGGTGAGATTGTCCTCCTCGATGAACGCTTTCTTAAGTCCTGCAAAGGTGTTGAGCACCTGACGGCCAGTGAGCGAGCATCCGTTGTCGATAAGGAGCGATATCATCATGAATCCCTTTTCGGGGGATACGGTGTTGCGGGTTATGAGAGAGATGTAGTGTCCGAGCTCGGACTGCTGGAGTACGTAACATTCGTTGGCGTTGAGGAAACGCTTCACCGCCGCGCCTGGCTCCACCATATTGGTGTTCCACTTGGGGTCGATGTCGCTACCTGCCGGTGAATAGGAGTAGAGGGTGCGGGTCGCGCCCTGGACTTCGCCACGAAAAGCCACGTGTATGTAGTTGAAATCAGTCATCATGTGTTGGTTTCGGTTCAATATGGCAAAATTAATGAAAATACTCCTCCCCCACAAACCGGAATGAAGTTTATTGCACCCCAAAATCCATATATGCCGGCAAAAATATATTCTACCCGGAGGCTTAAAATACAGAATAAATCGCTATTCCAAGCCTTGCATAATAACACTCGGAAGCGTTTTTCAAAGCGTAATATTTAACAATTAATTAACATTTACATTTCAGCTAACAAATTAGATATAAATAAAATCGCGGTTTATATGTATTCTCGGACAATTATTTCATTAACAGAATATTAGAATTACCCCCCCCCCATTTTTAACATTTATTAATCATAAATAGTACCCCTGTTCACATATTTTTAGCCTAAATTTGCAAAAAGAGGTTATCTGTAATTAACAATTATTATCACTGAAACGTGAATTTATCTAAATATAAGCAGATCAATCGTCATTTCTCCTCGCGCTGTAATACAGGACATACATAAAGAAATCTTATTTTAATATCACCAATCATTAGTCAATGGGCATTATCAAGAAATCAACCAGACTGTTCCCGTTATCGGGGATGCTCCCGGCTATCATGCGGCTATCGGTAGTGATGGCAGTGATGGTACCCGGATTCGCGGCCAATGTGCAGGCTCAGAGTACATCGACCAGTAGAAGTGCCGCCAAGTACACCTATACAGGTACTGTAGTGGATGAAGAGGGAGAACCACTCCCCGGCGCGACCATTCTCATCAAGGGCACAGCCAACCAGGGCACAGCCACTGATGTGGACGGAAAATTCACGCTTGCTTCCAATGATCCCAAGTGTGTGCTTGTGGTATCATACGTGGGCATGAAGAGCCAGGATGTAAACGCTTCAGCCGGAAAGGCAATGGCAATCCGCCTCATGAACAGCGACAACCGCCTGGACGAGATCGTGGTGACAGGTTATCAGACTCTCTCCAAGGAGCGTGCCACCGGATCATTTGACATCATCGACAAGAAACAGCTTCAGAAGGCTACCGGCAATATCGCATCGCGACTGATGGGCGCGGCCGCCGGCCTCGCGAGCACCCAGGACCTCTATGGCAACCCCACTTTCGAGATCCGCGGAACATCGAGCTTCAATGTGAGCAGCACTCCTCTGCTCGTAGTGGACGGATTTGCCATCGAGGGCGGATTCGAGTCGATCAACCCCAACGACGTGGAGAGCGTGACCGTGCTTAAGGACGCGGCCGCCGCAAGTATCTGGGGTGCCAAGTCGGCCAACGGTGTGATCGTAATCACCACCAAGGCTGGTGCCGGATCGGGCAACAAGAATACTGTGGTCAACGTGGACTACTCGGGCTTCTACAAGATCTCGCCCAAGATGGATCTTGACTACGCGCTGTCGAGAGTATCGTCCAACGACCTGATAGATTATGAGATCAACACTTTCAACAAGTGGGGATCATCGACATGGTGGCCCGAGGAATCATCTCAGTATTGGGGCGGAAGCTCGGTGTACAATCTGCTCAACGAACACCGCTTAGGCCACATCACCGAGCAGGAGATGATGCAGGGAATCAACCGCTACCGCAATATCGACAACACCGACCAGATACGCAAGTATGTGTTGCAGAACCCGATGGTGCTCCAGCAGAATATCGGTATCAATATCCAGACCGAGCGCTCCAACACCTCGCTGTCGGTCCTCTATCAGAACAGCCACGACCACTGGAAGGGTGATGCCGACAACAAGTATATGGTATCGCTCAACAACCGCACAAGCATCTACAAGTGGCTCGACTTCACATTCAACGGAAACTTTGACTACACCGACCAGAAGCTCAACGGCCTTGGCGGAATGCCTGACCTCGCCTCGTTCGAGAATATCGTTGACGAGAACGGCAATCTGGAGCGTTACGACATATTCTCAAAATGGTATATCGACAACAAGGTGCCTACCGAGAAGTTCCCCTGCAGCGACTGGTCATGGAACCCGCTGGATGACACATGGAACCAGGACAAGAAGGCTACCAAACTGAATGCACGTGCCCAGGTGGGCCTCACTTTCAAGATATGGAAGGGCCTCACACTCGACTCCAAGGTGCAGTATGAGCTGATCGACATTCATAATGACTCTTATCTGAACGAGAACTCCTACACCGTGCGTCAGATCCTCAACACCACCAGCTCGTGGGACAAGAACACGGATCTCGTAACAGTCAATCTGCCCAAGGGCGGCATGTTGACCCGCAACCGCTCGAAATACAGCGTGCTCACAGTGCGTAACCAGGTGAACTTCAACCACACATTCGCCGACAAGCACTCGGTGGCCGTAGTGGGCGGTATAGAGACCACCGACCGTCACTATCAGTACTTCGGTTATCCGCGCGTGTTCGGCTACAATGACCAGACCCTGAGCGTAGGCTCGATCCCCGGCAAGACAAGCGTGTCAAACTGGCTGGGCCAGTCGGTCAACCTCAACACTTATCTCAACAGCACATTCACTGACCAGACCGACCGTTATTTCTCGGCATTCGCCAACGCATCCTATACCTACGACAGCAAGTACACCGTATCGGGCAGCTACCGTACCGACGCCTCCAACCTCATCACCGACGATCCCGCCTACCGCTACGCACCGTTCTGGTCGGTAGGAGCCGGCTGGCAGATAGGCAAAGAGAACTTCCTCAAGGAGCTGACCTGGCTCAACCGACTCAACCTGCGCGTGACCTACGGTTACAACGGTAACGTGGACAAGTCGACCACTTTCAAGCCCCTGCTCACCACCTCGGCATCGCCCAACATCATCACCGGCGAATACACCGGCTCGATTGCCAGCTACGGTAACCCCACCCTGCGCTGGGAGAAGACCGGCACATGGGATGCAGGTGTAGACTTCAACCTCTTCAACTCGAAGCTGTTCGGTAAGATCGACTTCTACAACAAACATTCCCAGGACCTCATCGCCGCCCGCGAAATCTCGGCCGTGAACGGTACAACCTCAATGAAGCTCAACAACGGTGAGATCCTCAACCGTGGTTTCGAGGTAGAGCTCGGCTCGACCATGAACATCACCCCCAATATCACCTGGACCGGCAACCTGCGCGTTTCCTACAACAAGAACGAGGTGAAATCGCTCAAGGTGGCCCAGCACTACGGTTATCAGCTGACTGAAGGTGGATCGGGAGCATGGGTAGAGGGTGAAGATATGAACACCCTGTGGTGCTACGAGTATGCCGGAGTAGTCAACACCGGCTCGGAGTCCTCTCCTTTCTACTCCCCCACCGTATATTACGAGAACGGTGAGAAAGTAGGCTTCAACGGCTATCTCTACGGCGACGGTACCAACTACTGTCTCAATATGGGCACCAAGGTGGCACCCTGGAACGTATCGTTAGGCTCGACATTCCGCATCTATGATTTCGACTTCTCGTTCCTGCTCACCGGCAAGTTCGGCCACAAGTTCATGCGCGAGAGCTTCAACTATCCCGCTCCCACCGGATCACGCTTCAACCTCAACAGCAAGTACTACGAGATCCTGAACTGCGACCCCAATATCTACTGTCCGCAGCCTATGCAGGATAAGGAGGACCGCTACTATTTCTGGGACCGCTTCTATCCCTATCTGTCATATCTCGCAACCGACGCATCCCACATACGCGTACAGGAGATCAGCCTGAGCTACAATGTGCCCAAGCGCATCCTTTCCAAGCTCGGCATGAAGGGCGCACAGGTAACCGTGCAGACCAACAACCCCTGGAACCTGTACTTCAACGGCTGGAACGAGGATCCCGAGTTCAGCAAGGGCAGCCCCCGCATCCAGACCTCCTACACATTCGGACTTAAGTTGCATTTCTAAATCACCACAACGTATCCAATTATGAAAAAGCATATATTATTATCCATAGGAGTTGCGGCGATGCTTCCGGCGCTGACAGCCTGTGACGACTTCCTCGACAAGGATCCGTCAAAGAACTCCAACAAGACCATCACCGAGGTATCACAGTTAGATGCACTGCTCGCATCGTACAGCTCGTTCTACTCAGAACCCAACTACACGTTCCTTGCCTCGGACGATTACGGACTCACCCCCAAAATACAGTCGCACCGCACCGGATCAACCTCGATCGATGACCTGAACGATTTCACCTGGGCTACCAACAACAAGCGCACAGGCCGACTGCTGTGGGACGGTGAATATGGCAAAATATTCCGCGCCAACCTGGTGCTTGCCAATATCGACAATGTGAGCGGAGGTGAGGCCGAGAAGGCCAACCTGAAAGCCGAGGCCCACTTGGTGCGCGCCTACTCGCTGTTCCAGTTGGCTGTGTGCCACTGCCTGTATCCGTCGGCCGACAACGCCAACGAGCTCGGTCTGCCCCTCAGGGCCACCACAAGCTTTGAGGAACCGATAGCACGCCAGAATCTCGGTGCAACATTCGCGTTCATCGAAAATGACCTGCAGGAGGCGTTGAAAATCTCCAAGCCTTTCCTCACCGATGCAGGCAAGATGCAGAACTGGCGCGGAACCACCGTAAGTGTACGCGCGTTTGCCGCACGCTTCTACCTTTACCTGTGCGATTACACCAATGCCGCCAAGTATGCCGGAGAGGTGCTCGCCGAGTACAGCACTCTCAAGGATTTCAATGATCCTACCGAGATGTACTACAGCACCAACGATGATACATTCACCATCAATGCCGGCACTCCCGAGGAGGAGCAGATAGTGTGCAAGTATCCTTACACCAAGCTCCAGTTCTACGGCACTACCGGTTTCACCGAACTGCTCGAGTGGAAGGAGCTGCTGTATGCCCGCACCATGAGCTACGCCTCATGGTGGTATATCCCGAGCCAAGACCTGCTCGCCACATTCGCCCGCGATATCAAGGACGGCAACCCCGACAACGACCTGCGCTACCGCTATTTCGTGATCGAGGACTTCGGTCTGCGTAGCTGCGAGAGAACTCAGGAGGGACGTTCGGACGGTTATTGCCAGTTCTATTACGACAACCTGATCTCAGGTCCCACCGTGGCCGAGATGATGCTGATCAAGGCTGAGTGTCTGGCCCGCGGAGGAAACGCCGGCGATGCCATCAAGACTCTCAACGATCTGCGCAAGGCCCGTATCGCCACCGAGGCTTATGCCGATCTTCCCATCGGTTCATCGGCCGACGCACTCAAGAAAGTACTTGACGAGCGCCGTCGCGAGATGCCTCTTACCATCCGTTGGTATGACCTGAAGCGCTACGCCTGGAACGATGATCCGAGCGATGATGTGACCATCCGTCGCCAGTTCTATCCCTACACCGCGTCGAGCGTGCTTATGAACGACGCTCTGGTGGAGCATGTGCTCGAGCCCAAGAGCCGTCGTTATGCATTGCCGATCCCCGAAGTGGATATCCTGCGCTCTGATAACGTACTGGTTCAGAACAATTATTGATAATGGTTATTTATTAGTAAATATTGTGTGAGTGTCATAACTCCCCGTGCGGGGGGTTGTGACACTTTGTTTTCTTGAATCCTTTTAATTATTAATCATGAAAAAGATATTACTATCGATCGTGGCGGTGGGTCTTGCCGGCTCGCTGGCTTTCGCCGCCAAGAAGCAACCGCTGAAGGTGCTGTATGTGGGCGGTATGACCGACATGTATTACAGAGCCGACCTTGAAAACAAGGATGCTTTAGTGAAAGAGCGCACCGAGGCTTTCAAGGATATGCTTGAGAAATACTTCACAACAGTCACCGCCATCAACGGATCGGAATATAACACTGACATGTCGAAGGAGTATGACGTGACCATCCTCGACGGCCGTCCCAAGGCACTGAAACCGTCCAATATGGTGAAGGATGATGACGGAAACGTGATCAAGTATGAGCGCGCGGTGTATCTCCCCAATGATTATGACTGCGCCACCGTGACCATAGGCCAGATAGGCGAGGATGTGGGACGCGCCTACGGATCGAAGAATGACTGGTATTGCCTGTGTCTCGACGCCCAGGCCCACAGCTGGAAGAAGGATCACCCCATATTCAAGGGCCCGTTCAAGGTGAAGATGACGGTAGAAACCTGTCCCACCCCCTCGGACGCTTATCACTACGCATATTATCATGACGGTCCGATGCCCGAGACTCTGCCTATGTGGCGCGTACAGACCAAGGGGTACAAGACCGACGAGGGATTTGGCATAGGCATGGTGTCGCGCCCCTGGGGCTACACCGACTCGCCCGATGCCGAGTACATATCGAGCGGCGTGTGCGCCAAGACTCTCGACGCTGTTGCCATAGGCCGTCACGGCAACTTCCTGCACTGGGGCTTCAACGCATCTCCGCTGTACATGACCGACGAGGCAAAGGATGTGTTTGCCAACGCTGTGGTGTACATCTCGAAATTCAAGGGGAAGAAACCTATTGCCCGTAAATTCAACGACCGCATCGCCACCCGCGAGTATCTGAAGGAGATCGGTTATCTCGTCACCAAGGCAAGCTATGACGAGCGCATGAAGAGCGACCGCGAGTGGGCCGAGCAGAGCAAGGCCGAGTACAAGGCCATGATGGCCAAGAAGGAGAGAGGCGAGAAACTCTCGGCCAAGGAACAGGAGCTAATGAAATATGGCGAGCCTGAGGATTTCAAGCCCACCCCCTACGAAAGCTATGTGAAGCGCTACGCCAAGAACTTCTTCCCGATGTTCGGCACCGATGAGAAAGCCTACGCCCAGTTCTTCAAGGATAATTATGATTACTTCTACTCGGAGGGATTCTACAATATATTCCTCGACGAAGATGTGAAGGCCTGGGGTATTCCCAACTACAAGCACGAACTTCTCGACAAGGCCATCTCCTCGCTTGAGCAGGGCAAGGAGACCGAGCGCGCAACCCGAGTGCTGGCCCGCTACACCATGGCTGACTTCCAGACTCCCGCCGAGTGGAGAAATTGGTATGAGACATATAAGGACAAAATGTTCTTCACCGAGGCCGGCGGATGGAAATTCCTGATCAACGAGGAGGGGAACGTGCCAGGCAACGATTATTTCGGATACCTGAAGCGCGTGGAGGAGAACAAGAGCGCGACTACCGGAACAGAGACGAGCGACGCCAATCCCGTGGTGACATCGGTGAACATCGTGAGCGATGGCCGTGACAACCGCCAGCTGGTGGTGAAGTTCAAGATCCATCCCGGATACCACATCTATGCCGAAGTGGCCGGCGATGATCCTTACCTCCCCACCGCCGTCAATCTCGCCCTCCCGCAGGGAATCACTGCCGGCGACTGGAAGATCAGCCGTCCCGGACGTTTCGGCGAGACCGGCACCACCATCCATGAGGACACCGCCACATACTCCTGCCCCCTGGAGGGGAACGGCGCCGGACCCATCACCTGCACCGTCTCCTATCAGGTGTGTGACGCGCACATATGTATGCCCCCGGTAAAGAAGGATCTTAAACTAAAAATTTAGTTGAACGAGTCGATTAATTATGTTAAATAGCGGGTGTTTTTTCGGAGAAATCCGGGTTCACGGACGCTAAATTATATCAGAGAGGCCTCACGGAGCAGTTCCGTGGGGCCTCTCGCTATTGTCAAGATATTGTGCCGGCGCTACTTAGGAACGGCCGTAGTGGCTGAAACAAGTAGCGCGGAACAGGATCAAAGTAGATTTTCACGCTCGGTGATCTCAGCATCGGTCATGGTGTAGCCACCGAGACTCCCCTCTTTGGCCTGAATACAGATGTAGACAAGCGGAGATGAGGAGGTGCACTTGAGATTGCGGTCGCAATTGGTGGCGACACGTATCACCGAACCCTCGGCGATGTCGAACACCTCGCCGTCGACCTGGAACCGGCCGGCACCCGAGAGGATGATATAATTCTCCTCGTTCTCCTTATGGCTATGGAAGAACGGGACGGAGGCTCCCGAGGGGAGCGAGCCAAACGATACCTCGCAGGATGTGGCTCCGGAGGCATCCTTAACAAACTGTTTGCCCTCGAATGTGGTCAGGGCACCTACCGATACATGAGAAAACTTCTCGCCGGTGTTCAATACTTTTACTTCGCTCATCGATTTTAAGTAAGTCTTAAAAATTAAACGCTATATGTAAGTCCTAAAGAGCTTGCTCAATAAATCTTGTTCTTTTTGGCTATTTTGGCATTGTCTCTCAGTCGCATAGCTCGCTATGCTCCTTCATTCCGCAGCCAAAATACCGCAAAAATAACTGCGATTTATATGTGCATTAATTTTTACGACTTACTTTAACTTTTTAATATTAACTTTGCAGTGGAAAGCCACTATTATTTTGATAGTGCAAAGTTATAACCTTATAATGTAATTTACAAGAACTTACCGGAGTGTAACGCAGTTACCTGAAAGTAAGCAAAGTTGAATATGAACGCCTTACCGCTCGAAGAAAATCTGAAAAAATTTGCCTGCGTGGAGTCATGTCCTGTGAGAAACATCATATCGAGGTTCTCGGGGAAATGGGCCATGCTCGTGCTGTGTGTGCTCGCCGAGAACGGAGCCACCCGTTTCAACTCCATCGCCAGGGCCATTCCCGACATCTCGCCCAAGGTGCTTACCGAGACTCTCAAAAACCTGGAATCGGACGGATTTGTTATAAGGAAGATGTATGCCGAGATACCGCCCAAAGTGGAATATTCACTGTCGGATCTCGGCAAGAGCCTCATGCCTCTCATCGGCGATCTTATAACATGGACCATGAGCCACTATGCGGAGATAGAGAGGCACCGCAAGAGTGACAAGAAACCGAAACAATCATGAACAGCGAAGCACCAAAGGATATAGAGGTAAGAGGAGCCAGGGTACACAACCTGAAGGATGTGAACGTGGACATCCCGCTCAACCGCATTGTGGGGATAGCGGGCGTGTCGGGCTCGGGGAAATCGTCGCTGGCCTTGGGCGTGCTGTATGCCGAGGGATCGAGGCGATACCTGGAAGCCCTGTCGACCTACACGCGCCGGAGAATGACCCAGGCTCCGAAAGCCCAGGTGGACGAGGTGCTGTACGTGCCGGCGGCGATAGCCTTGCATCAGCGCCCCGGAGTGCCGGGAATCAGGAGCACATTCGGGACGGGTACGGAACTCCTGAACAGTCTCAGGCTGATGTTCTCGAGACTCGCCTCACACCGCTGTCCCAAGTGCGGTCATTATCATGAGCCATCGCTCGACGTGGCTGCCGAGAAGGAGTTGGTGTGCGAAAACTGCGGGACACATTTCTACGGACCGGGAGCCGAGGACCTGTCGTTCAACAGCACCGGAGCCTGCAAGAAATGCGGAGGCACCGGGACAGTGATGGCCGTGGACCGGTCGACCCTCGTGCCCGACGAAAGCAAGACTATCGATGAGGGCGCGGTGGCTCCATGGAACACGCTCATGTGGTCGCTCATGACCGATGTGTGCCGCGAGATGGGCGTGCGCACCGACGTGCCGTTCAATCAGCTCACACCCCGCGAGAGGGATATAGTGTTCAACGGCCCGGCCGAGAAGAAGCATATACTATACCGCCCCAAGAACTCCAACCAGGCGACAGAACTCGACTTCACTTACTACAACGCAGTGTACACCGTGGAGAACGCCCTGGCCAAAGTCACCGATGAAAAAGGGATGAAGAGAGTGGAGCGGTTCCTGCGCAGCGATGTGTGTCCGGCATGTCACGGAACACGACTTTCGGAGGAAGCGCGGGCGCCGAGGATCATGGGAATCGGGCTTGACAAGGTGTGCGAGATGACGCTCGACGAGTGCATCGACTGGGTGAAAAAGGTGCCGGCATCGTTGCCTGAACCGATGCGCCAGATGGCGGAAAATATATGCGATTCGTTCCTGTCGACTTCACGACGGCTCGTGGATTTAGGACTCGGATATCTGAGCCTCGACAGAGCGGCATCGACTCTATCGACCGGAGAGCGCCAGCGCATGCAGTTGGCCCGTGTGGTGAGAAACCGCACGACCGGGGTGTTGTATGTGCTCGACGAGCCTTCAATAGGACTTCACCCCGCAAATATTGCCGGACTCACCGGCGTGATGGACGACCTGATCGCCGACGGAAATTCAGTGATACTGGTGGACCACGACGCCCAGATACTCGGCCATTCCGACTGGATAGTGGAGATGGGTCCCGGGGCCGGAGCCGACGGCGGAGAAGTGATAGCGCAAGGAACTGTCGCCTCCATCGAAAAGGATAAAAGATCGCTAATCGGCCCCTTCCTCGCCGGCGAAAACGGGGCAAGAATCATCCCTACCGTAAGCGACGACGAGATGTTTGCCCTCGGGAAAATACACCTCTCCACCGCTCCCATCCACACCGTGAAACCGCTCGAAACCGACATCCCCAAAGGGCGCCTCACAGTGGTGACCGGAGTGTCGGGATCGGGAAAAACCACGCTGATTCTGGAGAGCCTCGTGCCGGCTCTTGAAGCCCTCACCAACGGCACTACCCTACCCGCCCACGTGAAGGAAATATCGGCTCCGGGCATAGAGCATGTAAAGCTGATCGACTCCACCCCCATCGGAGCCAACGTGCGCTCCACAGTGGCCACGTATGCCAACATCCACGATGAGCTGAGGAAGATATTCGCCCGCACCGACGACGCGAAAGCACGCGGATACAAGGCGGGAGATTTCTCCTACAACACGGGACGGCTGAGATGCCCCGTGTGTGACGGCACAGGCATGGTGAGCCTCGACGTGCAGTTTCTGCCCGACGTGGATATACCGTGTCCCGAATGTCACGGATCGAGATACTCCCATGATGCCGCATTGGTGAAATGCCGGTGCAAGGACGGCTCCACATTCTCGCTCCCGCAGGCGATGGAGAGCGATGTGTCGGGAGCGATAGATATGTGCCGCGACTTCCGCACGGTGTCATCGCGCATATCCACCCTCAGGGATCTCGGACTCGGCTACCTCACGCTCGGAGAGGCCACCCCCAGCCTGTCGGGAGGTGAGGCGCAGAGACTGAAACTCGCTTCGGAGATGGGACGTCAGCAATCGGACTCGGTATTCGTGTTCGACGAACCCACCATAGGTCTTCATCCCCTCGATGTGAGAAAACTTCTGGAGGTGTTCAACCATCTGCTCCAGTCGGGAGCGACGGTGATCGTAATAGAGCACGATATGGACGTGATCAGGAACGCGGATTATATAATTGACATGGGACCCGGCGGAGGCGCGTCAGGAGGCCGTATTGTCGCCACAGGCACATCTGCCGATATCGCCACCAACCCCGACAGCGTGACGGGACGGTTTCTGAAGTAAGATAAAGAGAACTTATAGACATGCAATGTCGCGATCCGGCGGAAAAGCCTGGTCGCGACATTGCATTATCTCTTCATCCGGAACAGCTGGGAGAGGAGTTTCAGGGCATTGAAAATATCGGTGCTGTGAGGGGAATTCTCAGCTATGCTCCGAGCCTCGATAAGCGCGAGCGAAAGCGCCCCGAGTGTGGAAAGATAGGGATAAGGAGGGAGCGAGGCACGGCCCAATTCATCGAGAGTGACTATCGCGGTAATGATCATTGCGTCGACCACTGAGAGGCAGAACAGGGCGAGATAGTAGGAGGAGAGCTTGGCTACAGTACGGCGAAATCCACGCGATGAGCAGGGACGATTCTCACGCCTGGCTCGTCGCAATCCGCTCACCAGATCGGCGAGCACTGCAAGCAGTACTCCGAGATATTCCACCGAGAGGAGTACGAGCAATGATGAAAGAAAATGATGGTTCATGATGCGGAAAACTGAAGTGAAAATGAATATAAATTTTCCGCAAATATAATGCCACCGGCCGGGGGAAAAGGTGCGATAATGTCGCACGGCTTCACGTGGAAAATCAAGCCCGATCACCCGCTCCGGCACTAATTAATTAGTTGCCAAGACAGGCTCATCAGCTGTCATGCAAGGCACCGTAGACAATCGAAGCCTTGGCTGGACCGATGACCTCGGCAATAGTATCGATGTCGGCTTCGCGCAGACGCTTCACACTCTTGAAATGCGAGAGTAGCGCGGTGCGGGTCTTCTCACCCACCCCCTTAATACTGTCGAGCTCGGAGACGGCCTGCCCCTTGCTTCGGCGGTTGCGGTGATGGGTTATGCCGAAGCGGTGGGCCTCGTCACGGAGCTGCTGGACCACCTTCAGGCTCTCGCTGTTTTTGTCGATATAGAGGGGGATGCTGTCGCCCGGGAAGTAGATTTCCTCAAGCCGTTTCGCGATGCCCACTACTGCGATTTTGCCACGCAGACCCATATCATCGAGAGCCTCCACGGCGGCCGAAAGCTGGCCCTTGCCACCGTCGACCACTATGAGCTGAGGGAGCGGCTGCCCCTCATTGACCAGGCGGGTGTAGCGCCGGGTGAGCACCTCCTTCATCGAGGCGAAATCATCGGGGCCCTCGACGGTCTTGATGTTGAAATGACGGTAGTCCTTTTTGGATGGTTTCGCGTCCTTGAACACCACGCACGAGGCGACAGGATTAGTGCCCTGGATGTTGGAATTATCGAAACATTCCACGTGGCGCGGCAGTTCGGAAAGGCGGAAATCGGAGCGCATACGCTCGAGGATCCTGTCGGTCCTCGCCGACGGATCGCGCTTCTCGATGGTCTTGATTTTGTCGACGCGGTGCTGACGGGCGTTCTTCTCCGACACCTCGAGCAGCTTGGCCTTGTCGCCCCGTTTTGGCACGATGAATTTCACCTCGGGCATCTCGCAATCGGGCTCCTCGGCCACTATCACTTCATCGTACTTCACGCCGAGTGTCTCGGCTATCTCGGCCATGGCATACGAGAGCAATTGTGGCACCGTCTCGTCGAGGCGACGGCGGTAGTCGAGAGTGACCGATTTCACCACTGCACCGTGGCGTATGTGCATATAGTTTATGTACACCTCGTCGTCCTCGTCGTGGACTCCAAACACGTCAATATTCTCGATGGTCTGGGACACGATGACGCTCTTGGCCTGGTAACGCTTTATGAGGTCGTACTGCTCCTTCAGCTCCTGGGCCTCCTCAAAGCGTAGCTCTATGGCGAGCTTCTCCATCTCCCCTTTCAGATAGCTGAGGAGTTCGGAAATATCGCCACGGAGTATGGCCCTCACCCGGTCGATATCGGCGCCGTAATCAGCCTCGGAAATAAGCCCCGTGCAGCATCCGCGACACCGCTTGAGATGGTAGTCGAGACACAGCCTGCCCTTGCCGGCCTTGATGTAGTCAGCGGTGATGAGATGTCGGCAGGAACGTATCTGGTAGAGACGGCGCACGAGGTCGAGCGTGGCCCGGGCAGATCCGGCATCGGTGTAAGGTCCGTAGTATTTCGAGCCGTCCTTGATGCGCTGGCGCGTCATGAAAACCCGCGGATAAGGCTCGTTTGTAACCACGATCCAGGGGTAGGATTTATCATCCTTGAGCAGCACATTGTAGCGTGGCTGATGCTCCTTGATCATGGAGGCCTCGAGGTTGAGAGCGTCCTGCTCGGTAGGCACCACAATGTAGGACATATCGACGATGGCCCGCACCAGCAGATTGGTGCGGAGGGAATCGTGGGTGCGGTTGAAGTAGGAACTGACGCGCCGTTTCAGGTTCTTTGCCTTACCCACATAGATCACCGTCCCCTCCGAGTCGTAGTACATGTAGACTCCGGGGGTATCGGGAAGAATGGAGATCTTCTCTTCAAGGGCGGCTGACTTGCGGTGCTTGGGCATTCTTTTTTAAGTATAGAGGGGAAAGTATAGAGTATAGAGAAAGGGGAAGTATAGAGGGAAAAGTATAGAGTATAGAGAGGGATTTTAGTATAGAGGAGTTTTTAGTATAGAGGGGAAAGTATAGAGTATAGAGGGAGGATGGGCGTAGAGAGTATAGAGTTTTTTTCGAGGGCTTGTAGAAGCCTCTTTTATCCTTATGTTTTATCCCACTCTCTATACTCTATACTTTTCCCTCTATACTGAAATACTCTATACTGAAATACTCTATACTTTATACTCTATACTAATCAATATGTAATCAATGCTGAGACTTCGGCGTCGGCGGGGAGGTTGGCGCGACCGTTGAGCGAGGACAGCTCGATGATGAAGTTGATGTAAATTTTCTTGGGGTTCATCTGCTTCACCAGATTGTAGGCCGCAGCCATTGTGCCACCGGTAGCGAGTACATCGTCGTGCAACACCACGATATCATCGGGAGTGATAGCGTCACGGTGAATCTCGATAATATCCTTGCCGTACTCCTTGTCGTAGGAAGCCTGGATAGTATCGGCGGGGAGCTTGCCGGGCTTGCGCACGGGCACGAATCCGGCGCCGAGTTCAAAGGCCAAAATTGAGCCTCCGATGAAGCCTCGCGACTCGATGCCCACTACCTTAGTAACGCCCTTGTCGCGGTAAAGTTGAGAGAGGTCCCAGCCTATGATATGCAATCCGCGGGGATCCTTGAAGAGAGTTGTGAGATCCTTGAACACGACACCCTTCTGAGGGAAATCGATGACGTCACGAATGTGAGATTTTAAGTATTCCATTGGTAGGTCTATTATGAATTAAACTGTTTATTTCTATTGGGAAAACTGCAAATTGTTCCACGTGGAACAATATTTTTACCGCCCCAACAACAGGAGCAGTATGTTGACATCGGCAGGAGAAACGCCGGGGATTCGCGAAGCCTGTGCTACATTTTCGGGATCGATGCGGATGAGTTTCTGACGCGCCTCGGTGGAAAGAGCCTTCACCAAAGCATAGTCAATCTTGCCACGGAGACGGAGGTTTTCGAGGCGGTGAAGCTTGTCGGCGTTGAGCTGTTCGCGCTTTATGTAGCCTTGATATTTCATGAGGATTTCGGCAGCCTCCACGATCTCGTCGCGACGCGCAGGCTCGATTTTCTCCTCGATAAACCGGGCGAGCGGCTCGATGGCTCCCGACAGTTTTGCGAGATTCAAGCCGGGACGGAGCACAAGCTCCTCGAGCTTCACCCCCTGCTTGAGCGGTTGCTCCCCTACACTCTCGAGCCACGGATTCAGGATGGCCGACTTCACCGAAAATTCCCGGCAGAACGAAATGAGCGCATCGCGCTGTTGGCGCTTCGACTCCATGGCCGCATAGCGCGAATCATCGGCAAGCCCTATGGAATGACCGCGCGGAGTGAGCCTCATATCGGCATCGTCCTGGCGCAGGAGTATGCGGTATTCGGCACGCGAGGTGAACATGCGGTAAGGCTCATCGACCCCTTTTGTGACCAAATCATCGATCAGAACTCCAATATAAGCCTCGTCGCGGGCAAGTGTGAAAGGCTCCTCGCCACGTATCTTCAAGGCGGCATTTATTCCGGCAATGAGACCCTGACCGGCCGCCTCCTCATAACCCGTGGTGCCGTTGACCTGACCGGCCATAAAGAGGCCGCCGAGCACCTTTGATTCGAGTGAGTGATGCAACTGCGTGGGATCGAAAAAGTCGTACTCTATAGCATAGCCGGGACGGAAAAGCATCACATCGCGCAAGGCCGGAATGGTCTCGAGAGCCTCGATCTGTATATTGATCGGGAGCGACGAGGAGAAGCCGTTGAGATAGTATTCGGTGGTGTTTTCCCCCTCGGGTTCGAGGAACAGCTGATGCTCATTCTTGTCGGCAAACGTCACAATCTTTGTCTCGATACTGGGGCAATATCGGGGGCCGATGCTACGGATCTGACCGTTGTAAAGCGGTGAATCCGGAAGGCCTCGGCGAAGTATCTCGTGAGTCTCCGTGTTGGTGTAAACCGTGTGGCATGGACGTTGCTCGAGTACACGCTCCACATCGGGCAGATAGGAGAATTTATGGAAATCGCTGTCCCCCTCCTGGAGAATGGTTTTGGACCAATCCACCGAACGGCCGTCGATGCGCACAGGTGTGCCGGTCTTCATGCGGTCGGTGGAAATGCCGAGCGATTTCAACTGTTCGGTTATGCCGTAGGCCGACGGCTCGGCCACTCGCCCACCCTCGATCTGTACGGGCCCTATGTGCATAAGTCCATTGAGGAAAGTACCGGCTGTGAGCACCACGGCCCGGGCGGTGAATGTGACACCGAGAGCCGTAACTACACCCTTGACCTCGCCATCCTCGATCACAAGCTCGCGCACGGAATCCTGCCACATATTCAGATTGGGAGTCCGCTCAAGAGTCTCGCGCCACAGGCGTGAAAACTCCATGCGGTCGCTCTGGGCACGCGGGCTCCACATAGCCGGTCCTTTCGAGCGGTTGAGCATACGGAACTGTATGGCCGAACGATCGGTGATGACACCCATCATTCCGCCCAAAGCATCGATCTCGCGCACGATCTGCCCCTTGGCAATCCCGCCCACGGCAGGATTACAGCTCATCTGGGCAATCTTATTCATATCGATAGTGATCAGCAGAGTCTGCGCGCCGAGAGTGGCGGCGGCATGTGCAGCCTCACATCCGGCGTGACCCGCACCGACAACTATCACATCAAATGAGAATTTCACTTGCAGGAAAAAATATGTAGTATATGTAATGTTGTAAAATCTACCCGTGGATGGAAGCGGGGGCGCCTCATTCCATAGAGGCAAGCAGAGCGAGAGCCTGGTTCTCGTGGCTCTCCATGATCTCGCGTTCGCCCGGTCCCTTGTCATTGATGCCGCACAGATGGAGCACTCCGTGGATTATCACGCGGAGCAGCTCGTTGTCGTAAGTCGCCCCGACCTTTTCGGCATTGGTGGCCACGGTGTCGAGCGAGATGAACATGTCGCCGCTTATCATGCGGCCACGCGAGTAATCAAACGTGATGATGTCCGTATAATAGTCGTGCTGCAGAAACTGACGGTTAACCTCGATGATCTTCTCATCATCGCAGAATATATATGTCAATGGCCCGGTGATGCGGCCGTGCAGTCGCGCCACCTCTCCGATCCAACGAGCCAGCATGTCCTTGTCGACAGCAGGCATGGGAGTCTCCTTGTCAGTGAGCCATTGAATGTCGTTCATGACTACAAAGATAGTGAAAATTTGCTCGGAAGCATAAAAAATTTTATTTCGCCTGATTCCGCAGATAAAAATATTTGGCTTAATAAATTGAGACACAATTTATTAAGCCAAATTTAACCCTCTGAGATTTTAAAATTTGCCGTCGCGTTGGTTACCGGACGGGATTTTTACCGTTAAAACCGACCTTTTTTTATTTCTTGTAGAGGACGGGGTTGGTGGCGGGATCGTTGTACATCTTCATCTGCCGGTACACCTTCATATATTTCGTTCCGGCGGCGATGTCGTCGAGCAGAGTGTCGATCGCTGTAGTGAGGTCGACCTGCTGCTGGAGCAGGATGTTGAGCTTGGCCTCGCATTTGGCCTTGTGTTTGGGCGAGGCATCCGGGCGGCCCACCTCGACACTCATGTGATAGATCTTGAGCGCGAGGATCGAGAGGCGGTCGAGAGCCCAGGCGGGCGACTCGGTGTTGATGGTAGCCTCGGGGCGCGGAGTCACGTCGGCATACTTCTCGCGGAAATAGGTATCGATCTCCTCCACCATGTCGGTGCGGTCCTGGTTGGAGCGGTCGATGCGACGCTTCAGCGCCAGCGCATCCACAGGATCAATGTTGGGGTCACGTATTATATCCTCGAGATGCCACTGCACGGCATCGATCCAATTCTTGGCAAAGAGAGTATGTTCGATGGTACCCTCAGCGTATGGATTGCCCACCAGAGCATCCACGTCGTCAGTTTCATGGTACTTACGCGTAGTCGCCATGAAGATGTCGTAAAAGTTTTGAGCAAGTTTCATGCGGAAAACGTTATTAGGTTATTGTCTGAATGCAAATTTGCAAAAAATTATTCCAATAAACAAGCGAAAAATTGATTACCTTTGTGTCAAAAGGAACAATAGCCTCATAAAATCCGAAAAATAATGCAGACAGTACTATTTCATTCCACCATATTCGGCCCCATACACTCGCGCCGCCTGGGAGTGTCGCTCGGCATCAACCTATGTCCCAACGACGGTAAAGTATGCACATTCGACTGCCTCTATTGCGAGGCGGGATTCAATGCCCAGGGTCCCGGCACCACCGGATTCCCCTCACGCGAGGAGGTGGCCCGCGATCTCGAGGCAAAGCTCGCCGGGATGAAGGAGGCAGGAAGTCCGCTCGACGTGATCACATTCTCGGGCAACGGCGAGCCCACCGTGCATCCCGACTTTCCCGGAGTCATAGAGGACACCCTGCGCATACGCGACAAGTATTATCCCGAGGCAAAGGTGAGCGTGCTGAGCAACTCCACCCGCATCGACCGTCCCGAAATATTTAAAGCTCTGCTTGAAGTGGACAACAACATTCTGAAGCTCGACTCGGCCATCGACTCCACCATAAAAAAACTCGACCGCCCTACCCTACCCCACTTCTCGGCTGAGAAAATTATTCCCGAACTGCAACGGTTCGGCAAAAAATGTATAATCCAGACCATGATCCTGCGCGGAGAATATGACGGTGAGCATATCGACAACTCAACTCCCGCCGAGATCGATGCACTCATCGAGGCTTACCGCGCCATATCGCCGGCCGAGATAATGATCTACTCCATCGACCGCCAGACACCCGCGCGCAATCTCGTGAAAGTACCCCGCGAGGAGCTTGAGGCGATAGCCGCTCGCATCACTGCCGAAACCGGCGTTGCCGTTCAAGTAGCCTGAGGAGCGCCCAATCATAATGATACTGAATCCACAACCCGACTGACCCGGATATGGAGATACTCACCCCACGCCCCCTGCGCCCCTGCGACCGAGTGGCCATAGTGTCGCCGGCAGGAATTATCAAACCTCAGATTGTGTACAAGTCCATGCCCGTGCTCGTGGACCAGGGCTGGACCACATATGTGGGAGCCCACACATTTGACCGATACGAGACTTATGCCGGCACCGACGATGCACGCTATGCCGACCTCGAAGCCGCCCTCACCGATCCCGACACGCGAGCCATCATATGCTCGCGCGGAGGATACGGAGCCGTGCATCTGCTCGACCGCCTCAACCGTCTGCCACTGCGCGAGGATCCGAAATGGATTGTGGGATATTCCGACATCTCGGCCCTGCATGCGCTCATGACTCGTCATGGCATAGAGTCGATCCACGCCCCGATGTGCAAGCACATAGCCGGAAGGCAAGGACGCGACGAGGATTCGCGCCGGCTGTTTGGCATCCTCTCGGGCGAGCGCCGCCCGGTGAGCTATCCGGCCCATCCGCTTAACCGCCCGGGCACAGCCACCGCCCGGCTCACCGGTGGAAACTTGGCTGTGATAGCGGGACTGATCTCAACCCCGTTTGATGTCATCACCCACGGCACCATACTCTTCATCGAGGATATCGCCGAGCCTATATATAAGGTGGAACGCATACTCTATAACCTGCGCCTCAATGGCTCGCTCGGAGCTCTCGCCGGACTGATCGTAGGCCGCTTCACTGACTATACACCCGGCGCGGAGGGACAGACCATGGAGGATATGATAGCGCGCATGGTGGAGCCTTACGACTTCCCTGTGGCGTTCGGCACACCGGTAGGACATGTCGACCACAATATACCGCTGATATGCTCCGCTGCCGTGACCCTCAACGTAGGCCCCGACAGTACAGAGATCACATACGTGTGACACCTCCCCAACAATAATGACACCATGGCCATCGGAATGAGTTCATCTCCGATGGCCATGACTGTCTTTATATATTCTCTATAGATGTTACATCATATGCTCTGCTCGAGAGTAATGATGTGGTCGGGACCTGTGGGGAGCTCGTCGAGCAGGAGGGTCACACCGCCGTTTTCGTGGCGGAACTTCACAGACTTGCCGGTGGCAAATTCCACAGCTTTCTTCACCTTGTGAGGGGTGGGAACATGTATCACCTTCGACTCGGGAGTGAGCAGATGCACATATAGCTTATCCCCCTTACGAGTAGAAGTGCCCCAGCTCTGGGGAGGGAAATCTCCACGCTCGGTTCCATATATGGTCTCACCGTTGACACGTAGCCACTCGCCCATCTCTTTCAACCGTGACAGCGCCGTGGCAGGGATCTCGCCCGACGGCTGAGGGCCGACATTAAGCAACAGATTGGCTCCCTTTCCGGCCGCACCTACCAGGAGCTGTATCAGCGTAGGCAACGACTTGTAGTCCTGATCCATGATCTTGTAACCCCACATGCCGTTCATAGTGGCACAGGTCTCGAGGGGTAGCTGACCTATGGACTGGCCCGACAGACCATAGGAATTCTCGCCGGGCAGGTCGCGCTCAAATATCTGTATATCCTCTCCCTCTATAGGGGTCTCGTGGTGATTGTTGCCCACGAGGCATCCGGGCTGCAGACGGTGAATCATGGCATACTGCTCATCGAGTTCCCAGTCAAAGGGCACGGGGTCCTCATCCCTGTCCCATTTTCCGTCAAACCATATGGCGCCGATAGGGCCGTAATTAGTGAGAAGTTCCGTGAGCTGATTGTTCATGAACTTGTAATATCCCTTCCAATCGGCCTTCTTGGGATCCTTGCCTGTGGTACGGCCGGTGCGGCCCATGGGGTAATCATCCCTTGTCCAGTCGATATGCGAGTAGTACAGGTGGAGTTTTATTCCCTGCTTTTGGCACTCCTCGGCAAGCTCCTTGATCACGTCTCGACCCCACGGAGTACCATCTACTATATTATAAGGGGACTGGGCTGTGTGCCACATCGAGAAACCGTCGTGATGGCGACTGGTGATAGTGATATATTTCGCACCGGCATCCTTGATGGCGCTGACCCACTCCTTGGCATCGAACGAAGCGGGATAGAACCCCTTGGCAGCCTTGGCATACTCATCACGGTCAGCACCATAGTTAAGATACCATTCCCCCTGCCCGAACATGCTGTATATGCCCCAATGAATGAACACGCCGAAGCGGGCGTCACTGAACTCCTCGCGGGCCTTCATGCACTCATCGGTGGGCACATAAGCGGCCGTTGCAGGGAGGGAGGCACACATGCCGGCCACCGACAAGAGGGCCATGGCGGCATATCGTCTGATATTAGATTTCATATCCTGATACATAGTTTATTACTTTTCCCTCCAAAGGTAGTGATTAGACTCCAATATTACAAATACCATAAATGTTAACATGGACATTTTATGCGTTCTATCCGATTTTCCAATCACCAAGCCCAAACACACGGCCATTGCCCCGCTCATCCATTTGCTCGTTACAAGGATATTTCGTAAATTTGTGGATGAGGATAATAATCAGAAGCTTCTTATGGATCACTATATAGTATCGGCACGTAAATACAGGCCGTCGACATTTGCCAGCGTGGTGGGGCAGAAGGCTCTCACCTCAACGCTCAAGAATGCCATAGCCTCGGGACGACTGGCCCACAGCTATCTCTTCTGCGGATCGAGAGGTGTGGGCAAGACCTCCTGCGCCCGCATCTTCGCCAAGACAATCAACTGCCTCTCCCCGACTCCCGACGGCGAGGCTTGCAACCAGTGTGATTCGTGCCGAGCGTTCAACGAGGGTAACTCGCTCAACATCATAGAGCTCGACGCCGCATCCAACAACAGTGTCGATGACATACGCCAGCTCGTGGAGCAGGTGCAGATCCCCCCGAGCCAGGGGCGCTACAGGGTGTTCATAGTCGACGAGGTACACATGCTGTCGTCGGCCGCCTTCAATGCGTTCCTCAAGACCCTCGAGGAGCCACCATCCTACGTGATATTCATCCTCGCCACCACCGAGAAGCATAAGATTATCCCCACCATCCTCTCGCGTTGCCAGATCTATGACTTCGCCCGCATCACCGTGCGCGACATGATCGACCACCTATCCTACGTGGCCACTAACGAGGGGATCACTGCCGAGCCCGCCGCCCTCAACATCATTGCGCGCAAAGCCGACGGTGCCATGCGCGACGCCCTGTCGATATTCGACCAGGTGGCAGCATCATCGCGCGGAAATATCACCTACAAGAGCACTATCGACAACCTCAATGTGCTCGACTTCAATTATTACAACCGTCTGCTCGACTGTTTTCTCGAGGGGCGTGTGCTCGACTCATGGCTAATATATAAGGAGATACGCGACCGCGGATTCGACTCGCATTTCTTCATCAACGGCCTGGCCGACTATATGCGCGACCTCATGGTGGCCCGCGACCCATCGACCATAGTGCTCCTTGAAGCCGACGACGAGGCCCGTGCATCCATGGCCGAACGCGGGGCCAAATGCCACCCCGAATTCATCTACCGGGCCATGAACCTGTGCAACGAGGCCGATCTCAACTACCGCACCGCATCCAACAAGCAATTCCTTGTCGAGCTCACCCTCGCAAAGATATGCCAATTGTTAAGCCCTTCTCCCGGCAATAGCGGAGAAGGAGAGGGGCAGTTACAGAAAATCTCCGCCACTGCGGGCAACACCGGCGCGACATCTCACGCTCCGGCCTCAGCCCCTCAGGCCACGACTGCAACCGCACCCTCACCGGCACAACCCACGGCAGGATATGCCCGGCCCATGCCACAAAGCACCCCACGGGTAGCCGAGCCACAGCCTGCTCCAATGGTGGCACAGCCACAACCAGCGGCATCAGTCCCCTATCCCGCCACACCTCCTCCACCACCACCGGCAACCCCTGCGTTCACCGGGAAACGGCCTTTGAAAAAGCCCGCGACAAGTACATTCTCCCTCTCGGGAGCCAACAACCGCCAGACCCAGGCTCAACAGCCCCAGGGTCCGGGTACTGCTACCCTGCGCGACACTTCCTACACACCCGAACAGCTCACCGAGGCGTGGAAAACATTCATGCGTGAACACCCTCAGCAGCACATACTGGTGAACACAATGCGCGCCTCATTTCCCACACTCGTGGAAGGGCACACCTACCGCACAATGGTGGAGAACGAGAAACAGCGCGAGGAGATGAACGCGGCCATGCCCGATATCCTCGCCACGCTACGCAACGCCACCCTCAACGACCATATCAATATTATGGTGGAGATAAACCAGGGGGAAGCGTCGCCCCACACATGGAACGAACGCCAGGTGTTGCAACACATGATAGAAAACAATCCCTCGCTCCGCGATTTTATAGCCGACATGCAACTCAGCATAGGCTAAGAAGTTGTGTAAAAACAACCTCTTATACGAAAAAAATCACTAACTTTGCACCTTAATAGAGAAAGGTACACTGATGAGATTTGATGAATTAGAGCTGAGTGACGATGTTCTGGACGCGCTCGATGCCATGCGCTTCGGCGATTGCACACCAATCCAGGAAAAAGCAATACCACTGATATTCCAGCGTCGCGACCTGATAGCCGTGGCTCAGACAGGCACCGGCAAGACCGCCGCCTATCTCCTCCCCGTGATCGACATGCTCGCCGATGAGCCTGAGCCTACCGACACAGTGAGCTGTATCGTCATGTCTCCTACCCGCGAGCTCGCCCAGCAGATCGACCGTCAGCTCGAGGGATTCTCCTATTATCTGCCTATCTCAAGCGTGGCCATCTACGGCGGTACCGACGGCAAGGAATTTGCCCGCCAGCAGAACGGCCTTAAACGCGGTGCCGACGTGGTGATAGCCACTCCCGGACGTCTCATCGCCCACCTGCAGCTCGGAGGCATCGACCTGAGCAAAGTTCAGTACTTTATTCTCGACGAGGCCGACCGCATGCTCGACATGGGTTTCTTCGACGATATAATGCAGATAGTGAAGCATCTGCCCAAGGAGCGTCAGACCCTCATGTTCTCGGCCACCATGCCCCCCAAGATCCAGCAACTCGCCAAAGCCATACTCAACGATCCGGCCGAGATAAAGATAGCCGTGTCACGCCCCACCGAGAAGATAGCCCAGAGCGCGTGTGTGGTTTACGAAAACCAGAAGACCCGTGTGCTCAAGCACCTGTTCCGCACCGTGAGCGACAAGCGCGTGATAGTGTTTGCCGCCTCCAAACTCAAGGTTAAGGATCTGGCCAAAAGCCTGAGAAACAGCGGATGGAAAGTAGGGGAGATGCACAGCGATCTCGAGCAGGACAGGCGCGATGAAGTGATGCACGATTTCCGTGCCGCAAGGCTCGACATACTTGTGGCCACCGATATCCTGGCCCGAGGCATCGACATCGACGATATATCATTAGTGGTCAACTATGATGTGCCCCGCGAGGCCGAGGATTATGTACACCGCATAGGCCGTACAGCCCGAGCCGGAGCCGGCGGATCGGCCGTGACTCTCATCGGCGAGGAGGATATGGGCCGTTTCGGCGACCTCGAGAGATTCCTCGGATATGAGGTGAAGAAACTCGATCTGCCCGAGGATATAGGGGAGACCCCTGTCTATGATCCCACCCGCCGCACACGGGGACGTGGAGGCAAACCGAAATCACCACGCACCAAAGGGAGAAGCAACGGCGGTCAGCGCTCCAAGGATAACAAACCGGCTGAAAACCAGCGCGACAGCTCGCGTCAACGCACACCGCGCAAACCCTCGGCCGACCATCATAACGGCGAGAAAAAGGCCCAGGCTCCCAAGCCACGGCAAAGCGCAAAGGCCGGCGACAACAATGAAAAGAATACAGCTGTAACTACTGAAAACAATACATCAGGAGATACCAAAAAGCGTAAGCGCAATTATCGTCCCGGCAAGCGTCAGTCGTCCAACCGCAAGCAGGGAAACAACGGCTCCAAGAAGCCATCAGCATCACAGCAAGCTACATCACACGTTTCTACATCATCATCTACATCACCAACTGTTAATTCGTAACAAACAACTAATGAATCATCTGTCATCACTTCTAACCTTGGCAGCACTGATTGCGGCCCCACTCACAGTTTCATCCCAGGTCACCCGCCTCCTGCCTCAGGTGACACGCTCCATCATCTACAACTACGTGCCAGCCGACACCACTCTGCTCGATCTCACAGCGCTCCCCGAAGGGGAGGATGAGCCCGAGATGAACCTCATGTTCTTCGACGGCGAGGAGATGGCCATCGAGACTGACAGCGTGTACATACATGACGACATGGGCACCGTGACCGACAGCACAATCGTGCTGTTCAGCGACAGTGTACCCTTCGTTTTCAGCACTTTCAATCCCTATCCTATCCCCACCTCCTACTTCCGTCCGGCAGTGTTTGACAAGCATCACCTGTTCGATCCCATCGAACTTGACGCCCACATCGAACCTGTACCCGGAATCGATCCGCTCGTCACCGAATGGCTCAGCCGTTCAGTGGCCCAGAACGATCTGATGAAGAGAGTCAAGCAGAATTATATCGTCAACAACCCCAATCTGGTGAAATATGACGAGGCCCATCTGCCCGAACCTCCCAAGAAATACACCGCCACCGTTGACCCCAACACGGCCCGAATACTCCTCAAGGAGGTAGTGACCAACGAGATGCCCGTGGCCGACCTGCAGGCAAAATTCGAGAAAAAACACTGGCTCAGGTCGTTCAACGGCAACCTGCAGTTCTCGCAGGCCTACGTGTCGCCCAACTGGTATCAGGGCGGTAACGACAACCTCAACGCGCTCATGCACCTCTACTATAATGTGAAGCTCAACCCCGCATTCCACGAGAAACTTCTGTTCGAGAACACATTCCAGTATAAACTCGGCGTCAACAATGCCCCCGACGACGAGGTGCGCAACTACTCAATTTCCGAGGACCTGTTCCAGTGGAACATGACTGCCGGTTACCGCTCCACCAAGCGGTGGTACTACTCACTGACCGCCCAGTTGAAGACCCAGTTCCTCAACAACTACAAGGCCAATTCCACCACTCTTAAGGCCGCGTTCATGTCGCCGGGCGAGTTGAATGTCGGTGTCGGTATGACCTACAACTACGCCAACAAGAAGAAGACCTTCACATTTGACGCCTCGATCTCTCCCCTATCCTACAACCTCAAGACCTGTTTCCGCAAGCGTCTGTCGGTCAAGGGTATCGAAGAGGGTAAAACCTCGGTGAGCGAATACGGTTCGAGCGGAGAGGGCAAGCTCCAGTGGCAGATGTGCGATAACATATCGCTGCGTTCACGCCTCTTTGTGTTCTCCGACTACGATTATATCCAGAGCGACTGGGAAAACACTCTGCAGTTCACCATCAACCGCTTCCTGAGCACCCAGATCTACGTGCACATGCGCTACGACTCCTCATCGCCCGTGATAGAGGATACCGACTGGCACAAACTGCAGCTCAAGGAGATCCTGTCGATAGGTTTCACCTACAAGTTTGGCAACTCGTAAGCTCCTCACCCCCACCCTACTCCATCACATATTGCAATGCATCTCTCCACCCGCATTACACTGATATCGCTCACCCTCTTTGTCAACGCGCTTGCCCTGCAGGCCCGTGGCAAAGGGGGTGTGCTGGATAATATACCCGACAGCTCTACCCTGGTGGAGGGCTATGACTCCCCCACCCTCGTGAAATCGCGCATGGCCACGATGCCACTCCATGACATAGAGGGGCTGTGGGAATTTGCCGGCGAAGGCTCCATGATGGCAATAGAGCGCGTCTCAGGGACTGACGGGGCCTCGGCCCTGTACCGTGCCATAGTGGTGAAAAGCGCCGATATAAGCCTGCGTGAAGGCACTGTGATGGGCTATCTCACCCCCACTTCCAAGCGAGGGGTCTACGATGCACGCATATACTCATCGCGTACCGACGATCACACACGCCTGACAGGCCCGTCGCGCAACACCATAACGCTTGCCGACGACGGTTCGCGCATATCGTTCAAACCCTACGGACGGAAACTGCGCTTCAACTGGTGGCGCCTGCTCTTGCCCTACATGTACCGCTCTCTCATAACTCCCCAGGAACGTCCTGCCGGCGATATAGAGGGATGCGTGAGGGTCTACCCCACTCCTGCCGTACCTCTTAATCCCCGATACCTATGAGAGCGCTACTGATACTTATAATGGCAGTCATGGCATCGGGCGGAGCGATGTGGGGCGACAATACCCTGCGCGGGAAGAAGCTCAAGGTGTCACGCGACACCCGGACTGCGATGCACCCGGCACCACTCCCCCAGCCCACTGACACTCTAAGGAACCCGTCGCCGATAGTTTTCACCGTGTCGGGATATGACAAGCCGTTGCGGACATCGCGCGAGACATTTCTGGTGACCAACGATTCTCCACGCGACATGAAACGTTTGGCCATCTCGATTGTTTATACCGACATGAAGGGCCAACAGCTGCATCAGCGCACCGACACCATCGATGCCGATGTGCCGGCCGGAGAGACCCGTATGCTGAAGATTTCCACCTGGGATACACAGCACTCCTTCTACTATCACCGCGGACAACGCCCGCGCACAGCCAACGTGACCCCCTACGATGTAAAATTCAATATAGATTTCATAATACAGAATAAAGAAACCAATACTGACGACTGAACATGACTGAATTACTGTCCCAGCATCATATCCTCGGCCTCATCCTGGGCCTGTGTACATTTCTGATAATAGGTATATTCCATCCCATCACCATAAAGTGTGAGTACTATTTCGGCGACGGTTGCCGATGGTGGTTCCTCGTGCTCGGAATCATAGCCGTGGGTGGCTCGATATGGGTAGAGGATCCTTTCTGGTCATCACTGCTCGGAGTGCTCGCGTTCAGCTCATTCTGGACCATAGGCGAGATCAAGGAGCAGACCCGCCGCGTGGAGCGCGGATGGTTTCCCGAGAATCCCAAAAGAAAGAAAAGCAAGAGAGAGATCGTGGAGGATTGATCTCCCTCCACGGAAGGATTATCCCATCAGTATCGACGTGGCCATGAGTGCCATGCCGATTATAAGCGACGTGACGGTGACGTGATGGTGGCCGTAGTTCTCGGCACTGGGCAGAAGCTCGTCGAGAGATATGTACACCATGACTCCGGCCACGCCGGCGAGCAGAAGCGCGTTCATCACCGGTGTCCACACCGATAGGAGGAACAGCATGCCTATGAGAGCGCCTACAGGCTCGGCCAATCCTGAGAGAATACTGAACACAAGGGCCTTTTTACGGCTTCCTGTCGCGTTATAGATGGGAACTGATACCGCAATACCCTCGGGGATGTTGTGAAGCGTGATGGCTATTACAATGGGTATGGCGACGCTTGCGCCGTCGAGTGCCGAGACGAATGTGGCCATACCTTCGGGGAAGTTATGTATTCCTATGGCGAGCGCGAGCATTATGCCCGTGCGCTTGGATTGTGATGGTTTGTCGGGCTTATGCTCTATATGATTGTATTCGTGGGGGTTCTCATCCTCGGGCACGAGAAGGTCAATCAAGGCTATCAGGGCTATGCCTGCAAAGAAAGCGAGGACGCTGTAGAGATTGGCCAGGCGGGATGAATAGAGGCTTTCGAGTTCATCTATGGCCTCGGGCATGAGGTCGAGAAAGGAGACATAGAGCATCACACCGGCCGAGAATCCTAATGCTCCGGCCAGAAACTTGGCCTCACGGGCCTTGGGATGCAATGACATGAGCGCGCCAACGGCTGTTCCCATGCCGGCTATGAGCGTGAGGATGAAGGCTACGATTAATGATTGTGATGAAACGTCCATTTTTTTTAGTATAGAGGGGGAAGTATAGAGTATAGAGTAGAGGGGAAGTATAGAGAGAATTGGTTATAAAGGGTTCCGATTTAGCGTTCAGTTATATAACAGCAGTTTTATAGATTTTGTTATATTTTACTACTTACTTAGAACCAAAGGGATATATTAAGACCAGAGGACCAAGAGCGACTGCTGTAGTCCTTTGGGCCTCCGGTCTTTATTTAGTTCTGTTCCTAATGTATAGTCTTAATATACTTACATATATAATCTTAATATACTTACATATATAATCTTAATATACTTAGTTACAGGGTGTTATCCGAGTACGATGTTAACAATCTTGTTGGGGACAACGATGATCTTGCGGATGCTGTGGCCTTCAAGCCATTTGGCTGAGCCTTCGTGTTCGAGGGCGAGCTTCTCAACTTCTTCCTTGGGGGTGCCGGCGGGAACCTGCATGTTGAAGCGGGCCTTACCGTTGAACGACACGGCATAGTTGACGGTCGACTCAACCAGGTGCTTCTCATCCCATGCGGGCCACTTGGCATCACAGATGGTGGTGTCGTGGCCGAGTGCCGAGTGCCAGAGCTCCTCAGTGATGTGGGGAGCGAACGGCGCGAGAAGTACAAGCAGGTCGGAAAGTACCTCGCGGGAATGGCATTTGAGCGATGTGAGCTCGTTGACGCATATCATGAAGGCAGCCACGGAGGTGTTGTAGCTGAAGGTCTCGATGTCGCCTGTCACTTTCTTTATGAGCTTGTGGAGCGACTTAAGAGCCTCGGGCGAGGGAGTCGAGTCATCGACAAGGAGGGTATCGCCCTTATAGAACAGCCCCCAAAGCTTTTTGAGGAAGCGGTTTACACCGTCGATACCGTTGGTATCCCAGGGCTTGCTCTGCTCGAGCGGGCCGAGGAACATCTCATAGAGACGGAGGGTGTCGGCACCGTAACGCTCCACGATATCATCAGGATTGACCACGTTGAACATTGACTTGGACATCTTCTCAACGGCCCATCCGCAGATGTATTTGCCATCCTCGAGCACAAACTCGGCGTCGGCATAGTCGGGACGCCATGCGCGGAATGCGTCAAGGTCGAGAATATCGTTGCTCACGATGTTAACGTCCACGTGGATAGGTGTAACATCATATTGCCCCTTAAGACCGTGAGAAACGAAAGTATTTGTGCCCTGGATGCGGTAAACGAAGTTGCTTCGGCCCTGGATCATGCCCTGGTTTATGAGCTTCTTGAAAGGCTCGGGCTCGCATACATAGCCGAGGTCGTAGAGGAACTTGTTCCAGAAACGGGAGTAGATGAGGTGGCCGGTGGCATGCTCGGTACCTCCTATATAGAGGTCGACATTGCGCCAGTACTCGTCGGCTTCCTTGCTCACGAGAGCGGAGTCGTTGTGGGGATCCATGTAGCGGAGATAGTAGGCCGATGATCCGGCGAATCCGGGCATGGTGTTGAGCTCGATGGGATAGCCGTCCTCGGTGACCCAGTTCTTGGCGCGTCCCAGCGGGGGCTCGCCGCTCTCGGTGGGGAGGTATTTGTCAACCTCGGGGAGCAGGAGCGGGAGTTTGCTCTCGTCCATGAGGGTGGGGATGCCATCCTTATAATATACGGGGAAAGGCTCGCCCCAGTAGCGCTGACGTGAGAAGATGGCGTCGCGCAGACGGTAGTTGACCTTGACACGGCCTATGCCTTTCTCCTTGATAAATTTCTTGGTGGCTGCAATGGCGTCCTTAAACTCCATGCCGTTGAGATCGAGTTCGGCCGATGAGCTGTTGATCATCTTGCCGCTCTTGGCATCGAAGCACTGCTCGCTCACGTCGCAACCCTCGATAAGAGGGATGACGGGGAGATCGAAATGCTTGGCGAAGGCGTAGTCGCGGCTATCGTGGGCGGGAACGGCCATGATAGCTCCGGTGCCGTAGCCGGCCAATACATAGTCCGATACATATACGGGTATATTCTTGCCTGTGAGGGGATTGACAGCATAGCTTCCGGTGAATACGCCTGAAACTTTCTTGTCGATCATGCGCTCACGCTCGGTCTTGTGCTTGATGGTGTCGAGATAAGCTTTCACGGCCTCGGCCTGGTCGGGGGTAGTGACCTGAGCCACATACTCGCTCTCGGGAGCAAGCACCATGAATGTCACGCCAAACACAGTGTCGGCACGGGTGGTGAAGATGTCGAGCACAACGTCGCTTCCTGCAATGGGGAAGTGCATCTCGGCACCCTCGGAGCGACCTATCCAGTTGCGCTGGGTCTCCTTGAGCGAGTCGGTCCAGTCGATGGTATCGAGGCCGTCGAGGAGGCGCTTGGCATAGGCCGACACGCGCAGACACCACTGGTACATGAGTTTCTGCTCAACGGGATAACCACCACGGACGGAGAGGCCCTCGCTCACCTCATCGTTGGCGAGCACTGTGCCGAGCTGGGGACACCAGTTCACCATGGTGTTGCCCAGATAGGCTATGCGGTAGTTCATGAGGGTGTCGCTCTTCTGCTTGGCATCCATGGCGTTCCACTCGGAGGCAGTGAATGAGAGCTCCTCGGAACATGCGGCATGGATCCCCTCGGTGCCCTCGGTCTCGAAATGCTTCACGAGATCGGCGAT
Organism: uncultured Duncaniella sp.; assembly: GCA_910589485.1. Taxonomy (GTDB): domain Bacteria; phylum Bacteroidota; class Bacteroidia; order Bacteroidales; family Muribaculaceae; genus Duncaniella. The sequence continues at coordinate 126,816 of CAJUSW010000002.1, forward strand.
GGGCATGGCCTTCTCGAGCTTGGTGTCGTAGTAGCTCTCGACCATCTTCATGAATGCCCACTGGGTCCACTTGTAGAACTTGGGGTCGCAGGTCTTTACCTCACGGTCCCAGTCGTAGCAGAAACCGATCTTATCGAGCTGCTCGCGGTAGCGGGCGATGTTCTGCATGGTGGTCTTCTCGGGGTGCTGACCGGTCTGTATGGCATACTGCTCGGCTGGGAGGCCGTAGGCATCGTAGCCCATGGGGTGGAGCACATTGAAGCCCTGGAGGCGCTTGTAGCGCGAGAAGATGTCGGATGCGATGTAGCCTAAGGGATGGCCTACGTGGAGTCCGGCTCCCGAGGGGTAGGGGAACATGTCGAGCACGTAGAACTTGGGCTTGTCCTTGTTTATATCGGCCTTGTAGACCTTGTTGTCACGCCAATACTGCTGCCAGCGTGATTCGATCGATTTATGATTGTATTCCATTGCTATTTTATATTCCTTATCAAGATGAGTAAGTCAGAAAGAATCATTTACTTACTTAATGAAAGCATACGGGTGATGGGGCGGCGGGCACGGTCGATGATAGCGGGATCGACATGTACCTCGGGGGCCTCGTGGAGGAGGGTGAGGTAGAGTTTGCGCATGGTGTTGAGCTTCATGTAGGAGCAGTCGTTGCATGCACAGGTGGAATCCTCGGGAGGAGCGGGGATGAAGGTCTTGCCGGGACACTTGCGCTTCATCTCATGAAGGATTCCGCTCTCGGTGGCCACGATGAATTCGGTGGCATCGGTCTCGATGGCCCAGTCGAGGAGGACAGCTGTGGATCCAACCTTGTCGGCCACCAGACGGACGGGGGCGGGACACTCGGGATGCACCAGCACCTTGGCTCCGGGATGCTGCTTCTTGAGTTCAAGAATCTTTTCGAGCGAGAACTTCTCATGTACGTGGCAAGCTCCGTCCCAGAGCACCATGTCGCGACCGGTCTCGGAGTTGATATAATTTCCCAGATTGCGGTCGGGACCGAAGATGATTTTCTCGTCCTCGGGGAGCGACTTGATCACCTTCATGGCGTTGCCCGAGGTGACCACGATGTCGGTGAGAGCCTTGACCGCGGCCGAGGTGTTGACGTAGGAAACCACCGTGTGTCCGGGGTGCTCCAGGATGAATTTTTCAAGCTCGGGAGCAGGGCAGCTGTCGGCCAGCGAACACCCGGCGTTGAGGTCGGGAACGAGGACCTTTTTCTGCGGACAAAGGATCTTGACGGTCTCGCCCATGAAGTGGACTCCGCACATCACGATGATGTCGTTGTCGAGTCCTTCGGCAACCCGGGCGAGGGCGAGCGAGTCGCCCACAAAGTCGGCCACATCCTGGATCTCGCCCACGGTGTAGTAATGCGCGAGGATGATGGCGTTCTTCTCTTTCTTGAGTCGGAGTATTTCCTGCCTGAGGTCGATCCCTTCGGGGACAGGTGCCTCCACGTAGCCGTTTTCGACTTTCATTTATTTATATTTGAAAAAAATTTTTTTGAAAAAGAATTTAATAAGAAGAAAAAGAATGGTTGTAAATATGTACAATAACTTTTCAGCCAATTACTTGCATATATGAGTTATTGATACCCATTTACATTATCTGCCGAGTTATTAACACCGCAACCATCTGAAATTCAATCTTATCACGTAGTTATTAACATAGTGTTAATAATGTGCAAAGTTAATAAGTTTTTTGCAGTTTTACAACGCAAAAATGTTGAAAAGGGGCTTGAAAACGCATTGATAGCAAATCAATAACTATTTTGGTTAATAGGCAGGTATGATTATACGCGACAGGAGGGGTTATTGTCAATAGTAAGTTATTAAAAACTATTGAAAAGTTTTGTACAGTTATTTACATAGTTATTGACATTGTAAAATAGGCCCGGAATGAGGGGTGCGGAACGTGATAATTTTCAATGATTTGAAAAAAATCGTCGAAAAATTTTGGTGTTAATAAATAATGTTATACTTTTGCAGTGTACTAACACACTAATACACCTCACATGATTAAAGTAAAAAATCTCACTTATGCCTACAGCCGTAAAAAATGGCCTGTGCTGCGTGACGTGTCACTGGAGATACAGCCCGGACAAGTGTATGGGCTATTAGGGAAAAACGGGGTGGGGAAGAGCACTCTTCTCTACCTCATGGCCGGGTTGCTTACCCCGATGAAAGGGGTGGTGACGATGGATGGAACAGATGTGAGAAGGAGGCTTCCGTCGACCCTCGCCGACATATTTCTGATGCCCGAAGAAGTGGTACTTCCCTCGATGAAACTTGAAGAATTCGTGAAGCTGAACGCTCCGCTTTATCCGAGATTTTCGGAGGAGGATATGGCCCGGAATCTGGAGATATTCGACATGGAACGGGATGTGAATTTAGGGGAGCTGTCGATGGGGCAGAAGAAGAAAGTGTACATGAGTTTCGCGCTCGCGTGCAACACTCAGGTGCTGCTCATGGACGAGCCGACCAACGGGCTCGACATTCCTGGCAAGGAGGCGTTCAGACGGTTTGTGGCCGGGAGCATGAACGATGACCGGGCCATAGTGATCTCGACCCATCAGGTGAGGGATCTGGAGCAGCTTCTCGACCATATAGTGATACTCGATGACGCGAAGGTGATACTTGACCGGAGCATACCGGAAATAGCGGAGAAACTGAAGTTCACGCTTACCGATTCGCCCGAGGTGATAAAGTCGGCCCTGTTGGCTGTCCCGTCCGTTGGCGGGGTGAAGGTTGTGACCGTGAATGAGGACGGTGACGAGACCGAGCCTGATGTGGAGATGCTTTTCAACCTGGTGGTGAATAATCAGGGAATAGTGCAGTATTTATTCAGAAAACAGTGACAGGAGGAACAGTTATGAGAGATAATATGAGTGAGATATTCAGCGCCAAGCGCATGGGTAGACTTATGAAGAAATATGTGGTGGAGAACCGTATGTCGCTCTTGATCTCGGCCGGATGTGTGACATTGGTTATGGTGATCATAGGGCTTGTTAACGGTTGGGCCTATGGGTATTCGAAATGGCAGAACGGACATATAGAGGAGTTGGTGTTCATGACCATTGCTTTCTATATGTGTGGCATGATAGTGGCGGCTTCTCCGGCTTTCAAGTCAATGTGGGATACCAAGAGTACCATAGCCACGCTTATGACACCGGCCTCACAGATGGAAAAATTTTTGGTGAGATGGATAGTGAGTGTGCCCTGTTACGTGGTGTGGGGATTGCTGAGCGCGTTCCTTGCCGATGTATTGAAAAAGCTCTTTGTAGTGTATGTGATGGGGGGTGAGATAAGCATGCTCGATTGGGGCAGTATGTTATTTGGTATGAAAGGGACCAATGTGCATTGCGATTCATCGGAATTCTATAGTGTACTGTTGGTGTTCATATTCATCCAGTCGTTCTATCTGCTCGGATCCGTAGTGTGGAGAAAGAAAAACTTCATCAAGACTACCTATGTGTTGGTAATTCTTTTCATTGTATATGCAGTGGCATGGAACATAATGATGAATACTCCCTCTCCCGAGTATATTTTCAGGGGAACATTCTATATGGGATTCACCCCTTTGATATTGTATATGGTATTGGGAACAATAATTAATTATGTGTTGACCTACAAGCGTTTCCGTGAGGCTGACATAATACATAGATGGTGACAGGTATGGTATTCAAGGAAAATAACAAGGCGATATATCTGCAGATAGCCGACGGGATATGCGACAGCGTGATGACCGGAACGGTGGAGGAGGGGGGCAGGATACCCTCGGTGAGGGAGTATGCCGCCACTCTGCAGGTGAACGCCAACACGGTGATGCGCAGTTATGAGCATCTGACCCAGGAGGGGGTGCTGTTCAATAAGCGCGGTATAGGGTTCTTTGTGGCCGAGGATGCTCGGGCGAGGATCTCGAAGATGCGCCACGAGGCATTTTTTAACGGTGAGATTCAGGAGTTTTTCCGTCAGCTGAATCTGCTGGGCATTTCGCCCGACGAATTGACGGAACATTATGTTAAATACCTAAAGGAGATCGAGAAATGAAAAAGACAACATATATGATGCTCGGTGCGATGGTGGCCGGGTTGATAGGGACATGTGCCGTCGCTCTGGCATACAGGCATCATTGCATCACCATCAATAGGGTGCAGACATTGGGTGGCGAGGAAGTGAAAGTAGGACTGCCGGATGTCAATAAGGTGGTATTTACCGAGAATTGGCCGGATGTAGGTGTAGGTGTCAGTCTGAACAATTTTAAGGGGATTTCTGTGGAGGAGAGCGATACCGCCAAATCGTCTACTCTTGTAACCTCGGCCGACTGGCTGCCGCTGCTTAAGTGCCAGGTGGATAGCGGGACTCTTGATCTTGCTGTAGATTATAGTGCTATCATTGAAAGATATCTCATCGATAAGCGGAGTGAATACGTAAGGTGTAAGTCGGATAATTTTGTTATCGCCAAAGTGATAGTTCCAAGTGGAACGCTGAAAGAGGTGGAGGCGATGGATAAGACTATTTATCTCGATTCGGTGAAGGCTAAGGAGATTATCAGTAAGGTGAATTATCGCCTTGTGCTCAACAATTGCGATATTCAGCTGCTGAAAGGACAGGCTAAAAGGATGGATGAATTGAAGTTGGATAACAGTAAGGTTGGCGAGGCCCGTCTTAATGTTGTGTATGGGAATTTCCGTGTGAAATGTGTTTCAGATTCTTCTGTCATAGGATTTCTTTATATTGATAGTCTGTATAACAATGCTAAGAATGGTTATTTTAAGTTTGAGAAGGCTAATATAAATGAGTTCAAGTATAACCCGGAGGATGATGAGACGGTGCTGAATATCAATATGAAGAATGGTGTCATAAATATGAATAATAAGTAGTGAAACTATAAGTGATGAAATATATTCTGACTACATTTATTTCAGTGATCATTAGTGTTACCGCATCGGCTTATTCCGTCTTAGAGGTGCCGGATACGCTCGGGCGTGTGGAGAGTCTTGGTGAAGTGGTGGTCAAGGCTGACAATATCATCGTGACTCCTGACAAGATGATAGTCAGTGTGGATAAACAAGTAAAGCGACATGCCTATGACGGATATTCGGCTCTGTCTCTTATGTCGATACCTGGCTTGAATGTAAGTGTTTTTGACCACTCGGTTTCGGCTTTCGGGAAAGATGTGCAGTTGCTTATCAATGGACTTGAAGCTACAACTGATGAGGTCAAAACCCTAAATCCAAAGGATATAAAGCGTATTGACTATTATACAAATTTTGATCCACGATATCCGACAAAGGAATATGTGCTTGATTTCATAATGGTGGTGCGCGAGAGTGGTGGTGCGGTGATGCTTCAGGCCGGTAAGAGTCTCAATCAGGATGATGCGGACGGACTGGCCGACTGGAGGATGTTCTGTAATAAAACCGAGTTTGGGGTGAGGATCAACGGTGACCTTATCCGTCATAATGAAAGAAATGGAGGAGTGGGGAAGATCTCCATGCAGTTTCCCGGCGGAGAACTTGTACAGAGTCATAGCATGCTTTCACAGCATGACCGCTCCAATGACGGAAGTGTGAAATTCACGTTGCTGCACCGTTATGCCAACGGCGTGATGAAGAGTGCGGTGGGACTTGGGTCACGTCACTCGACAGATAATTCTACAGCTGATGAGTCTTATTCAGGCTTGCGTGATATGTACCTGCTGAGAAGTGATGCCAATCATACGGATAAGCTCTATCCTTCATTCTCTATTTCCTATGACCACAAATATCCGTCGAAGGTGTTGTTGAGCTATTCGCTAAAGGGAAGCTATACTCACACCGACAAGGAGGGCGCGTTACTTCAGGAGAACAGCTGGCTGTCATACACGCATGAGAATTTCATAGACTTGAATCCACGTGTGAAATTGACTGTGCCTATTGGTAAAAAAGTATCGTCATATGCCAGTGTCAATTACTTTTATAGCAATTCACGTCAACACTATGTGGAGAATGACCGCCGTCAGGACACGCGCCTTATCAATGGGCAGGCCATCATCGAGGCCGGAGCCAACTACAATGTGCATCGCAATACTTCGCTGACTTTGCGACTGCAGGAGCGTGTTGTGACCACAGATGCGGGATATGGTAGTGGGACACAGAGCTATTTCACTCCGGCAGTGTATATGTCATACAGATTTCTCAGAAACAATAATATCAAGTTTGGTGTTTTCTCGGGCGTTTATGATCCTGTGCTGAGTTATTATACTGCTGAGGAAAAACGAGTTGATGATTATGTGGTGCGCGTTGGCAATCCTGACCTCAAGCTGATGAAACCTTTAGGGGTGAATCTGATGTGGGCATCGGCTCACAATTGGGGAAATGTATTCATGAACACCGGTTATGAGAATACGGCCCATGCAATAATCACAGATTTTACTCTTGATAGTGACCGTAATGTGTATGTGCAGTCGTATTACAACGGCGGTCATTATGAAAATCTGCGCTGGCAATTAGGAGCTGATTGGAATGTTTTGCCCAATAGATTGAAGATTTCGTGTTGTGTGAATTATGAATATAACCGTCTGCCCGGACGCGAGATATGGAGTAAGGGCGGGTTTTATGGTCAAGGGTCTGTGACATTCATGCAGGGAGGTTTCAGTGGCAAGGTCGATGTGACCACGCAACACAGTCTGCTGACCCGATTCGGCTCATTCCAGCGAGTTCCGTTCAGAATGGATATAGCGTTGGGTTATGCGGTAGATGGATGGTCGTTCAATCTGATGGCCCGAAATCCGTTTATCAAGGTCCATAATGTTTCATGGAGCCGTTACGGAGGTTGGACGGAATGGAATGAGAGTTATTCGCCCAAGGAGGATTACAATAAGTTTGAGGTCAAGGTAAGTTACCGTCTCAATTATGGTAAGAAGCATAAGTTTGAGGATGTTAAGCTCGACACAGCTCCAAAGTCAGCGATATTGTAGGGAGTAAATGGGAAAGTATATAGTAAATATTAGATAATAGGATGTTTTTTGGTTATATTGGTGTAATATAGGAGGTTAGGGAGGGTGGACGCAGGGAATTATAGGACGTCTTCGACGCCCGATTTGGTATGTGTTTCATTTTCCCCACGCCTCGCGCCCGGATGCAAATTTTGCCCTGACGGGCAATTTGCATCCGTCGCTCGTGGTGGGGCTATAAGTACATCGCCTCTTCGAGGCTTAGTGGGTGTTTAGCCTACGGGAAGTTTGTGGGCTCGGTTCGTGGTGGGGCTATAACTACATCGCCCCTTCGGGGCTTAGTTGGTGGTTAAGCCCCGAAGGGGCTTTGGACCATAGCACCAAAGGGCTTTTAAGGGTGAGCCAAAGGACTATAGATCTTTTGTAAATTGACCTTTCTCTGGTCAGATTTTTGATCTGTGGTTCTCTGGTCTATAACCTTATACATCCTAACCTTATAACCTTTGCCCCGTGGGGGCGAGGGTTAGCTCTGGACGGTGAGGAGGGTGGCGGTGCCACGGGCGGTGAGGGAGGTCATTGTGGCAGGGAAGAGGAGGGTTTCGCCACGGGTGATGTGGAATGTCTCGCCGTTGGAGGGGGCATCACCGGTTGCGGCGGGGGTGGTGTTGATGATTTCGGCGGAGCCGTCGAGGCACATTATTATGGTGAATGAGTCGCGGGGGTGCTCGATGGGTTTCTCATCGCCGGTGAGCTGGAGACGGCGCACGTCGAAGTACTGACATTCGGCCAGAAGTGAGCCTTCGGGGTGGCTGCGGTAGTCGGGGTAGACGGTGTAGTCGATGGCATCCTTGGCCTGGGCGGTGTGGAGTTCGCGGGGATTGCCGTCCTTGTCGCGACGGTCGTAGTCGTAGATGCGATAGGTGATGTCGCTTGTCTGCTGTATCTCGGCGAGGAGGTTGCCGGCGCCGATGGCGTGGATGCGTCCGGCGGGTAGGAAGAAGGTGTCGCCGGGGGCTGAATCATAGTCGGCAATGGCATCCATGATTGTATTGTCGGCTACGCGGGCTTCGTATTCCTCAGGAGTGATCTGTTTTTTGAGTCCGGCGTAGATTTTTGCACCGGGATCGGTGTCGATGAGGTGCCACATCTCGGTCTTGCCGGGGCAGTTGTGGCGCTTCTGTGCGAGGGTGTCGTCGGGGTGTACCTGAACGGAGAGGTCGGCGCGGGCGTCGATTATCTTGATGAGGAGGGGGAAGGAGGGGGCATAACGGCGGTAGTTTTCCTCGCCCATGAGTTCGGGGCCGAACTTTTCGATAAGGTCGGTGAGGGTGAGGCCACGGTAAGGACCGCGGTCAACTACGGATACGTGTCCGGGGACGGCTGAGAGTTCCCAGCTCTCGCCTATCTGGGTCTGGTCGGTGGTGATTCCCTTGAAGGGGGCAATGCGTTCGCCTCCCCAAATAACTGATTTGAGGAAGGGTGTGAAGTGGAAAGGTTGGTTCAACATAGGATATAGTACGTCTATTGGGTATTTAATATGTCTATTGGATATTTAATATGAGCGGTGTACATCGCTATATACGATATACACCGCTAAGTTACTTAATACGTACTGTTATGGAGGATTAATAAGTGATTTTTTATGTATATATATATTTTTTTTAATATTGTTTGGATTTTTGGAATAGATTTATTAACTTGCGGAAATAGTACTGAATTATATAATTTCTAAATATCCTCTCTCTGATGAAGTTTATAGATTTATTATTTTTTATATCACCAGTCATATTGATATCTTGCGAAGGTACAATGGAAGATTCTGCACTTGTGGAAAATTCATTGGTATATGATAATGTGGAAAAGGATTCCTATATTTATCCTAATAAAATTGAGATTCAAACGGATTCCAAGGTCGTAGTTAAAATGTTCGATGCCTGGCACGAAATGCTTGATATACAAACAATGCATTACAGAATAGAAGTCGGATTTTATATATATTATGATTTTTTTAATAAACAATTCTATTTTAGTGAATTGTTCTATGGTCCTAAAATTTATTATAAAGATGATTATAAAGAAGATAATAAGGCGACAATGAAGTATGGAGATATTGTAAAAGAAAGTGAGCTATGTGCATTTTTTCATTGTCATACACCATATTATGGCATGTCATATACCCGAGAAACAGGATATTCAGCGGCAGATGAGGAAATGGCTAATATATTAGGGATACCCGGACTTTTATTTGATTATGGTCCAAAATTCGTAACAGGAATATATAATTATGTGGATATGGAACCTCAAATATATGATTTTGGACCATTCCGAAGAACGCGAAAATTTATATAAATTTTTTAATAATGAAAAGATTAATTCTCCTCCTGATGGCTATTGCCATTGCTTCTGTGAATGTATTATTTGCAGAGAATCCTTCTGATGTGCCTGTGACAGATCGGTTCAAGAAACTGAGTTTTCCTCCTGAAAAGGAGAAAAAGATATTAGATGTCGCACGTAAAGTTTGTGATGAGATTGCCCCCGCATATAGGGTAGATACTTTGGTGCCTGTGATAATGGAATTTCCTATTCAGGAAAACCATCCAATTCTCAATGAAAAGGCTGTTTCGGTTTATTATATGAGAAATGCTGATGATTATATGGAATATGGTACGAGCGAATATAATAAAGCCAAGGGGATCTTTGAAGGACATAAGAGATTTAGAACTCCTCGTTATGTTATGATGGTGGTATTGACAGAAGAGGATTGTGAACCAAAGTTCATTATTAATGATAATAATAGAAATATGGGGGTATCATTCCAGCCGAGCTATGCTGAATTCCGTAAGGCAAATCCTGATTACAGGTTGGAGCTGCCTGCACCTCCAGTTGTCAAGGAGGGTGAGATATTAGTCTATTAATAACGATACAACATATAGCCGGCACTGCCATAAGCAGTGCCGGCTATATGTTGTATCGAGAGAATGTGGATTACTCGGGGATGATGCGCATGTGGGCGGTGGGATAGCGGAGGACGAGGCAGGAGGCTTCGGTGAGGACGACGGCCTCGGTGTTGCGGACGCCCTGTTTGTGGAAGCTGATGCGCTCGGCTGAGAATGGGATGTGGGAGTATTTGGTGATGTACTCGGGGTCGACTATCATGCCGTAGTCCTCCATGCCACAGAGGTCAAAGACTTCGCAACGCGCCACGTAGAGTGCTCCGAACTTGGATACCACGTAGTCGAAGTCGACACCCCACTTGGTGACGCGCTCGTTGCCGGTGAGCACGCGGTGGGCTTCGAGGGTGTTGAGCTTCTCGATGAGTCCCGATCCGGCCAGTAGCACCTTGCGGGTGGAGCCGTTACATTCCGAGAATGCCTGGCGCATCATGGAGATCACGGAACGGTTGTCAAGGGAGGACTTATTGTATCGGAACTCCTTATCGGTCTGGTTCCATATGCCTCCGGTGAGGAGTATGTTGGAGCCGTCGGGGAGGGTGAGGCTTTTCATTGAGCCGAACAGGAATGAGCGCTCCATGCACATGCGCATGTCGAGGATTGCCGCTTCCTCCTGATCAGAGAATGTCCAGCCGACCTCCTTGTCGGAAAGGCGCTGAAGGAGACTTTCTTCTATCTGAACCTTAAATATTTGGCAGAAATTAGTCTCCTTGGTGGGGAGGGTGGCAAACTGGGGAGTCTGCACGTCGAGCTCGCCGGCCGCACGGCCCATTCTCACCACGAGTGAAGAGGTGGGGATTGCGGGGATATCGCACTCGCCATCCTCGTTGAAGTCGATGTTGGTGGGGATGAACTTAATGTATTTTCCGCTTGATTCGATGACGTATCCCACAAGGGGCTGTCCGGCGCCGTTGTCGATGGCCGGGAAGAGGATGGTGTCGGACTGGCATATGGTGGCCGCGTTGGCGAGCTGGAGGGATATGGTGTCGTCCTTGGTGATGGATGCCGCGGGGGAGTTGCTTACGGTGAGGATGCTTCCGGCCTTGAGGTCGACGGAGTAGTAATCCACTTTCATGGATCCTGCCGCGCGGGCACCGGCCATGCGCGAGATCTGGTCGAGAGGGGTTGAGGAGGGGCGGATCTTCACGATGCGCTTGTCGATCTCACTGCGGAGGAGGGTGGGGGATACCTGCTGGGTAAGTTGGGTGGTTACGGGGGTGTTGGTCATTTTTTGGGGGGTTATAAGTTTATGGGTTTATGGGTTTATAGGTTTATAGGTTTATGGGTTTAGGGGTTTAGGGGAGGTCCCAGATGGAGGGACGAGGGTTGGAGAGGATTTTGGAGGAGTCGTCGGCAGGAGTGTCGGGGAGGTCGGCCCGCATGAGTTCCCAGAGCGAGAGGTCGGGAGCGGAGGGGGCCGGGGCTGATTCGGGAGCCTCATTGACGGGGGCAACTGGCGGGTTGACATCGGGAGCGGCGACGGGGGCGGTGTCATCGGTCACGGGGAGGTCCCGGGGCTGAGGATCGGAGTGTGGTTGGGGATTATCTTTCATGGCTATGCGTGAGAATTAATTACACTGCAAAGTTATGAGCCCAAAAAGGGGGAAAAGGTGCGATAATGTCGCGTCGATAATAGAAATGCTCAAAAAAATGTGTAATTTTGCTCCTCTATATCACGAAGTACATCACTAAGCATATTTTCTCAAATTAGATATATTCTAAACAGATAATAAACCGAGTAAAAACAATGAAAAAGATTGCAGCAATTTTCGCAGCCGTGATGATGCTATGCATGGCTGTTCCCGCTAACGCACAGTTCAAGATCGGCAAGCTTGCAGGAGCTGCCGCAAAGGGTGTCAAGGCTATGACTATCACCGATGCCCAGATGGCCGCCTACGTTAAGGAGTCGGTGGACTGGATGGATACCCACAATAAGGTGTCGGACCCCGACAGCCCCTATACCCAGCGCCTCAATAAGCTCACCGAGGGTATCAACGACGTGGACGGCATACCCTTGAACTTCAAGGTATATGAGGTGATCGACGTGAACGCCTTCGCTTGTCCCGACGGCAGTGTGCGCGTGTTCTCCTCGCTCATGGACATTATGGACGACGATGAGCTGATGGGCATCATAGGCCACGAGATAGGCCATGTGGCCAAGCGTCACAGCAAGAACGCTTTCAAGCATGAGCTGCTCACCGGTGCCCTCAAGGATGTGATAGCATCGACCAGCAACACCGCCGCCGCGCTCACCGAGTCGCAGCTCGGCGCATTAGGCTCATCGCTTGCCGGAGCCAAGTTTTCGCAGAAGCAGGAGAACGAGGCTGACGATTGCGGATATGACTTCCTGGTGGCCAACGGCCGCAATCCCTGGGGCATGGTGAAGGCTTTCGAGAAGTTCCTCGACATGGAGGGCGGATCGTCGGAGAAGGCTTCCTACGTGTCCAAGATGTTCTCATCTCACCCCGAGACCAAGGCCCGCATCAAGCATATGAGCGAGCGTTGCACAAAGGACGGTTTCCAGCGTCCGTAAGGTATATTTCGCCTGAGTAGTGTCACTCAGGGCGAACAGTTATGGGGTCATAAGGTCAAAAAATGGGGTCAATTTCCGCCGACATCGGTTGAACGGTGCCTCATCACGTGCCTTATGGCCCCATAGTCTTTTTGTAATATTTAATATCCAATAGATACAATGGAGGAGCGTATTCTCATACTTGACGGTGCCATGGGCACCATGATACAACGCCGCGGCCTAACGGAAGAGGATTTTCGTGGCGAGAGGTTTGCCGGATGGCATGTCGACCTGAGGGGCAACAACGACCTGCTGTGCCTCACACGTCCCGATGTGATCGAGGATATCGCTCGCGAATATGTCGAGGCAGGGTGTGACATCATCAGCACCAACACTTTCAACGCCAACGCCATCTCGCTCGCCGACTACGGCATGGCCCACCTGGCCCGCGAGATCAGTCGCGAGGGGGCGAGGATAGCCCGCCGGGCGGCCGACAGCGCCGGGCGCCGGGTGATGGTGGCCGGGTCGATGGGTCCTACCAACAAGACCGCCTCGATGAGTCCCGACATCAGCGACCCGGGCATGAGGGCTGTGACATATGATGAGCTCTACAGCGCCTATACCGAGCAGATCGAGGGGCTGATGGAGGGGGGAGCGGACCTGCTGCTCTTCGAGACGATATTTGACACGCTCAACGTCAAGGCCGGTATCGAGGCCGCCGTCGACGTGATGGCCCGCACCGGGCGCGAGCTCCCCATTATGCTATCGGTGACCATAGCCGGCAAGGACGGGCGCACATTCTCGGGGCAGACCCTCGAGGCGTTCATAGCATCGGTGAGCCACGCGCCTATAGCCTCGCTTGGTCTCAACTGCTCGTTCGGCCCCCGCGACATCAAGCCGTGGATAGCCGAACTGGCCCGCGTGAGCCCGTGGCCCGTGTCGTGCCACCCCAACGCAGGACTCCCCGACGAGACCGGGCATTACAGCGAGACCCCCGAGAGCATGGCCGAGGTGATGGCCGGACTGGTCGACGAGGGGCTTGTGAATATAATAGGAGGGTGTTGCGGCACCACTCCCGCCCACATAGCTCGTTACCGCGACATAGTGGCCGGGAAGAAGCCCCATGTGCCACCGGTGCGCGAGGCGGTGATGAGGCTCTCGGGCCTCGAAGTGCTCGAGGTGACCCCGGAGAAGAATTTCGTGAACGTGGGCGAGCGGTGCAATGTGGCCGGATCGCGCAAATTCCTGCGCCTGATAGGGGAGGGAAATTATGACGAGGCGATAGCCATAGCCCGCAAGCAGGTGGAGGATGGTGCTCAGATAATAGACATAAATATGGACGACGGACTGCTCGACACCCGCGCCGAGATGTGCCGTTTCCTCAATCTCCTGGCGGCCGAGCCAGACATAGCCCGCGTGCCGGTGATGATCGACTCCTCCAAGTGGGAGGTGATCGAGAGCGCGCTGAAATGTGTGCAGGGCAAGGGGATAGTCAACTCCATATCGCTCAAGGAGGGGGAGGAGTCGTTTCTCCACCGCGCCCGCCGCATCCGTGCCCTCGGAGCCGCCGTGGTGGTGATGGCATTTGATGAGAAAGGGCAGGCCGACACTTACGAGAGGAAGATCGAGGTGTGTGCCCGCGCCTATGACCTGCTCACCCGTCAGGCAGGATTCCCGCCCGAGGATATAATATTCGACCCCAATATACTCTCCATAGCCACCGGCATAGAGGAGCATGATCGCTACGGACTCGACTTCATCCGCGCCGTGGAGTGGATAAAGACCAATCTGCCGGGCGCCAAGGTGAGCGGTGGAGTGAGCAACCTGTCGTTTGCCTTCCGCGGAAACAACCCCCTGCGCGAGGCGATGCACGCCGTGTTCCTGTATCACGCCGTGAAGGCCGGCATGGATATGGGTATAGTGAACCCCGCCACCTCGGTGACGTATGCCGACATCGACCCCGAACTGCGCACTCTGCTCGAGGATGTGGTGCTGTGCCGGCGGGAGGGAGCCTCGGAGGATCTTGCCGCCTATGCCTCGGCCCACGCCCCGCAGGGGAAGGGGGAGGCCAAGGGCACGGCTGTGGCCGAGTGGAGAACGCTCCCGGTGGAGGATCGCCTGGTCTATGCCTTGGTACACGGCATCGGCTCGCATCTAAGCGAGGACTTGGCCGAGGCGCTCGCTTCGGGTGCCGAGCCTGTGGCGCTGATCGACGGACCGCTCATGCGGGGCATGAATAGGGTAGGGGAGTTGTTTGGCGAAGGGAAGATGTTCCTTCCCCAGGTGGTGAAGACCGCCCGCACCATGAAGAGCGCCGTGGCCCTGCTCCAGCCCGAGATTGACAGGCGCAAGAGCGATACCACAGCCGGCGGAGGGGGCAAGGCCGGAAAGGTGCTGTTTGCCACCGTCAAGGGGGATGTGCACGACATAGGGAAGAATATAGTGTCGATAGTGCTCGCGTGCAACAACTACGAGGTGATCGACCTCGGCGTGATGGTGCCCGCCGAGACTATCGTGGAGACCGCCCGTCGGGAACGGCCCGACATAGTGTGCCTCTCGGGGCTCATCACCCCGTCGCTCGACGAGATGGCCCATGTGGCCGACGAGATGCGCCGTGCAGGCCTCTCGATACCTCTCATGGTGGGTGGAGCCACCACCTCGCGCCTACACACGGCCCTGAAGATCGATCCCCTATATCCCGGCGCGGTGATACATGTGCCCGACGCGTCGCAGAATCCTCTGCTCGCCGCCCGATTGCTCAACCCCGCCACCCGCGAGGCATATATCTCAGCCCTGAAAGCCGAGGCGCGGGCCATGCGCGAGGAGCATGAGCGCCGAGTGGCCTCCACGCACCTCACCCCTATAGCCGAAGCCCGCTCACGGTCGGCCCGCACCGCTCTGGAGCCTTACGTGGCCCCCGCACCCGCCGTGCCGGGACTCACAGTGGTGGAGGTGCCTGTGAGTGAACTGCTTCCGCTCATCAATTACCGCGCCCTGCTGAGCGCGTGGAAGCTACCCGCCACGCTTGCCGATGCGTTTGGCCTCCACGACTGCCCCGCCTGTGAGGCTCAGTGGCGCCAGGCCCATGCGGGACGGGAGGGGGCCGAGCGGTGTGACGAGGCCCTGAAGCTCGCCCGCGACGCCCGCCGGGTGCTCGCAGACCTCGCCTCTCGCCCTGCAGGGATGGTCAAGGGGGTGGTGAGCCTCACTCCGGCCCGATCGGAGGGGGACGATATAGTGATCACACTCCCCGATGGGGGCGGAGAGGTGAGCATACCCACCCTGCGCCGTCAGCAACCCGACGAGGCGGGGCTCTACCCGGCGATGGCCGATTTCATCGCTCCCGCAGGTGAGGGGGATTGGATAGGGGCGTTTGCCGTCACGGTCGACACCGATGCCGAGGTGAAAGCGCTCGACGCCGGGGGAGACTCCTATGGTTCCCTGCTCCTGCTCACGCTGTCGCACCGCTTGGCCGAGGCCGCCTCGGAGTGGCTTCACCGCCATGTGCGCCGACAGTTGTGGGGATACGCACCGGGAGAGCCCGACTATACCTTAGCACAACTGCAGGAGGGGCTGATGCAGGGGATACGCCCGGCCATGGGCTACCCCTCGATGCCCGACCAGACCCTCAATCTGCTCCTCGACCGCCTGCTCGGCATGGATGAGATAGGGATACGCCTCACCGAGAACGGCGCCATGGACCCATCGGCGAGCGTGAGCGGGCTGTATATCTCCCACCCCGGGGCGCGATACTTCAATGTAGGCACTGTGGGTGCTGACCAGGAGGCCGATTATGCCCGCCGACGTGGCGCGGTGGCAGTATAGATTCTAAATAGAGCTCGCCCCCGTTGGTCGATTTCGGCCGGCGGGGCGAGCGCTTTTATGGGGTGTACCCGAAGAAAATACCACTTTAACGTATTTTAACATCGGGGGGGGGGGGGTAATTTTTGCCGACAAATCCGTAATTTTGCAGGAAATAAAGACGGCTCGTGTGCCACCAAGCATGAAGTGACCCGCGCCGCACCATTTAACTTAGCTTAATAAGAGTTCTCCAACTTAACCTAAAAAGTTCTTGAATCTCGATAATTGACTTACTATAGGGTTACATATGAAAATCCTCAGTAACATAACAAGATGTGTGCTAAGAGAGCCGGCCGACCCTCCATGCTGTTCACGGGTCCGTCGATCTCTTATTTTGTCCATTTATGCTTCGTCATAACTCCTGATATACAGGGTCGTAGCCGTCAGTCGAACGTTTTTCAGCCGTGGTCTCCACTCTCCTGCACAAGGTGGCCGGCATGAGAAAAGACTGTGAGAGCCACGCCCCCGCTACGCTATGTGCCCCGGCCCCCTCGGGCTGTTTACCCTTGATAACCCCCTCTCCGCCCACTTTGACACACTGCAAACTACACACCACACTGTCATCTGCATCTCACTCCATCCCATCGACAAGTAATTGAGCTCAATATAATATGAAAGCCAAATCAATAATCACAGCGATCGTGCTTGCCGTCCTCGGCATAGCCCGGGTTCAGGCCCAGGATGTCGCAGTCAAGACCGATCTTCTTAAAGACGTCGTGCTCACTCCCACTATAGGAGTAGAATTCGGCCTCGCACCCAAATGGACATTCGAGGTGTCGGGCTCGCTCAACGCATGGCCCGTCAACGACCACTACTGGAAGCAGTGGATGGTGATGCCCGAGGCACGCTACTGGTTCTGCCAGCGCTTTGCCGGACACTTCGTAGGCGCCCACGTGCTTGGCGGCCAGTACAACTTCGGCAACCTCCACAACAACATCAAGTTTCTCGGCACCGACTTCTCCAAGCTCACCGACGAGCGTCACCAGGGTTGGATGGTGGGAGCCGGCATAGCCTATGGTTATGACTGGATACTCTCGCGCCACTGGAACCTCGAGGCCGAGATAGGATTCGGATGGGTCTACACCCGCTACGACGTGTACCCCTGCGCCACCTGCGGCACCAAGACCCGCTCGCGCAAGCCCCACAATTACGTCGGTCCCACCAAGGCTGCCATCAACTTAGTCTACACCTTCTAAGGCAACACTATATTGCAGATCAATATGAAACTACATAAATTCATCCTTTCGCTCTCGCTCCTTGCACTTGCAGGGACAAGCGCGTATGCCGGGGAGGCCGACGTTAAGGCCGCGGATGTGTATTCCCCCCTCAAGGTCTATGACATGAGCGCGCGTGTCGACGAGCAGGCCCGCACATTAGCTCTCACCATCGACCTCAACATGGCCGACATGAAGCTCCCCATCAACCGCGAGATGATATTCACTCCCGTGATAATCAGCGCCGACGGTACTCAGAGCCTCGAACTCAGCCCCGTGATAGTGGCCGGACGCAACCGCTACTACTGGCACCTGCGCAACGCCGACTTCGACGCCCCCGGCACCAAGGTGTACCGCGCCGGCGAGAAGGACCACGCCATATACAAGGAGCTGATAGACTTCCAGCCCTGGATGCAGAACTCCACCGTGGAGATGCGCCAGCAGGGGGCCGACTGCTGTGACGATCCCGTGCCTTTTGACGGCGGATCTCCCAACGGCAACGTGGAGCTCGCGCGCATCGACACCCGCCGTCCCGCCATCGTCGATGAGTTCGTGTTCACTCCTCCGGTGGATGCCGGTCCTGTGATCAAGGCATTGAAGGGTTCGGCGTTTGTGACATTCGTTGTGAACCGCACCGAGCTTAAGCCCGACTATATGATCAACCGCCAGGAGCTCAAGAAGATCACCGGTTCGATCGACCTGGTGCGCAACGACAAGGACGCCACCATCACCCACGTACACATCAAGGGCTTCGCCTCGCCCGAGGGTCCGTATGCCAACAACGTGCGCCTCGCCCAGGGCCGTACCGAGACCCTCCGCCGTTACGTGCGCGACCTCTACGCCTTCAACGACACCACCATCACATCGTCCTACGAGCCTGAGGATTGGGACGGACTCCGCCACTGGGTAAAGGATTCCGTGAAGCCCGAGCTTGCCGACCGTGCCGGCCTCCTCGCTGTGATCGACGACAAGGCACTCGAGCCTGATGCCCGCGACCGTGCGCTCAAGACCCGCTTCCCCAAGGATTATGCCGTGATACTCCGCGACATCTACCCCTGGCTCCGCCATTCCGACTACACCGTCACCTACTCGATACGTACCTATAATACTGTCGACGAGATTCTTGCCGTGTACAATCAGGATCCCACCCGTCTGCGCAACGTCGATTTCTTCACTCTCGCGCAGTCCTATCCCGTGGGTTCCGACCAGTACTGTGCAGTGATGGAGAAAGCCGTGGAGGTTTACCCCGACGATCCCGGTTCCAACCTCAATGCCGCCAATATAGAGATGCGTCGTGGCGACCTCGACAAGGCTCAGACTCACCTGCTTAAGTCGGGCAAGACTCCTCAGGCCATCTATGCACGTGGCGTCCTCGCTGCCAAGCGCGGTGACTACCGCGAGGCCCGCGAGCTCTTCACTCAGGCTAAGCAGGCCGGTGTGCCCCAGGCTCAGAATTATCTCGATAAGATAGAGCAGATCCAGAACCACAGTGCGGTGACTATTACAGTGCCATTAACTAAATAAGAGTATAGAGTTTTTTAGTATAGAGGTTTTTAGAGAAGTATAGAGTTTAAAGTATAGAGTATAGGGATTAGCCCTCATAGCCCTTTGGCCCTCTGGTCTAAACTCCATGGGACAACCCTCAAGCCCTTTGGCCCTCTGGTCTAATCTTCCTCTATACTTTCCCCTTCATCCTCTATACTTAAAAAATCCCTCTATACTCCCACAAAAAGGATATATTCAAATTTTTTATAAACCAACCTAAATTAAAGTATGAACAAATTTTTTGCATCTATCGCAGTTGCAGCATCAGCCTTTGCGCTCGCAAGCTGTAGCAACGATGAGCCGATTGTTGACGGTGGAGCAAATGTTGAGTCTGATGGTAAAATGTACACCACACTCACACTCTCCCTCCCCCAGGCTGGACGCTCTGAGACAATTAAGCCGGACGACAACACAAACTCAAATGACGGCTACGAGGTAGGTCTCGATCCCGAAAACCAGGTAGGCTCAATCCTCGTGGTACTTGCTAAGCAGGAGACTGACGGTAGCTATACCTACCTGACTTCCAACCGTGGCGAGGCTCACAAGGTAGCTAATACTGGTAACCGTCCTACCTACAACATGCAGTTTGAGACACGCAAACTCTATGATAATGAAAATGAAGAGGTTTATGTGTTTGCATTCTGCAATCCTACCTCCAAGCTGATTGAAGCCGCTGATGCTGGTTTCACTGATGGTTTTGTTGATGCTATGGGCAACCTTGCTGATGCCTCTATCTCCATCAACAATAACTTCCTGATGGCTAACGCCTCAAAAACAAAAAAGGTTCTTCCCAGCAAAGACGATATGGATAATACCTACAACACTCCCGAGAAACCTTTCTTCCTGGGTGTTGTAGAAGTGTCTCGTGTTACAGCCCGTTTCGACTTCAAGGAGACTACCTTTAAGGATCAGACTGTAGCTAACCGTTATCCCATCTATGATCACAATGTATCGGATGTTGATGATGAGGGCAATGTCACTACTTCAACTGTAGTAATGGGTTACGTGACTCTTACCGGAAAGGCCCTCATGAACGAGGCTCTTTCTTACTACTATCTCCCCCGTGTTTCTGACACCGACGCTTGGACAAATCCTGACATCTGCGGTGCCGAGACTCCCAATACCTTTGTAGTAAGCCCCTGGTATGAAGATAAATCAGCTGAAAAACTGACTCTTCAGTTCATCACTGATAACTACCGTTCTTCTGTAAAGGCCACTGATGCTGATTTCTGGACATCTGAGGGTGCTGTGTTTGAAAACCTTACCTACGATGCCATTGGTACTAATCTTGGCGATGACAATGAAGATGATTCAACATGGGGTGAAGGTTCTAATCTCACCGCTGCTCAGAAGAAAGATTACAAGATCTGGAAATATGTTTCAGAGAACACTATCCCCGGTGTGAACGACCAGCGCAAGGGTATCACCACCGGTGTTGTATTCAAGGGTAAGATCGAGGCCGCTGAGACAGCTAATGAAGATCTTAAGACTGTTCTCAAAGAAGCTAAGAATGCTCTTTACATGTATGGTGGCAAGCTCTATGGTGACTTCGCTATGCTTAAGAAGTTTGTGACTTCTCCCGAGAACTCATCTTCAATGGTAACCGAGAGCTTCAAGATTGCTTATGAGGATCAGATCACAGGTAAGACCGAGGAGGAGATCAACGCTTCGATCAACGCTATCACTGAGGAGATTCTCACCGGTAAGGATGGCTTCACCATCTATCGTCCTTCTGGCAATGAATACCCCGTTTACTATCCATACTACAACCGTCACTGGGATAATGCCAACAACACTCAGATGGCTGCTATGGAGTTTGCTACCGTTCGTAACAACATCTACAAGCTCTCGATCAACAGCATCCTTGAGTTCGGTCACCCCGGCAAGCCCGGCGATGATCCCGATCCCGATGAACCCAACGATCCCGATGAAACTCCCAAGACTTACTTCCGCGTACAGGTACGTGTGCTTCCTTGGGTAGTTCGCGTGAACAATATCGATCTCTGATATTTCCCACACTGAGGCCGCACGGGACGGGCAGGTAGCCCGCCCATGCGTGCCCCTTTAAGGGATAGCCCTCTTGGTAACAGAGTCAGAGAGATTTTCCCAAATTGTAGGGGAGGGGACAGGCCCCTCCCGCCCGGGCGGAGGCATTATCCTCCCCTGCAACCTTTCAATTAACTCGACCGTCTCCCCCCACCATCTCAGGAGCGGCTATCAATCCCCATCATACTAACTCTCACCAATCAATGAGATTTTTTAACCTTAATATCCGTTCCGGCCTTATAGGCGCAGTGCTGTCACTCATTCCCGCTGTGGCCGGACTCACATCGTGTGGCATGATCTACGATGACCTCGAGCCATGTCCCGAAGGCGTAAACCTGCGGTTTATCTACGACTACAACATGGAGTTTGCCAACGCATTCCCCGCCAAGGTTCACTGCCTCACCGTATTTGTCTATGACGAGGCAGGCAAATACGTCACCACCCGCACCGAGACCTCGCGCGATCTCCTCTCCGATGAAGGCTACCGCATGAACATCGACCTCCCTGCCGGCAAGTACCAGGTAGTGGCTTACGGTGGTATGCAGTGCGAGGACGCCTCATTCCATTTCATTGACACTCCCGCCACCGGGTCGACCATTAACGACCTCAGCGTGGCTCTCAATAAGGACATCATGGACAACACCTCCATCGGTGCCCTCCATAATCTTCATCCCCTGTTCTACGGTCGCAAGATCGACATAGAGGTGATGAAGGACACTCCCGGCTATGAATCCTACACCGTCCCCATGATGAAGGATACCAACAACCTGCGCATCGTGCTCCAGGAGCTGAACTACGAGGATGTTGACCCCAACGACTTTGATTTCCGCATCATCGACGACAATACCCTCATGGGCTGGAACAACGACGTGATCCCCACCGGTACCGATTACACTTATATCCCCTGGGTGACCGGACAGGTTTCGCCCGGCACACGCCCCGACGGTTCGGAGATGAAGAATGCTTTTGCTGAGCTTTCATTTGGCCGACTCATCTATAAGGATAACCCCATCACCAACCCCGCCAATCCTCTCCTGCTCATCACCCGTCGCAGTGACGGAAGCGAGGTTGTGAAACTCCCTCTCAACCAGCTCCTGCTCATGTTCAAGAGCGAGAATTACGCTTCGATGCCTGCTCAGGAGTTCCTCGACCGCAAGTCGGAATGGGATATGCTCTTTATCCTCGACAAGCACTGGAAGTGGTACGAGATCGTGATACAGGTCAATAACTGGATTGTCCGTATCAACCGCGCCGACCTCGGGATGTGATTTGCCCCTTGCGGGGCAAAGGTTATGAGGTTATGAGATTATAGACCAGAGATCTATAGTTCAAGGGTTTATCTGACCAGAGAACCATAGTTCAAAAGGTTAATCCGACCAGAGATCTATAGTCCTTTGGCTCCTCCTCAAAGCCCTTTGGCCCTCTGGTCTAAACCCTTCCCGGGGCGACCCATTTAGCCCTCAGGTCTAATCTTTCTCTATACTCTATACTTTCTCCTCTATACTCAATGAACATCAACACTCTTCATTAGATAATGAACAGAATACTCAAAGCCGTATCTCCTCTCTTCCTGGCCCTACTGGCCGTCAGCTGCAGCGACGACACCACCGTGTCGCCCGCTGTAGGCCCCGACGACTCAGGCAAGGTCAACTTCGAGATCAACGTCTATGCCGGTGATCCCGAGGATACCGGCTCACGTACTTCCCGAGCCATTGATCAGGATGGATATGACTATTCGTATGAGGAGCCAACCTATCCTGCCGAGAATATGCACACCCTCCGCGTAATAATCGTTAACAACGAAACCGGCGATAACGATTACAATAAAGTGGAGGCAAACGAATATCTCTACCGTGCATTCCCTCAGGACGGCTCATCCCGGTTCACCGGTATCCGCATCAAGCTCGATCCCGGCAAGAAACGCGTCTACCTCATTGCCAATGAAGCCTCAATCGCAGCACTGAACCCCGCTACCGACTTCAACAAATGCCTCATCGGAACCACGTTCACCTCAGCCATGATGGAGGACGTGATCATTTCAGGTGAACCCGGAAAACCGATCATCGACAATACCGGTACCGAGAAACTCAACATCCCCATGACCGAGGAATTTGATGTAACCATCAAAACCCCCGAGACTGATGAGGATTATTATCAGTCGGCCGACCTCTTTATCACCCGTGCCCTCGTGAAATTCTCCTTCACTGCCAAAGCCACCGAGGCCCCCCAACTGAAATTCACCATCGACGAACTCACCATCTCGTCAGTAGCCGATCGTGAATACCTGCTCCCCACCTCCACTGTGTACGATCCCGCCAAATATCCCGTCTCGTGGGATAACCGCTATATCACCGCCTACGATGTTCCCGCCGATGCCACTGTCACCGACTATGTGTTTCCCGATGCGGAATTTGAATTCACCACCGGCTACACTGTAGGCAACCTCTACACTTACGCCCCCGAGCTTTACTTTGCCGAGACGAGGCTCCCGGCCGATCCACAGGAATATATCCTCACTCTCCGCATGACCGAGTATTCCGAGGTGACAGGCCGGAATGAAAGCTACACTGTCAGGCGCACTCTCCCCAATCTACCCTCTCTTCCCCGTAACACTCATGTAAAAATCAATCTCACACTTACCGGAGGCCGTCTCGACTGTGTGGTCGATGTGCTCCCCTATACGGGTGTGTTCCTCAATCCCGACTTCGGCATCGATCGCCCCTGACGGGTTCATTGTATAAGTAGCCAATATTATCCGTATCTTTATCTATCTTCCATAGTCACCAATGAAGTTTAAGTGTTTGCATATCTCTCTCCTTTTTGTTGCTCTGTGTGTCGGATTGGTGTCCTGTAAGGACGAAATCGATCTTGGACAGTTCGGCGAGGGCTATTCATCGCTTTCGGGCAATGTCACTTTCTACGAAGTGCCTCTGAGCGTGTCGCGTGCAGCCGGCGATGCCACCGACAATTCCGTCAAGGGTGGAACACCGGGCAATGCCATCGGCAACGTTGAGTCGCTCTGCCTCATTGTGTACAATGCCGACGGCACCCTCAACCGCATATACCGACAGGAAGATCTCGAGAACTACAAATACGACCCGAAAGGCAACACCGGCACTTCGCCCGACGCTGTGGCCGGTGGTGACAGCGATGGTGTGAAATATGATGAGCATCAGGCCGAGACTCCCACAGGCCGTGCTACATTTGACTTGGGTGTGCAGAATGAGGATAACCGTCTCCCCCACGGACGATACTTCATCTATGCCGTGGCCAATATGGGCAACCTCACCGAGGAGCAGTGCAACACCCAGGAGGATCTTAAGAAGATAGTTCTCGAGTGGAACAACGATGATATTTCGGCCAATAAGCAGATGTTTGGCTACTTCACTCTCGGTGACGGGTCGGACGGTGGCAAGAGCATCGATTTCCAGGCTCCCCAGATAGCAATATCCCACCGTTACGAGACCATCCATTCATGGATAAAGCGTGCTGTATCCAAGGTCACAGTGGCCTTTGACGGCTCCAAACTTAAGGATGGTGTCAACATCTTTATCAAATCGGTCGAGATCCGCGACATCCCCCTCGAGTGCTATCTCGGTGCCGACAATCAGCCCACATCCGACGAGGAACTCCTCGACAAGTCCCAGGTGATGACCTATGGCCAGGGCACTAACTATGATCCCTCGACATGGGTAGGATATGTGAGCAAAGATCACCCCATCAACGGATATGACCAGAGCGTGGTCAATAACAATTCGCTATCAATCAACGAAAAACTTCAGGCTCTCCATTCCCAGACCACCAATGCGTTCTATTTCTTCGAGAACATGCAGGGCCGTGGCGAGAAGAACAGCGCCTCGGACAAGCATCAGCAGGTGAACCAGGTGCACAAGGATAGCATGGTGGTATCGTTCCCCAACGGTTCCGACCCCACCGACCATGCCTGGAAGGACACCAAGAAATATGGCTCGTATATTGTGGTGAGGGCCTACTACAAGTCCACAAATCCCGGTGATGTAAGCGAGGGTGAGATCATCTACCGTTTCATGCTCGGCAAGGACGTGTATCTCAACTATGACGCACAGCGCAACTACCACTATAAACTCACACTCTGCTTCAATGGCTATGCCAACGACGTGGACTGGCACATCGATTTCCGCCGTGGCGAGGATAAGTTACGCTTCTCCAACCCGTTCTATATATCCTATCTCTACGGTCAGTCGGCCATGATGCCTATTGAGTTCGAGGCTCCTGAGGATGTCACAATATCCGAGATCGTGGCAACTATCGAATCCAATAACTGGGCTCCGTCATCGGGACTCGGTGCCGAGGCTATACCCGAAAATCAGATAGCTCCGCTTACGTCACCTAATCAACCAGGCTCGGATTATTATGACAAATATTATCTGTATCTCGGAGCCATGAATAATCCGGTACAGTATGCTTACAACGGCTTCTTCTCTTTGAGAAAGCCTGCTAACCTCATTCAGGTGACAGGTCCCGGAGGTGTGAATCTTCCATTGTCGTTGACATCAAATCAGAAACACTATGTCGATAGTAAACTGGGTAAACGCACCTATGAAGCTGAGGATCTTGTACTGAGTGATTATCCTGTATATGAGGCTCAGGCCAATGATAAACCTCACGTGGCATGGGAGGACGGTACATATTATGTGAAGCTTCCCGTGTGGACCCGTGCCCGTGTGCTCATCAAGGAAACCGGCTATACGGGCAATAACCCCTATCCATCCTATTTCCGCGAGGCAAAGGTGAAACTCAAGGTCACCTTAAGCGATGGTACGGTGCTTGAGGAGATGATCGAGCCTGACGGAACCAAGGTTGAACAAGTGCAGGTGCGCCAGGTGCGACGTATCGTAAACCCCAAGGGGGTGTGGCGTAGCAACGGAAAAAATGAGTCATTCCATGCAGTGCTCAAATATCTGAAGAATGAGGAGGCTACCACTTTCTCCAATCTTATCTCGGATGGCCCGTGGCGTGCCTACGTGATACGTGACACCGAGGCCAATGACGTTACAGGTGTCGGAGGTTTCATCTCTCTGACGGGTGCAAATGGTACAATGTTGGGCAAGACCACATTTGAGTATGCCGGTGAGATCGAGACCCGCAATTGCATCGAGGGTGTAGGAAATACCCCCATAGACTTTACCATCAACTTCAAGGACAAGAATATAGGAGGCAAGCCCCGTTACGGCGTGATACGTGTAGAGTACAACAACTACACTTGCTATCACCTCATCTTTGTACGTCAAGGTCTGGATGCCGATGATACATTTGGCGATGGCAATTACTGGATGACCTCCAATAATGTGACACAGAACACCGTCGGAGCCGATCCACGCGATGAGGGTACCATGTTCAAATATGGCAATTGGAATGGAATTGTTTCATCGGAGAACGTAAATAAAAAAAGTCCCTGGACGAGCATTAAGCCGAATGACTTTAAGGATAATGCCGCTGGTAATGATGAACTCCTGCTGTCAAATGGCTCAAAGGCCAAGTGGAGCAGTATCAGTCATAAAAATACAAGAACTGCCGGGGCCGGTTTTGCGGCTCCTACGGGTATGAGAATTGCCAAGTATGCTGATTTTAATGGTAAGCTTGCACCTTCCTCTGCTTCTGATGATGGATTCAAGATCAAGACAGGCGTGGGTGTATTATATGGTGATGGTGCAAAAGAAACTTTGGATGACAGAGATCAAGCATACAGATATAAGGCTGACGGAGATCAGTCATACGGTATGCGTGGAATCTTTGTCTATAATATAGAGACTGGAAAGAACTTGTTCTTCCCGATCGGCTCATCCGGCTATGGACATAGAAAAAATAAAACCGGTGATGGCAGTATTGGTATTCTGAGATATAATTGTAATGAACGATGGGGTTATTTCAATTCAGTAAATATAAAATCATATCCTGATGGAGTATATGACGCAGCCCCGCTATTTGATGCGTTCCGAAATGAAGGTGCTTGTTACTGGTATGGTGAAAGAGGTCCCGTTCGTGGTGAGGATTACGAAAGTGCTTGGGATATGAATTATACCTACTTTGATTTCACAAGTATCACAGGATACAATCTTGAATACGGAGCCGATGCCTGCTTCGTGAGGTGTATAGCCGACTCTCCCGCGGCTTCCCGCGCGGCCCGACGGCGACGATGACCCGTTCCCCCGATATTACTCTACAACCCTAATATTTAAAACTTCTCCCTCCGGTCGAGCCTCAGGGCAAGACTGAAAAAAACACAATGAAAATAAAATATCATGCAGTAGTATTACTGCTCTCTCTCCTGGCTGTCGGATGTGGTGACGACACATCTTTAGCCCCCTCTCCCTCGGGAACCGACAGCCCCGACAATGTCAACTTTGAAATCAACGTCTATGCCGGCGATCCCGAGGATGCCCGTTCGCGATCATCCTCACTCTCCCGCGACACTGATCAGGACGGCTATGACTATGAGTTTGGACCGCCCGACTACTCTCCCGAGCGTATGCACACCCTGCGTGTCATTATCGTGCGCCCCTCGGGTGAGATCGAGGCCAACGAATACCTCTACCGGTCGTTCCCCCAGGATGGCGCGAGCGAATTTCACGGCTTGCGCTTCAAAGTGGTGGGTGGCGAGAAAAAGACAATCTATCTCTTTGCCAACGAAGCCTCCATCCCCGGGCTCGACCTCAGCGCGCCCGACTACCGCATAGGGGCCCAGTTCCCCGCCGAGGCAATGACGGCGTGCACCTTCTCCACGTCCCGGGCCGGACAGCCGTTTATCGACAACACCGGCGATGTCAAGACCAATGTCCCTATGACCGAAGTATTCGAGATAGGGATAAAGGCTCCCGAGACGGAGGAGGACTATTATCAGACCGCCAACCTCTTCATCACCCGCGCGCTGGTGAAATTCTCGTTTACCGTCCAGGCTGCCGACGCCCCCTCGGTAGCCTATTCCATCGACGAGCTTACCATACGTTCAGTGGCTTCCACCCAGTATCTGATACCTAACTCCACATCATATACACCGGCAAAGTATGACGCCGCGGGGATGCCCTCGTTCGAGGACCGCTATATCTATGAGTATGCCACCCCGGCCGATGCCACGGTGGGCGAGTGCGTATTCAACCCCACCAACCTGAATTTCCCAGTCGACTACACGCCCGGCACCACTCTCACCTATGCCCCTCAGCTCTATTTCCCCGAGACCGCCTTCCCGGTGGCCACGGGTGCAACGGCCCAGGAATATATACTGGCTGTGAAACTGAGCGGTGATGAGGAGCCGTGTGCCGAGGTGCCGCTGCCCAATCTCCCCTCGCTCCCGCGCAACACCCACGTGAAGGTCAACATCTCGCTCAAGAACAGCGACGTAAAATGCACCGTCGACGTGGTGCCCTACACGGCCGTCCCGCTCAACCCGTCGTTTGGCTTCGACCAACTGTTGCCCCGTCCGCCGATCGAGCCCGGGGTGAAACCGCCATGGGTGACCATCGACCCCGACAATCCCGACTCCAACAAAAAGACAACCTGACATAATTACACACACTCTTATCCTCCCGCGAGATGTTAAAGAAATCTCTACATATCCTCTCTCCCCTGCTCATCCTCCTGGCCACAGCGGTGGCCTGTACCGATGAAATAAAGTTTGACCAGGCCGTGATAGGCCCTGGCGAAGCCATGGTATCAGCGTCAGTCGATTTCCACCCTCTCATTGTCACCGACAATGAGGTGGCGAGCCGTGCCTCGCAGAAAGGCGACCTCATAAAGTCGATCGACGACCTCACAGTGTTTATCTACGACATCGAGGGCAATCTGTTCCGCATCTGCAAGAAAGCCGATCTCACCGACTATCAGGTGAAACAGAAGGACGAGACCGGCTCCAACACCGGCATGCCCAACGATGCGGGCGGAAAGCCCGTGCAGGCCGAGGAGTCTACGGCCCGCGCCACATTCACCATCCCGGGGCTCCCATTCGGGCAATACCGCATGTATGCCGTGGCCAATATCGACTTCGGTGATAAGGCTGCTGCCGAGGAGACCTATGCCAAGGAGGAGACCCTGCGCGACTACACCGTGACATGGAATTCCTCTAACATCGGTGCCAACAATCAGATGTTCGGCTACTTCACCATCGACGGCAACGACTCCAACCTGAGCACCGGGTTCACGGCTCCTAATATCACTGTGAATCAGAAACACACCTCGCTCCACGCCTGGATCAAGCGCGCGGCCTCCAAGGTGACCGTGGTCTACGACGGCAAGGGGCTCCACGAGGGGGTGTTCATCTACATCAAGAGCATAACCCTCAAGGATATCCCCCGCACCTGCAAGATAGGCAACGAAAATAAGGTGGAGAGCGCCGAGGGGATGATAACCGATGGCGGTGTCATCAACTACTGCGAGGCCACTGAGGGGGAGCTCCCGGCCGGCCAGACACAGTCGGGCAACTATGAGGACTGGATGATGATAGCCAACGGCACACCCACACGCGGGGCTGTGTCGGTGGACAAGGACGGCAATCGTGTGGAGCACTCCGAGTATGACGGCGCGCTCTATTTCTATGAGAACTGCCAGGGTAATTATCCTGACCAGGCTAAGTATGACAAACGGCAGAAGTATGATGAGGTGGGCTTTATCTCCAACAAGCCGGGCGATTATGACTATAAGGATAATATACCTTACGGAACGTATATCGAGGTGGAGGGATACTATGTATCGGACAATCCCCTCAATGTGACACGTGGCGACATCAAGTATCGCTTCATGCTCGGACAGAACACCACTTTCGACTACGATGCAATACGTAACCACCACTATAAGCTCACGCTCGGGTTTAAGGGTTGGGCCAATCAGCCCGACTGGCACATCGAGTATATCGAGCCTCCGCAGGAGGTATATACCGATCCCACCTATTATGTGTCATACTCCTACAATACCCAGGCCATCTTCCCTATCCGCATCAAGGGTGATGTCCAGGAATTTGAGGTGGAGATAGTGGAGAACAACTGGGCTCCCTATTCCCCCTCGGTGATCGGTGGCTACAACGTCCCTCAGGCCGAGGTAGCAAGCAGTACGGGCAACAAGTTTGACGACTTCAAGTGGTGGCGTGCAGTGTATGTCAACGGCGGTGGCACAGGCTCCTATTACTATGGTCTGCAACGACCCTACAGCTCTAATGGAGGAAAGCAGATTGACTATACCGCCGATGAGATCAAGGCCGGAGCTCCGCGCCTCGTCACCCCCATATGGGCCGGATTCCTTGCCCTGAATGTGCCCGACGGCGGTCTGCAGCCCTATCTGTTCCCCGAAGCGGCCTATTCTTCCGACATGGACAAGCTTAAGAATTATTATTATAATAATAAGCAGAATATACGTAAATTCACAAGTTCCGACCTCTCTTTTCAGGGATGGAAGGAAGGTGATTCTATAGCCAAGACCGTGGGAAGTGGCTATAATGTATGTGAGCTTGTCAAGGCCCCTGACGGCTCTATCACCATAAAGCTCCCTACATGGACGCGCCCGAAATCAATGCTCGGTATATCGGGCTTCACGGGCAACAACCCCTATGACACATACCAGCGTAAGGCCATAGTGAAACTGAAAGCTACATATAAGGACTCTAAGATAGTCAAGTTCATGCCTATCTTTCAGGTGCGCCGTGTGATCAATCCCAAGGGTGTGTGGCGCCGATGGAATGACAATAGCCCTTTCCAGGTCACTCTGGTGAGACGTGAGGCGCCGGGCGATGCCAAGTTCAAGGCGTTCAATTCCGAGGGCGCATGGCGAGCCTATATCGATGCCTCAACAAGTGAATTCTTTGAGCTTGAAGGAGGAATCGGAAAGGATGCGTCGGGTGCCATCATCGGCAATACCGATACGCCTATCGACTTCAAGGTAAAGTTTAAGGGTACGGGCAAGGCCGATCAGTCGCTTTGCGGTATAGTCAAGGTGGAATATCATGGCTTTACCTGTCAGCACACCATATTCGTGCGTCAGGGTTATTTCCAGCCCATTGCAGTGGTGCCGGGTGGAGCGCGATGGAGTTCGTTCAACCTATTCAAGTGTGCCAACAATACGGCATATGGTACCACATGGAACGGTAAGAATTATATTTCGGCCACCGTCACGGCATCTCCCATCGCGTTGAGCACCCTGTTCAAGCGTGGCAACTATGCCCAGGGTATTTCGGTGGAGAATAACCAGTCAGCTAATCTTGGCCCACTGCAGTGTCCCGGTAATACTCAGTTCAAGCTCATGAATGGAAATTTTGCCACGTGGTCTAAGATAAGTGGAAATAAAGATGAAACTTTCAAGTGGGGGCGTTTCGAGGCTAAGGTAAACGGTCAGACCCGCCATTACCGTGTTCCTACGCTTAAGGACTTCCAGGCTCTGATGAATGGCGCACAGTATGGTATCGGTGTGCTGTATGCCGACGGCGCTTCCGAGACTGCTACTGATGTAGATGTCGCCTATGGTTTCTACGATATTGATAATGATGCTACCGACGACCATAATGGCGTGAAAGGCAAGTATGGTGGTCCGAGCGGTATGCGAGGATTTATCGTGTTCAATCCCACCAATGGAAATCAGATATTCTTCCCCATAGGGGCTAAGGGTATCGGTCGACGCACCAACCAGTCTAACAATTTTAATAGCACAAATCCATGGGGATTTAATAACCAAGGTTGGACCGGAGGTCAGACATCAGTGTGGAACGGAGAACTTCGTTACGGATCAGTGCCTGTGACTTTGGATAAGTGGTCTAACAATAATCCCAATCGTCCTATAACATATAATATACCCGGTGCTCCGGGAGCTATCTACTGGGTTAATGCAGTGGAAGAAGCTGCCGGTGGTACAGGAGATGTTGAAGATATGTACGGATGGGATATGAATTATTTCGACCTGAATTTCAATCCTTTCAGTAGTGGAGTTGTCGAAGGGAACACCGGCGACGCCCTCCCCATCAAGTTGATCCTCGTTGAGTGATCACTCATAGGAAATGAACCTGTCCGGAAAGCAATAATTAGACATATATGATCCCCGTCGGCGGGTGGTGTCAGGAGTGGCGCTGCCCGCCGACTGTTTTTTACCATCTCCCTCCCGCAACCCCGCGAAAATGACAATTTGATTACAATATCTACACAATTTAATTGCAGGTGAGGAAATTTTTGCAAAATAAACTATATTTGCAGTAGAAAAATCGACAATCCAATACCTCTTTCCGAAATAATTCTCTAACTCTTCGGCCTGTTTTTGGCCGGCGAAATAACTTTTTCAACTTCGTAACCGAAGGATTTTACTGCTATTATTGTGAACACCCTGTTGCCCTCATCACCACCGCGAATACTTGTAGTCGATAGCGACGCATCCATCCGTACACTCCTGAGCGAAAATCTCAAGAGCGAGGGATACAGCGTGGACACGGTAGCTGATGCCATGGAGGCGCTGGTGCTTCACCTCGACCACTATTCGCTCGTAATCACCGAGATCGACCTCCCCGGCGAGATCGACGGGTTCGAGCTGCTCGAGCGCATTAAGGACGACCCCATGACCATGACCGTGCCCGTGATATTCTGCACCGTGCGCGACAATGATAACGATATCATCGAGGGCCTCAATGCCGGAGCCGACGACTATATAGTGCGCCCCTTCTCCCTCCGCGAGATGCTCGCCCGCGTGCGCTCGGTGATGCGCCGTCGCCGCAACATGAGTCCCGTGGCCACCTCGCGCACCATCGAATACCGCACACTCATACTCAACATCGATTCCCACGGCCTCCTCATCGACGGAGAGGCAGTGTCGCTCTCACCCACCGAATTCACTATACTCACTCTGCTCCTGCGCTCGCGCAACCGCATGTTCCGCCGCGAGGAGATATTCTCGGCGGCATGGCCCGGCGAAGAGCTCACCAACCCGCGCCTTGTAGACGTGAATATCTCGCGTCTGCGCAAGAAACTCTCGGGCTACTCCCGCAACATCGTAAACAAGTCGGGACTCGGATACGGATTCCTCGATGAAGCCTGAAGCACCCCTCCCCACCTCCACAGTCGCTTTCATGCTCGAGGCAGGATGCGACGAGGCCGGGCGCGGATGTCTGGCCGGACCCGTGTGTGCCGCCGCGGTGATCCTCCCCGACGGCTATACCAATCCTCTGCTGAATGATTCCAAGCGCCTCACCCAGCGCCAGCGCGAGGCCCTGCGCCCTGTAATAGAGCGCGACGCCGTGGCATGGGCTGTAGCCTGGGCCACTAACGAGGAGATCGATGAAATCAATATTCTAAACGCTTCTATCCTGGCCATGCACCGCGCTCTCGATGCGCTCGATGTCACGCCCGGCCATATTGCCGTGGACGGCAACCGTTTCAAGCCCTACCGCGACATTGCCCATGTCACCGTGGTGAAAGGGGATGGCAAGTATGCCAATATCGCGGCGGCCTCAATCCTGGCCAAGACGCATCGTGACGAGTGGATGTTGCGCGCTTCCGCCGAATATCCCGGCTACGGTTGGGAGGACAATATGGGCTACCCCACCCGCGCCCATCGGGCGGCCATAGCCGAGCTCGGCACCACACCCTATCACCGGCTTACATTCAGCTTACGCTGATATTCTGCTTGCGCAGAAGGTTATGAGGTTAGGGGGTTATAGGGTCATGCTCTGTAACTTTTCGTGATAACTATTTCCGATAACGATTCGCGCTGTCTATTCCTGACTGCATTTCTTTTTGCTGAATTCACCCGGGGTGCAGCCGTGGTGGCTCTTGAACACACGGTTGAAATACTGGGGTGAGGAGAAACCACACCTGTAGGTGATCTCGGCCACCGTGAGGTTCCCTTCGGCAAGCAGATTGCGCGCCAGTTTCAGTCGCACCGATGCCAACAGCTCAACCGGTGTGCAGTTGAGCAGCGATCTCACCTTGCGGTTAAACACCGTTCGCCCTAATTTCATCTCCCCGGCCATCTCATCGATAGCAAGGTCGGCGCGGTGGGCTTCCCGCTCCACATATTCCATCAGCTTCTTCACGAAATCCGAGTCATAGCCGGTGAGTGTGGGCATATCGGCTTTTCCCGACGCCACGGCATCGGTCATCTCGGCCGTGGACTCATCCCTCATGAAGTGCTCCATCAGGCGCGAGCGCTGGCCTATGAGCGACCTCAGGCGTGCTCTCAGATACGACGCGCTGAACGGCTTGGTGAGATAATCGTCCGCACCACATTCCAGCCCCTCGATGCGCTCGTAGACCGATGCCTTGGCTGACAGCAATACGAAGGGCAGATGCGACCATCCGCGGTCGGTCCTCACCCTCGACAGCAGTTCCAGGCCGTCGACCCTCGGCATCATTATATCGCTTATGATCATGTCGGGCTGGTCAGTCTCCAGTCTCTCCAGTGCCTCCTGGCCGTCCGAGGCCTCGCTCACAGCGTAGATGTCACTTAGCATCCTCACAAGCATCCGCCTCAGCTCGGCATTATCCTCCACCACCATCACCTTTATGCGATCCTGCGTGGTGCAGGGATCCTCGGCCTGAATGTCCATGCCACACACATCGGCACATCCCTGCGAGGGGGCGCTGTCCACATCCTTAAGTATGAGTTCGGCATTGGTATCGTTGCTGTAGGTCTCGTAGTCGCCGGGCACCGTCACCTCAAATGTGCATCCTTCCCCTTTCTCGCCCGTCACCGTGATAGTGCCGTGGAGCATGTCGAGCAGCTCCTTCACGAGCGACAGTCCTATACCGCTCGACGGCGTGTTGCGTCGCCGGCCGAAGGTCTCGAACCGCTTGAACAGCGACTTCCTCTGCCACTCCTCCATGCCCGGGCCCTCATCCTTCACGGCTATGCACAGCCTTTCTCCCTCGCGCCGGGCCATGAGCACCACGCTCAGTCCGTCGGGGGTGTATTTGAAAGCATTGCTCAGCAGGTTGAACACTATCTTTTCGAGCTTGTCCACGTCGGTGTACATCAGGCACTCCTTCATGGCACACGTGAAACTGAAATCTATCCCTTTCTGCCGGGCCAGCCCGCGGAAATCGTTGTGGATCCTCTCAAGCAGGGGCACCACATCCATCCGTTCCAGATATATCTTCATCCTGCTGTTCTGGATCTTGCGGATGTCCAGGAACTGGTTGATCAGCCTGAGCATACGGTCGGTGTTGCTCTTGGCCATCGCCATATACTCGCGCGAGGTGGGGGAGAGCGACTTGTCGCCTATCACCTCGTCGATGGGATTGATGATGAGGGTGAGGGGCGTGCGCAGTTCGTGGGATACATCGGTGAAGAATTTCAGCTTCATCGCCGTGAGCTCCTGCTCCATTCCTATGCGCCGTTGCAGCCTCAGTATGTAGACCGACACATACCACACCGCCAGTCCTATGGCCAGAAACGCGAGCACATAGAGCAACTTGGCCCACACCGTCTCGATAAATGTCGGCTCAATATGTATCGGGAGACTGTACACATGATCATTCCAGGCCCCCTCGCAGTTGGTCGACCTCACCTCAAGCACATAGTCACCGGCCGGCAGGGCATAGAACGAGGCCGTGTGGCTGTGCCCGTTGTCGATCCAGTGGTCATTGAATCCCCTCAGTCGGTAGGCATACGATATATTGTCGGTATTGCCGTAGTCGAGGGCCACGAACGACACCGACACGTTGCGTTGTTGCCGGTTCAGCCTCAGCGGGCTCCCCGGGTGTATGGCTATCAGCTCCTCCGATCCGCCGTCGGCATACACCTTGGCGTCACAGAACATCACGTTGGGCTTGTAATCGCTCTTGCGTAGCCGGGTCAGGTCCACCTGCATGGCCGAATTGGCAAGACCGAATGTCGCCATACCGTCACGGTCGATCACAAACGGAGCCTCCCCTATGAGCAGTTCACGGTGGAAATCAAACCGGTCATAGGCCGTGATCTCTCCGCTCTCAGCGTCATATCGGCATATAGCGTTCTCAAGGGCCAGCCACAGATACCCGTCGGCATCCTCGCGTATGGAGTAGACCATATCGCTCGGCAGTCCGTTGCGCTTGCTGATATAGCTGAACTCCAGGTCATCGGCCAGCAGGTTACGGGAGCTCACCTTGCATATTCCTCCCGACATGATGGCGAGATACACGTCATGCCGGCTGTCCTCCATGGCATACAGCACATCGTTGTTGCTCAGCGTGGAGTCGCGCTGTATGTCACACCAGTTGCGGTAGAACTTTATTCTGTCGGGCGCGCTGAATCCGTCGTCGAAAGTCACCAGTCCGCCCGAGGTGCACATCATCATCTCTCCGCGCGAACTGCATGTGATATATCTCACGTTGCGGCAATTCTTTCCCGGGAAAGTGGGCAGTCCCCCGTTGGCCTGATGCAGGAACTTCAGCTCCCCGTCGCCACTTTCCTCCACGAGATTGAGTCCTCCGCCATAAGTACCTATCCACATCCTCCCCTTGGGATCCTCATACACGGTATATACCGCATCGTTGCTTATCGACGAGGCCACCTCGGGCTGATGGCGGTAGTTTCTTATGGCATACCGGCCCTCACCCACAGGAGTGACCAGAAACAGTCCGTGACTGCGCGAGCCCAGCCATATCCTGTGACGGCTGTCCTCGAACATAGCATAGAGCGACGCGCCAAATTTCAGGTTGCCGTCCTTTACAACGTTGCCCGAGGGGGACAGATTGCCTATGTAATTATAGGCGCTGTCATATATCGACACCGACATGTCCTTGGCCGCCGTCCACAGGCGCGCATTGCTGTCGATCATCAGTCCGCGGCACTCGGCCAGGCGGTCCGACAGATTGTGGGAATAGCCCGACGGGAATGTGATCTTCTGTATTCCCAACGACGTGCGCCCCCACAGGTTGTCGCGGTCGTCGATCATGTAGGAGGTAAAATCGGGAGCCAGCCGGCGTCCGCGCGCCGAGTAGCTGTACACCCTTTCCAGGCACCCTTTCGACCGGTTGTAGTGGCACAGGTGTCCGTCCTGGGGATAAATCCACATCTCACCCCTCCGGTCGCAGTGGATAAACTGCATCAGCAGGCTTTCCGA
This sequence comes from uncultured Duncaniella sp., assembly GCA_910589485.1. Taxonomy (GTDB): domain Bacteria; phylum Bacteroidota; class Bacteroidia; order Bacteroidales; family Muribaculaceae; genus Duncaniella. Next base: position 163,926 of record CAJUSW010000002.1, read on the forward strand.
CGTGTCGTCATAAGGCTTCTCAAGCACCCGTCCCGATAGCGAGGCAAGGTCGATGCGCATCACATCGCTACGGTCCGACAGAGCCCAGAGTATCGGGTCGCACCCTTCGGTTCTCTGCTCATGGAAAGTGGTGATCACGCCCGAGTATTTCACATGTATCGGCACTGTCACCGATGTCGACGGGTCAAATATGCAGGCTCCGTGCTCATGTGTCAGCACCACTCTCCCGTCGTTCAGCACATAGGGAGCCGAGTCGTGGCCTATGGGATAGGGCACGGCCACATCCCTGATTGCGCCGGTGTTGACATCAGCTATGGCCAGGGAGCCGTCACCGCCTATCATAAGCAGGCCCTCGGCTATGGGAGCCGCGTGCCTGAACTCCCTCAGTCCGCTTATGCCGTCGCGCCCGTACACCCAGTATCCGTGGTTGCTCAGCACCCATTCGCCCCCATTTCCATCGGGGCATATATCATATATGGTCTCGCCGCGTTCGGCTCGGGTGGGTTGAAAGAACCTCACGCTTCCGCGCTCGCGATACCTCTTTCCGTCGATGCGCCACAGCGAGCCGTCGCGCCCTGCGAGCCACAGTATCCCGTCGGGCAGGTGAAACTTGGATGCGAACTCCTCACACACCCTCACCCCGGGATGAAGCACAAACGGGTCGATGAATCTCTCCTCCCTCGTATCGAATATGAACATGCGCGAGTCGTAGGTTTCGCACCACAGCCCGTTCGCCGGACCGGTGGCTATGCTCGGCAGGCGGTTGTAAGGCAACCTCACCGAGTCGGTGGGGTAGGACTTGAAATTCCGGAATGTGTAACCGTCAAATTTCTCGAGGCCGTTCCATGTGGCCAGCCACACGAATTTGTCCTCGTCCTGCACCATGTTCTGGATCATTTTCTGCGACAGGCCCTCCCCTATGGAGTAGCTTTTCACCTCCACCTGGTTGCACGATTGCTGGGCGGATAGATTTAAGGCCAGGCTCAGGCAGAAGATATAAGGCAAGATGTAGTTTAATAACTTTTTCACGGCGCTATGTGGATTTCCCACCTAAATTTTCCCTAAAGTTACTTCAAATTTCTCTAAATAAGAGTCCTTAGCTCCCGAAATTCTCAAAAATGTAGTAAATTTGTTCAATAATCGTCATAATAACCCTTATCCATGAAGATACGCATTTTAGCCCTCCTCCTCCTGCTCATTGTTCTTCCCTCTATGGTGACTGTCGCTCAGGACAATCCCGCGAGGATAGTGGTTGCCACCGATGGCTCGGGCGACTACACCGCTGTAAGCGACGCCCTTAGAAAGGTTCGTGGCGACATGGACGATCCCGTCACGGTGTATATCAAAAACGGTATCTACCGCGAGAAAATACTCCTCAACGCCACTCTCCACAACGTCACCATCGAGGGGGAGAGTGCCGAGGGCACAGTAATCTCGTGGGGTGACTACGCCTCCCTGCGCAACATGGGCACTTCAGGTTCCTATACGTTCAAGGTCGAGGGCAACAACATCACATTCCGCAACCTCACCATCGAGAACTCGGCCGGAAATGTGGGTCAGGCTGTTGCCATGCACACCATCGGTGACCGCATACGGTTCATCAACTGCCGTTTCCTCGGCAACCAGGACACCCTCTATACCGGAGGCCGTGCCTCGCGTCTATATTTCGAGGATTGCTACGTTGAGGGCACCATCGACTTTATCTTCGGATCGGCCACCGCGCTCTTCAACCGCTGTCACATCCACGGCAAGATCGATTCCTATATCACTGCGGCCTCTACGGCCAAGGAGAACCCTGTGGGCTACGTGTTCTACCGTTGCAAGGTCACCACGGCTCCGGGCGTCACCTCCCTCTATCTCGGCCGTCCATGGCGCCCCAATGCCTCCACATTCTTCATAGAGTGTGAACTGCCCCGTGGCATAAATCCCGCCGGATGGCACAACTGGGGCAACACCGCCAACGAGTCTACGGCCCGCTACGGCGAATACGGCTGTACAGGTGATGGTGCAGTCGAGGATGGCCGTGTGGCATGGCGCACATCGCTTACCGCCGATCAGGTAGGTCTCCTCACCGATCCCACCCACATCTTCACCCGCTCGCTCGACTGGAATCCCGCGTCAAAATAAACAGAATCTCCCCCCTCACTGTGGCAAATGGCCTTGTATGGCAAGGCACGATAATAAAAACCGCTGCAAGATCTCTGGACCTGTTGTCCCCTCTTGCAGCGGTTATATTATGAGTGGGTCGGAATTATCCTGCCGGCGATTACACGGTGAGGATCTCCTTCTCCTTGGCGGCGAAGAGATCGTCGATCTTCTTCAGGTAGCGGTCATGGAGCTTCTGGGCCTGAGCCTCGGCATCCTTCTCCACGTCCTCGCTCATTCCCTGCTTCACAGCCTTCTTAAGGCCGTCGATAGCATCACGGCGGGCGTTGCGCACCGACACCTTGGCGGTCTCGGCCTCAGCCTTGGACTGCTTCACCAGCTGGCGGCGACGGTCCTCGGTGAGCGGGGGGATGCTGAGACGTATCACCTCGCCGTTGTTCTCCGGCATGATGCCGAGCTCGGAATTGATGATAGCCTTTTCAATCTCCTTGAACATAGCCTTCTCCCAGGGAGTGATGGTGATGGTGCGCGCATCGGGCACCGACACGTTGGCTACCTGTGAGATGGGCATAGCGGAGCCGTAGTACTCCACGCGTATGCCGTCAAGGATTTTAGGATTGGCCTTGCCTGCACGGATGTGGGCAAGCGCTTCGTCGAGATAAGCCACGGCGAGTTCCATTTTTTCCTCGGCCGGGTTGAGATAGTCGGAAGGTTCCATCGTATATAATAAGGTTTATTGGTTTGACTTGATTATTGGTTGGGATAGGGGACAGGTCAATACACCTTGGTGCCTATGGGCTCCCCGGCTATTACCTTTACGAGATTGCCGGGAGTATCCATGTCGAATACCACGATCGGCAGTTTATTCTCCTTGCACATGGCGGTGGCGGTGATATCCATCACCTTGAGTCCGCGGGCCAGCACCTCGTCATAGGTGATTTCATCAAACTTGGTGGCTGTGGGGTCCTTCTCGGGATCGGCGGTATATACTCCGTCCACGCGGGTGCCCTTGAGCATCACGTCGGCACCTATCTCAATGCCACGCAGGGCGCTGCCGGTGTCGGTGGTGAAGAACGGATTTCCGGTGCCGGCGGCCATGATGGCCACGGTGCCGTTCTGTATGGTGTCGATGGCACGGCGGTTGGAATACTGCTCACCTATCGGATACATATTGATCGCAGTGAGCACGCGGGCCGGCTGACCTATATCCTCGAGGGCCGACGACAGTGCGAGCGAGTTGATCACGGTAGCGAGCATACCCATCTGGTCGCCCTTCACGCGGTCAAAACCCTTGGCGGCACCCGAGAGGCCACGGAATATGTTTCCGCCTCCGATTACGATACCTACCTCCACGCCCATGGCCACGATCTCGGCTATCTGGCGGGCATACTGTCCCAGGCGCACGGTGTCGATACCGTAGCCCTGCTCGCCCATCAGTGATTCACCGCTGAGCTTAAGAAGGATGCGCTTATATTTTGTCTGCATACGTTTCGTGATTTTTTCGGTAATGACACAAAGTTAGGCAATAAATTTAAAAACACCAATTTTTGGAGTACCTATTGATTCATAGGTCCAAAATTCCAATGGTATATCTTTATAGGAGTATGTGCCACTGTCTTGTCGCGGTGAGGTGATGGGGATGCTGACAGTCCCCGGGGGAGTGTAATTTCTTGCGGATATATTGTAAAAATTTGCATCCGGGCCTCATGTGCAAGAATGTGCAATAACGGTGTAGGAATGTGCAAACGGCTGATTATTACAATGTAGTAAATTTGGAGCACCAAAATCATGATAATGCCAATGAAACCGATAATCAGTACTACCATCGCCCTCGCATCGCTGGGCCTCTTAGCCGTTTCATGTGCCACCGGTGAGCAGGGATGCCCGTTCCACGCTGTAGTGGCCCAGGACGGAAGCGGAGATTTCCTTTCGGTACAGGAAGCGGTCAACGCCGCCCCCGACAGCCTCGACACCCCCTATCTTATATTCGTGAAGAACGGCTCCTACGAGGAGCAGGTGGTGATCCCCGAGACCAAACCCTATCTCCATCTCATAGGTCAGGACAAGGAGCAGACCATCATACACCTCAAGCTCAATGTGGGTGGAAAGCCCGACAACACCGAGGAGGATTTCTGGAAATGCTCAGTACACAACCCCGACTCGCCTGTGCATGAGTATGAAGGAGCTGTGGTGGTGGTGAAGGCACCGCATTTCTACACCGAGAATATCTCCTATATAAACGACTATGGTGTCTCGGCCCAGAATGGACCTCAGGCATTGGCAATGAAGAGCCATGCCGACTGTGCCGCGTTCAACAACTGCATATTCCGCTCCTTCCAGGACACATGGATGACCACAACCAAGGACAACGAGCGTCACTACGTGAACAACTGCTGGATCGAGGGTGCCGTGGACTACCTCTACGGCGGTGGCGACGTCCTCGTGGAGAACTCCACATTCTATAATGTGAGAAGCGGATCGGTGATCGTGGCCCCTTGTCACGAAAATGCCCGTTATGGCTACGTGATACGCGACTGTGTGGTCGACGGCAACGAGCAGGCTGCCGACGGCAAGCTCTTGCTCGGTCGCCCCTGGCACAACAGCCCCCGCGCCCTCTATGTCAACACCACCATGCGTATTCCGGTGGCCCCCGAGGGGTGGACCGATATGGGCACCATCCCCGGCCTCTTCGCCGAGTATGGCAGCCACGACCATGACGGAAATCCCCTTGACCTCACAGCGAGAAAGACTACTTACAGCTACACCTCCCGCGAAGGTGAGAAATTCTCCGGAACCTCACGCACATCCATTACCGACGACGAGGCTTCAGACCTTGTGTATGCCAACATGATCCCCGGCAACGACGGCTGGGATCCCCGCGCCATGATGGCAAGTCTGCCTGCCCCGGCCAGCGTGGAGGTGTCCACCTCCTCCGTGAAGTGGGAACCTGTTCCCGGTGCACGCGGATATGTGGTGCTCGACGGTGACGAGGTGGCCGGTTTCTCCACCGCCACGTCATGCAAGCTCGCCCGCGCTCCCAAGGGGGAACTTAAGGTGAGGGCCGTGAATGCCTACGGCTCGCTCGGCGCGTGATTTACCTCTAAAAATATTACCCTTATTCTAATAACCTAAATTTTAGCATGAGAACCAAATTGACAGCAATCATCAGGCATGCATGTCTTGCCCTGATGCTCCTTGTCGCCCACGCAGCGGTCGCACAGACCGTCACGGTGACCGGAGCTGTGACCGACCCCCAGCAGGAACCGCTGATGGGTGTGGTAGTCGCTGAGAAAGGCAAACCCTCCAACGGAGTCGTGACCGATCTCGACGGTAACTACAGCATCAAGGTATCCCCCTCGGCAGTACTAACCTTCACCTACACGGGCTTCACCTCGCGTGATGAGGCCGTGGCCGGACGCACCACCATCGACGTGGTGCTCACCGAGGATCTCCAGAATCTCGACGAGGTTGTGGTGATCGGCTACGGTACAATGCGCCGTAAGGACCTCACCGGAGCTGTGGCTTCAGTGAAAGGCGAGGATCTTGTGGCCAATCCCGTGTCCAATGTAACCCAGGCACTCCAGGGACGCCTCCCGGGCGTTAACGTGGTGTCGCAGGACGGCCGTCCCGGCGCATCCATCTCGGTGCGTGTGCGTGGCGGCGGCTCCATCACCCAGAGCAACGAGCCACTCTATGTGGTCGACGGTTTCCCCGTGAGTAACCTCGACAATATCGCGGCCTCCGAGATCGAGTCGATTGATGTGCTCAAGGATGCCGCCTCTACAGCCATCTACGGTGCCCGCGGTGCCAACGGCGTTATCCTCGTCACCACCAAGGGTGGCCAGGCCGGAAAAGCCAAGGTGACCTATGAGGGATATGTGCAGTTCAAGAATGTGGCCAAGAAGCAGGAGACTCTCTCGGCCCAGGAATATATTCTCGACAACTGGAGCTATGCCGCCTCGCGCGGTGCTTCCCACCAGGACGCCATGGAGAAATACTTCGGCCTCGGCACCAAGTATGGCAACCACTATGCCGACTATGCAGGTGTCACCGCCCATCAGTATGACGACGATATCCTCCGCACCGGTTTCACCCACAATCACAATCTTGCCGTTACCGGCGGTTCCGAGAGCACCCGCATGGCCTTCAATGTAGGCTATATCGATGATGAGGGTATCCGCATCAACTCCGACTACAACCGCTTCACCACATCGCTCAAGGTACAGCAGAAGATCTCCGAGACCATCACCCTCGATGCCGAGGCTCGTTACAATGAGTCAAACCTCAACGGTGCCGGCGCGCGTTACACCTCGGGTGCCTACCATTACAAGCCCATCGACAATCCCCTGGGCGGTATCCCCTATACCGACGTCAGCTCGGGCTTCAGCTTCGGTGTGCAGAACATCGACAACTCCCACAATCCCGTCGAGCTGATCAACGACATCACCAGCGAGACCCAGAACAGGAATTTCCGTGGAAACGCCGCAGTGACCTGGAACATTATCTCCGGCCTCACAGCCCGTTCCGAAATAGCCCTCACCCGTGGTTCATCCCGCTCCACCTATTACGAGAACGGATACACCAACGGTGACAAGCGCGCCAACATGACCCGCAGCACCTCCAAAGGTCTCCGCTGGGTCAACACCCTCAATTACCAGTTTGACATCAAGGATATCCATTCCTTCAACATCCTGGCCGGTTACGAGCTTATAAAGAACGAGAGCGAGTCAACCTACGTGGAGGGACGCGGCTATCCCGATACATTCGATTACGACCGTGCCATGGCCATGATCCACACCGCCACCTACAACACCTCGTTCTACAACACCTTCGGTGTCCCCGACAGGACCATCTCATGGTTTGGCCGTGTGAACTACAACCTTATGGACCGCTACCTGTTCACCGCCACATTCCGTGCCGACGGTTCATCCAAGTTTGCCCCCAACAACCGCTGGGGTTACTTCCCCGCCGTGGCTGCCGGATGGCGCATCTCCGAGGAAAGCTTCATGGAGGATACACGCGACTGGCTCTCCAACCTCAAGCTCCGTCTCTCGTGGGGCGAATCGGGTGCCGACAATATCAGCCCCAACCTCTGGCGCGAAACCTGGTCAAGCTCCACCAACACCAAGCTCCCTATCAACGGCGAGTTCCTCCCGTTCTACCGTCCCGATGGTATGAAGGCCAACAGCGACCTCAAGTGGGAGACCACCGTGTCGCGCAACCTCGGTGTGGACTTCGGATTCCTCAACGGCCGCATCAACGGTTCTATCGAGGCTTACTGGAACACCACTAAAGATCTTCTCATGGTGGTGCCCGTTGACAACACCTCGGGCTACACCCATCAGTATCAGAACTTCGGACAGATCTCCAACAAGGGTATAGAGATCTCGGTCAATGCCGACATATACCGCAAGGGTGATTTCCGTTTCAGCGCGGGTGCCATCTACAACTACAACCGCAACAACCTCGACAAGATGCAGAACGCCGACCAGTACATCTACTCCTCCTACTGGGGATCATCTGCCCAGACTCCCTCCATGGACTGGATGCTGGCTGTCGACCGCCCCATTGGCCTGGTGCGCGGATACATTGCCGACGGTTTCTACACCACTGCCGACTTTGATTACGCCAACGGCGTGTACACTCTCAAGAAGGATGTCCCCGATCTCGAGAAGGTGATACTTGCCACATGTCCCCACCCCTTCCAGCTTGCCGACGGGCAGGTGGCCTTCCCCGGTGCTCCCAAGTTTGTCGACACCACCGGCGACGGTAAGGTCAACGCCGACGATGCCGTGTGTCTCGGTGAGGTGCGTCCCCGCCACACCGGTAGCTTCCACCTTGATTTCGGTTACAAGGGATGGGATCTCTCGGCCAACTTCAACTGGACCTATGGTGGCAAGGTGTACAACGCCAATGCCATGATGGATGCCTCGGGCAATGAGTACGTAGGCCTTACCCGCCAGTATGGTGCATGGCGTGCCGGCACCTACCGTATCTATGACGTGGACAACTCAGGCAACCTCTATGCCGTGACCGAGCCGGGCGCTCTTGATGCCCTCAACGCCAATGCCGTGTCGGCCACCCCCTACCATCAGAGCGGTATCGTGTCATCGGAATTCCTTGAGGACGGTTCCTATCTGCGCCTCCAGACTCTCACTCTCGGTTACACCCTGCCACAGCAGCTCACCTCCAAGGCCCGCATCTCCAACCTGCGCCTCTACGTGACCGCCGGCAACCTCTTCACCATCACCGGCTACAAGGGCCTTGACCCCGAGGTCAACACCAACACCGCCGGTACAGTGGGATTCGGTAGCTCCGTGCGCAATTTCCCCATGTTCAACATGGACTACGGCACCTATCCTCGTGCCCGCACATGGACCATCGGAGCCTCCGTAACATTCTAATCACCACATCTTACTTTTGATACCATCATGAATAAATTACTCAATATAGCTATCGTATCGGCCCTCGCCCTGGGTGCTACAGGATGTGAGGACTATCTCGATACGAATTCGCCGAGCGTCTCCGACCGCGAGTTTGTGTTCTCAAGCGAGGAGTCGGCACGCGGTGCGCTCAATTATGGTTACGAACTGCTCCGTGCCAACCGCAATATTCACTCCGTAGGCATATTCTGGGCTCCCATATGGGGCTCCGATATGGAGGGGTTGCAGGATGCCTACAGTGACGGAAGCATGGGACAGCTCGAAAAGAATTTCTATCCCACCGGCACCTCGGCAGTCAATATCAACGGCCTTGAGGCCTGGGAAGTGTTCGGCGACCTGTACAAGACCATCGGTGTGTGCAACGCTCTTATCGACAGCTTCGAGTCGCTCGAGAATTTCGCCACCATTATGTCGGGTGAGCCCAACGCACTCTCGGATATCTACGGCCAGGCTGTGGCCCTGCGCGCCACCTGTTACCTGGAGCTGTGCCGTTTCTACGGCGATGTCCCCATGGTGGCCCATGCCGGCGAGAGCGCCAATGGCCTGAGCTCGCGTTTCGCCACCTACGACTGGTGCATGAAGAAACTCATGGAGGTCGAGGCCCACATGTACCGCGCCGGAGAGAACGGTGTGCGTGCCGATGTGATGAACCGCAACTATGTCCAGGGCCTCATCGGACGCATAGCCCTCTACAATGCCGGCTATTGCACCCGCCGTACCGATCTCGATGCCTCGTTCTATGTCGATGGCGAGGGCAAAGTCCTGTCGTTTGACGACTGGGGCGTTGAGGATAGCCAGAACAAGGCCATGTATGGCCGTCGTGCCGACTGGAAACAGGTGCTTGAGTCAGCCCGTCCCTATCTGGAGGCTTGTGTGGGCAATCCCGGCTCTATCAAGCTCCATCTTACCGATCCCCGTGGCGTGGATGCCCAGGGCCGCGTGTACAACAGCCCCTACCAGTATGCTTTCCAGCAGATGCACAAGGATAATTCCATGGATGTAGCCGACGAGAGCGTCTATGAGATCCCCTTCATGCTCAACGGCGGTGCCGATCGTCCCGGCTACATAGGCCGTGCCTCTACCGGCGGTAACTATGGCGCACCCTGCGTGTCATGCGGTCAGAACCGCATCCAGCCTCATGTGTACTATGGATGGTTTGACCCGCGCGACGCCCGCCGTGACGCTTCCTGCTCCGTAACGGGTTCCGACGGCAATGGCCGTGAGATCCTCCTCTCGCTTAACCAGGGTAACTGGGGTAAGGTGGGTATCACCTCCAACAAGTGGGACTGGAACCGCATGAAGAACCCCGACACCGCCACCTACGGCAACTCGGCCATCAATGTGAGCTACATGCGTATGTCCGACGTCTACCTCATGCTCGCCGAGGTGTATGCCGCCTTGGGGCAGGATGGCCAGGCCAAGACCTATCTCGCTACTGTGCACAACCGCAATTTCCCCGGCGGTGTCGACGCCAACCTTGATTCATGGATCGCCGCCTGCGGAAACGAGTTCACCTCCACCTCATGGAGCGCGATGTACAAGGCCGTTGTAAAGGAGCGTGCTCTCGAGTTTGTCGGTGAAGGTGTTCGCCGCTTCGACCTCATCCGCACCGGTATGCTTCCCGAGGCAGCCTACAACAACCGTCGCGACATGGCCCGCGTGATCAGCGATATCGAGAGCAAGGGATATGCCGAGTTTGACAACGGCAACAAGCTCCCCGCCTACGTGTGGGTGAAGAGCGTCGATGCCAAGACTCTCAAGGGCTACCGCCTCACCGCCTCCACCCCTACCGGTATGGAGGACGATCCCGTGCTCTATCCCGCATGGCGCGGTGTCCACGACGATTGGGACGGTGTGCTCTCCTCGTTCGGTTATGCCACCTTCGGCCATTCGGCAACCAATGTAGCCATCAAGGGTCTTTTTGATTACATAGCTCCCGGCTCGGCCGAGGCTCAGGCTCTCGAGGCCGATGGATATGTGCAGACCTCCTGGGGTGCCGACCTGCTTCTCGACAAGGATTCTCATGCCAACAAGGTGCTCGGCGGTTGCAGTGATGCCGATTTCCAGGCCCGCAAGTCGCCCGTCACCGTGCGTCCGTTCCGTTACCAGGATCTCCTGAACTCAGGCCTCACCAACGGCTATGGTTTCCGTCAGCAATAAGGAATAAATGAATGGTACACGATATCCAATAGGAACAGTTTTTAGGAAAGGTTAGTAAGAAACAGGTTGTTTCATTCGTTATGAGTCTGGAGCGGATCCCCCTCCGGACTCATACTTTTAGAATCACATTAACCGTATAGAGTTTTATTTTAAGACTAACGTATCATGAAAAAATACATTTTAGGACTATCAGCGCTTGCAGTCGCCATGTGCTCTATGGCTCAGGGCAACGGTAAAGGCTACGAGATAGAGCGCGACATGCCGTTGTTTCTCGACAGCATAAAGAGCGAGCTTACCTACCCCTTGGCGTGGGGCAACAGTGACATCACCGATTTCGACACATGGCGTGCCACAGCGCGCGACAAGATGATCGAGCTTATGCTCGCTCCGCCTCCACGTGCCAACGCCTACGACATGAAAGTAATAGCCGAGGAGAAGCGCGACGGCTACACAGCCCGTAAGATAGAGTTTAATCTCACCCGTTACTCGAGGGTCACAGCCTATCTGCTCGTGCCCGATGGCGATGGGCCCTTCCCCGCTGTAGTGGCCTTGCACGATCATGGTGGCCACTGCACCATAGGAAAGGAGAAGATGATACGTCCATTCGGGGTGGATCAGGCTGTGCTCGACGACAGCGAAAAGTGGGTGCGCGATCTCTACGAAGGGCAATATGTGGGCGATTACCTTGCCCGCAACGGATATGTGGTCATTTCCACCGACGCTCTCTTCTGGGGTGAACGCGGACGCAAGGAGGGAGCCGACGGAAGCAAGTTTGCCAACGTGGCCGGTAACTTCATGATGCTCGGCCGCAACATGAGTGCGTGGATGACATTCGAGGACATGTATGCCACCGAATTCCTCGCCTCGCTTCCTCAGGTCGATGCCGGCAGGGTAGGGTGCATAGGACTCTCGATGGGTGCCTACCGTTCTTGGATGCTTGCCGCCCTCTCGCCCGTGATAAAGGCCGGAGCCGCCGTGTGCTGGATGACCACCACCGACACCCAGCTCTCATGGGAATATGGTCGCGAAAGCGGAGGTTTCGCCAACAATCACATAGGCATACGCAATTATCTCGATTATCCCCACATCGCCTCGCTTGCATGTCCCAACGCCATGTATTTCGTCAACGGCGAGACCGACAAGCTCTTCCAGCCCCATGCCGTCAAGGAGGCTTACGCTACCATGCACAAGGTGTGGGACAGCCAGGGCGTGGGCGACCGTCTACGCACCTCGCTCCTCCCCATCGGCCACGAAATGCCCCTCTCCGTCCAGCGCTCCTGCCTCGAATTTCTCAATTCCTCATTATAGAGCAAGGGGAAAGGTTATCAATGTTCCGGAATAAAAAAGTGCGGTTCTCACCCGCTTTTTTATTCCGGAACATTATTTTTTTGTGGATGATACAAAAACATCGGCATTTGAGACATGACACGGAACGGCATACTTAAGATGTTGAGTATCTTTGTGACTATTATAATACGCCATGAAATGAAAACCCGAGCCTTGATTATTTTTGCCATGATGCTGGTGGCTGTGATTGCCATGTCACAGCCCCGAGTGCAATTCATCACTCCCGAAATAGTGAGAGTCAGGTGGGCGCCTGATGCTGAGGACTGCGATAACGGGACCGGGGTGTGCGTATATGAGCCGAGGAGTGTCGAGGTGGATACTGTCAGGCACGGGACACATGTGGAGTATATATCATCCGGTCTCATCGCCGAGGTGGATATGCTGAGCGGTGCCGTGACTTTCCGCGACCGCAAATCGGGGAGTGTTCTTCTCAGGGAAGACCCTTCGCGCCCTCATGAGCACAGCCTGGATGTGAAGGAGCGCATCGTATATGATGAGGCTTCGGCCCGCACGGAGGTCACGGCCAACGGTAACGTGACAGTAAAGGATATTGTGCGCCGCGACACGGTGGGCGTGAATGATGTGTACAGGGTGAATTTCCTGTTCAGGGATTCCGAGGGACTGTATGGTCTCGGTTCCCACATGGAGGATTACATGAACCTTCTGGGCAAGACCGTTTATCTCACTCAGCATAATCTCAAGGTGTCGGTGCCGGTGATAAATTCCACCGGTGGTTACGGGCTGTTGTTTGATGCCGGGTGTGCCATGAAATTCAGCTCGGCCCCATGTGGGGCGGGTGACTACTCAGGCACAATGGAGCTTGAGGCCGCCCGCGAGCTTGATTATTATTTCATCAATGGGGAGCGCATGGATGATCTCGTGGCCGGCTACCGGTATCTGACCGGGGCGGTGTCGCTGATGCCACGCTACATGTTCGGCTATATACAGTCGCGTGAGCGTTACACCTCGAGCGATGATATAATCAATACACTCAGGGAATACAGGCGCCGACATGTCCCTATCGATATGATAGTCCAGGACTGGAATTACTGGCCCGAGGGATGGGGTTACATGAAGATGAACCGTAAATATTATCCCGATCCAAAGGCCTTGGCCGACTCGGTACATGCGATGAATGCCCGGCTGATGATAAGCATTTGGCCCAATCCGCAGTATTGTCCCCAACAGAAGGATTTCATGGAGCGGGGATATATGCTGGAACATTCAGTGTATGATGTATTCAATCCCGATGCCAGGGAGTATTATTGGAAATATGCCGATGAGGAGTTTTTCTCCGCCGGATTCGATGCCTGGTGGTGTGACAGCAGTGAGCCGCTCGACGGCGACTGGAACCGACCGCCGGCTCCGGTCGACGGCCGTCCATACGGATGGGATGATCACGAACGTCGCTGGCACCTCAACAAGGATATCCTTTCTGAGGCCACTGGGGCCGAGAGGAGCAATCTGTATTCGCTGTATCACTCCATGGGCATATATGAGAATCAGCGAAAGGCCACTGACAGGAAAAGGGTGGTAAATCTCACACGATCGGGTTACGCCGGACAGCAACGTTACGGTACCGTGGTGTGGAACGGTGACACGCATGCTTCCTGGAAATCATTCAAGCAACAGATCCCCTCGGGGCTCAACTATATGGCTACCGGAAATCCCTACTGGACTGTGGATGTAGGCTCGTTCTTCACCCGCTCTGATGGCCGGTGGTTCTACAAGGGAGAGTTCCCTCAGGGAGTGGCCGACGACGGGTATAAGGAATACTACACCCGCATGTTCCAGTGGGCTACGTTCCTGCCGGTGTTGCGCAGTCACGGCACCGATACTCCCAGGGAGATATGGCGTTTCGGAGAGCCGGGCACTCCCTATTACGATGCCATTCTCGGTATGATAAAGTTGCGGTATTCGCTCATCCCCTATATCTACAGCATGGCGGCCGCCCAGACGTTTGGGGTGTATTCCATGGCCAGGATGCTGTCGTTTGATTTCGCTTCCGACACAGCTACCCGCGACATAAAGGACCAGTATATGTTTGGCGATCTGCTCGTGTGTCCCGTCACCGATTCCGGTGTGACATCGCGCAGTGTGTATCTGCCAGTTGATCCCGACGGGCGTAAATGGATCGACTTCTGGACCGGCGCTGTCCACTCCGGTGGCCGGAATGTGGAGGGGGATGCCCCATTGCACCGGTTGCCTCTCTATGTGCGCGAGGGTACGATACTGCCGATGGTATCACCCGGAGAATACACTGGCGAGCAGACGGGCCGGCCGGTGGAATTGAAGATATATCCCGGGCGAGATGCGTCGATGGTGCTGTATGACGATGCCGGAGACGGATATGATTACGAGCATGGCGAATATGCATTCATAAGGCTGTCGTGGAACGACCGTGACCGCACTCTTGAGATAGGTGAGCGGGATGGCCGTTGGATCGGCGGTGTGAGCGAATTTGTAGTGAACGTGTCGGGCCGGAGTAAGAAAGTCAAGTATGACGGTCGAAAGAAAACAGTGGAAATGAATTGATTTATGAGATACAGAATAATATTGCCGGTTGTTGCCGTGATGATGTCGTCGGTGGCAGTGAAAGCCGATGTGGTATCGCCCGGAGGGAGGATAGTTGTCTCTACCGATGGCGGGGGAATAGTGGTGTCGGCAACCGTGGATACGCGCCCGGTGGATGTGATTACCATCGCGGGTGATGTGACGGATGTGATAGCCGACCCGGTGGTACACACCGACAGTTATACAGCGCTGACAGGGAAACGCCGTGAGTGCTCCAACAGCTATTCCCAGGCCCGGTATGTAATGGCCGATGGAGATACGATAACGATGCGTGTCTACACCGATGGAGTGGCTTGGAGAGCTGGCTCCGGAGTGTCGGTGGTCGATGTGTCCCGGGTGCGTCACTCGTGGTTGCAGTCCTGGGTGGACTGTTACGAGGAGTTCTATCCCCGTGACCGTGACACGAAGGCCGGCGAACGGTATGGCTATCCGGCCTTGATGGAATATGACGGCGGTGTCTTCGGTCTGCTCACCGAGTCGGGACTCGACCGCACCTCGGCCGGATCGAGCATCTATGCCACATCCGGCAAGGGGATATATGAACTGAAGCCCGACGGGCCCGGAACAGCCGGATGGGCCACCATGATCATAGGCTCGCTGAGCGATGTGGTGGAGTCGACTCTGGTGGCGGACAATTCGGCCCCATGTGCCCTCGGTGACACATCGTGGATAAGTCCCGGCGTGGCCTCTTGGATCTACTGGGCCTACAATCACGGCTCCAACGACTATGATATAATCAAGCGATATGTGGATATGGCCGTGGAGTTGAGGTTGCCCTACGTTCTGATCGATGCCGAGTGGGACGAGATGAAGGATGGCAAGACCGTTGAGGATGCTGTGGAGTATGCCATAGGCAAGGGGATAAAACCGATGATATGGTACAACTCCTCGATAGGGTGGATCAATGGCGCTCCGGGACCTAAATTCAGGCTCAATGACCCTGCCGACAGGGAGCGGGAGTTTGCATGGTGTGAACGCATCGGTGTGGCCGGAGTGAAGATCGATTTTTTCTCGGGCGATGACAACCGCAATATCTCCTATATGTACGATCTGATGGAGGATGCAGCCCGGCATAAGTTGCTTGTGAATTTCCACGGTGCCACATTGCCCCGCGGGTGGCAACGCACCTATCCCAATCTGGTAACAACCGAGGCGGTGTATGGAGCGGAATGGTACAACAATGTGCCCACGTTCACCTCCAAGGCAGCCGCCCATAACGCCACTCTGCCTTTTACAAGAAATGTCGTAGGGTCGATGGATTACACTCCCTGTGCGTTCTCCGACTCACAGCATCCCCACATCACCACCCATGCTCATGAGCTTGCCCTGACGGTGCTGTTCGAGTCAGGCGTACAGCATCTCGCTGACAGGCCCGAAAGTCTGCTGTCGCAACCCGATGAGGTGAAGCGGTTCTTCTCGGAGTTGCCCGCGTCGTGGGATGATACCGTATTGCTCGCCGGTTATCCGGGCGAATATGCCGTGATGGGCCGCCGTAAGGGGGACACGTGGTATATAGCCGGAATAAACGGTACCGATGCCGATATGGCCGATGTCAGCCTCGATTTTTCACGGCTCGGGATTTCAGGGGCGGATATGAGGCTCTATGCCGATGGAGCCACCACGGGATCGTGGGATATAAGCCGGCCGAAATCATTGCCCGGAAGTGTGGCGATGAAGGCGAGAGGAGGATTTGTGCTTGTGGCGCGTGGCAACAATTGAGTGGCGGGGATCGTTGTATAGGGAAACGAGTTGCTGATTATGAAGAATGAGTTGCCTATAAATGAGTTGCCCTTCAACGAGAGTGAACTGCCATCGATGTCGGATGATGCCTGGATGCCCGATCGCCTTGGCGATGGTCTGGAGATGACCTATGTGCCCATGCCCGATGATTATTCGGGCCCGGTGAGATGCACTGTGATACGCAAGCGCCTGGAGGGTGCCGAGGTCGGTGTGCTCTATATCCACGGTTTCAGCGACTATTTCTTCCAGCGCGAGATGGCCGATGAGTTTGTGGCCCACGGTTACAGTTTCTATGCTGTGGATCTGCGCAAGTATGGCCGTTCCTATATGCCGGGACAGAAGATGTTTCAGGTGAGGGATATCAGTGAGTATTTTGCCGATATCCAGGCGGGAATAGACTGCATGAAGGCCGACGGGTGCCGCGAAGTGGTGCTCATAGGCCATTCTACCGGTGGCCTTTCCTCCTCGCTGTATATGCAACAGGCTCCGGATCCTGTTGTCAAGGCGCTGGTGCTCAACAGTCCGTTCCTGGCGTGGAATCTTCCAGCCGTGATGAGGGAGGCCGGGGTGCCGGTGGTGAGTGCGCTCGGGCGGATCTTTCCGGGTTTGCCCATGAAGAGCGGTGGCACTATCCATTACAATGCGGCTATTGCGCGTCACCTGGGCGGTGAATGGGAATATGATCCGGCATTGAAGCCCGATATAATGCCCGATGTGGATGCCGGATGGATCCGGGCGATCGACCGTGCGCAGAAAGCTCTGCTCGACGGTGGTATAAAGGTGCCGGTGTTGCTTCTTCATTCTGAGCGTTCGGTGAGGCCTGGCGATTCGTTGGAGAGGTATCATGATTCCGATGGTGTGCTCGACGTGAGGCTCATAGCCGAGGCGGGCCGTAAATTAGGCCCCGATGTCACGGAGGTAACCGTCCGTGGCGGTCTCCACGATCTTATCCTCTCTCGCCGCGAGGTCAGGGATAAGGTCTATGACGTGATATTCCATTGGTTAAGTTTTTTAGGCAAAAGGGATATTGTGGTATAAGTGGAAGTATAGAGTATAGAGGGGAAAGTATAGGGATTAGATTTTAGAGGATATTATTGGCATGCAGATATTTTAAATGTGATAGACGCTGGAATTATAGGACGTCTTCGACGCCCGATCTACCGAATAATTCGTTTTCCCCACACGTCGCCCGACGGCGCAAATCTTGCCCTATCGGGCGATTTGCTTGTCGGTCTCGTGGTGGGGCTATAACTACATCGCCACTCCGTGGCTTAGTGGGTAGTCCCTATACTCTATACTTTCCCCTCTATACTTATACGATTCCTATTCCTTCGTCGTAATTGCCTTAAACATCAGGCCCAATACCAATATAATAACAGCTGCCTCCGAGATAATAGATTTCAACTCAACCCCGCCCCACACGGCACCGATAAACGTGGCCACCCATAGGATATCAAAAATCAGACACCACGACTTCTCCGGAGCAAAGAGACTGCGCCATCCGCACGACCTCAAGCGCATAATAAAAGACACCAAAAAAACTAAAAACGATGCGTAAAACACGCTCCATGTACCCCACGAACAGGGATAACCGGCCAGTAAAATCACCAGGGTCCATGATCCACAGAATAAAGAAGCCTCCAAGGCCCTCTTAACCGTCGCATCCGAAATAGAATTACTCATAATATGACTGATTTATGAAAATGTGATAAAAAACTATATTTTATAAATACTCGATAGAAACCAATCCACTATGGTTTTTGTAAAATTTATAACTAATACCACGCTACAAAATTATAAATTTTAACACCAACCGCAAAATCTATTTCACATTTTCAACAATCCCCTAGCCAATATACCCTAAAAACTTCTATACTTTCTCCTCTATACTTAAAAACTATGGTCCTAAAAAACACTACGCGACATTATCGCACCATTTCCACCTATCCCCATATCTACCTTTGTCACCATGAGGACTCTATCTGCCCTCGGGATCCCGGCCGGGGAGGGCATGTGATCCCGAGCGATTGCCACGAGGCGACTACCGTGTCGACCCAAGGCTACGGAAACGGATCCGTTACGCCACGCCCCGCAGGCCCCTCCGCCTCAAAGCCCTGAAAGGGCGATGTACTCGTAGCCCCACCACGAGCCCGACAAGAACCTCGCCCGGCAGGGCGGAGATGCGCTGTCGGGCGAGGTGTGGGGGGAAATGATGTATGTTCGGTACAACGGCCTCGAAGAGGTCGATTAGATCCGGATTCCTCACAGTTTCAGAGAATTCTTATCAGAATCATCAATTGTCAACGCTTACGAAATTGCCTTGGGCGTCGAAATGGATTTTCAGGAGGTCGGTGAGCTGTACCTCATACCCGTTCTGGTCGCGCGAGATGGCATTGATCTTGAAATTCTCAGGGTAGTTTTCGGCCACATATTCGCGTATGGACATGGGAATGAAATCCTGGTTGGGGATAGGAGCGGCGAGGGTGCTTTCGACTTCCTTCCAGTTGCCGGCGGCATCAAACTCGACCTTTACACCGCTGGTGAGGGTCACTTCATATTCGCCGTCAGTATTGTCCTTGGAAATGGTGGCGGGGGCGTCATCGGTGAAATATGACTGCAGGAACACATTGGCTGTGTGGGGCAGGGAATTGGAATCGATCACTATTTCATCGTTGTCATCGTCGGAACAGCTCCAGCACACGGCGGCCAACAACCCTACAAAGAATAAGGAGAGAAATTTTTTCATAACGTAAAGTGTAAAAACGTGGAAAGTATAAAAAGTATAATTAGTTGAATATCTATAAATAATAACTCCCGGGAGGTGACATTGTTCAGTGGTGCGGTGCATATAATATCTTCGATCTCCGGGAACCTTAGGACTGATGTGGATACGAAAAAAACCGGTCAAGCATACTGTGATCGGCATGCTTGACCGGAATATCTTGCTATGGGGGGATGATTACTCGGCGAGGAGGTTGGTGGCGATGGTCTTCATCT
Organism: uncultured Duncaniella sp.; assembly: GCA_910589485.1. Lineage (GTDB taxonomy): Bacteria > Bacteroidota > Bacteroidia > Bacteroidales > Muribaculaceae > Duncaniella. Next base: position 183,293 of record CAJUSW010000002.1, read on the forward strand.
GCTCCACATCGGCATCGGTCATGCGTCCGTGGAGAGTGAGGGGGGGCTCTACGATGGTTATGCCGTGCATGTGTTCAAACATCTGGCGCATCTTGCGTCCGGCGGCGGGTGCCCACAGGCCGTTGTCAATTATGGCCACGCGACGGTTGCGGAATCCCTTGAGCGCGAGATGATGGATGAAATCGTGCATGGGAGGGAAGATGTCGGAATCGTAGGTGGAGGCCATCACCACGAGGTGGCTCATGCGGAAAGCATCCTCCACAGCCTCGGCCTGGTCGTCGCGGCACAGGTCGGTCACCGAAACCTTGGGAGCGCCGGCTGCCTTGAGCAGTTCGGCCATTTCCTTGGCGGCATGGGCTGTCATGCCGTGGATCGAGGCGTAGGCCACGAGCACGCCGGGGGTCTCAACCTCGTAAGCTGCCCATGTGCGGTAGAGCCTGAGATACTCCGTGAGGTCCCCTTCGAGCACGGGGCCGTGGAGCGGGGCTATGACATCGATCTCCTTGCCGGCGAGTTTCTTGAGCACAGTCTGCACGGGGTGGCCGTATTTGCCCACGATATTGAAGTAATATCTGCGGGCCTCGCATGCCCAGGGCACCGAGGGATCGGGGTTGCCGAAGCGTCCGAAACCGTCGGCCGAGAAGAGGGTCTTGGCAGTTGCATCATACACCATCATCACCTCGGGCCAATGCACCATGGGGGCGGTGAGGAACTGGAGCTGATGCTTGCCGAGGCTCATGGTATCGCCGTCGGCCACCTCGATGATGCGGTCGCCGAAATCCACGGGGCCGGCCACGAGGGGGAGCATCTTGTGGGCCACGGCTGTGCACACGAGACAGCACTCGGGATAGTGGCTCATCACCCATTCGATCTGCGAGGCATGGTCGGGCTCCAGGTGCTGTACTATCAGATAGTCGGGGCCTTTACCCTGGGGGAGAGCCGAGGTGAGGTTCTCGCGCCACTGCTCGGCCTTGTGCTCATCCACGGTGTCGATCAGCGCTATCTTGTCATCGAAAATTATGTAGGAGTTATAGGAGATACCGTCGGGTACGATATATTGGCTTTCAAAAAGGTCAAGATCCTGGTCGTATACGCCTATCGGCTTGATGTCTTGATGCATAGTGTCGGTAAAGTTATTTAACGGTTGATTTTTTAATCAAGCAATGAGAGAAGTTGAAAAAGCGGGCACAAAGTTACGCTTTTTTCAGGAAACAACCTCAGAATAAACCGACTATTGCAAATAAATTTTATGAACATACGCTTTCCCGGTGGATCGGCCGATGAGCCACTGGGGCATCTCAGTCCAAGGTGATATGCTAAAAAACATATTTTTTTATTTGGCGTATATGTTGCGGAAAATGTATCTTTGCAGTGCATCCCGCCTCAGGATCTCCTGTCCGTGGGGCGGTGGAGAGATTACACTATCTTGGCAATTCGGCTTGACAATCTCCTTTGAGTAGGGGTTGTCATACTGAAAATAGTGGGACAGCTCTTCTCTCCATATTTCGACCGGCCACCGCTGAAACCGGAGGCTGTCGGGATTAAACCTGACATATCTACGTCCCGTCTGTAGGATTGGTTTTACAAGAAACCTGTTGCCCCATGCCCGGCATGAGGCAGTGGGGGAGGAATGTAACACTATGATCCGCAGACATGACGACCGTTTTTCACAAAGCATCATAGGCTATATCAATCCCCCCGCGGAATGATATGGCCCGCGTTTTTTTATAGCCATAGACTAAATTTTCGCCCCCGGGTTGTTATGTAGGGGCATGACATATTGGAATTGTAAGCATAATTGTAAGCATATTGGAATTTAATAACATGGCAAGTTTATTGCATATTGATTTTGAGAAAGAATCCTTTCCGAAATTGGAGCGTTACATCAAGGTCAAGAACGACTTTGACGCCCAGTTCAAAGGCAAGGTGCTTTCGGTGCTGCTCGTCGACAGGGATGATGATTTCCCCCTGCACGAGTACAGGCAATCATCATCTGATGGAATTACTGTCAAATACTTCGACCTGGCCCGTGCCACCAAGGGCGATTACGCCCGTATAGGCAAGCGGATCAACGGCTACATAGCCGACGACGGATCGTGCCTCATTGACGGGCTGATACTCGACAACGTGGACCGCATCAACACCGGCGACAGGGAGGAGGACGAGTATCTCGAGGAGCTGGTGTGGCAGGCCCTGAAGCGTGAGGATGATTACCGCATAGCCCGGCAGGGGCGAGCCATCCCGTTTCCCGGCATGGTGATTGCCGCCCGGTGCAAGGAGATACCCGAATATCTCGAGGGCAGATCCATGATGGCGGTCACTATCGACACGTCCGACACAGAACTCTATTGAGCACGCTCTTTAAGACTTACTTATCTATTCAATAACTACGAGACCGTTACGAATCAACGGCCTCAGATAACCAACAAACTCCTAAGTAACTATGGCTACGACATTTGCAAAAGTTGTCAACGGAGAGGTAGTGATCTGCAACCAGTATGGAGGTCGGATCTCATCGTTCCGTCCCCAGTCGGGCGGAGCTGCCGTATTCGTTGACGTGCATCCCGGCAACGGCAAGATGCTGGTGACTACCGATAGCGGTAAAGTGATTATCTGCAACAACACGGGCGGATGGATCTCGTCGTTTGACGGCAATGGCCGGAAGATAGTCCTTGCCCGCTGGCAGGGCGATGATATATTCTCTCAGAACGCCGACGGCTCCTGTGTGCTCCGCACCAGCAACGGCGGCTGGAAACATCCTCTATAAACCATTGAATTATGGCAGAAAAAGAATATAAAGACAGCGCATCAAGAGATGGGTATATCATAACGCTCTACGCTGACAATTCATCAAAGATTGAACGGCTTTTTATACAAAGGGATACCCGAAAGGAGCTTGAAAAGATTTGGCTTGAATGTTCAGGCGGAGAGCCGGTGCCTCCTACTTGCAGCAACACACAATCTCTCGGAAAGAAAATCCTGGATACGTTCTGCAACGGGGAGCGTAAAGGCGTAATCGGCGACTATGAGATTACGAGAGAGCCTAACAACAGCATCTCGCTTATCCGTACCTATGGGCAGGGCAATGGGATGCAGGGACTTCGCGAATGTGCGGCACATTTCGGTTTTGAGGTTGATCCAAAATGGAATAACCGCCAGGTCGCACCTAACCTTATCAAGTTTATCCACGAATTGGATAAAGCTGATAGCGAAGCAAAGGAATAAGGTTATAACAAATCCGACTAACTTAATAAAAAAGCAAAATGGCAAATTTCAAAATCACAGCAACCACAACCGTTGCGGAACTTAAAGAGCAGTTCCGTGGCGAGTTCGGTGGCATCCTCCGCGTGTATCAAGGACGGAGCGAAGCACCCGAAGATGCGACCTTGGTGTCGCTCGGTGGCAAAGTCGGTGAGTTGGAATGTCGGGCAAGTCGCACGGTCGGCAAGTTCATCGAGGCATTCCAATCGGAACTTGGCTTGAAAGTCAAGGTTTACACCAAAGACAACTGGGTATCAGTGCTTGACGGCATTACCCTCGCCACAGTAAGAGAAATCCCCAAAAATGCGAGAAAAGCCCAGATGGAGGTGTTCCTGGGGTATAAGCGCAGTGAGGAGGATAAATCCGCGGAATGTGAATGTGCCGGGGCGGCTGTTCCTGCCGGCGATTATCCCACTTATTCCGAGGCTGTGGCACTCCACAAGGCCGGCTCAAAAAGCGATAGATACAAACTCAGCGACGACGGGACGATTATCTATGAGATAAGTGATTCACTGGAGGGACCGCTGATTGTTCCGGAAGGAGTCGAGAAGGTTGTTTTCGATAGAAATGACCGCATCGAAGAGATGACTGCCATAATAATGCCCGACACAGTGAAGGAGATGAAGGGCTACCTGAATTGTAACTATTGCGAAAATCTCAAATATCTGCGCCTGTCGCACAGTATGAAGGAGATTCCTCAGGAAGCGTTCTATTCACTCAATATGGAGGAATTGGTAATACCCGAAGGTGTCGAGGTTATCGGCAGTGGAGCATTCAGATATGCGAGTATCAAGAGCGTGTCCCTGCCGTCGACCCTTAAGTTTATACTTCCGGGAGCATTTAACCGTTGCAATCTGGAGGAGATTGTGATCCCCGCAGGAGTAAAAGCCATTTTCCCTGAGGCTTTCAGTGGCAATTCGGATTTGAGCCGTGTGACACTGCTTTCGGATGAGACTATAGTAATGTCCGGAGCCTTTGAAGATTGCGCAATAGAGAATGAGGAGGAACTTTATGCATCGCATCCTCTGGGTGACCGCACCTTTGGCATGGGTGAGGAAACCTACGGCGACGTGGAGCAACGCAACTGGCGCGATGAAGTGACCGGAATCCGCAGGGAGCTGACCTATATACCCGAATACTATTGTGGCCCTCTCCGTATTGCCGAAGGGACCGAGGCCTATCCCGATATCGAGGATTATTCCGGTATCACGGAGCTGTATCTGCCCGATTCAATTACCGATAAGTATTTCAAGATTCCCCGCAATGTAACCAAAGTGCATGTACCTTCTCACGTAACCTATTTACGCTTGATGTATCTCTCCAAACTTGAAGAGTTCAACATCCCTGAAGGTGTTACGGAAATTAAGATTTCCAAATCTCCAATTCAAACCCTTGATATCCCGGAAGGTGTTACAGAGATAGACATCAATGACATGCCTGAACTTAAGGAAATCAAGCTGCCATCATCTCTTACTAATTTATCTCTGCAGAACTGTCCGAAACTTGAGGATTTTGACATTCCGACATCAGTTACTGAGATAAGTAACGGATTTCTCACTGATTGTGTGTCACTGAAATCGGTGAAAATACCAGACGGCATCACATCTGTTCCCGACTGTACAGCGCGTCGTTGTAAATTTACGGAGTTGACTATACCAGCGTCGGTAATCGAAATCAAAGATAACGCATTCTCCGACAACGATGTTATCGAGCAAGTAACAATCCCTGCATCTGTTAAGAAAATAGGTTCGCGTACTTTTGAGGATTGTCCAAATCTCAAAACTGTAACCTTTGAAGGTGATACGATTTGCTTCCCCGGCGCATTTGAAAACGTGCCGGGATTCAAAGGCAAACTCATCACACTACCCACTACGGAATTTACGTCTGAAGGACATCCGATGGTAAGACTTACTGTAGATCAGATTTTCTTCAAGAAAAACTACTACGAACGTGCGATGGAATTCCTTGGGGACGACGGTTATTCTGGCGAATGTGTGGTGATGTCAAGCAAATCAGCAGACCAAGACAACTACCCTCTTGACAAAATTGGATACCTGAAAGATGTATCATCAGCAAGTGAAGGTCTCGAATACTTCCACGATGAGGAAGAAAGTGCTTGTGATGATATGTTGGGACGCGGATACTTGATGGTAGCTTACCCCAATAATTCTGACGAAGACTACGGTTGGGAGATCAATGATCGATGTGCAAAAGCGCTCGCTCTAATCCTTAAGCCCCAATCAGGCGTAACCCCCGAAGATTATCCCTACGATGGTCCCGAGGCTTATTTTGAATTGAATGTCAAGAATTTCGATGAGGATGAGATACTCCACACCTACAACTACCACGTCTATCAGGACGGAAACGGTGAGTGGAAAGTTGATACTCTCTGATCGATATTAGGTAGCATGCTACAGCCTTTATGTGCGAGGCTGATTGCATAACGGAAGAGAACACCCGGGTAATACCAAGGTGTTCTCTTTCTTAATAGGTTCTCTTTTTTTATGGATTATCCTCCAAGATCCCCTTTACAACCGCTTCTATGTCACATAATCTCAATCTCTGGGTGCCGCCATACCACGCGGAGTAGGGATAGACTTTCTGGAACAGTTCATAATCCTTTTCGTGGTCTTTATCGAAGAAGCCGTAGGTGTATTGGCGGTCGAATTCCGACACGTTGTTGAGGTCGTTGTAGGTAACGGTGGGGTTGATGAGGATTTTCCGCTGAAAGCGACGTTTCAGTACTATAGTAGCCGAGTCGTACAGCGCTATGATCCATTTCGGGCGGTCGGCCTTTATGAGATCGTTGATGACCTGGCGTTGGTCGTGCTCGAAGAATTCATGCTGACCATACGATTTGCCGAATTTATCCGAGACTTCAAAATCGTCCCATTCATTAAACATGTAGGCCAGCTGGCTGTCGGGGGTGGCGTGCTCGATGTCGAACCGCTCCAGAAACGTGATGACTTCACAGCGCTTTCTCATAGGCCGGGCTTATCAGGAGAATATATTGGTCAGGTAATCGTGCACGGCGCGGGGGAAGTGCTCGCGTTCGAGAGCATGCACCTTGCTCTCCACATCCTCGGGGGTATCGGTGGGAGCCACGCCGATACGGGCCTGAAACAGCACGGCACCCTCGTCGCAACGGTCGGTGACCAGATGCACGGTGATGCCGGTCTCAGCCTCGGCAGCCTCCACCACGGCGCGGTGTACATGGATACCATACATCCCCTTGCCACCGTATTTGGGCAGGAGCGAGGGGTGGATATTCACAATGCGGTCCTTGTAGCCCTCCACGATAAACGGAGGCACCATGAGCAGGAATCCGGCCAGCACTATCAGGTCAATGCCGTAGTCGCGCAACAGGGGAAGGATGTAAACGGGATCGTTGATCTCGGCACGCGACATCACCCTGACGGGCACACCGAGACGCTCGGCACGGCCTATCACGCCGGCCTCGCTACGGTTGCACACCACAAGCGCCACTTTGACGGCCCGGTGGGAGCCGTCGTTGAAATACTTGATGAGATTCTCGGCGTTGGAGCCGTTGCCCGAGGCGAATACCGCTATGTTTTTTGTTTCCATATCTGTGTCGATGTGACCGGTTGCGATTACATTGCAAAGATATGAAAAAAATCCATTCAGCCCGCTATCGGCCACGTGGAATCACGGCCAGTGGGGCAGGGTCAATTCATATTCAGCGGAGTCATGTGATAGCCCAGGGCGTTAAGCTCCATAGCCATGCCGGCGAGATAGAGCTGATGGAGGGCGGCGATGTAGCAACCGAGCGCGTCCTGTGTGCCGGGCTCAATGGGCGTGTGGCGCAGAATGTTGTAGACCCTGGAGGCACATTCGGCCACCAGTTCGATCATCTTGTCGGAGGCGTCGCCTGAATATCCCAACACATCCTCGACCACGGCCTCGTCCAGATTGTTGTACCCCTTGATGTCGCGCAGCTGCTCATACAGATCCTTGCGCTCGGAATACTTTTCCCAATCGGTGTCCCAATAGTAGGCCATGGCCATGCCTATGAACATCATCCAGCCCAGCGACGCCACGGGATATTCCTGAAACTCGCGGGCACCTTCGGGGAAATATGCCCGGAGCAGTTCGCCCCATTTCTCCTCAACGTCGGGACACTGGGGCACATGGGGATCAAGCGCCCCTTCACGTTGCAGAAAGGATGTCAGGTCCTCAGCCACCCGCGCCTCGAACGCCTCCACCATACTCTTGCAATCGTTGCCGTTGATATTATTCCCGTCGATGCCGTGGGTGCCGTTGATGTTTCCGTTCGGGCAATCATTGCCGGGGATGCCGTTGTTACCGTTCATAATCTTTTATATCTTGTCAATATAGTTTAATCAATCTTCCTACCTAACGTCTACCCCCTCCCCATTGTTGCATGGGGGGACCGTAAACTCATGGGATATATTCTCATAGTTTGGCTTGACGTTTCTATTGAAAGTATCAGATAAAATCATTAAATTTGTAAAACTCAATTTCGCTTATCATCATTCATGGCTAAAACCTGGGACACGACCATTATCACCGATAGCCTCGGCATAGCACGCGAGGCTCAGTCGCCTGTGATAATTTCGGCCAGCCGCAGCACTGACATCCCGGCGTTCTACTCCGATTGGTTTTTCCACAGGCTCAATATGGGATATTCTGTATGGACCAATCCATTCAATGGGGTAAGAAGCTATGTGTCGTATTCGCATACCCGTTTCATCGTGTTCTGGTCCAAGAATCCGGAACCACTTATCAAGCATCTGCCGTACCTGAAAGAAAAAGGAATAGGTTGTTATATACAATTTACTCTCAACAACTATGACGATACGGGGCTTGAACGTGGTGTCCCGCCACTTCAGCAACGCATAGATACATTCAAGCGTCTATCCGACATGCTTGGTAAGGAGGCGGTGATATGGCGTTTTGATCCACTTATACTCACCCCTGTCACACCGGCGATGAGGCTGATCGAAAAGATGGATTATGTGTCCCGGCGTGTAAAAGACTACACCGACAGGCTGGTGTTCAGTTTTGCCGACATCTCGACCTATAAAAGAGTGGCTTCCAATCTCAACCGCAATCACGTGGACTACATAGATTGGACTGAGGAGCATATGCTCGCAATGGCCTCTCTGATTTCGGAAGCCAACGGAAGGGACTGGCATCTTGATGTCTCCACCTGTGGAGAACAAATAGATCTCCAGAATTTCGGGATATCCCACAGCAGGTGTATTGACGACCGGCTAATAGCACGGCTTGCTTACAGGGACCATAAACTCATGGATCACCTGGGAATGAAGATAATGGAGTGTCCGGCCGATCTGTTTGGTGAATCAACACCCCCATCCCCTCACAGCATTAAGGTGGCTCCGGACATATATGCCGTTCCGACTCATGACAACCGTGACAAGGGGCAACGTGAGCATTGCCGATGCGCCAAAGCCAAGGATATCGGCAACTATAACACATGTCCACATCTGTGTGAGTACTGCTATGCCAATTATTCCAAAGAGATTGCTATAGCCAACTGGCGACGCCATCTCGATAATCCATATGCCGAATCAATAATATGATATCATTATGTCCGGTTATTATTTCTCTCCGCTTCCCATCACCACCCTGACAGAGGCTCAACAGGCTGCCTTGAATGAGAGTGGACCACTTGCATTGTCAGGCGGTCCGGGTACGGGCAAAAGTGTAGTGTCGTTGTTGCGGCACATACGCAATCATGAGCAGGGCAAGAACAGTCTTCTCCTTACTTATACCCAGACTCTCATGAGGTATCTTAAAAGCTATGCGAATCAGTATGGCACAATCAAAACATCGCGTAACATAGGCACTTTCTATGCTGGACGTCCGCTCTCGCGTGGCCGTTACGATGAGATAATCATTGATGAAGCCCAGGATGTGGATTCCGATATGCATAGGACCCTTACAAGACTGGGATATGAAGTCTCATATGGTGCGGATGACTCCCAGATACTATATCCCGACCATTGCACCCGGCAAGAGGAATTGCATGAGATTTATCCTGATAATATCGAGTACCTGCTCGACAGGAATTTCCGCAGCACTCAGAATATAATGCTTTTTGCGCGATGCGCGTTCCCCGATCTGTTTGTCCCCCAGGACATAATCGATGGACTTGCCCACAATCCGGGGCCCAAGCCTGTGGCGATATGGGACAACCATTTCAGGTCCACACTGAAACTCGTGAGAGAATTGTCGTCGGAAACCACCAACATAGGCATACTCACCCCTTGGAAGGTAGACGTGGAGTCGATGGCCCGATATCTTACGGACAATGGCATTGACACGAGCTGTTACATAAGCGATGATACAGGCTCCGGATCATGTGAATCGCTCAAGAATGTGCATGTGACCAGCTACCGTTCGGCCAAGGGTCTTGAGTTTGATACGGTGATACTTCCTGAGTTTGATTACTTCTATTTTCTTGACAAGCCACAGATCAGGGAGGGTGACAAATGTGTGCTCTCGGTCGAGGACATGTATGTGGCCGTCACCAGGGCACGAAGTAATCTGTATTTGATCAATAAATTCAATCCCGCTCAGTTCCGCAGGAGATTTGACGGATATATACAATAACACACATCAAGCCATGAATAAAATCCTATATATACCAGCCGACGCAACCTCATTGGCCCACTATATTTCTGGAGCGGGGATCAAACCTGCGATGTTCTACTCCAATAAGCCCAAGGACATTCAGGACGTGGCACCCGGGCATCTGTTGATGCTGTCGGAAAACGGATACACCGGCTCGGAATGTAGCCTGGAAATAGAATTGCTGGAAGAGGAGGCCAAAAAACTCAGGCCTCTGAGTAGCAAAGGATGGTTTCTTTTCGATCATATGATCCCGATCACCCGTGTGAAATCCATATACTTTACTGACCGGGTGAAAAGTGAACTTGTGCTGACCAACATAGAGATGAGCACGGCATTTTTGCCTAAGCGTCTGATAAAGCTGGTGGACAGTTTCAAGGTTTCGCAGGCTCCGGAAGTCGGTCATCCCGATAGCGTATCGATGGAATATGCCGGGTTGACTGAGATATTCGACCATCTGCTGGGTGCATTCTGCATGATGAGGACCACCTCACAAGGGGGAGCACTCCCTCCGGCTTATTTCGGATTGCTTGGCCGCATGTGCCCGAGAGTGGCCGATGAGGCCCGATATGCCTACAAGGACAAGTATGTTGACCGTTACGGATCGCTTATTTCAAGGAATGTAAATGACAGTATAAAGTGGCTGGCTACCGATATTACCGATGATGTGGTCAGGACAGTGGCGAAGAACTATGGTCTCGAAATAGAGTATGACGAACTTACCCGAATGATAAAGCTTGACGGTCTCGCCGACGTGCCATACGTCTATGCTATACTTAACATGTATGGGGTAGGGCAAGAGGCGCGACAAAGGAAAGTTGATGAGCTCGTATTATCAAATTTCACCCGGGGGATCAGGCCAAATAAAAGTGAACTTGTGGCTACATATTATGGATATAATCGCGGATATTCGGCTTTCCCGAAATTATATCGTTCAACTGACGGACGCAAGACTGTGGCCACTAAGTTCGAGCTCAATAATCTGGTTGACTACTTTACTATCGAATGTGTGTACCGGTACTTGTTCCTTGGCATTGACAAGGTGAGATGTGAGGATATGGAGAGGTCGTGGCCCCGGAAAAGCATCGCTACCGGCAGAGCCTATATCCTGGATTATACTATTCCTGTACATCATGATATCGAACTTAATGTCCAGATAAATATATCAAAAGCGACCTCACCGACTGATAGCTGGCTGAACAGTATCGTAAAATCAGAGGTCGAGGCCTTCGACCGATACATGGGAACGCTTTTTTCATTTGGGACAAAAGTCGCCCGACGGGTATATGATGAGAGCAACGCCCGACGGCCGGTGAAACGTATCGCATCACGAGCCGCTGAACTATCGGCTAAATCTTTGGCAGAACTAAAGTCGATAGGCTCGATGTACAGAATCCCGGATTTCAGGAAAATGTCAAAGCAAGAACTTGTGGTGGCGATCGTTGAGGCTGAAGAGTCGGGAATGATACGAAAATCTCTGATATAACCGTGGCTCTATCATGCGTATTGTCGAGGAAATAAGGCTGGCGTTCAATTCTCCTGAATCACTGGTAAGTCTGATCAATGATCGGTCCGAGGAGCTGTTTGTATATTTCAACACCACGGTGGCATATCTCAATGAGGATCGCGAAATGTGGTATGGATTGATACTCAATCATATATCTGAATTGCGCAGGCTCGACTATAGTAATACCTATGTTCGGGCTTTTGTAACTTATCTTCTTGACATTGTGTGCCGGTTCGGTCAACGCTCACCTATGGTACTGCTCATGCCCATTATCAAAAAGCATGGCATAGCGGTGGGCAACAGGCTTGAGGCTGAGAGCATGATGCTTTATCCTCCTGTGACGTCCCCATCCCAACTGATCGACCGATTGGAAGGAATGTGCATGCTTCTGCAGGAAGAGTATGATGGAAACAGTTCCGAGGAAGGTGCTTTAAGGGCCGCTCTTTTGAGGCACTATGCTTACATGCTTGAAAACACATCGCAGGAGCTGATCGAGAGTTACCGCTCACGGGTGGAGGTTCTTGCCGAGACGTATAGCGTGCTCAATCTGATAATCGATGATGTACGCGACGGAAGTCATACATCCGGTTCACTGCAGGCAGAAATCGACCTCGCACTTGAGCATAACGACGCTCCGGCCATAGCGCATGAGTATGCCCGGGATTTGACTGAAGATGATGACTCCTATATAGAAGAACTTAATGCCTCGGAGGCGACATTTGCAGCTATTCGCAAGATATCAGCGAATACTGTAAGGAACATGAAACTCAGCGGACGTGGAGAGGAGATAATTACAGCAACCAAAGATCTGGAAGCATACATGTACCGATATGGCAACATGCACTATGCAAAAATTGCCTCCGCGCTCGAAGCACCTTTTCCCGAACTGAACGAGAAATTTGATGTCATAGACTGGGGATGTGGACAATCAATTTCCACAATGTCATTCATCGAAAATACCGGTGCGGAATTCATAAATATGTTGGTGCTGATAGAGCCCTCGTCCGTGGCGCTTTCCCGTGCAGTAGCCCATTGCCGGAAGTTATTGCCGGATACTCCCATCGTACACATCAATAAGGATTTCGACAGCCTTCAGGCCGACGACCTTCCACGAGCCTCATCGGGCACTACTATCAATATATTCTCCAATGTGTTGGACATGGAATCTTTCTCCCAACTACATTTGCTCGAGATGGTGCGATCCAGGCTGACGGAGAGGAATTATTTCATTTGTGCGAGTCCGGCAAAATCGGTCATAGACAATGCCCGTATAGAGTCATTTCACGATTCTCTACGGAATAGTCATCCTGATTCCTACTGTTTGTATCACAATGAGACAAACGATAAATATGGTCCTTACTGGATGTGCAATAACCAATATAACGGATATTGTCGCCGGCATGGAGGATGCAACTACTGCAAAGACTACTCCCCGACTCTTGGTTGCGCAAACAAATGGACAAGAGTCTTGAAAGTATTTTCAATCTGAAGGTATTCTCAATCAGCATATGGAGCCTCAATAGTGGTATTGAAAGTGCTTAAAGCCAAATGGATGTTTAGCACCGGCAATATCACAAGCTGTTACTGACGATTGTGCCCGGTTGTATCAGTTGTTGCTGACAAGCATTCCCGAGGCAACTGTATCGGCCACATTCTGTCCCTTTGTAGCCCGGATTATCTCGATGGCAAAGGGGAGTGTTGTGCCCGGTCCTTCCGATGTGATAAGGCCAGGCTCGACCACGACTGTCTGCGTGACATACTCTCCGCCATTTGCATTGATGGCATCCCCGAGTCCGGGATAACAGGTGGCTTTCTTCCCTTTGAGCACGCCAAGCGGAGCAAGCACCACTGCAGGGCCTGCGCATATTGAGGCTATACGGCCGTTCTTCCCGGCGTGTTCCATTATCATATTCCTGACATCGCTGTTGGCTGCTAAATTCTGTGCGCCCGGATCTCTGCCCGGGATGATAAGCCAGTCGGCATCAGCTGTATTGACCTGCGATATGAGTGAGTCGGCCACAAGGATCTGCCCGGTGGCACCCTTTATCTGAAGATTATCCCCGACAGCCACAGTAACCACATCTATAGAAGCCCTGCGCAAAGCATCTACCGTGGCCGTGGCCTCAACCTCCTCCACACCCGGAGCGAGGAAGATATATGAAGTTTTAGCTGTCATACCCATAGAACCTAAAAATATTGAAAGAGCCGCAACGGCACCTTTAATAATTGAATTGTACATATTGTTAAAATATCTACTAATTCCAACATCCCGCCTGCGATAAAGTTCGGCTCTTCATATGCTATAATATTCAGCTAATTCAAACAGATATTCTCCATATTTTAAAGGAGCAAAATGCCCATATTCGCAAACATATGCAAAGGTTATTCATGTTTTGGCTAAAACAAAAAATCAATCGGACAAACAAACGCATGGTGTTTATCCGATTGATTTAATTTTTTTATTTACAGACCTGTAGGGACTTAGTATTCCTCCTCGTTGAAGAAGAAGTCTTCTTTGGAGGGGTAGTCGGGCCAGATGTCTTCGATGCATTCGTAGGTTTCGCCTTCATCCTCCATTTCCTGGAGGTTCTCTATTACTTCCATAGGTGCGCCCGAGCGCATGGCATAATCGATGAGCTCCTCGCGTGTTGCGGGCCAGGGTGCGTCCTCAAGTTTGGAGGCGAGTTCAAGTGTCCAATACATGTTCGTCTATTGTGAGAAGTTAGTTATTTATGTTTTTTGCCGTGGTTAGCCGTGATCTTTACGGCATTTTGCGGGAAAGTGGCGCAAAGATACGTATTTTCTCTATATATACAAATCCATCTGCGCATTGGTTGCACGGAGTGGGCGAAAATTTGCACTTTCACCTATCCGCGCCCGTGATGGTTTCCTGAAACGGCACACACGGGATGGATGATTTCGCCGGAGACCGCTCCCGAGTGCGGGTACACAAGGGGACGGTTCCGACGGAGATGGATCAGTAGCTGAATGTGGTGCCCGATCCGGTCGACGAGGGGATGTTGTGCTGACCGGTGTCGTAGGCTCCGTTGCGCACATTGTCGATGATGCGGCGGTTGCGCTGATAGGCAGGATACTTCTCCAGAGTGTCGCATATCGAGTCGTCATCGAGCTGGTTGAGGCCGAGTATTATGGCCGATGAGCGCTCCTTCCCTCCGGTGAGGTCCTGGATCTTATCCATGCCATACTCCTCGCCGATGCGCTCAGTCGAGATCTTGGCCTCGGGTTTCTCGGGCTTCACCACTTGGGGAGCAGGTTCGGCCACAGGAGCCTGCGGCTGGTTCACCTGAAATTTCACGGTGTTGCCCTGCTGGGTGGTAGACGCTCCACGCTTATATCCTCCGAAATCAAATCCGGTGCCGTTGTGGCCCGATCCCTGCTCGCCGTTCATCAGCGAGTCCTCCTCACCGCGCAGAGTGATGTCAAATCCGGCGGCGAGAATGGTGATTTTCACCTGGTTGCCGAGCGATTCATCGTATCTCACACCCCATATTACGTCCACGTCGGTGTTGATCGAGCTGATGAACTGGGTGAGCTGCTTGGTCTCGCTCATGAGGAACTTGTCCTCGGCGTTGGGGTTGAAGAAGATACAGAACAGCAGTTTCTTCGATCCCATGATGTCGCGGTTCTTGAGCAGAGGCGAGTTGAGGGCATCCTGAATAGCGGCGGTGACACGGCCTTCGCCCTCGCCGTATCCGGTGGAGATGATGGCGGCGCCACCGTTGCGCAGGGTGGTGTCCACATCGTTGAAGTCAAGGTTGATCTTGCCGTTGTGGGTGATGAGCTCCGAGATGGATCGGGCGGCTATCGACAGGGTATCGTCGGCCTTGCCGAACGCGTTGATGAAGTCGAGATCGCCGTAGATCTCGGTGAGGCGCTCGTTGTTGATCACCAGGAGGGCGTCGACATACTTGGCCATCTCATCGGCACCGGCCAGGGCCTTCTTGATCTTTACCTGTCCCTCGAAAAGGAAGGGGATGGTTACGATACCCACTGTGAGGAGTCCGCGCTCCTTGGCCACGCGGGCCACCACGGGGGCTGCTCCGGTGCCTGTGCCGCCACCCATACCGGCGGTCACGAACACCATCTTGGTGTCGTCGTCAAACAACTGGTTGATCTCGTCGGTGGCATCCTCGGCAAACGCGCGGGCCTTCTCGGGCTTGTTGCCGGCGCCGAGGCCGTCGCCGATCTGCAGGGTATTGGGCACCTCGGAGTGGCGCAGGGCCTGGGAGTCGGAGTTGATGTTGACAAACGATACGCTCTTTATCCCTTCGCGGTACATGTGGTTGACGGCATTGTTGCCGCCACCGCCCACGCCAACGGCCTTGATGATGATGGGTTCCGGATCGTTCTTGTGGGCTTCGGCAAATGCCGAGGCATCGTCAATATTCTGATTGTGGTTATATGATTCCATTCTTGTGATGTTTCAGCTTGAGATTACTTGTTGGGGGGTGTGAAAGTCCCGGAGAGAGGGAGCGGGTGGGTGGAGATTATTCCTCGTCCTCCTCTTCTTCAAAAGTATCGGTGATGATGTTGGCTACCTTGGCTACGAGAGCATTGTATCCTCTCACGAAGGGATTGGACTTCTTGCCGCCGTTTTCACCTTTCAGGTTACCGTTTTCGCCTGTCGAAGGGATGCCGGTAGGGGTAGGTTTCGGAGGCTGGCCCGGTACACGGGTGCCGATCGTGCCGGCTTGCTGGGTATTATCAGGAACCTCGGGAGCGGCAGGTTGTGTATAGCCACCTGTGGAGGGTGTGGTGGTTACTACCGGAGCCTGAGGCTGCTCGATGATCGGTTTAGGAGTCTCTACCGGACGCTGGCTCATGCACTCCTGCGGGTCGCTCTTGGCGGCCTTGTTGAGTATCGAGAGCACATCCACCGAGTCGGCCACCTGGATGCGTCCGTCGAGGATGCGCAGGCGGTTGCCGGGAACACCCGAGCGCACCTTCATGCCCGAGAGCTGTTCGAGGCGCTGGTTGAATCCTTTCAGGCGGGCGCCCTTGCCCACGATGACTATTCCCTCGGGTAGCTTGGAGGGGATAAGTCCGGCATATTTTATCTGCTCGCAGATGTTGATGATGATCTCGCAAGCGCGGGCCGACACGTAGTTGTTGATGGCTACGAAATCGGGCTGTACGGGCGAGTAGGCGGCCTCGAGGGTAGGGAATGCCGATCCGCCGGTGCGTTTCAGCTCCTCGGCCTGCTCCTCGAGATAGTTGAGGGTGGTGATGTCGCGGGTGATGTTGCGTGATCCCATGGGGAGGACGGCGAGGTGTACGAGCACGCCACCGCGGTAGATGGCTACCGTAGTGGTCTCGGCACCGAAATCCACCAGCATGCAACCCAGTTTCTTCTCATCGTTGAGCAGCACCAGGTCGGCCAGCGCGAGCGGACGCACGAATGTGTCCATGATCTTGAGGCCGAGGCGTTCCTCGATCACCACCGAGAGGTTGCGCAACAGCTGGTTGCGGCAACTGATGAGGTTGAGCCGTGCGAGAATGTGCGATCCCATCTCCCCCTCGGGCTTGCGTGTGGCCTTGCCGTCGACCTGGAGTTCGCGCGGAGTCACTGTGACGATGCTACGCTCGTTCATGGCATAGTCGAGAGCCTCGCGGGTGATGTCCTCGATGATATCGTGGGTGATGATTGTCTCGGAAGCCAACCGGCGTTCTATATCCACGCTCTGGGCCGAGAGAGAGCGTCCGCCGAGGCTCAGATACACACCTTCTACCTTACGGGGGGCCTCACGTTGCTCCAGACGGCTGATGACATTTCTCACGGCCTGGGCGGTCTCCACGATGTTGCGGATACAGCCGTAGCGCACTATGTCGGTGATGGGTTCCTCTTCAACGGCTTTGACGTTGAGTGCTCCATCGGGACCTACCGATCCGGTAGCTCCTTTTATCTTGGAACTCCCTATTTCAAGGGCTATTATTATTTTTTCTTCCATATCGTGTATTCGGGCGATGCCCGAAGGTTATAGGGGGTTATATGGTTACGAGGTTAATAAGAGCTTTTTCGTTCGAAATATGCACTGAGGGCATTTCATAATCTTCTCATTGAGTTCACTCAATGAGAATTCTTTGCAGGGATTGGTTTCTCGGAGTGGGCAGCTTGGCCGGGAACAGTCTGGCCTGGAGCCACGTTGTCGCCCGCGAGCATGGCATCGATAGCCACTATCTCCTCATCCTCGTGGGTTATCACAGGCACATCGGCCGCCTTGCGGTGACGCTTCGTGGCCACGAGCTGGCCGTTCCACTTCAGCGACAAGGTGTCATATTTCTCCCATCCCTGTTTCACGAGCACACGGTTGTAGAATGTGCGCAGATCCTCGAGCTTCGACTCGAAATTGGTGGGTGCGCCCAGATTTATCACATGTTCGCGTATGTTAGGGATCAGGATGATGTCATTAGGCGACTTCACCTTTATCATGCCTATATAGGCGTTCCAGGTGGAGTCGGACGCGATATAGTCGACCAGCGGCATGAGCGACAGGGGTGTGAACGCCGAGTAGGCCTGATCGAAATGTCCCTCGATGATGGGTACGCTCTTATGGTAGCGGGCCGAGGCCTTCACCCGCTTGCCCGAGCGGTTGACGTAGTAGCTCGACGTGCCGTCAAACACTCTCAGCACCGGCACTATCGGGGTCACCGATATGCGTATCGAGCCGTCGGTGTATCTCACCACGCTCGCGTCCTCGATCTTGTCGAGGTCAAGCAGGCGGTGGCGTATCTCCTGGGTATTGATATTTGCCAGGGCCAGTCCCTTGGCGCGCATGGGCAGGCTGTCGAGTTCGCGTATCAGCTCAGCCGGGGTGACAAAGCGGGTAGCGCCCCCGTCGCCGTCGGCATCCTCCACGGTCACTGTCATGCCCGTGCACATGGCGTCGTCGTTCTCGCGGGCGGTCATGGTGAGAGCTATCACCAGATACACGGCGAGAAGTATTGAGAATAATATTTTAAGATACTTGTTCAACTTCCGATTCTATTTTTGCACAATTTTTTGGCACTATCATCAGGCCGGTGTCCTATCCCCGAAGCCGGGGTGGCTAACCTCATTCGCTGATTTCCGCGACGAGCTGGGGCAGGTAGTTGCATATGTCGCCGGCACCGGCTGTCAAGAGAATGTCAAAGTTACGATTTTTGAGCGTTTCCACCAATTTTTCTTTGGGTATTAATATTTTATCGGCGGTTTTAACATTATCGAATATCAGCCTGGATGTCACACCCTCGATCGGCTCCTCGCGTGCGGGATATATGTCGAGCAGAATCACCGAGTCGGCATCCGAGAGAGCCTCGGCAAACTCGGGGGCGAAATCGCGGGTGCGCGAGTAGAGGTGAGGCTGGAAAGCCACCGTGAGTTTCCTGCCGGGATAGAGGGCCTTGACCGAGGCGATGGAGCTCTTGAGTTCCTCGGGATGGTGGGCGTAGTCATCGATTATCACCCTGCCGGTGCCGTTGCGCTCCTTTAGCCATGTCTCGAAGCGGCGTTTGGTGCCCTGATAGGAGGAGAGCGCCTGGCGTATGGTCTCGGGATCGAAAGCCTCGGTCACGCATACCGCCGCAACAGCCGCTATCGCATTCTCGATATTCACCTCGACGGGAACGCCGAGATTGATGTTGCGTATGGTGCCGCGGGGGGTCACGATGTCAAATGTTATGGTGCCGAGGGTGCGCCTGATGTAGGTGGCATGGAAATCGCCCTTGTCGCGCGAGTAGGTGTACACCTTCACTCCCGGAGCGGGGCGGGGTTTCAGTTTCAGTCCTTCGTGGATTATGAGCACTCCGTCGGGGCGTATCAGTTCGGTGAAATGGGCGAAGCTCTCCAGGTAGGCCTCTTCGGTACCGTAGATGTCCAGATGGTCGGGGTCGGTGGCGGTGATCACGGCTACCGAGGGGGTGAGGCGGTGGAAGGAGCGGTCATACTCGTCGGCCTCGATAACCGAGTAGGGCGACGAGGGGGAGAGCAGGAAATTGCTGTTGTAATTCTTCATCACGCCTCCGAGGAATGCGTTGCCCCCTATTGTGCCGCTCTGGAGTATATGTGCGGCCATGGACGATGTGGTGGTCTTGCCGTGGGTGCCGGCAAAACACAGGCTGCGGGAGTCGCGGGTGATGAGCCCGAGCACCTCGGAACGCTTCATCACCTTGAATCCGCCCTTGCGGAAGTATTCGAGGATGGGCATGTCGTCGGGCACCGCCGGGGTGTACACCACCAGTGTTGTCTCGGGATTGCGGAAATCCTGAGGGATAGTCCCGGCGTCGGGTGAGAATGTGATGTCTACCCCCTCGGCCATGAGGGCTGCGGTGAGATCGGTGGGGGTGCGGTCATATCCCGCCACCTTTTTCCCTTTCGACAGAAAATAGCGCTCGAGCGCTGCCATGCCTATACCGCCGGCTCCTACGAAATATACATTATCCATAGTCATCGTTTTTTAGTCCTTACTTATCCTTACTAAACCTTGCTTAATTCTTCTTTATCTCGAGTATCTTGTCGACTATCAGTTCGTCGGCATCGCGCATGGCCATCCCGGATATATGGGCCGAGAGGTCGGCGCGGGCTTCCGCATCGTCGAGCAGGCGTTTCAGCTCGCCGGGCAGTTGCTCCACGGCATCCTTGTCGAGTATCATCACGGCCGCTCCACGGGTCGAGAGCGCCTCGGCATTGTGGCGCTGATGATCCTCGGCCACATTGGGCGAGGGGATCAGTATCACCGGTTTGCCCAGGATCTGCAGTTCCGATATGGTGCCGGCTCCGGCGCGTGACACCACCAGGTCGGCGGCGCGGTAGGCCAGATCCATACGGTCGATGAATGTGGTGGCCTTCACGTTGTCATACTCACGGGCCATGCCCTGGAACTGATCGGCACCGTAGCGTCCGGTCTGCCACAACAGTTGCACACCTTCATTCTTCAGTGCGGTCAACGAGGCCGCGATGGCTTCGTTGACAGTGCGGGCTCCGAGACTGCCCCCCACCGAGAGCACCAGCAGTCTGTCAGGGTCGAAACCCAATTGCTTCTTGGCATCCTCGCGGGTGATTTTGCACTCCTCCAGGTCCTTGCGCACCGGGTTGCCGGTCTTGATGATATTTTCGGCGGGGAAGAAACGCTCCAGGCCGTCGTAGGCCACGCATATAGCCTTGGCCTTGGGGGCGAGCAGTTTGTTAGTTACGCCCGGATAGGAGTTCTGCTCCTGTATAAGGGTAGGCACGCCACGGCGCTGGGCCTCCTTGAGTACAGGACCGCTCGCGTATCCGCCTACGCCTATGGCTATGTCGGGCTGAAATTCCTTTACGATCCTGCGGGCCTTGCGCAATGATTTCCACAGCTTCCACAGCACCCCGAAGTTGCGCCACAACCGCTTGCGGTCGAAGCCTGCCACCGGCAATCCCTCGATCTCGTATCCGGCCGCTGGCACGCGCTCCATTTCCATGCGCCCAAGCGCACCTACAAACAGGATCTCGGCGTCGGGCTGACGTCGCTTCACGGCATTTGCTATGGATAGGGCGGGAAATATGTGGCCACCTGTGCCACCGCCCGAAATCAGTACTTTCATATTTTTAAGCGTTGCTTAAAAGGTTTTATCTGTTAAATGGTTTGAAGGGTTAAATTGTTTAGAGAAATGTTAATCTTATCAGCCTTTTATTCGCGTGGCGATTTGATAACCTCATAACCTTTATAACCCCATAACCTTAGGCATACGCAGTATGCCTAATTAAGCTGCATCTTGTTCTCGTCGCGGAGCTGTTCGGGCAAGGATTCCTTCTCCTCCGATATATCCTGCTTCTTGTTGCCGTGGCGCGAGGCCGTGCGGCTCACCGAGAGCATGATTCCGAAGGCCACGCACGTGACAAATATCGACGTGCCACCCTTGGAGATCAACGGCAACGGCTGACCCGACACCGGGAACACTCCCGTCACGATGCCCATGTGGAACAGGGCCTGGAAAGCTATCATTACCGCCATGCCCATCACTATCAGCGCCGGGTAGGTGATGCTGCAGCGCGAGGCTATACCGGCGGCGCGGGCCAAAAGCCACAGATATAGGAGTAGCACGGCCAGACCTCCTATCATGCCGAGCTCCTCGACCACGATGGCAAATATATAGTCGGAGAACGCGAGCGGTAGGCGCGAAGCCTCGCGCGAGTTGCCGGGACCCACACCGTGGATACCACCGTTGGCCTGAGCCATGTAGCTGAGTATCTCCTGACGGTTCTTGCCGGTAGGCTCGAGTTCCCATTTGGGTATAGAGTCGGAGCCGTGGCGGTTATAGCGGGCTATCCATGTCTCGATGCGCGACGGGGCGCGTGTCACCCCCTCCTCGCTGAGTTCGGTAGCCTGGGTAGCATCGGCCGGAATGTCCACATTCACCTCGGTGACATACAGGTATCCCACAAATGCCACGGCGCATAGCGCGAAAAATCCGGTCAATCCCGCCAGATGGAGCCACTTCACTCCGCCGATGAGCATCATGGAGTAGGTGATGGCCACCAAGAGCAGTGTGTTGGTGAGTCCCTGCTCGATGAGCAGTGCCGAGAAGAACATTATCACTACCCCCGACCACATCATACCCTTCTTGGTGATGCCCACGCCGTGGGGATCCTGGTTAAGGGTCATAACGAGGGCCACGAGCAGTACAGCCGAGATCTTGACCATCTCGGCCGGGTATATGCCTACCCCCAACAGAGAGAACGACCTCCTTGCGCCGTTGACGTAATTGCCGTAGAACATCACATATATCATCGCGGCCGCGCTCAGCACCGAGAATACCACGGTGAAGATGGCAAAATCGCTGTAATGTCTGCGCGAGAGGATCCATGTGATCCCTACGCCCATGCCGAGCATGAACAGGTGGCGCACTATCGGGCCTATCACGCCGAGCGACGAGGCCGCAACCTCGCGCGACGACGCGCTGTAAAGCTCGATCACCGAAATGATGCAGAGGGCTATGAATATTCCCCATATGTGCTTGTCGGCCTTGGCCAGAGCCTTGGGCTTGCTCGTGGCTACGGTAGTCGAAGCGGGGGCTGTGGTGGTGGGTTCCATTGTGTGGTGGAGAGTGAATTGGTTATCGTAAAAGTGGTGATTCAGTCGGTCATTTCAGCCGGGCCACGCGCTCCTTGAACTGGCGTCCGCGGTCCTCGTAGCTCTTGAACAGGTCGAAGCTCGCACAGCAGGGCGAGAGCAGCACGGTGTCACCGGCAGTGGTGATGCGGGCGGCTGTCTCCACGGCCTCGTCGATCGAGTGGGTGTCGTAGATAGCCGGCACATGGGCGGTGAAGAAGTCGAGGAGCTTGGTATTGTCCTTGCCCATACATATCACGGCCTTTACCTTCTCTTTCACCAGAGGCAGTATCTCGTTGTAATCGTTCCCCTTGTCCTTTCCGCCGAGTATGAGCACGGTGTCGCGGGGCATCGATTCGAGGGCATACCATGTGGAGTTGACATTGGTGGCCTTGGAGTCGTTGATGTAGCGCACGCCGTTGACGGTTCCAGCCGGCTCAAGGCGGTGTTCCACCCCCTCGAAGTCGCTCAGCGCCTGGCGTATGTTCTCCTTGTCGATGTCGAGGATACAGGCCGAGAGGGCTGCCGCCATTGAGTTGTAGAGGTTGTGCAGACCGTTGAGCGAGAGCTCGGCGCGGGGCATGCGCAGTTTCTGGCGGGATGTCTCCACATTGAGCATCTCCTCCTCGTCGACCCAAGCGCAGGTCTCCTCCTCCTTATGCTCGGCAAAGGGGAAGCGGGTGGCATCGGTGGATATGCGCTCCAGCTGACGCTTGATCACGGGATCGTCCTGCCAGTATATGAAGGCATCGCAGGGGGTGAGGTTGTTGAGTATGCGGAACTTGGCGTTGATATAGTTTTGCATCTCATACTCGTAACGGTCCAGATGGTCGGGGGTGATGTTGAGCATCACGGCGATGTTGGCGTGGAAGTCATACATGTTCTCCAGCTGGAAGCTCGACAGCTCTATCACATACACGTCGTGATGCTCGCGGGCCACCTGCAATGCCAGGCTCCGGCCCACGTTTCCGGCCAGGCCCACGTTAACCCCCGCGTCCTTGAGTATATGATAGGTGAGCAGGGTAGTGGTGGTCTTGCCGTTGGAGCCGGTGATGCACACCATGCGGGCGTCGGTGTAGCGTCCGGCCAGCTCTATCTCCGAGATCACAGGTATCCCTTTGGCTACGATCTCCTGTACCACGGGGGCAGTAGGGGGTATGCCGGGGCTCTTCACCACCTCGTCGGCGGTGAGTATGCGGTCCATGGTGTGTCCGCCCTGCTCCCACTCGATGCCTTCTTCATCGAGCTGTGTGCGGTAGCGCTCGGGGATGTTTCCCGAGTCCGACAGAAATACGTTAAAGCCTTTGGTCTTGCCGAGGATGGCGGCTCCTACGCCGCTCTCACCTCCGCCAAGTATTACGAGGGATTTCATTTCAGTATGTTGCTATCTATATGGTATGACTGCCTGCCGGCAGCTGTTGATTGATTATCGGATCTTCAGTGTGATGAATGTCAACGCCGCGAAGAGTATCGAGAGGATCCAGAAGCGGATCACGATCTTAGGCTCGGCCATGGCACGGCGAGGTGTCTGGAGTAGGGCCGGTATCCCCTCCTTCTGGAAATGGTGGTGGAGCGGTGCCATGCGGAACACTCGGCGTCCCTCGCCGTATTTCCGCTTGGTGTACTTGAAATATCCTGTCTGGATGATCACCGAGATGTCCTCCATGAAGAATATCAGGCACAGCAGGGGTATGAGCAGCTCCTTGTGTATGAGGATCGCGAACACGGCTATGATGCCACCGAGGGTGAGCGATCCGGTGTCGCCCATGAACACCTGGGCCGGGTTGGCATTGTACCACAGGAAACCGATGAGCGCGCCCATCAGTGCCGAGATGAACACCACTAATTCCGACGAGCCGGGGATGTACATGATGTTGAGGTAGGTGGAGTAGATCACGTTGCCGCCCAGATAGGCCATGATGGCGAGGGCCACGCATATCACGGCCGAGACTCCCGCACACAGGCCGTCGAGTCCGTCGGTGAGGTTGGCTCCGTTACTGGTGGCCGTCACGGCCACTATCACCACGATAACAAACACGATCCATCCGCCCGTCTGGGCATATTTCCCCATCCATGACGTGAGCGAGGCGTAGTCGAAGTTGTTGCCTTTGACAAAGGGGATGGTGGTCTGGGTAGATTTCAAGTCGGGCGACTGGGAAAATTCCGAAACCTCGGCAAACTCCGAGGCGTCGTCGTGCTCCTCGGTCGAGATCTCGGTGGAGTTGCTTCCGCTCACCGTCACCTGGCGCTGGGTGATGTCGGGGCTGAGACACATGGTGAGTCCCACGAGCAGGCCCAGGCCCACCTGGCCCACTATCTTGAACTTGCCCTTCATGCCGTCCTTGTTGTGCTTCTTGATCTTGAGATAATCGTCAAGGAAGCCTATGGTGCCGCACCACACGGTGGCGATCAGCATGAGCACCATATATATATTGGTGAGATTACCCACAAGCAGGCATGGCACCAGCAGTGACAGGATGATGATGATGCCGCCCATGGTGGGGGTGCCCTCCTTCTTGAGCTGACCTTCGAGTCCCAGGTCGCGGATGGTCTCGCCAACCTGCATCAGTTGCAGGCGGTCGATAATTTTGCGTCCGATCACCAGGGCGATGATCAGTGAGAGCATGAATGCCGCACCCGAGCGAAACGTGATGTAGGTCATCAGTCGCGCTCCGGGCACGGTGGATGTTTGTTGCAGATATTCGGCTAAGTGGTATAACATCTTTGGAATTTAGGGAGTGCTTTAAGGGATCAGATCACCCTTATAAACAGTTTCTTAGAATGCACGGAAATTCAGTCGGAACGTGAGTGTGGGATATACCTTCAGGGCATCCTGTATCTTCTGGAACGTGTTGTCGTCCTCGATCGTGGATTTGTCGATCTGTCCGTGTTCCGAGTACAGTTCGGGTTTCCCCTGGAATTGAACACCCAGTTCGGTGGTAAAGTTGATGAACTTGTTGGGAATCACTTTACCCCATCCGATACCAACGTAGGGACGGAAGTTCTTCACCTTGAAACCGCCGGCCACATCTCCGTTCTCATTGGCGGGGATCGAGTAGTCGCCTATCGACACCTGTCCATTGTAGGCATTGCTTGTGGCGGCCAGTTCGCGCAGCTCGTCGCTGTGGCCCGAGATCTTGAGCAGCTTGTCGCCTCCGAAGTATGCGCCGCCGGCCACGAACAGGCCACACTTGGGTATGGGGTAGATATTGAAAATCACCTGGCCCTGCACGCGGCCCAGATCACCCTTGAGGCTCATGGTGCCTTCGCGGCTCACCATCTCGCCCGAGAGCGAGCCGGGGTTAGGGGTGTCGTAAGTGAAATCGGCATCGGCATTGAATGTAATGCCGGGCATTATCGACACGCCGGCGCGCATCTGTATGAATTTGGTGATAGGGGTGGCAAGCTCTACCGAGATACCGTTGGTGCCTACGCCCACTCCGGCTCCCAAGTGATTGAATACGTCAACAGCATGCATCGGAGTCAACATCGATGCGATTCCCGTAAGTACAAGTACAAAAAACTTTTTCATCTTTAACTGTGATTATAATTCTGAATGGTTATGAATGATGATGATGTGTGTTGGCATGTGTAAATCATCCGTTAATGGCTTTCATCACCTCCTCGCGGTCATCGAAATGATGCTTCACACCCTCGATCTCCTGATAATCCTCATGCCCCTTTCCGGCTATGAGTATCACGGTGCCGGGGCCGGCAAGGGCCACGGCGGTGCGTATGGCCTGACGGCGGTCGGTGATGTGCAGTGTGCGGGAGCGCGCCTCGTCATCGAGGCCGGCTTCCATGTCGGCGAGGATGGCCTCGGGCTCCTCAAATCGCGGATTGTCCGAGGTAAGGATCACGCGCTGTGAACGCGCGGCCGCTTCCTTGGCCATGATGGGGCGTTTCCCCTTGTCGCGGTTGCCTCCGGCTCCCACAACGGTGATGATCTCCCCCTTGGCACCGATAACCTCGCGGATGGCCTGGAGCACATTCACCACTGCATCGGGGGTGTGGGCGTAGTCGACTATTGCGGTGAAACCCTTGGGGGAATGGAACGCCTGGAAGCGTCCGGCCACCGGCACGAGCGACGATATGGCGCGGAGTACCTCGCCGTTCTCCCACCCGAGCAGGATGCTCGCGCCGTAGACGGCGGTGAGGTTGTAGGCGTTGAAGCGTCCGGTGAACATGGTCTCCACCTCGGTGCCGTTGAGGCTGAGCAGGGTGCCGTCGAGACGCTGTTCCACTATCCGGCCTGTGAAGTCGGCCTCGGAGCGGAGCGAGTAGGTGTGGCGCGAGGCCGAGGTGTTCTGTAGCATCACCTCGCCCACCTTGTCGTCGGCATTGGTGAGGGCGAAGGCTGTGGAGGGCAGATTGTCGAAGAACGATTTCTTGGCCTGAAGATAAGCCTCCACTGTCTTGTGATAGTCGAGGTGGTCGCGGGTGAGGTTGGTGAACACGCCTCCGGCGAAATGCAGTCCGGCGATGCGGTGCTGATGGGCGGCGTGCGAGCTCACCTCCATGGCGCAGTACGAGCATCCTGCCTCCACCATCCGGTGAAGCATCTCGTTGATGGTCATGGGGTCGGGAGTGGTGTGGTCGGTGGGGTAGGGGGTAGTCTCCACGTAGTTGCACACGGTGGAGAGCAGTCCGGCCTTATGGCCCAACAGCCGGGCCATCTCATATATTAATGTGGCGGTGGTGGTCTTGCCGTTGGTGCCGGTCACGCCCACTAAGTGTAGCTGGCGCGAGGGGTTGCCCCACCATTCCGATGCTATGAAGCCGAGAGCCACAGCGGTGGAGGGCACCACTACGTAGGTGACGGCCGACGAGAGCTGTTCGGGCAGATGCTCGCATACTACGGCGCTCGCTCCGGCCTCCTGGGCCTTGTGGATGAAGGCATGTCCGTCGACGCTCACACCCGGCACGGCTACGAACATTGTGCCCGGTTTCACCTGGCGTGAATCGGCGGTTACGCCTGTGATTTCTATATTGTCGTTCCCCACGATTTCTGAGATTTCTATGGGGGAAAGCAGTCGGTTGAGTAACATATCTGTAGTATTGAGGTCTTGGAGGATAGGTTTATATGTCGATATGGATTGTAAGTCCTGAGTCTTTTTTCATCGCGATAGGTTGAGGTGCACCCTGTGGCCCGGGTCGATGAGCGTGTGGGGCGCGGGCTCCTGCGATCTCACGAATCCGTTGCCCGAGAGGGTCACGTCATATCCGTGGCTTTCTAGGGTCTCCACTGCCTCGCGTGCTCCGAGTCCGCGCACATCGGGCAGTCCCGAGCCCTTATGCTCGCCGTGCCCCTTCACGGTGCGCCGGTTGGGGAGCGAGAATGGGGTGCGGAGCTTCTTGTAGGGATCCCCCTGTGCGTTGGTGGCATAGAATGTGGGGCCTACTGTCGATGGGGAAGCCGACTCATAGTCGGAACTGTTGTTGAGCATTCCGCGCGAGTAGAGCTTCATGGCGATGTTGCGCATCACCTGGCCCGACGTGGTGGCCGCTCCGAAGAAGTTCTTGGTGGGATGGCACGTGAGCACCACGCACGAGTACATGGGGTTCTCGGCCGGGAAGAATCCGCAGAAGGCCAGACGCTTCTTGCCGGTGTTGTACTGGCCGTTCTCGATCATGTAGCATGTGCCGGTCTTTCCGGCTATGCGCACCGAGTTGTTGCGCAGGAACCGTCCGGTGCCGTGGTCGCCCCACACCACATTGGTGAGCATCCCTCTCATGATCTCGGCTGTGCGGGGCGAGCAGGCGCGCCCGTTGCCCAGATAGGAGGGCTCGAGCACCGAGTCGACGGTTCCTCTCAGCTCCTTGACCAGCCTGGGGCGCACGAATACTCCGTCGTTGGCTATGGCATTGTACAGCGCGAGGGTGTAGAGCGGGGGTATCTCGGTGGCATATCCGTAGCACTGGCGCGAGAGGGCTATGCGGCCTCCGCGGTCGCTGGGCACCGAGTCGATGCGTGGCACCACTTCGCCGGCTATGCCGGTGTTGAGCGGTTCGAGGAATCCGAGCCTCTTGATTCGGGCATAGAAGGCTCCGGGGTGGGAGTCATACTTGGAGGTGATGATGCGGGCCATGCCTATGTTGGACGACTGTTCTATCACATCCCCCGCGCGTATCGAGGTGGAGCGGTGCGAGTCGGTGATAGGGCGGCCTCCGGCATATGCCCAGCCGGCTCCGGTGGGGAGCTGTTGGTCAAAGTCGGTGACTATCCCGTCCTCCACGGCTATCATCATCGAGAGGGTCTTGATCACCGATCCCGGCTCGTAGCCCATCACGGCGCGGTTGCGCGCCTCGATGTAGCCGGGCCCGTGGGGGTTGAGCTCGAGGTTGGAGATGGCCTTTATGTCGCCGGTCTTCACGTCCATGAGCACCGCCACGCCCCAGTCGGCCCCGCAGGTGTCGAGTACATTGTTGAGCTCGCTCTCCACTATGTCCTGCATGTTGATGTCGATGGTGGTCACAATGTCGCATCCCGGTATGGCGGGTATCTTGGCCAGGTCGGCGATATCTTTGGTCAGGTTCACCTTGGCGGTGGTGCCGGTGCGGCCATACAGGAGCGAGTCAAGGGCCTTTTCGAGTCCCGAGATGCCGTGTATCTCCTTGCTCTGACGGGTCTCGCCCACGCCGCCTATGGATCGGCGGGCCATGTTGCCGTAGGGGTTGAACCGGCGCATGTTCTTCTCGAAGTACAGTCCGGTGCGGTTGCGGTTCCCTTTGAAGTAGGGCATGGACTTCATCAGCTCCATGTCGGAGTGGGAGAGGTTGGTGAGTATGCGGTAGGCGCGCGGACGCTTGTTTTTCTCCTTCTCGAGCGGTTTGAGCAGATGCTCGCGCCATTTGGCGGCGCTCTTTTCAGGGAAATTGGCGGCCATGGCTTCGGATAGCGCGTCGATCTCCTCGCGCAGTTTCTTCACGTTGAATTTTTCGGCGCGGTAGTCGATGCGTGCGGTGTAGTAGCTCAGGTTGGTGGCCAGCACGGAGCCGTCCGAGGCGAGGATATTGCCGCGGCGCGGTATGATGTCCTGTGAGAGCGACAGCAGCGAGTCGGCCTTGTGGTTCCACTTCTCGGCATTCACCACAGTGGTCTCGCACAGTTTCATGGCTATCATGGCCGAGAGCATGAGGATCCAGAACACTACGAAGCCGTAGCGGAACAGGATATTGCTGCGATTGTCATTCTTCATTGCTGAGAGGCGGGTTTATTGAGGATGGATTTCTTGATAAGTTAGGAAAACGAGGAGAGGGAAGGATTGGAGAGGTGATGTGCGTGGGATAGTCAACGATGGATGGTGAACGGTGGCTGGGGCTGCACTCTCAGGTCGAGGCCGAGCGAGTCGACCAACTGTTGCATCGAGGTCTCGCGTATGCGGCTCATGAACGAGCTGCGCTCGCGCGAGCTTTCGTTCTGCACTATCTCCAGTTGCTTCTGCAACGCTTCTATCTTCTCGATATTGGTGCGGTAGGTGAATTTGGTGGTGATGTACACCATCATCACTATGATGAAAATGAGTATGGGCAACCAGTGACGGGCGAAAAAATCGCTCGATATCACCTGGCCACGGAACATCCTCAGTATGTAGGGTGACTTTTTCTGTCGTGTCTTTGTCGCTTTCTTGGCCATAAGGCTGTGGGTTGGATGGACTGGTGTGCTTTATGTTACTTTTCGGTCTCGATCTTCTCGGCTACCCTCAGTTTCGCCGATCGCGAGCGCGGGTTGGCCGCTATCTCGGCGTCGTCGGGGGTGATGGGGCGTGATCCCAAGGGGCGGAGCGGGGCGTTGACGCGCCCGAAGAAGTCCTTGTCCACGCGCCCCTCGATGTTGCCGGTCTTGAAAAAGTTCTTGACCATGCGGTCCTCGAGCGAGTGATAGGTGAGGATGGCTATGCGTCCGCCGGGCTTCAGCACGCTCAGGGCACCTTCGAGCAGTTCCCTCAGCGCTCCCATCTCGTCGTTCACCTCGATGCGCAGAGCCTGGAACAGCTGGGCTAATTCCTTCTTCTCCTTGCGCGGGTCGATCAGTGGCGACACTGTCTCGATGAGCTGTCCCACGGTCTCGAACGGTTTCCCGCTCTCACGGGAGCGGATTATGGCATCGGCCATGCGGCGTGCCTGCTGGAGTTCGCCGTATATCTTGAGGATGTCGGTCAGGCGGTCGCGGTCGATCTCGGCGAGCAGACGCGAGGCCGGGCGCGAGGCCGAGCGGTTCATGCGCATGTCGAGCGGGCCGTCGGCACGGAACGAGAATCCGCGCTCGGGGGTGTCGAAATGATGGAACGATACTCCCAAGTCGGCCAGCACGCCGTCCACGCCGTCCACGTCATAGAACCGCATGAAGTTGGTGATGAAACGGAAATTGCTGTACACCATGGTGAAACGGTCGTCCCCCTTGGGCGCACGGCTCACAGCGTCCATGTCCTGGTCGAAGGAGTACAGGTGGCCCCCCTCGTCGGCATCGAGCCTCTCGATGATAGCCCGCGAGTGTCCTCCGCCACCGTAGGTGGCATCCACGTACACGCCTCCCGGCTTGATGTCGAGGGCGTCGAGACATTGGGGCAGCAGGGCCGGTATATGATAGGGCTGTTCGCTCATGATGTTTCCGCTTTTTCTGTGTAGTTGGATTACCTGTCGGATCACCCTTTTTATAATAGGTGATATTAGAGTGTAAAATTAGTAAATATTTGCAAAAGCAAACAGAAATATAAAAAGCGTTTTCTGAAAAAGTTATTAACATACCGATTGGAGGTATCTGTAGTGCCGATTTTGAGGTTTGCAAATGCAAACGCACCCCCTCCTTCCATCCTGTCGCTCCACTCATGCTCCTGCCTGTGGACACCCCCGCAGTGAGGCATGAACAAAGGGCCTCACTCCGCGTTAAAACTATAGGAAACTTCCCCTGTGAAAACATTATACAAATCAACATAACAAATACATATGGAACAAAATTTTAACCCCGAGGATCGTGATTTTGAACGTAAACTTGCGGAAATGAGTCCCTTTGAGATCAAGGGTACTCTCATCTCGCTCGCACAGAAGGATGCACAGCGCTCTACAGCCACATTCCTTAACGCCGGACGTGGCAACCCCAACTGGCTTCTCTCACTCCCCCGCCGTGCATTCTTCCTGCTCGGCAAGTTTGCTGTCGAGGAGTCGGAGCGCACCATGTACAACCACATGCTCGGCATCGCCGCATCCCCCAAGCAGGAGGGTGTGGCTCAACGGTTTGAGACATTCCTCACCGAGCACGATGATGAGATAGGCTCCAAGGTGCTCAGGCATTTCTATTCCTACATGACCGGCGAGCGCAAAGCCGATCCCGACGATTTCGTGTTCGAGCTGGTCGACGGTATTCTCGGCGATCATTATCCCACCCCTCCGCGCATCCTTAAGTACACCGAGATGGTCACTCAGAACTATTTGCGCTGGGCCATGGGCGGAGGCGAGGACCCCACTGTCTACGACATTTTTGCCACCGAGGGCTCCACGGCCGGAATGTGCTACGTGTTCAACACTCTCCAGGCCAATTTCCTGCTCAACCGTGGCGATAAGATAGCCCTTTTCACCCCCTGCTTCACCCCCTATCTCGAGATTCCGCGTCTTGATCAGTTTGGCCTCGAAGTGGTCAACGTGAGCGCCAACAAAGTGGAGAAGAACGGCTATCACGACTGGCAGTTCCCCAAGGAGGAGATCGACAAGTTGCGTGATCCCTCCATCAAGGCCGTGTGTATCACCAATCCCTCCAATCCGCCGAGCGTATGCCTCGCCCCCGAGGTGCTCGATCAGCTCGTCGATGTGGTGAAGAAGGACAATCCCGGCCTCATGATCATCACCGATGATGTCTACGGCACATTCATCAAGGGCTTCCGCTCGCTCATGTATGTGCTCCCCTACAACACCATCTGCCTCTATTCCTATTCCAAGTACTTCGGAGCCACCGGATGGCGTGTCGCCGCCATGGCGCTCAGGAGCGAGGGCAACGTGTTTGACGATCGTCTCGCCGCTCTTCCCCAGGACAAGAAGGACCTCCTAAACAAGCGTTACGAGTCACTCTCGCTCGAACCCTCCAAGATCAAGTTCATTGACCGCCTCGTGGCCGATTCCCGCCTCGTGGGCCTTAACCACACCGCCGGACTCTCCACTCCTCAGCAGATACAGATGGCCATTTTCTCGGCTTTCGCCTATCTCCATCACGATGATCTCCAGCCCCGCCTTATCGAAATGATCCACGAGCGTCTCAACGACCTGTGGAGCACCACCGGTTTCACTCTCCTTCCCGATCCCAACCGCGCCGGCTACTACAGCGAGATCGACCTGATGGTATGGGCCAAGAAGTTCTACGGCCAGGAGTTTGCCGACTTCCTCGACAACAATTACGAGCCTCTCGACTTCGTGATACGCCTCGCCAACGAGACAGCTATCGTGCTCCTCAACGGCGATGGTTTCGACGGTCCCAAGTGGTCGGTACGCGCCTCGCTCGCCAATCTTGACAAGGAGGATTATCTCAAGATCGGCACCGCCATCCGCAAGATCCTCGACGAGTATCACAGCGAATACCTCAAGGCAAAGAAATAAAGGAATAATGAATTCTAACTGGCTCCGAGGTCTGTTTCATGATCTGGTCAACGGATATCTGATGATATAAACCTGTGGGAGCTTTCACCCTTTTTGGTGATGGAGCGGATAGCTCTGTCACCAAATTTTTATACTTGTAGCATAAAAGTCCCTTATTTTTGCGTAACTTTGTATTGAGAGAATTGAGTTCTGATGAGTCGATACACGCTTACAATCAATGCTATAGGTGGCCTATGCAATCGTCTTAGGGCTATTGCCGCCGGGATGCGTATTTCAGAAGTCACGGATCGTGACTTGTGTGTGGTATGGAATGTCAACGATGATCTCGCGGCTCGCTTTTATGACCTGTTTCAACCGTTGCCTGACGGAATAAAGCTACTGACACCTTCGACGTTTGATTATCGGTTAAAATGGGAGATCCCGAGGAAGAAGAATGTGTACATATCTTGGTTATATCAGAAGGTTCGTTTCAAGGCTTCATTCTCCGATGCATATGGACTCCCGGATTACCACGATCGGGCTGATGAGTTTCTTAAAAGTATGCGCACGATTTATGGCGACGTATTGATCACAACAGGTGGCGAGATATGCGGGTTTGATGCTGAGGTCGTGAGATGTATATTCCGACCCAATGCTCGTGTGGAAGAGTTGCTCGACTCCAAGATTCGGAATTTTGACGGGGATACGATAGGTGTGCATATACGGCGTACTGATAATAAGCAGTCGATAATGTGTAGCCCTGACTCTTTATTTCTATCCATAATGGAAAAGAGAATCGAGGAGAATGACCGAACTAAATTTTTTGTAGCCTCGGATGATCCGAAAGTCTTGCATGCATTAGTGAGTCGATTTGGTGCACGGGTCATGTGTGGAGACATGCAAGTCTCTCGTAAAAATCTTTCAGGGATGTTGCAGGCAACCGCCGATCTCTGGGCTTTGTCGAGGACAAAGGAAATTATTGGAAGCTATTACAGCTCATATTCCGAGATGGCGGCATTGATAGGAGGTATTCCGATTACCATAGTAAAATGATCACAGCTCTTTTCTTGTGGCCGTGTTTACCTCATCGTCATTATAATAAATCTGCTTAGGAAACGTTAATATTAAGAAACTGTTTAAATTTATTTGATGCAGATTTTGAGGAGTATTATCGGATGAGATTTTGTATGTGATGAAGGAGTGTAGCAGTAGCTACATGACTGAAGAACAAGCAAAATATCACCGATAAGACGCTCAAAAACAAAGTGAAATGATTTTTAAACAGTTTCTAAGATATAATGCCCTCTGAAATCATGCAGGAAATAGTATTTGCTACCAACAATCAACATAAACTCTCCGAGATACGCCGCATAGTCGGTGACCGCTACCGCATACTGTCGTTGAACGAGATCGGATGCCATGAGGATATTCCCGAGACAGCCGACACCCTCATGGGTAATGCACTGCAGAAAGCACGCTACGTGAAGGAACATTACGGCTACGACTGTTTTGCTGACGACACCGGCCTCATGGTCGATGCCCTTGGCGGCGCGCCCGGCGTGTACTCGGCCCGTTATGCCGGCCCCGGCCACGACAGCGTGGCCAACATGAAGCTTCTGCTAAGCAATATGGAGGGACGCACTGACCGCTCCGCCCGTTTCGTCACTGTGATTGCTCTGTTGCTCGGAGGCAAGGAGCTGACATTCGAGGGTAAGGTTGAGGGCGAGATCCTCACCTCCCCCGAGGGGGACGGCGGATTTGGCTACGATCCCGTGTTCCGCCCCGAGGGTCAGGAGCTTTCCTTTGCGCTTATGACCCCCGATGCCAAGAACGCCATCAGCCACCGCGGACGCGCCACTGCCGAACTGCTCAAGTATCTCAACACATTATGAGAGTGGGTATGTTGCGCCGGATCATCCTCGCTGTGATGGGAGTGTCGATGTGGCTTGCCTCATCGGCTCAGCTTGCCGTGGGTAGCTGGAAGCAGTATCCGGTGTTCGGCGAGTTTTCCGGATTGGTTGACACCGGCGAATGTGTGTGGTATCTCACCGGCGGTTGCCTCTACCGTTATGACAAGGATGCCGACGAGACCCGTTTCTATGAAGGGGGCAAGGATCTGTCGGGCTTCGGAGTGAAGCTGATGCGTTACGACCGCGACAACGATATGCTCGCCGTGGCCTATAGCGACGGTAACATCGATGTGATACTCGGCGATGGTAGCCGTGTCAATCTTCCCGACATCAAGGATACAATGCTGGATGTTGACCGGAGCGTGAACGATATCCGGTTTTCCGGCGATGAGATGTACGTGGCCACCGGTTTCGGACTTGTTGTCTACGACACCCGCCGTATGGAGGTCAAGGCTTCCGGAGTCTATCGCAAGAGCATCGCCACGGTGTTTGTGACCCCTGAGCATGTGGTGATAGTCCCCTCGGTCAATGCCGGCGAGCTGTACACTATCTACGGGATAGGGCGCGACAAGTCCATCAACAAATTCGAGAATTTTTCCGCCATGGGTCAGCACTATGATGTCATGACCGATCAAGAACCGCTCGATGATGAGAGGCGCACCTACGCGCTGGTGCGTACCGGCCGGCTCGGCGCCATACAATTCCGCTCCGACGGCACCTACGCTATCACCGACAACGTGCCGGTGGGTGGAGCCGAATGTAAGTCTCCGCGCATCTCCCGCGGATCCGACGGTGTGGTACGGTTTCTCTCCACCGCCACCGGTGTCATGGGGCATTACGAGGGCCCTACCTCTGCGGTGGCCGACATCACGCTCCCCGAGTCGTTGCGTGACAACTTTATCGCCTCCGACAAGGGACTGAGATCGGTATGGCTTGCCGGACAGGACGGAGTGGGCAACTACCGCATATCCGATGCTGGCGACATCACCGTGCTGAGAGACAAGTCAGTCCCTTCCGACGCCATCACCTTCAGTGATGTTTGCAATATATTCCCGTCAGGCGACAACGGTGCCTTCTATATCGCCAATATGGGTATGACAGTGAATTTCACTATAGGATCCGATGATTTTTTCGATGTTAGACTCAATCTGAATAAAATATCACGTGAAGGAAATATAAATATAGATCCTGTCGGGGTATCTGCTTATACATCTCCGGCATTGAATCAGCAGAAAAGGCACGGCAAATACATATTCTCTCCCACCCAGATAGCCGAGGATCCCGATTGCCATGATCGCTTGTTCATAGGCAGTGGTGCCGAAGGTGTATATGTGATAGAAGATGGGGTGGAAATTGCAAAATTCGACGGAAACAATGCTCCCATAAATAAGAATGGTAATTACTATTGGGGGACGGTATGCGTTACGATCGATCCCCAAGGCAATCTTTGGGTAGGTTCAAGAGGAGAGCCTGAGGAAACGACTTTCATAATGCTACCAGCCGATAAAAGAAAGAGGAAGGATCTGTCAACATTGACCCATGCCGATTGGATCATAGCCGATTATGAGGATTTTCTGAGAAGTAAGGATATACGGTTACTCTTCTGTTCTAAATGTGATATTATGTTAGGTATAGATGGTGTCCCCGACCGTGGCTTCCTTGTGGTTGATCATCGCGGCACCATGGGAGATATCTCCGACGATAAGTCGATCGTCCACATGCGGCCTGTCGACCAGGACGGCAAGACATTCGTCCCCCTCCATTTTGTGTGCATGGCCGAGGATAAGCGCGGACACGTGTGGATGGGCACATCATCGGGAGTCATATCCATATCCGATCCCTCCAAGGCGCTCGACGAGAGCTTCCGCATCAACCGCATCAAGGTGCCCCGCAACGACGGTTCCGGCCTGGCCGACTATCTGCTCGAGAGCGACTATGTATCGGCTATCGCGGTCGACAATTCCAACCGTAAGTGGATCGGCACCAATGGCTCCGGCCTCTATCTCGTGAGCGAGGACGGCGACGCTATAATATCCCACTTCACCATCGATAATTCGCCCCTGCCGAGCAATGTCATCACCACGCTCAGGGTGGATCCCGAATCCAACTCGGTGTTTGTGGGCACCCGATCCGGCCTTTACGAATATTCCTCCACCTCCTCGCCGGCCAAGCCCGATTACTCCGGCGTGTATGCCTACCCCAACCCTGTCACCCCTGACTATACGGGATGGATCACTATAGCCGGCCTGATGGACAATTCGCTTGTGAAGATCACCGATGCCGACATGCACCTTGTGTATCAGACCACTTCCAACGGTGGCATGGCCATGTGGGACGGTTGTAACACCTCGGGCGCGAGGGTGAGGAGCGGTGTGTACTACGTGTTCGCATCCACTTCCTCGGCCGACACTGCCGGCGATGTCGTGGCAAAAATTCTTGTGGTCAACTAATGGCGTTGGCCCGGCGTTATATTTTTTAGACAACCTCTTAAGACAGATGGGCCGCAGGCTCATTCACATATATAAAATATGGAAAAATTCAGATATACTGACGAGGCTGACCGTGCCTATGGTGCGGCCGGAATGGCGATCGGACTGATGATCTATGACGGTGACGATCTGCTGTACTCTATCAATCTCGATGCCGACGATCCCGGAATGCTCATGGAACTGTCGCCCGATTTCTATTTCGCCGGCAATCCCGGTGTCTCGGCCAAGACGGCGTGGAGCCAGATTGTAAAGAATTTCAATATCGGAGTTTCGATGCTCATCGCCAATGTGATGTGCCGTCACATGGTGCACTCGGGCCATGTGGTGCCCGACGATGTGGCCCGCGAGCTTAAGTCGGCCGCCCACGAGGATGGCGCCGGGGCTTGCGCGCTGGAGCCTGACGAGGTTGACCGCCTGTTTGACAAGAGCTACTCCTATCTTGGCCGGGTGTTCTCGCATCGTGGAGTCCAGGCTGTGGCCCATGATTTCGCATCGGCCCTCACCACCAGGCGCACCCTCTCGCGCATGGATACCCTCGAACTGCTCCAGGCGCTCAGGATGCTTTAAAGATAGTTCCTTAATTTTTTATACTAAAATAACGCGAGGCGTGGAAGCCATATTGGCCATCCGCGCCTCGCGCTTTATATCATTCCGCTCCCTCAAGGGCGGGGTGATGTCATTTACTTACCGGGAGTTACTTCCACAGCCTCTACCTCGAATACGAGAGTAGCGTTGGGACCGATACCGGCCTGGGGCTGTCCGTCAACACCATAAGCGAGTTCACCGGGGATGTAGAGGATGTACTTGGCACCCTTGTTCATCATGGCGAGACCCTCGGCAAATCCGGGCACTGTGCCACGGGGGCTGAGGTTGGCGCCCTGGTCGTTGCTGTCGAATACGGTGCCGTCGATGAGCTGACCCTTGTACTTGACAACGGCTGAACCGTTCTGGCCTACAGGCTCACCTGTACCCTCGTTTACCACCTTGTAAGCGAGACCGCTCTCGGTAGTCTTGATCGAGGGATCGTTCTTGATGGCGTCCTGTACATAGGCTGCGCCCTTCTCCTTATTCTCCTTAGCCTCGGGAGAGTTCTCCTTTGCAGCCTTTGCAGCCTCTTCCTGAGCCTGATAGTACTGCATGATCTTCTGCTGAGCCTGCTGGGCGAGCATCTGGAAAGTACCCTGGGCCTCGCTGAGCTCGCTCATGCTCACTGAGTCGGTCTTGAAGTACTTGGCATATGCCTCGTAAACCTTGGCGCGGTCAACGGGGATGCCGGCCTGCTCGTAGCGGTAGAGCTGACCTGCGAGCTGGAGACCGAATGACAGACCGGTCAGGTAACCCTGCTGGGTGGTATCGGTCATGATCACCTGCTTGAAACCGCGCAGGATATCATCCTTCTTGAGAGCGTCCTTCTGCTCCTGGGGGATGGAATTATAGTCGCTTGCAAGACGCATGCCCTGGGTCATGCCCAGATAAGTGGCCAGAGAGTCGGCAAAGCCCTTGTCAGCCTGGCTTGCGGAACCTGAGTTGCCACATGCGCTCATGCCTAACAATGCGGCGGCTACACCGCAGACTGCTAAAATTTTCTTCATTTCTATTATTTATTTTGTGTTAATGATTGATTTCGGATCAGAGCACCTTGAGAAGCTCTACGTCAAATATCAAGGTTGCGTTCGGGCCGATCACGCCACCTGCGCCGTTGGGGCCGTAGGCGAGCTGTGAGGGGATGTGGAGACGCCATTTCGAGCCGGCTTTCATGAGCTGAAGGGCCTCGACCCATCCGGGGATCACCTGGGTCACACCGAATGTGGCGGGCACACCGCGCTCCACCGAGCTGTCAAATACTGTGCCGTCGATAAGCTTGCCGGTATAGTGTACCTCTACGCGGTCGGTAGCTTTGGGCATGGGGCCGTCGCCCTCGGTGATCACCTCATACTGGAGGCCCGAAGGAGTGGTCTTTACTTCGGCGCGCTTGCCGTTCTCCTCGAGATATTTCTTGCCGGCTTCGGCATTGATCTCGGCCATCTTGTCGGCCTCGGCCTTCTGCTTGGCTTCCATAGCCTCGAAGAATTTCTGGATCTCGGCTTTGGCTTCGTCGTAGGTCATTTTAGGCTCTGAGCCGTAGAACACGGCGGCTACACCGTCGGCGAAGTCCTCCACGTTGATGGATTGTATGCCGCTTGCGCGGAAATTATTGCCCATGCTCAATCCGAGAGCATAGCTGATGCGGTCAAGTTCTTTATTTTCCATGATTTGTAATTTGATGTTTCTATGTCTGTGCCGGCATGGCACCGGCAGTGTGCACCCTATCGTTCCGGGAAAGGATAATAAGGATAACAAACTGCAAAGTTAAGAGATTTTACCAAGCCGACGGGTAATTTTTAATTAAAAAAGTTAAAAAGAGCGGTTATTGTAGGTTTGTCTGCCAATTATTTCATTTTGTTGCATTTTATCAGCTACTTATTATTGTAATGTTCATTATACATTAACGCTCCGTGGCACCCTAAAGTTCGATGGCGCGGGGCGGTTGGCGGGATCGCTTGTGGTATCGCTACGCTCTCCCCCTGAAAATCCCCATCGCCGTGGATGAATAGTGAGGAAAATTTGTTATATTTGCAGATTGAATTAATCACCAACCCTTATGTGCTCACGGCATGAATGTATATCCCGTCTGATTGATGCCACTCCGTATATCCGCCAGGAATTCGGGGTCAAGTCAATGTGTGTGTTCGGATCCATGGCTCGGGGCGATAACCGTCCCGGCAGTGATGTGGATGTATGTGTTGACATGCCTCCGAAGGCATTCCGAATACTTGCACTGAAGGATTTTCTACAGGATTTGCTGGGCGTGGCTGTTGACGTGGTGCGCAAATCACCGCATCTTGATTCATTTCTTCAAAAAGAGATTGACCGCGATAGAATTTCAATATTCTCATAGAATTGAGATCAGTTTTAAAGAATAATAATGCGTCTTAACGAACTGTCGTTAAATAATTTCAAGAATATACCCGAGGCTCGGCTGGAGCTGTCGGGCAAGGTGAACGGTTTCCTGGGCAACAACGGCATGGGAAAGAGCAACCTGCTCGATGCGGTGTATTTCCTGAGTTTCTGCAAAAGCTTCTCGGGTGTCAACGACCGTATGCTCATACGCCGTGGCGAGGAGTGGGCCATAGTAAAAGGTCGCTACGAGCGCAAGGGGATTGATGAAGAACTGGTGATGGGCATGGGCGCAGGCCGGCGCAAGAGTCTGAAGCGCGGTGGCAAGGAGTATCAGCGGTTGAGCGCCCACATCGGTGCATTCCCTCTGGTGATGGTGGCCCCGCAGGATATTGACCTCATACGCGGTAGCGGTGAGGAACGTCGCCGGTGGATGGATATGGTCATCTCCCAGAGCGATCCCCAGTATCTCGATGCATTGATACGCTATAACAAGGGGCTGGAGCAGCGAAACCGTCTGCTTCGCGACGGATGTGTCGACCCTGCGCTTTACAGCGCCGTTGAGGTGATGATGGAGATGAGCGCCGACTATCTCCACCGGGCACGTGCCGGATGGGTCGAGAGCCTCACCGGAATTTTTGACCGCTATTACACCGCCATAGCCGGCGAGGATGGCGAGCATGTGGCCCTGAGATACGAGAGCCACCTGTCGCGCGGAGGCGGAGTTACCCTGGGCACGCTCATGGATGAGGCTCGCCGCCACGACGAGATTGTGAAGCACACCTCGGTGGGACCCCATCGCGATGATATTGAGATGGAGCTTGACGGGATGCCCATGAGACGCACCGGATCGCAGGGGCAGTGCAAGACATTCACCATAGCCCTCCGCCTGGCGCAGTATGATTTTCTGCGCGAGGCCACCGGGATGCGACCCCTGCTTCTGCTCGACGATATTTTCGACAAACTCGATGCCACGCGCGTGGAGCGTATCATGGGCCTTGTGACCGGTGAGGGTTTCGGACAGATATTCGTGACCGACACCAACCGCACCCATCTCGACGAGATCATGGCGCGCACCGGTGGCGACTACCGCCTGTGGAGGGTGGAGAAAGGGGGATTCACTCCGTTATGAAACGCACCTATCCCAAGCATATAGCGGCCATAATCGATGAGGCTATGGACCGTGCCGGACTCACCGACTCGCTCAACGAGCAACGGGCGGCAGCGGCGTGGGTCGATGTGGTGGGGCCGTCGATCAACCGATATACCACCCGCCGGTATGTCGACCACGGGGTGATGCACGTGTACATGACCTCGGCTCCGCTCAAGAACGAGCTGGGATTCGTGCGCGACCGTCTCATCGAGGCCATCAACCGTCAGGTGGGTGTCGAGACGGTCAAAGAGATAGTTTTCCATTAGTACAATTGAGATAATTTACTTACAACAATGAGCGATTACTGCGAGGGTGGAATCAAGCACTTCCGCCACCACATGCCGCTGCAGATGCGGTTCAACGATATTGACATGCTGGGACACCTCAACAACAGCGTCTACTTCACATTCATGGATCTTGCCAAGACCCGCTATTTCCAGGCCGTGCTCGGCGACAAGCTGAAATGGGGCGAGATAGGTGTGGTCATAGTCAACGTCAACTGTGATTTCTGCATGCCCACATTCTTCGACGACAAGATCGAGGTGGAGACCGCCGTGGTGGCCATAGGCGAGAAGAGCCTCACGCTCGAGCAGAGGGTATATTCCACCGACGATCAGCGTGTGCGTTGCCGTTGTCGCACCATCATGTCGGGCTTCAATGCCAAGACTCTCAAGTCGGAACCCATCACCGCCGAATGGCGTGAAGCCCTCGAGAACTACGAAGGCAAGAAATTCTGATCCCCGTCATAACCTCATAACCTTTTAATACCCATGACCCTCCCTGCTGAATTCATAGACATGCTTGACAGCCTCGGACTCGGCGATGCCGCCGGGGCCATATCCTCCCATGAGCCGGAAGTGTCGGTGCGACTCAACCGTGCCAAACCGGCCGACAGCCTCCCTGCCGGTACATCTGGCGTAGTGGGGTGGTGCCCCGACGGCCATTATCTTAAGGAACGCCCGTCGTTCACTATGGATCCCCGCTGGCATCAGGGCAGGTATTATGTTCAGGAGGGCGCATCGATGTTCCACGGCCATGTGGTGCGATCGTTGTCGGCCATGACAACCCGTCCACTCGCCGTGCTTGATGCGTGTGCCTCCCCTGGCGGAAAGACCACGGCCATCATCGACGCCCTGCCCGCCGGATCGGTAGTGGTGGCCAACGAATACGTGCCATCTCGTGCCGCCATCCTGCGCGAGAATGTGATCAAGTGGGGCTATCCCGCCACTATAGTCACCCGTGGCGATACGGCGCGGTTTGCCGACATGGGCCCTGTCTTTGACCTCATCATCTCCGACGTCCCCTGCTCGGGCGAGGGGATGATGCGCAAGGACTCCGAGGCTGTGGCCCAGTGGAGCCGTGGACTCGTCGAGGAGTGCACCGCCCGTCAGCGCGAGATCGTCGACAACCTGTGGGAAGCCCTGCGCCCCGGAGGCGTGATGATCTACAGCACATGCACCTTCAACCGCTCGGAGGACGAGATGATGGTCCATCACCTCATCGACGATCTCGGCGGTGAATCGGTCGAGATACCGGTCGAT
The DNA here is from genome assembly GCA_910589485.1 of uncultured Duncaniella sp. GTDB lineage: Bacteria > Bacteroidota > Bacteroidia > Bacteroidales > Muribaculaceae > Duncaniella. Next base: position 226,371 of record CAJUSW010000002.1, read on the forward strand.
GAATCTTGGGGCATCATCGGCGCCCTCGATGATAAGGGGCGTATTGATCCATCCATCCACTGCTACCGGTTTGTGCCGGGCCACACACGTGGCGAAGGGCTCTTTGTCTCCGTGATACGCAAGCCCGGTGAGCCGGGTGATACAGGCCGTCACATCTCGGCCCCCAAGGTCAAGTCCAAGGGTAAAGGAAAGGGTAAGGATAAATCCCTGCCCATCCCTCCCGTTGCCTCATCGTGGCTTGAGAATTCCTCCGGCTACTCCATCTATGCAACCGACGACAGGGTGAACGCATTCCCCGTCGAGCACATACCCTTGCTCTCGCTCGTGCGTCAGCACATCGACGTGATCCACGAAGGCATAGTGATAGGCAACATCAAGGGGCGCGACCTCGTGCCCTCCCAGTCGCTTGTGATGTCACGCGCCCTCGCCTCAGGTGCCTTCCCCGAGGTTGAGGTCGACCTCGACACAGCCCTGCGCTATCTGCGTGGCGAGTCCCCCGTGTTGCCCGATGGCTCCCCGCGTGGTTTTGTCCTGCTCACCTTCACCGGCTCCCCGCTGGGCATGGTCAAGAATCTCGGCAACCGTTCCAACTCGCTATATCCCACCTCCTGGCGCATACGCAAAAGTACGGTCTGAACTCCCGCCAAAAGGTGCGATAATATCGTGTTCCGTAATTATATTCCACAATTATATTCCACCATCGGTGGCACGTTGCATATGTAGCAACGGATAAGGGCGCCCCTCGCCGTCGAGCTCGGAACGTCCCGTGACTGCAAATCCCATCCTCTCGTAAAACCCTATTGCCTGGACATTCTGCTCATTCACATCCACCTTGTCCACGCCCATCCGTGTCACAGCATGGGTCAGCAACCGTCGCCCTATGCCCTTGCCTCTGGCTCCGGCATCCACAAATAGCATCTCAAGCATTGTGCCGGCCACACCCATGAACCCCAACGCAGCGCCGTCGCAGTCACGGCACACGTACAGGTCCACCATGCTCAGATACTCAGGCATGCGGGAGCGGTAATAGGCAAAATCACTCTCGGCGAGAAAATCGTGGGTCGCTTTCACCGAGCTTTCCCATATCTCGATCAACCGCGTATGATCGTTCGCGGAGGCCTTCACTATGTGGGTCTCACCATCCTTATTGACGGTAATGTCGGGTGCTGTCATAATCGTTGAGGTATTATCCGTTGCAAATCTACATAATCCCGCCCATACGGGCAAATAGCCGGGATCCATTATCACGCTGAACCTATGGCTGAGGGTGATTGTTGAATCTATACAAACCGTTTCAACTATTTTATCCCTTTACCATATATGTCGGCCCCCGTTTCACTGAGGTATTGGACCGCCGACCGCATCATGCGTCTCATCATCGGCCTGGTCATCACCGGATTGCTCGTATGGCTCATACGCTATCTGAGCAATGTGTTGTTGCCGTTTTTCGTGGCATGCCTCATCGCCTATCTTCTCCAGCCCATCGTCGAGTTCAACCGCCGGCTTGTGGGGTGCAAAGGCCGTGTCATCCCATCGATACTCACCATCATCGACGTCACCGTGGTGCTTGGGCTTGTGGTCTACATGTTCCTTCCCTCGGTGATACACGAGCTCGACTCGCTCGGCGACATCATCAGGAGCGTGACATCGGGTCAGCGGGCCATGCCACGGTTCCACAAATCAGTGGTCGACTTCATCGCCAAGTACTTCGACCCCGACAATCTCGCGTCCTTTCTCGACGGCTCCCATCTGCAGACACTCATGAGCCAAGGCTCATCCATTATCGAGGAATCCCTCTCGGTGGTCATGGACATGATCTCATGGTTCCTCACGCTCATATACATCCTCTTTATCCTCATCGACTACCCCGCCATCTCCAACGGCTTCAAGCTCATCATCCCACGCAAGTGGCGTCCCGGCGTACTCAAGGTCATATATGAGGTGCAGGACTACATGGACCGCTATTTCCGTGGCCAGGGCGTCGTGGCCCTCTGTGCCGCCGTGTTCTACTGTATAGGCTTCTCGATAGTCAAGCTCCCCCTTGCCATCCCCATGGGCATACTTGTGGGTGTCCTCTACATGATCCCCTACTTCCAGTATGTCACGCTCATCCCTGTGGCCGTGATCTGCTTCATATGCTCCCTCACGGGCGAGGTGACATTCGCCTCCATGTTCGGCCGTTGCATCATGGTTTACGTCGTGAGCCAGTGCATATGCGACTATATCATCACCCCCCACATCATGGGCAAGGAGATGGGCATGAACCCCGCTGTGATACTCCTCTCGCTATCGGTGTGGGGCAGTCTGCTCGGTATCATCGGCATGATCATCGCCCTCCCCGTCACAGCTATACTCATGACCTACTATCAGCGCTACATCAGCGACCCGGCCGACCCCTCATCTGAGGGCGACTCCCCCGCCGACAGCCACCCGGGTCCGTAGCACAGCCAAGGCCGTCCACAGCCCGGAATCCGAAATATTTTCATGGAGATGGGGCCTCCGGTTGTGCAATATCCCCGAATTTTGCGTAATTTTGCACTTTGGACACACTATAAAGAACAGCAAGATGCGTATAGATATTCTCACAGTACTCCCCGAGATGATAGAGTCGCCCCTCAACTGCTCGATACTCAAGCGCGCCCAGGACAAGGGGCTGGTGGAAATCGCCGTGCACAACCTGCGCGAATACACCACCAACAAGCACCGCAAGGTGGACGACTACCCCTTCGGTGGCGAAGCCGGCATGGTGATGCAGGTCGAGCCGGTCGACCGTGCCATCGCTCATCTCAAGTCCCAGCGAGAGTATGACGAGGTGATATTCACATCACCCGACGGTGAGACATTCGATCAGCCCATGGCGAACACCCTCTCGCTCTGTGAGAATCTCATCATCCTCTGCGGCCACTACAAGGGCGTGGACTACCGCATACGCGAGCATCTCATCACCAAGGAGATATCCATAGGCGATTACGTCCTCACCGGAGGCGAAATCCCGGCCGTAGTGATAGCCGACGCAGTGGTCCGTCTCATCCCCGGAGCCATCGGTGACGAGCAGAGCGCCCTCAGCGACTCCTTCCAGGACAACCTGCTTGCCCCACCTGTCTACACCCGCCCTGCCGAATACAAAGGCTGGCGCGTCCCCGACGTGCTTCTCTCAGGCCACAAAGCCCGCATCGACGACTGGAAACACGAGCAGGCCCTCGAGCGCACCCGCCGCCTCCGCCCCGACCTCCTCGACTGAGGAATCCGCCCAAGGTCTACTACGTCTGTTGAATATTAGGCAGAATATTAGAGCACTCTTAAAGTTATTTATGTTAAGTAAGTCTTAAAAATTAATGCACATATAAATCGCAGTTATTTTTGTGGTATTTTGGTTGCGGAATGAAGGAGCATAGCGAGCTATGCGACTGAGTGACAAAGCCAAAATAGCCAAAAAGAACAAGATTTATTGGGCAAGCTCTTTAAGATTTACATATAGCGTTTAATTTTTAAGACTTACTTATATCAATTGCATAATAAATTATAATAGTGTATCTTTGCAAAATAGGTTACATTTATTTTGGAGGTAGGCATGGCAATGACAATCAACTCATCACCCGAATTATCGGGAGAATCTGCTCGACTATTCATTGAGGAAGCCGAGCGTTGTGGGAAAAATACCACACCTAACATATCTCAGGAACGAGAAATGGAGATTTCCGAGTTTATGCGGAGATCCCGTGACTTCATCTTTCCACCCAAAAAACAATAATAATGCTGGCTCAACCATTCCGGCTCGAACATGATGCCGTGATGATACCCTATACGGCTGAGGCGGTGGAGTATTGTGCGGATTTTGATTGTGGTGACAGCGATCTGAACGAATTTTTCTCTCGCGATGCACTCCCGTATGATGCTGAATTACTTGGGAAAACCTATGCGTGGGTAGACTATACCAAGCCATCTCATATTATAGGTATGATAACATTGGCAAATGACAGTATCAAAGCCAGGCATATAGCATCCAACGCAAGGAACCGATTGCAACGAAATATTTCAAACGTAAAGAGAGGCCGAAGCTATCCGGCAGTACTTATCGGAAGATTAGGTGTTGCCACAGATTTTCGTGGCAAAGGATATAATGTTGGAAGTCAGATCCTGAAATTCATAAAAGACTGGTTCCGGACAAAAGAGAATAAAACCGGATGTCGGTTTATAGTAGTGGATGCCTATAATAATGATAAGACATTGCACTTCTATGAAAAAAATGGCTTTAAACCATTGTATCGAAATGAGATTGAAGAACGGGAATTTCTTGGACTGTCATCAGAACATGAAATGCCCACACGATTCTATTACTACGACCTTAAATGGGAATCCGTTTAACCAACGATCAATTGCTCAATAGAATAGATCAATAAAAAAGGTTACGAGGCCAATGACCTCATAACCTTTTTCCTTTATAACCTTCCGCCTCGCGGAATATCAATACTGTTCCTTCTCATTAGGGAAATCGCCCGACTTCACATCGGTGATATACGACCCCAACGCATCGGTGATCACATTGCCCAGATCGGCATACCGGCGCAGGAAACGGGGCGAGAAACCCTTGTTGATACCGAGCATATCCTGAAGCACCAGCACCTGACCGTCGCAACCGTTACCCGCACCGATACCGATGGTGGGGATGGTCAGCTCGGCCGACACGCGGGCGGCAAGCTTGGCAGGAATCTTCTCAAGCACAATGGCAAAACATCCCGCATCCTCGAGCAACTTGGCATCGGCTATTAGGCGGTTGGCCTCAGCCTCCTCGCGGGCACGCACATTGTAGGTGCCAAACTTATTGATCGACTGAGGGGTGAGTCCTAAATGACCCATCACAGGGATACCCGCCGAGAGGATGCGCTTAACGCTCTCGATGATATCCTCGCCCCCCTCCAGCTTCACGGCCTCGGCATTGCTCTCCTTCATGATGCGGATAGCCGACGCCAGAGCCTCGATCGAATTGCCCTGATAGGTACCGAAAGGCATGTCACACACCACCAGCGCACGCTTGGTACCCTTCACCACGCTCGAAGCGTGATATATCATCTGGTCAAGTGTCATGGGCAGGGTAGTGGTGTTGCCCGCCATCACGTTGGAAGCCGAGTCACCCACGAGTATCACATCCATTCCCGACTCATCGACGAGGCGTGCCATGGAATAATCGTAGGCTGTGAGCATAGCTATCTTTTCCCCCTTGGCCTTCATCTCGGCCAGTCGGCGAGTGGTGACCTTGCGGTCGTCCTGAACAGTATATGTCGACATGATATTTATTGTTTTAAGTAAATGATAAATGATAAATAATTGAAAGTGGGGGCAAAGTTAATAAAAACCTAAGAGGGAGCGCAGTTACAGATGTTAAAATCTGTTACCGCGCCCCCTTGTTGCCTTAGAGACAGATATTTATATAGCGGTTATCAGAGCTCGTCCTGCTCGATTACTATCTCGTAACCGTCACCGCTCTTGTTGCCCTTGTACGAGAACTTCATGCCGCGGTCGGCAAGCTTCACCATCTCCACAAACTTCTTCTGGTTGGGATCCCTCACCACACTCTTCATCACCTCAGCTTTCTGCTGGTCGGCCGAGCTCTTCATCTGGTTGATATCCACCTGATCCTCGTCCACCACATAATTGTAGATCACATAATTCTCATCGGCCGAGAGGCTCATTTTCTCGATGCCGGGCATAGTCTGACCCTCCAGTTGCTTGTTGATCTCCTCGATAGCCATGTCCATTGCCTTGTCCTTAACATTGCCACATGAAGTGAGCATTGCCATCATGACTGCTACAGCCACGCAGGCCACATAACGAATGATTCTCATATGAGTTCTGATTAGGTTTATAAAAATTCTCCGCAAAGGTACGAAAATTCCACCCAAAATTTTCCTCATTACCGGAATAAATGCTAATTTTGCACATTGTTACGTCCTGTGTCATGACGTGACGCGACCATGAATCAAGAAAATACGTTACACAATGGCAAATACAAATCAACCCGAAGAAACCCGCACCTCGATCGATGAGGTGAACGACACCCTCACCGGTCTCGGCGAGAAGGTGCAGAAGAACCCCAAGACCATCATGTACGCCACCGTGGCCGTTGCCGTAGTGGTGATCGCAGTGCTCGTTTATGTCTACGCTATCCGCCAGCCGGGCATCCAGGCTGCCAACGAGGCTCTCGGCCAGGCCGACATCGAGCTCCTCATGGGCAACGACAGCATAGCTCTTGCTAAATATCAGCAGGTAGCCGACCAGCACGGATACAAGGCCGGCGATCTCGCATCGCTCAACGCCGCTATCCTCCTCTACAAGGACAAGAAATACACCGAAGCTCTCGAATACCTCAAGAAATACTCTGCATCCGAGACCATCATCGGCGCAGGTGCCAAGAGCCTCGAGGGTGATTGCTACGCCAACCTCGGTCAGCTCGCCGAAGCACTCGACTGCTTCAAGAGCGCCGTCAAGGTTTCCGACAACAACCCCGCCTACACCCCCGCATTCCTCCTCAAGGAAGCAACCGTGCTTCGCGAGATGAAGGACTACAAGGCCGAGGCTGCCGTCTACGACCAGATCATCAAGGAATATCCCAACTACGGCGCCCAGATGGGAATCGACGTCAAGAAATACCTCGAGCGCGCCAAAGCCCAGGCCGGCGAATAATTCCGAGACCGAGTTATAAAAGTCACAATCGACTGAAATGTCATCATCATTGATGGACTATTTCAGTCGATTTTTTTTGATAGAATATTATCCATAAATAATATCCAAACTCCTGATTTATATGAAATTCTATACTCACGATGAGATCCTCGACAAGCATATTGGCAAAAAAGGATCTTCGGCTCGCGAAAGCTTCGACGCAGAGGTTGAAGCAATCTCGCCATCCCGTCCCCCCACTAAGCAACGAAGTGGCGATGTAATTTCCCACCACTATGCCGACAAGCAAATCGCCCGTAGGGCAAGATTTGTGCTGTATGACGAGGAGTGAAAGACACCCCGCAGGCTATACCCATTAAGCCCCGAACGGGGCGATGTAGTTATAGCCCCACCACGAGCTCGACAAGCAAATCGCCCGCAGGGCAAGATTTGCGCCGTCGGGCGAGGTGTGGGGAAAACGAAATTGAGCGTAGAATGGGCGTCGGAGACGTCCTATAATTAATGTCACAATACGTCTATTCCACTGTGCCACAATGCGCCAAACGGACTAATTATCTTGATAATCGACCCGCCTGCCCGGCCCCCTCACCATCCGGAAAAAATTAGGCCCATGGAACATCTCTATCCCATGGGCCTATATTATATCTTATTTTTTTATACCTCTGCCTCCATGCCGGCCTGGTCGAGGCAATAACACTTGGTATCGCTTCCGGCGGGCACATAGGTCGAAAAATCACACGCTTTCTGAGGCTCGCCCCAGAAATGCATCGGGAAGAAATTGGCCACCTTCACTTTCTCGAGGAAAATATTGGCACCACGGGCGAAATCCTGTCCCATGCGAGCATCCACCGGGAACATGGCTATATCAACCTTGGGATACTCCTCCGCAATACGGTCGATAATGGTGATGAACGCCTTCTCAGCCTTGTGGGCATCGTGGGGCGACGACATCTGTCCCCAATGCCAGTCATTGAGATCTCCGGCGTGGAATATCACCTTACCGTCGGGCAGAGTTATCGCATAGGCCACGCCAACGTCGGTCGACTTGAAAGCCTTCACCTTGCTTGTACCCGGAATCTGGTCAATCACATCGCCCGGGCTCATCCAGGCCACCGACAACCCCTTCTCAGGCACCAGGCGCGAGAAGATATCGTTGGAGAGGATATATGTACGCTTCCTGTCCTGCGCAAGCTCAAATATCGAGGTGCTGAAATGATCGGGGTGATGGTGACTCACAAAAAACAGCACATCCTTATCGGGAGCCTCCCGCAACACCTTTTCCAGTTTCTTGTCGGGATCCTTGTAATAGTCAAACACCATTACAGCCTCGGGAGTGGTGACAGCGAAGCCGCTATGGTCCAAATATGTAACCTTTATCATAACGTAAATTGATTATTCTATATGTAATAACAACCAATCTCCGTCATGGGTTTATGGACCATGGTTTAAGGGAGGTTAAGAGGTTGTTTTTAGATAACCTCTAAAACCCGCTATTTCACCGGAGCGAAAGCCTTTCCGTTCCAGCGGTAGGTGAGCGACTGGTTCAGCGCCGGCGCCACCATCGAGTATATATCCTCGTCGAGGAAAGTCGACAGATTGTTGGTCGCCGTCAGCGTTCCCTTGGCCGGATCGATATAATAGGAAGCAAGCATGAACGGAGCATAGGCCGTAACCTCGCTCGCATCGTGCCCCTTGGTCACCCATTCGCGCCAGGTGGGCGGGGTGAAGTACTTGCTCCCCTCTAACTGTTTCCACGAGGTGTCATAGAATTTCACGGAGGAGTCAAGACCCGGCGCCGCCACGGTCGACACCACAGCGATCACCGTATCCTTCCCCGCAGTGAGCAGGGCCAACTGGGCCGACGATGATTCCGACAGCTTCACCGAGAGCGAAGCCGGTGTCAGTTCGGTGATGGCCGAGCGCCCGTCCATGCGATTGGCCGACGGGGTTTTGAGCCCGCTGTTGAAATAGTCGAGCATATCCATGCGCGTGTTCTTGTCGAGCAGCGGGAACACATCGGCCGGAGCCGAGGTGAAAGCCCCCGACGCTGTGAGCTGGGCCGAGGCCGTCAGGGCTACCACAAGCGAGAGTAGCAGTACGAGTCGTTTCATATTCGGGATATAGTTATTGGTGTCAGCGGTTATTTATTTAGGTCGTAAACAACCCTTTTTACTTATTGCGGGCCTTTTTCTTCTTGTCGGCCAGGCGCGAATAGTCGCGGTCCTGATCGGCAATCTCGCTATGCAGACGCTTGCCGAAGAAGTCGGCGCCCGTGAGCGCGCCTACCACCTTGCGGGCATCCTTCTTACTCACGTCAAACAGCGTGTAGCCCGGCAACAGGTCGATACGGCCCACATCCACGCGCTTCCCTTGCACGAGCTTGTTGAGCATCTCTATGAGGTTTCCGGCAAAGAATCCGTCCCTCTTGCCCACGTTCACATACACTCGTTCCATTCCGCGGGCGGCTGTGCGGCGGTCCTTCTCCTTGTCGTCGGCCGGACGGTCATTGTTCTTCTCCCCCTTGCGCTTCTTCTCCTTCTGGGGCTTGGCGTCGATGAAATCGATCTTGGGAGCGTCCTTATAGTAGTCGAGCAGACGGTTGAACTCCAGCGAGATCACTCTCTTGAGCAGATCCTGTTCCGAGAGCCACTCGAGCTTGCGCGAGATTCCCGGCAGATAGCGGGCTATCTCATCCTCGTTCACCTTCACCTTCTCGATGCGGTCGGCCAGATTATAGAGCTGTTTCTCTATGATATGCTCGGGCGTGGGCACCTCCAGGTGCTCGAAAGTCTTTCCTATTATACGCTCTATCTCGCGCAGACGCCCCTTCTCCCTCGAGTGGATTATGGCCACCGACACACCCTTTTTGCCGGCGCGGCCTGTACGGCCCGAGCGGTGGGTGTACACGGCCGTATCCTCGGGCAGACCGTAATTGATCACGTGGGTCAGATCGCTCACATCGAGTCCGCGGGCGGCCACGTCGGTAGCCACCAGGATGCTCACCACCCTGTCGCGGAACTTCTTCATCACTATGTCGCGCTGCTGTTGCGACAGGTCGCCGTGCAGAGCCTCGGCATTATATCCGTCGCGTATCAGATTGTCGGCAATCTCCTGGGTGTCACGGCGCGTGCGGCAGAACACTATGGCGTAAATGCCGGGCGAATTATCCACCACCCTCTTCAGGGCCAGATACTTGTCACGCGCGTTGACCATATAATATATGTGGCGTACATTCTCCGATCCCTCGTTGCGTGTGCCCACCACTATCTCCTCGTAATCCTTCATATAGCGCTTGGCTATCTTCAGGATGCCCGCCGGCATCGTGGCCGAGAACAGCAGGGTCTTGTGATCCGAGGGCACATGCGAGAGTATCTCCTCGATCGACTCGAGGAAACCCATGTTGAGCATCTCGTCGGCCTCATCGAGCACCACCGTGTTCACCCCGTCGAGCTTCACCACTCCGCGCTTTATCAGGTCGATCAGTCGGCCCGGAGTGGCCACTATCACGTTCACTCCGGAGCGCAGGGTGCGTATCTGGCTCTCGATGCTCGATCCGCCATATACCGGAAGCACCTTCACGCCCGGGATATACTTGGAATAATCCACCAGGTCACCGCCGATCTGCAGACACAGCTCACGCGTGGGCGCGAGTATCAGGGCCTGGGGGCTCATCACGCCCGGCTCGATGCGCTGGAGCACAGGCAGACCGAAAGCCGCCGTCTTGCCGGTTCCGGTCTGTGCAAGGGCAACTATATCGTTGGCATCGCCGAGCAGACGCGGGATCACACGTTCCTGGATGGGCATCGGAGCCTCAAAGCCCATCTCCTCCACTGCCTTGCGCAGCGGCTCATTGACACCTAATTCTTCAAATGATTTCATAATAAAACTGTATTTTTACAACCTCATCTATTGCACAGGCCGGTTTTTACGAGGTTTTTTGATGATTATAATTATCCGTGTTGTGTGGGTGGGCCTGTATCTCTCACCCGTCGGGCATGCCCGACGGTAAGTAAGCCGAACACCCTGCTGTTTATAGGGCAAGCCGTCACGACTCACTTATTATCATACTTGCCATATAGATATATGACTTTCTATATAGATATATAACTTTTTGCCCTGCCTTAGTGTTCGCTATGATGCGGTGCTAAGGCAGGGCAAATGTAACGTTTTTTTATTTAAACTGCAATTTATCAGTTATCATCGTAAGTCACCGGCAACACCCTCGATATCGAGTGGTCGAGCGAGATCAGTGTCTCGGTGCCCACAACTCCGGGTATCGTCTGTATCTTATGGTTGAGCAGCTCCATCAGGTGCTCGTTGTCGCGGGCGAAGAGCTTGATCAGCATCGTGTAGGGGCCGGTGGTGAAATGGCACTCCACGATCTCGGGGATCTTGTCAAACTCAGGCACCACCTCACGGTAGAGAGCGCCGCGCTCCAGATTCACGCCTATGTAGGTGCAGGTGCGGTAGCCGAGTACCTTGGGGTCCACATTGTAGCCCGATCCCGTGATGACGTTAAGATCCACCATGCGCTGTATGCGCTGATGGATAGCCGCGCGCGACACTCCACACTCCTGGGCTACATCCTTGGAAGCGATGCGGGCATTGCGCATTACTATTTCAAGTATTTTTCGGTCAAGATTGTCAATTTTTTCCATGACTGATGACAGAGAACTTTATCAATTAGTGATTTATTAGAATCAAAATAACTCCTGGCAAACATTATTCACCATGAAAAACTATCGGCTAATGCCCCACGCGGAATATTCCGTGCCGGCTCTACCAATTCTTCGTGGCAAATGTTCAACAATATTCTTCGTGGCAAATATACGGAAAAAATACCAACAATAGAACTTTTTGCTAAAAAACTTCAATAATTAGCATATAATCCCGTCAAACAGCACCTGTTTACACTTAGAGTTTAATAAAAATATCTGTGGCAATAGCTTGAGAGTGTTTTAATCCAATGCGAATCACCCGGTTATTATCATGTGAACATTTTCTTAACTGTTTCGTTTTGTTAATGAGTATGTGCAATTTATGAGGAAATGTTAACGATTATCAAAAATGTAAGACTTTCATAGAGGGTGGGCGAAAAAATGGTGTTAACTTTGCAGGAAGTTATAATTTTTTCGTCCGTCCACCTCTCCGGCGGTCTTTCACACAAGACAATCGCTTATGATTGACAACATTTTAACCCTCCTTTCGGCCCGTCACGCCAAGGAGCGTCCCGAGGCTCCCGCCCTGGCCGCTCAGGACGAGCAGGAGCGGTGGTATGATATATCCTGGCGCGAATTTGACCGCCAGATAGCTGTAGCATCACGTGCTCTCGCCGTTCTCGGCGTAGAGCCGCAGCACTGTGTAGCCACTTTCTCGGCCAACCGTCCCGAAAACCTCGTCACCGACTTCGCCTGCTACCGCAACCGTGCCGTGTCGGTATCCATCTACGCCACCTCATCGCCCGAGCAGGTGGCCTATATCGTCAACGATGCCGGATGCGCAGTCCTGTTTGCCGGCAACGCCACCCAGTATCATTTTGCCCGCGAGGCCATGGAGCACTGTCCCTGCCTCAAGCAGATAGTGGTGATAAAGCCCATCGAGCTTGACGAGGACGACTCCTCATCCATGCTGTGGGACGACTTCATGAAGCTGGGCGAGAACGCCTCGCCCGAGATCTCCGCCGAGGTCGACCGGCGCATAGCCTCGGCCACCCCCGACGATATCGCCACCCTCGTCTACACTTCAGGCACTACCGGCGAGCCCAAGGGAGCCATCCTCACCCATTCCAACTATGACCATGCTCTCGAGGCCCACCGCGTGCGCCTCGACATGCTCAACCCCTCCGATGTCTCCATGGCATTCCTCCCCCTGAGCCATATATTCGAGAAAGGATTCACCTACGTGTGCCTCATGGTGGGCATAAAGGTCGCCGTCAACCGCGACCCCCGCGCCATCCAGGATACCATCAAGGAGGTGCGCCCCACCTGCATGTGTGCCGTGCCCAGATTCTGGGAGAAGGTCTACACAGCCGTTCACGAGAAGATCAACTCCATGAATCCCGTGTCGCGCTCCATGGTCAGGATGGCCCTCAAGGTTGGCCACAAGCGCAACGTCGACTACCGTCGCCGTGGCCTCAAGCCTCCATTCTGGCTCGAGAAGAGCTATCAGTTCTTTGACCGCAAGGTGTTTGCCATGCTCCGCAGCGCCATCGGCATCGACAATCCCAAGATATTCCCCACGGCCGGTGCACCCGTCTCGGCCGAGATCGTCGAATTCTTCCACTCGGCCGGACTGTTCCTCATGGTAGGCTACGGCCTCTCCGAGACCACAGCCACCGTCACCTGCTTCCCCATGGTCGACTATCTGCTCGGCTCGGTGGGCACCCCCATCCCCGAGGTCAACGTGAAGATAGGCGACAACGATGAGGTGCTCGTGAAGTCACCCACCGTGATGCGCGGCTACTACAACAAGCCCGAGGCCACCGCCGAGGCCTTCACCCCCGACGGCTGGTTCCGCACCGGTGACGCAGGATATATCCGCGACGGCGCCCTGTTCCTCACCGACCGCATCAAGGACCTCTTCAAGACCTCCAACGGCAAGTATATCGCCCCCCAGGCCATCGAGACCCGCCTCGGCACCGACAAGTTCATCGAGCAGGTGGCCGTGATCGGCGACAGCCGCAAATTCGTGAGCGCACTCATCGTCCCCGACTATGAGGCCCTGCGCAAGTGGGCCGACACCAACAAGGTGGCCTACTCAAACACCGACGAGCTCCTCACCGCCCCGCGCGTGATCGACATGATGGCCAAGCGCATCGAATCGCTCGAGAAGGGCCTCGCACCCTACGAGCGCATCAAGCGTTTCACCCTCCTTCCCCACGAGTTCACCATGGAGAACGGCGAGCTCACCAACACCCTCAAGATCAAGCGTCGCGTCATCAACGAGCGTTACGCCTCATTGATCGAGAAGATGTATTCATGAATCTGAAAATCAAATAATCACAATAGGTAAAATAGTTTTTATGAAAGTAGCAATTGTAGGCGTCAGTGGCGCCGTAGGCCAGGAGTTCCTCCGGGTGCTTGATGAGCAGAACTTCCCCATCGACGAGCTCCTCCTCTTCGGATCGGAGCGTTCAGCCGGCCGCACCTACCGTTTCCGCGGTCAGGATTACACCGTACAGCTCCTCCGCGACGAGCCCGAGGATTTCCGTGGCGTGGACTTCGCATTTGTTTCAGCCGGAGCCTCAGTGTCCAAGAAATATGCCGACGTGATCACCAAGCACGGCGCCGTGATGATCGACAACTCATCGGCCTTCCGCATGGATCCCGATGTGCCCCTGGTGGTGCCCGAAGTCAACGGTGACGACGCTTTCAACGCTCCCCGTGGCGTGATTGCCAACCCCAACTGCACCACTGCCATCATGGTGGTTGCCCTCAAGCCCCTCAACGACATCTCGCCCATCAAGCGCGTCCACGTAGCCACCTACCAGGCCGCCAGCGGTGCCGGTGCATCGGGCATGGACGAGCTCGAGAATCAGTATGCCGAGATCGTGAGCGGACAGGAGCCTACCGTAGAGAAGTTTGCCTATCAGCTTGCCTACAACCTCATCCCCCACATCGACGTGTTCCTCGACAACGACTACACCAAGGAGGAGATGAAGATGTTCAACGAGACCCGCAAGATCATGCACGCCCCCGACCTCTCCGTGAGCGCCACCTGTGTGCGTGTGCCCGTGTCGCGCGCCCATAGCGAGGCTGTATGGGTCGAGACCGAGCGTCCCGTCTCGGTAGCTGAGGCCCGCGAGGCGTTCTCCAAGGCCGAGGGTCTGGTAGTGGTCGATGAGCCCGCCGAGAAGAAGTATCCCATGCCTCTGTTCGCCGCCGGAACCGATCCCGTATTCCTGGGCCGTCTCCGCGAGGATGTCGCCAACCCCAACGGCCTCACATTCTGGCTCGTGGGCGACCAGATCAAGAAGGGTGCCGCACTCAACGCCGTCCAGATCGCCCAGTACATGATCGCTCACCGATAATTCCGCTTCGCGGAAGGTTATAAGGTCAGGAGGTTATAGGGTTAGGGACTTGATGTTTCTATATCTTGGTTAAGTTGATAACTTTATCATTTTCATACGTGTAAGGCTCTGCCATTGAAAGGGCGGCCACTGAAACTCATGTCCTTGACCCTATAGCCTCCTGAACCCAAATAACCTCATAACCTCTTTCCGGGTCGAGGTAAAGAATCCCCCCGGATAACCTCATAATCTCCTTAACCCCATAACCTTTTAAGCTCAGCTTAAAATAACGTATGATCTTAGCATTATTTGATCCCGCAGGGATCATGGCCCAGTTTCTCGAAGCCGATGCCATCACAGTCTACATGCTCGTGCTGGTATTCATGATAGTAGAGAGCTCGTTTGTGCCGTTTCCCTCCGAGGTGATTGTCCCCCCTGCCGCCTACCTGGCATGCACAAGCCACGAAGTCAACATTGTGGTGATAGTGCTCCTCGCCACCGTCGGCGCCATCATCGGGGCGCTCATCAACTACTACCTGTCCCTATGGATAGGCCGTCCGATAGTCTATAAGTTTGCCGGAAGCCGTCTGGGCCACGCCCTGCTCCTCAATGAGGAGAAAGTGCGCCATGCCGAGGAATATTTCGACGCCCACGGAGCCATCTCCACTTTCATTGGCCGTCTCGTTCCCGCCGTGCGTCAGCTCATCTCCATCCCCGCCGGACTCGCCCGCATGAACCTCGGCAAATTCATCATCTTTACCGGCCTCGGGGCATGTACATGGAACATTGTCCTTGCCGCTCTCGGCTACTGGCTCGGCACCGTAGTGCCACGCGAGCAGCTCTACGCCAAGGTCGAGGAGTACAACGACTACCTCACCTACATCGGTCTCGGCATTGGCCTCGTATGCGTGGCCATAATCCTCTACAACGCCTTCCGTCCCCGCAAGAAGTAAGCTCTTGCCTCCTCAACCCTGCGATAGCCATATCGCAGGGAATAACCACATAACCCTATAACCCCATAACCTTTTAAGCTCCGCTTAAAATGAACCTCCAGGTAGCCCCTTCCCTCCTTGCCGCTGATTTCGCCCGTCTGGGCGAAGCGGTCGAGATAGTCAACCGCAGTGACGCGTCCCTCATCCACATCGATGTGATGGACGGCATGTTTGTCCCCAACATCTCGGTGGGCTTCCCCGTGATAGCCTCCATCAGCCGTGTGGCCGAGAAGCCTCTCGATGTCCACATGATGGTGGTGGATCCGGGGCGTTTTGTCGGAGCCGTGCGCGATGCCGGCGCCCATCTCATGAATGTCCATTACGAAGCTTGCACCCACCTCAACCGTGTGATAGCCTCCATCCATGAGGCCGGCATGAAAGCCGGAGTCACCCTCAATCCCGCCACCCCCGTAGGGATGCTCGAGGATATTATCGGCGATGTCGACATGGTGTTGCTCATGAGTGTCAACCCCGGATTCGGTGGGCAGAAATTCATCCCCGGCACCATCGCCAAGGTGCGCCGTCTCCACGAGCTGATAGCCCTCTCAGGCTCTCAGGCCCTCATCGAGATCGACGGCGGAGTCGACCTCAACACAGCCCCCGCGCTCATCGAGGCCGGGGCCGACATACTGGTGGCCGGAAGCTACGTGTTCAAGGCCCCCGATCCCATCCGCGCCATCCACGACCTGAGGCTGCTCGGAGAGAATAGATAAAGACTGCTAAAGATTAGACCGCTAAAGATACCGACTTCCATATATGAGTGAGATAGGAGAAATACGCATCGAGGATTACGATTATCCTCTCCCCGACGAGCGAATCGCCAAACATCCCCTTGCCGAACGCGACCGTTGCCTGTTGCTGGTGCGCGGTCAGGAGGGGGAGATTTCAACACGCATCTTCAGCGATCTGCCGTCGCTTCTCCCTCCCGACTCCATGCTGGTCTACAACAACACCCGCGTCATCAACGCCCGCCTGCGTTTCCGCAAGGGTGCCGACAGCCAGGGCGCGCTCATCGAGATATTCTGCCTCGAGCCCCACACTCCGGCCGACTATGCCGTGAATTTCGCCTCACGCGGGGAGTGTTCGTGGAACTGTCTCGTGGGCAACTCCAAGCGGTGGAAGGATGGCCCACTCTCTCGCCGTGTCACCGTCGACGGCGGTATAGAGCTTACCCTCACCGCCACCCGTCTCAGCAAGGACGGCGCGGCATCGGTGGTGCAATTCTCGTGGGATAACCCCGAGGTCACTTTCAGCTCCATCATCTCGGCGCTTGGTGAAATTCCCATCCCTCCCTATCTCAACCGCTCCACCGAGGAGAGCGACTCGGCCGACTATCAGACCGTCTACTCCCGCATAGAAGGCTCTGTGGCCGCTCCGACCGCCGGATTACATTTCACTCCCGCCGTGCTCGAGGCTATCGATGAGGCCGGGATACCGCGCCGTGAGCTCACGCTCCATGTGGGGGCCGGCACATTCCAGCCCGTCAAGAGCGACACCATCGGCGATCACGAGATGCACAGCGAGTTCATAGCCGTGTCGCGCGCGCTCATCGAGGAACTATCCGCAACCCCGCGCCGAGTCATCGCCGTGGGCACCACTTCGGTGCGCACCCTCGAGAGCCTCTACCACCTGGGCTGTATGCTCGCCTCCTGTCCCGATTGTGCCTCGGAGGATCATCTCACCCTCCCGCAGTGGTACCCCTACAGCCCCGCCCATCCGGGCCTGAGCGTGCACGACTCCATGCAGGCCATTCTGGAGCATCTCGACGCCACCGGCCAGAACACGTTCATCGCCTCGACACGCCTCATGATCGCACCGGGCTACATCTACAGGATAGTCCGGGGTATGGTCACCAATTTCCATCAGCCCCGTTCCACCCTCCTGTTGCTTGTATCGGCATTCCTCGGCAATTCAGGGGAGGCCTCTGGATGTGGGAATGTCCCCGAGTGGCGACGTCTCTACGATTACGCTCTCGCCGGCACCTACCGCTTCCTTTCCTACGGCGACGCTTGTCTATTGTTGCGTTAGGCCACCTGTTTCGCTGTCCACTTCCGGCCCTACGTAGGTAGGCTTCAGTCCGCCCCAGTCGATAATGGCACGTTGCACTATCATACCCGGGTCGCCGGTGGTGAATGTCAGCGTGTGGCTCCCGAGGCTCGGATCCACGGCAAACTTACGCTTGAACTCCATGCCGTTGCGCAGCACATTGGCTTTCCATTCGGTCGACCATTCCCGGGGCAGATATTCCAGCACCTCCACCGGCTCTCCGTCCACCACCTCTTTGCTCTCGGGGTGGGTGTAGAAGGCTCCCGTGCATGAGTGCATGGCCGGGGCCATCATGTTGCCCTTGAGGCGCAGTATCAGCTCGCACACCCTGGCATATGTGCGCGGGCCTATGTCGCCAAGTTCCTTTTCATAGTTCAGCGAGGCCCACGGCTTCAATCCCCAGTCCTCATCGTTGATGAAGATGCCACGGTCTCCACTGTAGGGCCGTCGGCGGGGTCGGTCACTATGGGTGCTCCGGCAAGCTCCACTCCGGGAGCTCCGGCATTGAAGCTCACGTTTATCTCCCCTCGCATTATCGGGGCACACATGGCCATGAGCGCTATTGTTACGGCTGAGATTATTTTCATGGATTGAATAAATTTCCGCCCGGAACCATTGCCTGAGTGACTCCGGGCGGTGGTGTCGGAGGCCGAGGTTCAGCGGCCCCTCATAGTATTATAGATTATTGGAATTTCACGTGATAGGTCTTCACCGCGCCGTTGTAGTCGCACTTCACGGTGGCGTCGCCTCCCCATTTCACGGGCTGGATCACCTCGACCTTTACGGCGGGATCGCTTGCCGAGGCTGTCACGCGGGGTGCGTTGAGTCCGGTCACGGGCACTGCCACCTCGTAGTGGTCATAGCCGGTGTAGCCGTTCAGAGCGTTCATCCTCGCCGGAGTGGCGGCCACTTTCACCTCCTTGCCGTCCACCTGTATGCTCACGGCAGGCACCACGGGTGCTTCCATTGTCTCCCCCTTGCGGGTGAATCCGAGTCCGCGCAGACTGCACAGCTTCTCCCCCTTGGGTCCGCGGGCCACCAGGTAGATGCCATGTTTCCCTTTGAGACCCTCCACGGCTTTGGCCACGTCGGCGCTCAGAGCGGTCATCTCGCCCTGCTTTCCGGCGGGGACGCTCAGTTCGGCTATCTTGCGTCCTTTCCATGTGGAGTTGTCCCACGGGCCGTCGAGCATCACGTCGATGGTGAAGGTCTGATTGGTGAGTGGGGTGAGGAAGAGGTTTACTTTGGTCTTGTCCCCCTTCTTCGTGCCGGCGAAAGGCTTGAGGCCCTTAGTGGCTTTCTTGAGTCCTCCGAAGCCGAAGTATTTGAATCCCACCACGTCATCACCGTTCATGATCACGGGCATATTGTTGTCCCATATGTCCCATGCGTCCTGCATGGCCTGGCCGTTGGAGAGGTAGCAGGCATATCCTGCCGAATAGTATTTGTGGGGATCGAGTCCGTAGATCTGGAACCCCTCCGAGGTCACCTCGGCGCCGGTATATTCCGTGCCGTTGGATGCCTTGGCAGTCACTGCTCCGTCGGCGGGAGCGTAGGGGTCGTAACCGCGTATCACCACTTTACCGCCTTCGGCCACAGGGGTCTCGTCCCAGCTGATGGTGACGGGGGCCACCATGGCCTGGCGGGCGAAGCCGAATCCGCGGGGCGGGCGGTGATAGAACACGTACCACTGGCCGTTGATCTCCTGGAGACTGCCGTGGGTGTTGTGTCCGGCATTGGTGGTGGTGAGGGCCGAGTCGTCCTCGTTGGGCACAACTCCGCGCGAGTCAACCAGCACACCTCCACTGCGCCACGGGCCCAGAGGCGTGTCGCCGTAGGCATACCGGAGGGTGGAGTTGGTGTTGCCCAGGCCATACTCCTTGCCCGAGTAGCCTGAGAATATCATTACATATTTGTTGCCTACCTTGCGTATCGACGAGGCTTCGAAGAATCCGAAATCCTGTGGAGCCTGGCTCTTGTAGAGAGCAGGATACTCGGTGCCCTTGGGATCGCGTATCTCCCCTTGCGGGGTGCATGCGGGGATGAAGTAGGGGATCACTTCTGTGCCGGGGCGCACCGAATACATGGTGGCCTGGTCGAGCTGGGCGGCCGATGAGCGCTGGAATCCCCAGAAGCCGTAGGCACGGAATCCTTTGCCGTAATCGGGATCATTCTCGTCGGTGATCACGTCGACATATATCGAGGGGTCGAAGCCGAGGATACTTCCCGCCACTGTGGCCGAGCCGTCGGCGGTGAGGTTGACCGGAGTGAACGGGCCGTCGGGGCGGGTGCCTTTGCACACCATAGCCTCCCTGCGCGGGCCACGGCTGTGGGGGTAGAGGTAGTACACCTTGGAGCCGTTCTTCTGCGGTATCTCCACCAGGTCGGGGGCATACATGATGTCCCACTTGCCGTCGTGCTGATAAGTGAATATGGGGCCGTCGTCGCGCCAGTCGGTGAGGTCCTCGACCGGGGCCGACCACATGCGTATGTCCGATCCGCAATACTTGTCCACACTCGTGTCGTGCGAACCTATTATATAGGCTCTGTAACTGCCGGGTTTGTCGGGATCCTCAAACACTCTCGGTTCGCCGTCGGGCAGATGCTCCCACAAGGGGAGATAGGGGTTTCCCGTACCGGCCTGAGAATTGCTGACGTTGCCGGGGGTATTTGCCAGGGCGAGTGCCGGGCTTAAGGTTGCCGTGAAGCAGAGCAACATCCGGCATATCGATCGTATTTTCATGATAGTGTGGGGTGATGGTGAATGTGATGATTTTGTGAAAGTAAAATTACTTTAAATCCCCGAGACGGGCTGTCGGATATGTCTCCGATATTTACAACGGAGACACCCCCCACGCCCCCGGTATCTCATATACCTTTGATTTTGTATCATCCCCCCGGGTTTTTCACAGTTCCACGCCGCTTTCCACCTCCGCCATCACGGGATGAGGAGGGTTATGCCCCGACTATCGAGAGGAGCCTTTTTTTCAACAGGCTCTTCCGTTCGGTTATGAATGACCGGAAATTCGAGACATCCAGACTCACATTTTTGGGTATAAGCTGGTTGTCCAGATCAATTGACTTGTCGTTCACCCACTGGTTGAGCGGGCTGTCGAGCTTCGACTTGTTGAGGTCACCGTTGAGCAGTTGAAGATTCAAAACGGAATTGTAATTCAACGGGTCCTTATAGAAATTGTACTCATCATCCGTCATGTTGCCCTGCTGAAGTTTGCAGAAATAACTATACGGGTGCAGGTGGTCCTTGTGGAATTCCTGATTGAAATTAAGGTGCGAATATATCAGAGCGAGGATTGTATAGCAGTTGGACTGATCCTTCTGGGTGGTCAACAGGCCGTCGACAAATTCCTCGGAGAACGACAGGTTCTTCGAGGCATCCTCCTTGAACGCGTCTTTAATCTCATCAAGAGGGAAGATGCAGTCCCCTTTATGGCGTTCGAGCACCTTGCGAATCTTGGTGAGCACATTGTCCGGTTGACCGCCGAATACCCCTTTCAGCAGGGACAGACATAGCCACTGTCGAATGAGGGGCTTTACATTGGTGAGTTTCGCTTGATTGTTGATGATGTCCTGAAGCCCGTTGTGGTATATGAAATATACGATAGGGATGATCGCGTTTTTGGCCCGGAAATTTGAGTCATTGAATCCCCAGCTCTCGATCAATTTGAATGCCTCGATTATGGCGCTGCTCACCTTGTCCCAGTTCTGCTCAAATTTCACCACACTGGAGTTGTCGAAATTCTTAACCTGAAATTTGATGTTGTCATTGAAGAGCACCAGACAAGTCTTCAATACCAGGTCGGCGTTGATTATGAAGTTGGGTTTGCCTATGCTGTACACCTGATGATGAATAAGATCATCAAACGATTTCCTTGCATCCCTTGTGGTCCAGTTGGCGGTGGTATAGGACATAAGCAGGTTGGAGAAACTCAAGGGCTCACCGCCGCTGTTGGTCCTGATGAAGATTTCGAGCACCTGGTCGATGTCCTGCTTGTCCTCCAGGTAGTAGTTGATCAGTTCATCCTTAAAGATTCTGTCCCGCAGGGTATATATGGTATCGTAGGCAAAATCGTTATCCTGGAATAATGGCTCAGACCTCAGATATTGGCGGAATTCCTTGTCATCTCCCCATCGGAGAATCTCATTCACCCTATACCACTTCGTGTCCTTATCCTCATACTTGCTTTCATCCTCGGTGAGAAGTCGGAAATCATATTTCATGGAGCTTTCCTCATCACGTACCGGTGAGGCCAGGTTGAGGTACAGCCTTCTTGTAGGTAGACAATCCTCGTTATCTTTCCACCATTTTCTCGGCATCTTGTAGGCATACGACCCTTTTAATCCAAGGTAGAGACTTGTCAATCTCTGTTGACCGTCGATTATGGCATAGAAGTCATCATTTCCCTTGGTGTCTATGTCGACGTTGTCCTCCTTGAAAAACTGTCGGTACTCCGTAAGGAATTGGTAGAACTTGAATGAGTTCTTTATTTCTGGCGTGTTGATTTCCCAAAACATAAAGGAATTGATCGGGTAACCACGCATGATACTGTCAAACAAAACCTCGATCTGTTCACCGCTCCATACAAATTTACGCTGTATTGCAGGAATCAGGTATTTACGTGCTACTATCTTGTCGATTGCCTCTTTAATAGTTATAGGTTTTGCAAATCCACTTGCCATAATGTCAGATATTTATAAGGGATGTCAACTTGAGTGTGTAAAAGGAGAGGAGGGAAAATTGCCATTACGGCCATTCAGAGGTTGGTAAAAACCGGATTCTGAATGGTCGTAATGGTGATTTTTAGTTTTCTCAGATATCCTCCTCGATGGAGAAGTCATCGGGCATGTCGGGGAGTTCGGGCATGTCGGGGAGCTCGGGGAGTTCGGCGATATCGGCGGGAGCCACGTCGTCGTTCTTGGCTTCCTTGGCGGCCTTGCCCTTCTTGGTCTGGACGTCGCTCAGCTTGGGCACTTCGATCTTGAGGTCGCCACGGAGCACGGCCATGATCTTCTCCTCGAGTTCGGCTGCGAGTTCGGGGTTGTCCTGCACCATGCGCTTGGCGGCGTCGCGTCCTTGGGCTATCTTGGCGCCGTTGTAGCTGAACCATGATCCGCTCTTCTGGATTATGCCGTGCTCTACGCCCAGGTCGATGATCTCGCCGCTGCGCGAGATGCCCTCGCCAAACATGATGTCAAACTCGGCTCTCTTGAATGGGGGCGCCACCTTGTTCTTCACCACTTTCACCTTGGTGAGCTTGCCGAGCACCTCGTCGCCGTCCTTGATGGAGGTGGAGGGGCGGATATCCACGCGCACCGAGGCATAGAACTTGAGGGCGTTACCGCCGGTGGTGGTCTCGGTGGGGCCGAACATCACGCCGATCTTCTCGCGGAGCTGATTGATGAAGATACAGCAGGTGTTGGTGCGCGATATGGTGGCTGTGAGCTTACGCATGGCCTGGGACATGAGTCGGGCCTGCACGCCCACATTCTTGTCGCCCATCTCGCCGTCGATCTCGCTCTTGGGGGTGAGCGCGGCCACGGAGTCGATCACAAGGATGTCGATGGCCGACGAGCGTATCAGCTGCTCGGCTATCTCCAGGGCCTGCTCGCCGTTGTCGGGCTGAGCCATGAGCAGATTGTTGACATCCACGCCTAACTTGGCGGCATAGAAGCGGTCAAAGGCATGCTCGGCGTCGATGATGGCGGCGATTCCGCCGGCCTTCTGCGCCTCGGCTATGGCATGGATGGCGAGAGTGGTCTTACCCGACGACTCCGGGCCATAGATCTCGATGATGCGTCCGCGGGGGTATCCGCCCACGCCGAGGGCGTAGTTGAGGCCGATCGACCCCGAGGGGATCACGTCGACATCCTCGATCTGCTCGTCGCCGAGCTTCATGATGGCACCGCGTCCAAAGTTCTTCTCGATATTACCCATCGCCTGGGCCAGCGCGTTGAGCTTGGCCTTTGCGGGATCGGTATCCTTCTCCTTAGCGGCACCCTTTATTGTGGTATCTTTCTTTGCCATGATTATGTATAGTGTTTTATATTGTTGTCGTTGATTGCTGTAGCGTTGCGGGCGGTGGCTCCGGGGCCGTCCGCGTCCCCTCCTTGTGGATCGCAGTGCAAATATAATGCCAAAGCCGGGCAATTATCGCGCACATGCCGATGAAAATATGTTAAATTAAGCCTTTTTAGGCCCCTGCTCGGGAAAAATGCACTTTTTATGAAAAAAATTTCGCGATGTGTGAACCATCCGCGCCGCCGCGCGTTGTAATAGTACATAGCAAAATTACTTTTTCCATTGCAAGAAATGTGATAATGATTGGTTTATTATCTAAGCGGGAGGACGATGTGATATCATCTTCCCGTTTGGTTTTTTTATATCCGGGCCTTTCCTGATGTGGGGAGAGGTCCGGATCACTTTCTGCGCTGGGCGTTGAGCTTCTGGGCCGCACGGTAGGCCAGATATTCGCTCACATAGGACTCGCGGGCTATCTGCCGTCCCACATTCCCCTCGAGTATCCCTCCGCGGTTGATATACACGTTCCAGAATGCTTTCAGGCCGTTGAGCATGGGGGCCACGGGTGAGATAGGTTCGTCAGATGCTGCCAGCACCCTCGCCTTGATGGCCGCATGGGTGCGCGTCACCTTGCGGAACTGGTCGGGTGTGTCGCAACGGTAGTGGAGTATGTCACCGTCGAGCGGTTCGGGGCGCACCGAGTCGCGGAATATCACCTTCTCGGCCACATCGCGCAGGTTCCACGCGGCATAGCGCTTGTCGAAGAGGCGTATCTGATGGTCGGGATACCACCCGCACCGCTTCACGGGATAGCCGCAATAGAAATTCAGGCGCGACATGCTGTAGACCCTGTGGGTGAATCCTGTCTCCTTGAGCGCGATGATGCTCTCGCGCAGGGCGGGCGATAGCACCTCGTCGGCATCGATCGATAGCACGTGCTGATGAGTGGTGAGCGATGTGGCATACTGGCGCTGGGCTCCGAAACCGTCAAACGGTCTCAGCGTCACCTTGCACCCGTAGTTGTGGCATATCGACACCGTGGCGTCGGTCGACCCTGAATCCACCACAATCACCTCCTCGGCCACGTCACGGAGCGATTCGAGACACGCGGCTATGCGTTTCTCCTCGTTGAGGGCTATGATTGTGGCTGATATTTTTTCCATGGGTATTCTACGGAATTTTATTTCCACAAAAATAGTGTTTTTTGTTCACCGTCACAATTCTTAGGTGAATTTATTTATAACGTATTTTTTACGATATCGCGGGCCGGTTTTCAGGAAAAATGCCCTCTGGAAGCCCTAAAACCCCACTTTTTGAATAACTATAACATTTTATTAAGTGATTTTAACTTAAAAACCACTCCACCCCAATGAAAATAATCACTACCTTTGCACTACACATGTCAAGTGCTTATTTGCGTCAGTCGCATATAGCTACTATCATTAAGTTTTAAGTCAACAAAAAGTTAGGTTAAAGCATGTGGGTGGCTGTGAAGTCCCCCACATTTTTTTATCCTTTCAGCTGAAAAACTCTGTGTATGGAATACAAACCGACTATTATAATCAGACCCGACATAAATAAAGCCATCCGCTGCCGGGTGGCTTTTATATTATCTGTATTTTTTTCAGTTTTGGATTTGTAAAAATACCGCTGTTTAATGATTCAGGGGGTTGGAATAGATCATTGTAGCGGCTTCCTTGTACATGTCACCGATGCGGTGGAGTTTCTCTTTGAGTTTCATAATGAAGCGTGTTTATTAAAGTAATTAAATAGTTGATTCACCATATTAAAACACATGCCTCACTGTAAAGGTTCACTCCGGCAGATACACGAGCGTGCAAGCGCGTGAGGGATCGAGGATGGTACGGGCCGTCGAGCTCACGTCGTCGAGAGTCACGGCGCGGTAGGCGTCCACTCGCTTGTTGATATCCTCGTCATGGATAGCCGACATGGCAAGCTCCTGAGCGCGTGTGAGATAGGAGATCATCGAGAACTGGTGGTTGCTGTCAAACCGGTTCACGGCCCTGGTGAGCTCTCTCGGTGTGATGCCCGAGGGATTGGATGGGGAGAACGGCTCGGTGGTGAGTGTAGCGAGCGATGTGAGGGTGTTGCGGGCACGCTCCACAGCCTCGGGCGACGACTCGCTCAGGCGCGCCTTAAGCATCAGGAATCCCGGCTCCTCGCTTCCGGCTATCGACGCGTCGGCCTCGGTGAAAAGCGGGTCGGACATGAGCAGGTCGCGATAGTAGCGCGACGAGCGCCCCGAGGCCAGGATGTCGGTGAGTATATCGGCCTCGATATAGCCCGGCTGTCCGTATCCCGCCATGGGATAGGCAATTACGATGAGAGGTTGGGGCACCGCGCCGGTGACCACACACTCGCGCGGCTCCGTGATGGGAGCCTCGGGCTGATAGAGGCGCGGGGCAATGTCGCGCCGGGGTATGGATCCGTACCACCGCTCCACCTCGTGGCGCACACGCTCCAGGGTGACGTTGCCGCTGATGGCGAGGATGGCATTGTTGGGCGCATAGTGGGTGTAGAAAAAGTGCTTCACATCGTCCATGGTCACCCGCTCTATGTGGGCCGGCTCGCGTCCTATGGTGGGGTAGCGGTAGGGGTGGGTGGTGTAGAGCATCTCCCTGAGGCGGTGGGTGAGGTCGCCGTAGGGGCGGTTGAGATGCGTCTGCTTGAACTCCTCGATCACCACCGACCTCTGCACTTCGAGCGACGTGGGCGAGAACGATAGCGATAGCATGCGGTCGCTCTCGAGCCACAGCAGGGTCTCGAAATTGGCCGCCGGGGCTATGTCGTAGAAATTGGTGAAATCGTTGGAGGTCCAGGCGTTTGACGATCCGCCCGCACGCTCCAGCTCGGCATCGAAATCGGGGATGTTGACCGATCCGCCAAACATCAGGTGCTCAAACAGGTGGGCGAGGCCTGTGAGCGACGGGGATTCATCGCGCGAGCCTACATTATATATGGTATTTACGGCTACCATGGCGGTCGACGGATCGTAGTTGTGGACTACTCTCAGGCCGTTTGGCAGGGTGAATGTGGTGAAGTCGATCATGGAATTACTCTTGGAGGCTTCAAAGTTACGACTTTTTGCTGAAAAAAGCAGTAAACAGTCTAATATGGACAGAAAAAAGCGATAAAACATTTGGATTTGTGGCCTTATTTTGCTTAAATTTGCAAAGTAACTAACTATCATCACATTATATTTTAAAACCCCCAGATAACATGAAAACTCTTGTTGAAAAGATCAATGCCGGTTTCGAGGCATTTGCCAAGGACGCTGCCGCCCAGGTAGAATCAGGTAACAAAGCCGCAGGTGCCCGTGCCCGCAAGGTGTCGCTCGAGCTTGAGAAGCTCCTGAAGGAGTTCCGCAAGGAGTCCATCGCCGCTACTAAGTAATCCGGACTCGAGAAGTCCGGAGGTTATGAGGTTATATTCAGCGAAGCTGAAGGTTATAGGGTTATGGGTTTATAGGTTTATGAGTTTATAATAAGTTTATAGGTTTATAAGTTTATAGAGTTTATAAGGCTATAGAGTATATAGGTTTAAGAACTTAAAGAAACATAGACTTATAAAGTCTACCGGTAACATCCCTCAACCTCATTTTCTCCTACGACATTTACGCAACACACGCTGTTCAGGCTCGGGCATCCGCTCGGGCCTGAGCTGTACCCACAAAGCCGCGAAGCGGCGATATAATTATAGCCCCACCACGACCGGGCACGCAAATCGCCCGCAGGGCAGATTTGCACAGCCCGGGAGGCGTGGGGAAAATGAATTACACGGTAGATTGGGCGTCGAAGACGTCCTATAATTATTTACCATTCAATCGGTTCCATAAAACGTAAGGCCGGCCTTTGCGATCAATGCGCGGTATTCATCAATGGCAACAACCCGTGAATGGTGTGTCTCCTGGTTTTTAATGTATTGGTAGACGGAATCCTTATGCGTATTGGATATGCTGAACGCGCCATATTCTCTCTCCCAACCTTCGAAACCCGGGAATAATCCCGATGTTTTGGCCCATACGGTGGATTTGGATTTTATATCACGTATCAGGGTGCTCAACGCCACCCCTTGGTGCAGATTCAATAGAATATGTATATGGTCGGATACACCGTTAATTATCAGGGCCTTTGATCTTGTTTCCTGAATTTGTTTCGCCAGGATGGAATATAATTGGTGACGGTTGGTATTTCCGATCACCGGTTTGCGACAATACGTGGAGAATACGATGTGATAGAGAGAAGAAACGTAGCTCATGGTGGAGAAAGGATTGATTATCAGGCCAAAGATAGATATTTATTTGGAGAATATGGGCCAATTTACCTAAATTTCACCAATCTATGGTGAAATTGTTTATTGGGGCGTTTTATAGGACGTCTCCGACGCCCAATCTACCGAATAATTCATTTTCCCCACGCCTCACATGCTGTGCAAATCTTGCCCTGTCGGGCGATTTGCTCGCATGTTCGTGGTGGGGCTATAACTACATCGCCCTTTCAGGGCTTTGTGGGTGAGTTGCCATGCGGGACGAGGGGATTATAGGACGTCTTCGACGCCCAGGTTGGTATGTGTTTCTTTTTCCCCACACCTCGGGATCGCACAAATCTTGCCCTAACGGGCGATTTGCACGTTCCCTCGTGGTGGGGCTATAACTACATCGCCCTTTCAGGGCTTTGTGGGTGAGTTGCCATGCGGGGTATTTGTGGGTGGTATAGGTTTTGACCGGAGAGTTTTGACCATTATTTTTTGAACATAGGACCAAAGAACGTTTTTGTTTAACACGGCTGAATAACCTTATTATCCCCTCTAACCATATAACCTTATAATCCCATAACATAATCCCATAACCTTATAATCATATAACCTCATTATCTTATCATCTTATAACCTTCAGCATCGCTGAATATAACCTCATAACCTCATAACCTTCGGACTGTAAAGTCCGAATCACTGCGAGAGGAGTGCATGGCGGTCGTGGGCTGAGAGGGGATGGTAGTCGCCGCGGAGGGGTTCGGTGGCATGGATCCACAGGGCGATGGCGCGCGACATGAGGCGGTCGTCATGGCATCCGCGACGTGCCGAATATGTTCCGTCGCTCTGCGATTCATATTGCAGAAGCTCGTCGCACATACCCGGGTCGCGCTCGATATAATGATTGTCGCGCACCATGCGTATGAGGTGGGAGATCACCGAAGCCTTGGTGCGCACATTGGTGTGGAATCCCGGCACCTTGGCTATGACCTCGCCGGTCGATGTAGTGGCTCGGCGGTGATACATATTGGTATAACTGTCGGCCAGAGTGTGGAGTATATACTGCCCGCGCCCCTCGCTCGAAGTCTCCCACGAATTGCTCTCCACCACCAGCATGGCGGTGTTGTACCATTTGGCCATTGCCACAGCCTGCCATGCGAGCAGGTCGTGGTCGATGTGTCCGCGCCATTGGGCCACCACCTCGGGCTTCATGGCCCAGGGGGAATCGGCGTGGCGGTCGAGGATGGTTATGACGGAATAGTCGGAGGTGGCCGAGCGGCCGCCTATGTCTACGCTGGCTATGTAGCTCGCCCCCGGGCGCGGAGGGGTCCACACCAGGGCGTTGCCCGAGGGGGTGGGATGAAATTCCGGTGCCGAGGTGTCCTCGGGGATCCCTGAGGGGGATCCGATGATATCGCCCACCTGAGGCTCGATGATGCACCCCTCGGAGCGCACCACCTCGACATCCACGGCCGAGAACACGCCATTGTCGGTCGCCGAGAATGCCTCCTCGGCAGTGGTGGGAAATTCGGCCTGCATGGCACGGCGCTCGAGATACTCAGCCGACTTGTTGCGATACCACATCACCTGCTCGAGCGAGCAACCGTATTTAGTCATGAGGTCGCGCTCATAACCGTCGAGCGTGGCGCTGAACGCCTCGGGGTCGGGCACAGGCTCGGTGTACATCTCTATCTCATACCAAGGCACGAAGAATGGTGTCTTGTCGCTTTTCCCCTCGACGGCGCGTTGCCACTCGCGGTGGAAGAAGTTGCCCACGCCATTGGCGGTGCTCTCCATGGCTATGAATGTCATGGGTCGGCGCGGTATGCCCGAGGTGACGGAGCGTATCAGGTCGACGGGGTTGTGGAGCCGCGAGTCCTTCCAGAAGGCCACTTCGCTGAGATGGGCCATGGCATAGTCCATGCCTCGGGTTGATTCCTGGCTCTCGCTCGAGCTGACGGTGACGCGGCATCCGCGACCGGGGATGGCGCGGGTGTTGCCGAGGCGCTCGTAGGGGGTGAAGCGCGGTGGGAAGTCCTCTTCCCAATATTCCTCGGGATAGTTGGCGAGGAGGTGGCTGTACATTCCGCGTATGGTGGCGGCTGTGTCCTTGACGTGGGCGCAGATGAGGGAGTGCCAGTTGCGCAGGTGTATAATCTGCAGCCAGGCGAAATACAGCTGTATGAATGTGGATCCGCCCCATTGGCGTGCCTTGAGCATGATGAGGCGCATGGGGAGGTTGAGGAGGCGTTGCTCCTCGACTGTCTTGAGCAGGCGTCGCTGGGGGCGGTTGAGGATGAAGGGGACGGTCTGTTTGGTCACTTTGTCGGTGATGTGTGCACAGGTGGCGGCCCAAAATTCAAAGTCGTGCCGGAAGCGCAGGATGTTGAAGTCGTGGCGCGGGAGGGCGATGGAGTATTCCGGGTCATCGAGCATGGAGGCGGGGATATACAGCGGGTCGGTGCCGTGGATCACCCGTCGTCGCCCGGGGTCGTTGGGGTTGCCTTGGATTGGATCGTACATAGTTTATATTTTTAGTATAGAGTATAGAGGGGAAAGTATAGATAATAGGTTTTTAGGACGGGCTTTTTAGACCAGAGATCCAGAGGACTAAGGGTTTAGACCAGAGGTCAAGAGGATTTTTTTAGAAACTGCCACAATAAATCTATATAAAATATTGATATTTGGCCCTCTGGTCTAATCCTTTCGTCCTTTGGTCTAATCCATTTTGGCTAAAGGTTTTGGCATAAGGTGAGGGAGGTGGCGGTGAGGGTGAGGTCGAGGAGGAGGGCATGGGCGTGAGGGAGGCGGAGACGGTACACGAGGGGGTGGTTGAGATCTCCCCCGTCAACCGTGATGGTCATCAACCGCAGACGCGGGTAGCGGGTGGGATGCAGGGCATGGATGGCATAGAGGGTTATGGTGCCGCGGAGGTCGTGGCCGTAGACAGGGAGATTGAGCCAGGCATCGGCGCCGGGCTTGAAGCCACACGCGGTGGCCGAGAGGTGACGCACAGTGACCGGGCCGGCATGGCTCTCGGCTGACGGGTCGAGGATATTGCCTGACGTGTCGATGAGGATGAGGCGCGAGCCGGTGGAGAGCACCGAGGCTATGGGCGGGGTGGAGCGGGTGAAGATAGCCGAGCCGTCGGGAACGGCAATCACGGCGGAAACCTCGGCAGGGCTATCAGTCGGCCCAGCTTCAGTGGCCGGGATGCACCACAGCTCGCCGTGGTAGTCGTCCCACCCTAAGAGCCATCCGGCCGACGCATCGGGGATGATCCCTGACAGGCGGGTGACGAGCACTGGGGCGCGGGAACCGGAGAGTGTGTAGAGTCCTCCGTCGGCCACAAAGGCTATTCCCCCGGGGATGGCGGTGATGCTCCCGGGAGTGGTGACGGGGTGAGGGTCGAGCAGATTGAGGTTGATGTGCGTGAGGCGGTCGTTGAGGGTCATGGAGGAGATTCCGCCCGTGCCGGCCACGTAGAACCGTGCCGTGGGCACCGTGAACGAGCTGCTATGGCGCAGGGCCGGCAACAGCGCCGTCACCCGCCCGGAATCGCCGACAGTGGAGAATGCCAGGGGGGAGAGCGGTGCCGAGGCACGGGCCACGGCGATGGCCGAGGGGTAATGGTGGACCGGAGGGGTGGCCGAGGGTACTACGAAGCCGGGCAGGGTGTCGGTGAAGGTCACAGGGCGGAGCGTGGGTGAGATGTAGCAACTCCACCGCCCGCACGGCGTGGGGGTGAGCGGGAGGGTTACGGCCCGGTTGCCGGCTATGAGAGTGGCGGAGCAAGCGTCGGGCGACGGATAGGGCACCAGTGGGGAGAGAGTGGTGGGCGCGAGGGTGCGCATCACGGCCTGACTCACCACCGATGAGCCGTCGAGCATGGTGGTCAGCACGGCTGTAGGGGTGGGTGATGTGGCAGGGGTGGTGACGGTAGAGAGTTCGGGGAGGGGATAGCCGTCAAAAGGCACGGCCCTCAGGTCGCCCCATGCCACCATGTCGCCGCTCCGGGCCACAGCCGAGGCCGAGAAGCCGTGGGGAGCGCTGAGCCTCACGCCCATAAGTGAGGATGCTGAGGGGGAGGAGACCGGGAGAGTGGCGATGGAACGGAGCGCGGAGATTTCGGCGAGGGTGTCGGTCCACGTGCGAGGCGACGGGAGCATGGCGGTGTCGGCATTGTCGAGAATAGAGGTAATGCAGGAGCGCAGATATTGCCCGTCGGCGGCGGGATCGGCCAGCGGATTCACTCCGGGGAGCAGATGCTCCATCGTGAGGGAAGTGGCCGAGGCCGAGGAGAATGAGCAGGTGCCGGGGAGGAGGGTGGACAGGGGGTGGAGCTGAGGGGATACCAGTATCTCGACGGCGCGCACGGCTGAGCGCCAGGCATCGTCGGGCTCGGAGGTGAAGCTGTAGCCCACCTTGAATTCGGTGGCTGTGAGCGGTGTGGCGGTCAAGGAGCGCATGCCGTCGCCCGAGAGGGTTAGAGTGGTGCGTATGGCCTGGAGGCCGGAGTCGGGGCCGACGAGTACGGGCGATGAGGTGTGGATCACCGTCCCGCCGTCGCCAATAAGGCGGTAGCACGCGAGCACGGGCTGGATGTGGCGTCCGTGGAGGAGGGCGCGGTCGCTCAGGCGCAGGTAGGCCTCGCGCATGGCCTTGTCGAGCGTGGAGCGGTCAGTGTCGGTGAGTGTGCGCGAGGTGGATGAGTAGGTGCCTTTTAGGGTGACGGGGGCTATCGAGGCCGAGACGGTGCCCATAGCCATGCACCGGAGCGAGAGCGGGGGGAGAGGGGTGACGACCGGGGCAACCCGGCCGTCGGTGGCAGGAGTGGCTATGAGCGGGAGGCCCGTGGCGGGGATGGTGATGAGTGAGCCGGCCTCGGAGGGGAGTACACAGCGTGGCGGGGTGTCCATCTCGGCAAGGGTGGTGATTGCGCCGTTGACGAGCTGTTTCAACGCACCCTCGTGATACACGGTGACGCATGTGGAGCCGTCGGGGAGCGTGTACACTCCCCCCTCCACCCCTACAGCTCCGGGGAGTGAGGCGATGGTGGCGGGCAGGCCTACGGCTGTGAGTGCCCCCGACGGTGTGGGGCGCAGGTTGTGGCACTGTTGGGCGGGGGTGTTGCCGGCGAGAGTAGTTGTGAGGTTTACAGGGATGGTGGACATAGGGCAGTTGATTTTTTCACAAAATTACACTAAGTCTCCCCGGGGAAAGGTGCGATAATGTCGCGCAGTGATTACAGGATTGTTACAACAATTGTAACAAATTGTAACAATTTTGTTTCGGATACTGTTGCAACAAGGGGTGGTTTTTGTTATCTGTAACAATTTTGTTACAATTGTGATTAAGGTATAAAAGTCTTAAAATTAACGTTTTATGTAAAGTTTAACGGAAATGATACGGTAAATTGAAAAATTTTACCAAAAAAATTTAGGGATCTCTTGACAGAATCTGTAACTTTGAAATGTCGAAAGAAAACAACACCACCGACAATCTAAGATCTCAAGGCAAGGCCCCGCAGATCTGACATAAAAAACACAAACGTTCAACACATTTAAAGGCGATACTATTATGGCAAACAAGGATTTCGAAAATAAGCTGATGGCTCTCCAGGGCAACCTTCTCAACTTTGCCTACATGCTCACTTCCAACCGTGACAACGCCTATGACCTGCTTCAGGACACGACGCTCAAGGCTCTCGATAACGAAAGCAAGTATGTCGACAACACCAACTTCAAGGGATGGGTTTTCACCATCATGCGCAATATCTTCATCAACAACTACCGCCGCACCACCCGCTCGCAGACAGTTGTTGACCAGACCGAGGACCTCTACCACCTGAACCTCTCGCAGGACAGCGGTCTGGAGACTCCCGAGGGTTCCTTCGGAGCATCGGAGATCACCTCGGCCATCAACTCGTTCCCCGATGAGTACCGCATTCCGTTCTCGATGCACGTGGCCGGTTACAAGTATAATGAGATCGCCGAGAAGATGAATCTTCCGCTCGGCACCGTCAAGAGCCGCATCTTCTTCGCCCGCAAGAAGCTCCAGACACAATTTGCCGATTACCGTTGATATTCAGCCCTGACGGGCTGAGGGTTATGAGGTTAAGGGGTTATAGGTTTATAAGTTTATAGGTTTATAAGTTTAAAGGTTTAAACGACAGCCTGATAGCTATTCACTATACTCTATACTTTCCCCTCTATACTAAACTCTCTCCTCTATACTAAAACAAACGGACTAAAGCACATTTACAACGTAGAGATTAAGTTATATTACGATATAAAGCTTCCGTGAGGAAGTGATGTTTGATAAAAATTGGTATATAAGATTTTTGGTAAAAATGATTGGTTTAAATTGGTATATAAGATTTTAGGTAAAAAAGATTAGGTTTATTTCCACTAAAAAACGTACAATTTCCGAAAACAGGCCGGCACCCAGTGCCCGGCCTGTTTTTCATCATCCCTATTCCAGAATTATCTGTTTTTCATCATCCCTCATCCTGAATTATAGGACGTCTCCGGCCTACCCTCGCCCTGAATTATAGGACGTCTTCGACGCCCGTTTTACACCCCAATTCATTGACCCCACGCCTCGGCGATGCGTAATTCTGCCCTGGCGGGCGAATTACGCGTCACCTCGTGGTGGGGCTATAATTACATCGCCCCTCTGGGGCTTATAACCACGTGATCCTGCGGGATTTACGCCCCTCTCCATCCCATTCCGCGCATCCGATATTCCCGTTTCAATTGTGCATCCGATATTCCCGTTTCGTTGCACACCCGGTGTCCCCGTTTTTATCGTGAATACGTATTCTTATCCCTGTTCGGTGCGCGAAACATGAAAAATATCGGGACAAAACGACATTATCGCACCATATTCACTGTGGATCCGTGTTATCTTTGCGATGGTTCTACCAATATCGCACGATTATTGTATATACCCCCCCCTCTGGCCCTCTGGTCGAAACCAAAACCTCTTTGGCCAAACAAATATCTCTCTGGTCCTCTGGTCTAAAAATCTATTGCCTATACTCTATACTTTCCCCTCTATACTTCTAAATAAAAACCATAGCCTGCAAGATAAATCCTACAGGCTACGGTCATATAATTGGGGGATGGGGGGTATGTCTATTAGTTGAGGGCGGCGTTGGTCTTGTGAACAGCCTCAGCGCTCTTGTGGAAGAGCTCCTTCTCCTTATCGTTGAGCTCGAATTCAACGATCTTCTCGATACCGTTGCGGCCGATGATAGCGGGAACACCGATGCAGAGATCCTTCTCGCCATACTCGCCGTCGAGGAGAGCCGAGCAAGAGATGAGCTTGTGCTCATCGTGGAGAACAGCCTTAACCATCTGGGCTCCTGCTGCTCCGGGAGCATACCATGCCGAGGTGCCGAGGAGCTTGGTGAGGGTAGCACCGCCTACCATAGTGTCAGCGGCAACCTTCTCGAGGGTAGCCTCGTCGAGATACTGGGTAGCGGGAACACCGCGGTAAGCTGCGTAGCGCACGAGGGGGATCATGGTGGTATCGCCGTGTCCGCCGATCACGATGCCTTCAACCTCAGTGCGGTTGGCGCCGAGAGCGTTGGCCAGGAAGTACTTGAAGCGAGCGCTGTCGAGTGCACCGCCCATACCGATGATGCGGTTCTTGGGCAGACCGGTGGTCTTGTGGATCAGGTAGGTCATGGTGTCCATGGGGTTGGAGATGCAGATGATCACAGCGTCGGGAGAATACTTCAGAAGCTGCTCGGTCACGCTCTTCACGATACCGGCGTTAACGCCGATGAGCTCCTCGCGGGTCATACCGGGCTTGCGGGGGATACCCGAGGTGATCACTACAACGTCGCTGCCGGCGGTAGCGGAGTAATCGTTGGTCACACCGGTGAGGCGGGTGTTGATGTTAAGGATTGAGGCAGTCTGCATGATGTCCATGGCCTTGCCTTCGGATACGCCCTCCTTGATGTCGAGGAGCACTACCTCGTCGGCGATGCCACAAGTTACCAATACATTTGCACAAGTTGCGCCCACGTTGCCGGCGCCCACGACTGTTACCTTTGACATAGTATCTATTTGTTTTGAAACGGTGAGTTAATTGGCTAATTATTGGGAAAATCCCGGCGGGGATGTTTCACTCCACAAAATTAATGAAAAATTTCTATAATTGATCATCGGGGGTGAAAAATTTTATCCCCCTCACGCCAGGTAGTGACAGAGCGTGGCGGTGAGGGTGGTGAGCAGGAGGCCGGCGCCGAGCAACAGGCCCACCCGCGTCGGCAACCGGTAGCCGTAGCGGTGGCGGTAGACCCTCCACATTATGAGCGCGTAGATGGCATATCCGGCCGTGAATCCTATGCCGAGTCCGGCCATTCCGCCAAGGGTGTAGCCGGCTATGTGGAGCAGGAGCGAGGCTACAGCGCTCACGGTCTCGGTGACGGCAAACAGTCTCCCCTCCCCGCGGGCCAGTATCAGGTAGGCCACGCACAGCGAGAAACTCTGGAGCAGCATGCTCGGCATGGCCCACAGCATGAATGGCACCGCCCCGAGAAATTGGGAGGAGTACAGCAGTTTGACCACTATCGGCAACAGCGGTGTCAGCACCATGAGCGCGGGGGTGAGCAGGAGAAACAGCAGTCTCATCTCGTGGTTCACGAACACCCGCTGGCGCCATGGGCGGGAGCAGTTGGAGGCCAGGCGCGGATAGTACTCCACGGCTATGGCGGTGAAGAGCATCCCGGCATATCGTATCACTATGGTGTAGCCGGCCTGGTAGATGCCCACGTTGCCGGTGCCTCCGGTGAGGTTGAGGAAGGCGATGAACAGGTAGTTGACCGCTTCGGTGACCACGGTGGCGAGGGTCATGTAGGCCCCGAGGCGGAGCATCGGCGAGCCGTCGGCCCACAGCCGGGCGAGCGTCGGGCGCGGACCCGCCGGGCGGGGCGGGGTGTAGCGGTAGCACAGTGTGCCCGCATATCCCGCCAAGGCATAGATGGCGAGCACGGGCAGGATGCTGTGGAGGCGCAGGAAATACACCGCAGGGACACCCAAGAGTAGTCCGGTCAAGGCTCCTGTCACCGAGGCGCGGGCCATGTGGCGGAGGCGCCCCGTCCCCTGTAGGATGGCTACCTCCGAGGCCGATCCGGCCAGCAGTAGCACGGGGATGGCCAGGAGCATGTAGAGCCATGTGTGGGTGAGGTCGCCGAAAGCGGTGATGCTGAGCACGGGCGACAGCACCAGGGTGACGGCCATGCCGAAGAGTCCGAGCAGGAAGCCCCACCGGCGCGTGGTGATCACCCTGCCGTCGCGCTCCTCGGGGTCGGAGGCCGAGGCGATGGTGCGCACGGCGCTCTCGCGCAATCCCAATTGGGTGACGGCCGAGATCATGGTGAGGGCCGAGTTGAAGATAGCAAAAAGCCCCACTCCCACAGTGCCGAGGAGCAGAGCTATAATCTTTATGCGTATCACCCCACACAGGATGTTGAGCATCTGGAGGCTGCCAAACAGCCCCATGGCCCGGATCACTATGGAGGATGTCTTGTTCATTTCTGAGCCTCCCGGGCCTGCGCCCGGACGTGGTTGTGAGGGGTTCAGAGGTCCTTTGTGAAGGCGCGGCGGCGGCGGTGCTGGCGACGCTCGAAGTATTCCCACTGCGACTGCACGTGGGTGTTCTCCTCAAGCTCGAGGTTGGTCTCGGCAAACTTCACGCCGTCGCGTATGTAGAGGTTGCACAGGTCGTAGAAGAAGAGCGAGTTCACTCCCTTGGACTGATACTCGGGCTTCACGGCTATGAGCATGAGGTCGACCACATCGTTGTGCCCCTTCATGGCGCGGAGCAGGTGCCACCAGCCGGTGGGGAAGAGCTTTCCTCCCGACTTCTGCAGGGCCTTGGTCATTGAGGGCATGCTTATGCCCACGCCCACGAGACGGTCGGCGCTGTCAACGACGATGCTCACGTAGTCGAGCTTCAGGAAGCCGAGATACATGTCGATGTAGTAGTCGATCTGCTTGTCGGTGAGCGGTGAGTAGCCGTAGAGGTCGGCATAGGCATCGTTGATGAGGCGGAACAGGTCCTCGCCGTATTTCTCGGCCAGTTTCTTGCGCGAGGTGTATTTCACGATGCGCAACTGGTATTTCTTGAGCACGATCTCGGCTATCCGCTCCATCTTCTCGGGGAGCTTGTCGGGGATGGTGATGCGGTACTCCACCCAGTCGGTGTCCTTGGTGTAGCCCATCGCCTCGAGATGCTTGGGATAGTAGGGGTAGTTGTAGATGGTGGCCATGGTGCCCATCTCCTCGAATCCCTCCACGAGCATTCCCTCGTGGTCCATATCGGAGAATCCCATTGGGCCGATGATGCGCTTCATGCCGCGCTCGCGGGCCCACTGTTCGGCTGTCTCGAACAGGGCGCGGCTCACCTCGGGGTCGTCGATAAAGTCGACGAAGCCGAAGCGGGCTTCCTGGCGGCCGGTCTTCTCGTTGAGCAGACGGTTGATTATGGCAGTGATGCGTCCGGCCGGCTTGCCGTCGCGATAGGCCATGAACGATTGCGCCTCGCTGAATTCAAAGGCGGGGTTCTTGCCGGGGGTGAGGGTGTTTACGTCGTCGAATATCAACGGCGGCACGAAATAGGGGTTTCCCTTGTAGAGATCGATCCCGAATTTTACGTATCGTGTGAGTTCTTTCTTTGTTGCCGGAATTGGGCTTACAGTGACGTTCATTTCTTTCGTGAGGTTGCAGGAGCGGAATTGTTACCGGTTGAGCGCCGAGGCGGGGATCTCCTGATCCCCATCGGGCATGGCCGACGGTGCCACGGTCTCGGTGGCGGTATTGTCCTTGATGGCTGTAGGTGTGGGGCGATAGGGTGAGTTGAGCCACAGCAGGAGCCCAATCATCACGAGGAGAAATGCTATCACGCAGATGTAGAATGTATTGCGGCGGTTGCCGGCAAGGTCGGCCCTGAGCTGGTCGAGATTGCGGTAACGGTGGGCGGGATCCTCGGCCATGCACTTGGCGGCTACCTTGCGGAGCTTGCTGTGGCTGTTGCCGGGACATGCGTCAAGGGCTTCCTTGAGCAGGACGCCGTAGTTGTAGATGTCGTCGTTGGTATCCTCGTGGGTGAGGTACTTTTTCTGGTCAAAGCCCACGTCGATGAGCTTGAGGTTGCCGATGTTCTCGGTGAATATCACCCGTGAGGAGTTGAGGGGATGGTGGGCCAGGTGGTTGGTCTGGATATAGTCGAGGGCATCCAGGAGCTGATGGTGCAGCTTGTAGATGTGTTCGTCGGTGACTTTTCCCTCGCGTATCAGCTTGGCCAGCGAGTCGCCATACACGTCGTCGGTGATGATGCACATGCCCAGGTCGGGAACCTCCTCGAAATCGTTGATCATGATGATGTGAGGGTGGGCGAGGTTGTAGCGCACCTCAAATTCCTTCTCGATCATCTGCTGATATTCGGGCTGGTCCTTAAGCTCGGGTCTGAGGGTCTTGAGCATCAGCCATTTGCCGTGCTTCTTGGCCGTGTAGACGTGATAAAACTCCTCGTCCCATTCGGGCAAGTGCTCTATCTCGGTCCATTTGGGTGTGGAGGTGTCCATCGTCATTCTATGGTTAATCGGATTAGTCTGATCACTATTTAAGTGACAAAAATAATCAATTTCCGTCAAAATGCCAAAAATCCATCCGAAAATGACATGTAATGACGCGATTAACCCCTCTCCGGGCGCTTCGGCTCCCCCTCGTTCAGGATCAGGGGACGAGGGAGTTGAGGTAGATCTCGAGGTTGGTGTAGCCGGTGGTGGGGGAGAGGGTGATGGCGGGGCCGTCGGAGGGATCGGCGGGGTCAAGGCCGCGGGCCAGCTCCCAATAGTCGGGGATGCCGTCGCCGTCGGTGTCGATGATGTGTTCGACGGGGGTGTCGCCAGCGGTCAGGAGGGGCCACGGTGACACGCCACGGGCAGGAGCGGCGTCATAGGGGGTGTCGATGAAGCCGGGCAGGAGGTGGGCGTCCTTGGCGCGTGATCCGCGCAGGGAGGCTGTGCCGAGGCGGGTCTCCTCGACCACTCGGCGGTCCACGGCATCACGTGCGAGCGAGCATCCGGCTCCGGCCAGCACTTGATGGTAGGCTTCTTCGGCGGTGTGGGTGGTCACGGTGCCGTGCTCGAGCGGGGAGTCGAGGCGTATGGCGCGGGCCACGGAGTCATTGAAGGTGCCGTCGCATTGTTCGTTGTGGATCTGGGAGAGCACGCCACGGGTCCAGTTGTCGCGGGTCACATCCTCGTCCCCCTCCATCACGTTGCCGTCCACGTAGTATCGGCCCCACACGTGCTCCATGGGTTTCCAGGCGTTGGGCGATCCGTCGCGCCCGGTCACGTAGGCTGTGGTCCTGACCCCGGGCGAGGCTATGCGGTGGCCCACCTCGCGGTCGCGGGGTGTGGCGGGGCCGGGCTTGTAGTAATTGTTCACGATGTTGACCTTCATCCCTTCGCCTCCGTAGCATCCCTCGCCGGCCCAGTTGTAGATCACGTTGTTGCGCATGTCGAGGTGCTCGCGGGTCTGGGTGCCGGGGCGCGGGCCGAGGCGTGGCATGCGGCTCTCGGAGTGGGCGAGGAGGTTGTGGTGATAGGAGGCCCGGGCACCGCCGAATATGGCTCCGTAGCCGTGGGTTCCCCCCTTGGAGTGTCCCGCATCGCGCAGGGCTTCGGAGAATATGCACCATTGCACGGTGAAATCCTCGCCTCCGTACAGGCCACAGCATTCGTCCACGCTCCAGCTCACGGAGCAATGGTCGATGATGAGGTTGCGGAAGTCGGTGCCCCCGATGCCGTCGGGACTGCCGGGGGCGTCGTTGCCGATGCGGAAGCGCATGTAGCGCACTATGGTGTTGTCGGCCTGGAAGGATACCTGGCGTCCGGCCACGCACACTCCATCGCCCGGGGCGGTCTGCCCGGCTATGGTGAGGTCGCCCGAGGTGATGCGCAGGGGGGAGTCGAGAAATATGGTGCCCGCTACGTCAAACACCACTGTGCGCGGGCCCTCCTGCATCACGGCATGGCGCAGGGTGCCCGGCATGGTGCCGTCGGCGAGCGTGGTGACATGGTAGACCTTGCCACCACGGCCACCGGTGGTGTACCGGCCGAAGCCCTCGGCTCCGGGGAACGCTATCGGGGGTGTCCCGGCCAGCAGGGGGGTGGAGACAGCGAGTGAGAGGAGGGCGATGATGAGCAGTTTTTTCATGGTGGCTATGGGTATCAGATGGCTGATGAGAGTGTATAGGTGGTGCCGGGGAGGGTGGTGATGTCGTAGATGTAGCGGGGTGCCGAGGTGCCGGCGGTGTTGACCGGGGCCGACGGGGAGATAAGGGGACGGCGTATATCCTGGGGTATGAGGAGGGGATTGGCTACGGGGGAGGATGCGGGATCCTCGACGGCTACGAGTTCTACGGCCCCGGATCCGTCGGAGGCAGTGGAGCCGGCGAGGGTGAGGGGAGTTGAGGAGGCTATGCGGAGCGTGCCACCGATGGTGGAGGTGATGGTGGCCCGGCTCACGTGGCCGTCATTCCAGGTGAGGTCGTCGAGGAGGAAGCCTCCGCGACATCTCAGACCCTTGACATTGCCGTCCTTCCACACCGAGGGGAGGGCCGGGAGGAGATGTACGGCTCCGGCGTGGCTCTGCACGAGCATCTCGGCTATGCCTGCGGTGCAACCGAAGTTGCCGTCGATCTGGAACGGCGGGTGGGCGTCAAAGAGGTTGGGGTAGGTGCCACCGTTCTGTCCGCGCTCCTCGCTTGTGGGCACGATCTGGTCGGTGATGAGCTTGTAGGCGTGGTCGCCGTCGAGCAATCGGGCCCAGAAGCACACTTTCCATCCCATCGACCAGCCGGTGGAGTGGTCACCGCGCCCCTCGAGGGTTTTCTTGGCGGCCTCCATGAGCAGGGGTGTGCGGTAGGTGATCTGACGGCCGGGATAGAGGCCCCACAGGTGGGAGGTGTGGCGGTGGCGGTCACGCGGGTTGTCCCAGTCGTCCATCCATTCCTGCACCTGTCCCCAACGGCCCACCTGCATGGGAGCGAGGCCGGCTATCACGGTGTTGAGGCTGTCGATGAACGCGGGCGATTCGCCGTTGACAGCGGCTGCCTCCACAGTGTTGCGGAACAGGTCGGTGATCATCTGGTTGTCCATGGTGCATCCGGCCACGATCACGAAATCGCGCTTGCCGTTGACCGAGGGGGCATTCTCGGGGGAGTAGGAGGGAGCGGCCACGAGCCAGTTGTTGCGGGGCTCGCGCACGAGGAAGTCGAGATAGAACCGGCAAGCGTCCTTCATGATGGGGTAGACTTCGGCAAGATATTCCTTGTCGCCCGAGTAGAGGTAGCGGTCCCACAAGTGCTGGGCGAACCATGCGTTGCAAGTGGGCCACACGCCGTAGCTGGGGCCGTCGACAGCTCCGGTGGAGCGCCATATATCGGTGTTGTGATGGAGGGTCCATCCACGGCAACCGTACATCGAGGCGGCGTCACGACCGGTGACGGAGCAGTCCTTCACAAGCTGTAGGAAGGGCTGGTGGAGCTCCTGGAGATTGGTGATCTCGGCGGGCCAGTAGTTCATCTCCACGTTGATGTCGGTGGTGTACTTGCCGTCCCACGGGGCGCGGAGCTGATAGTTCCATATACCCTGGAGGTTGGCGGCCTGTCCGCCGGGCTGGGAACTGCATATCAGCAGGTAGCGGCCAAACTGGAAGTAGAGCGAGGCGAGCTGAGGGTCGAAGCCTGAGGCAAACTCGCGGACGCGCACGTCGGTGGGCTTGGAGGTCTGGGCGTTGGTGCCGAGATCGAGCGACACGCGGTTGAAGTAGTCGCCATAGGCTGTCTCATGGTCGCGGAGCATGCGGCGGTAGTCGCGTTTCCCCTTGGCGAGATATTTGCGGGCCGACTTCAGGGCATCGCCCGAGACGTCGCGGTAGTTGTCGAAATTGGTGCCGATGGACACGAAGATCGTAACCTCGTCGGCCCCGCTCACGCATATAGCGGTGTCGCCGAGGGCCTTGATGGATCCGCCACGGCGGTCAAACTGGGCGAGGGATGCGAACTTCACCTTGCCCTCGATCCCCTCGTGGGTGTCGGCGCGCCCCTCGAGGAGCAGTTCGTTGCGCGCGGGGGTGGAGACGGTGACAGCCTCGGGCTTGTAGGGGGTGGTGTAGCGGGCGGTGAACGACAGCTTGCCACGACGCGAGGCCGAGAGCCTGATCACAAGCAGACGGTCGGGGAGCGAGGTGAAGGCCTCGCGGGTATATTCGGTGTCGCCCACGCGGAAGCGGGTGGTGGCCACGGCGCGTGAGATGTCCAGGTCGCGGTAGTACTCGGTGTAGCCGTCGGTGCCCTCGAAGTCGAGCATAAGGGAGCCTACAGTCTGATAGGGCATGCCGTTGGCACCGTTGGGGGAGCAGATGGCAGGACCGCACAGTTTCTG
This sequence comes from uncultured Duncaniella sp., assembly GCA_910589485.1. Classification (GTDB taxonomy): domain Bacteria; phylum Bacteroidota; class Bacteroidia; order Bacteroidales; family Muribaculaceae; genus Duncaniella. The sequence goes on from CAJUSW010000002.1 coordinate 269,873, forward strand.
GGCCTCGGCGTTCCGGCCCTCGAAGATGAGACGGCGTATCTCGTCGAGCGAATCCTTGGCGCGGGGATTGGTGTTGTTGTGGGGTGATCCTCCCCACACGGTCTCCTCGTTGAGCTGAAACTGCTCGTTGGCCGGGTCGCCAAACACCATGGCTCCGATAGCTCCGTTGCCAAGGGGGAGCGCCTCGACCCAAAGGGAGGCGGGCTTGTCGTACCAAAGTTTCATGTCATCGCCGGCAGTGGCGGTGAGTGCGTAGGCCGCAGTGAGGAGTACGGCTAAAATTTTCCTGAACATAGTTCTAAGTTTTTCAAGATAATGGTTACTGTTTTTTATGGTATCCGGTAATAATTTGGTACAAATATAATGAATAGGCTCGACTTTTCAAAATAGTTTTCTGCTTGAATATGAGGAGGAGAGGCGGCGGAAAGGGGATGGAGTTGCGGTTTAAAATACAATAAGGGGCCGCGCATGCGCGACCCTATCGGTTAATATACGGGAGAGTCGCTTGAATTACGAAACGATCTCCGATACAATGAGTGGTTATGAGATAAACACCCGATAAATAAAATAGGAGACCGCCGGGTGGTGACAAAAAGTACCCGCAGCGTGTATCTGATATGCTGAAATCAGAAAAATGCCACCCCCGGCGGTCTCCTTTAATAAGATATAAAAACGGCCTGTTTACGGTATATCTATATAAGTTGCACCATCAGCTTCACTCGGAGGCAGTCATGGTGGCGAGGTCGACAGTCACGGCCGAGGGGTAGAGGCGGGCGCGGTCGTAGTAGCGCGCACAGCTGTTGACGATGTTGCCGAGGGTGCGGGAGAGCTTGCCGTTGAACACCTTCTTGCCGTTGACGGTCACGGTGACTTTCTTGTTGAGGTCGACGAGCTTGTCATTGAGATATATCGTGAAATTCCCGGTGGTGGCGGGGGTGTATTCGCGGTTGAAGAGGAGGCCGATGCTGAAGCCGAAGCTCTTGTCGTCCTTGGCCACGCTGTACTTCACCTCGTCGACATTGACCGTGATATCGTTGCCTGTGATGGTCATGGAGTAGCGTGTGCGGGTGCTCTCGTCGGCGTTGCTTCGCTCGTTGACGTAGAGGTTATAGAATCCGTCGCGGTAACGGCCATCCATCTCGAAATTCTCCCAGTTGACCTGCTTGGGGTAGGGGTTTCTCACATGCTTGGCGAGCCAGGGGGTGGTGACGGAATAGTCCACGGCGTGTCCGCGACCTTTCTCCAGCTCCACAAGGTGTTCGTATCCACCGGGATAGAGCCGTTGCAGGCTGTCGAGAGCGGCTCCGGTGATCATGGTGAGCTGATTGCGGAGGAACCCGTAGTCCTTCTCGCCGGTGTGGAATGTGAGAGGGGTGTTGAGGAGATTTTCGGCAGGAGCGTTGATGAGAGGCTCGCCACCGGCCATAGGTCCGGCTCCGGCGAGATAGTCGGCGTAGAACGAGGCGAGGCGCTGACTGCCGTATCCGCCCTCGGAGATTCCGAAGAAGTATATCCTGTTGGGGTCGAGCAGGTCGTCGCGGAGCATGGCCTGGCGCAACAGTTTCTCCCAAGCCCACTGCTTGGACTTCTGCCACCAGCGGTAGTAGGGACCTTCGTTGGGGATCTGTGGGATGAAGTAGACCGAGGGGGAGTCCTTGAACATCTGGCCGAGTTTGACTCCGGTCATCCATTCGTGGGACTTGGGGCCTGAGCCGTGGAGATACACGAAGAGGGGGTATCCGTCGCCGCTCTTCTCGCCCTTGTAGCCGAAGTAGTAGGGCATCACGGCCGAGGGCTCGAGGGAGGCAGGGAGCTGCCACCGGTAGTGCGACTCATCGCGGAGGGGCGACACTGCGGCGGGGAGGCGCTCTTCGCTGACAGCGGTGTTGGCTTTGCGCCATTCGTCCCACACGCGGGTCTCCACGTCGCCGACTTTGGCCGGCTTGACGGAAAAATCGCTGACGTAGGGGGCGTTGTCGCCACCGAGATAGGTGGTGAAGTAGTTCTCTACAACATTGTAGTCAAATCCTGACGGCAATGTCTTGAGTTTACGGCCTCCGGCGGAGGCTACCGCCACAGCGGCCATGATTGCCATTACGGCTACAATGTATCTTTTTTTCATGATCTTGGATTAACCCTACAAAGATAGCGTTTTTAATAATTCAATCCAAGATAAGCGCGATGGGAGTGGGGCGAAAATGCGGAATCACAGCCGTTCGATCACCCTGAGCGAATCGCCCGACAGGTCAACGCGCCAGAATGTGGGCCGGCGTATGTAACGGCCATCAACATTGGCGTGGCTGTGGGCCGATAGGATGGTGCGCCCCTCGAGGTCGGTAAAGATCATGCCGTGGCCATAGTTGGGGGGCAGGATCGGCTCGGGGTGTTGTATCCACGGGCCGTCGAGAGTGCCGCTTTCGGAGTAGGCCACCCCGGTGGTGTAGTCGCTGAAAACCCACGAGGTCCATATCATGCCGAGGCGTCCGGTGGCGGTGCGGAACACCCACGGGCCATCGGTGACACGGTTGAAGGTCACTCCGTCGCCCCGGCGTTCACGGCTCCAGGGGGAGTCGGATGCACGGAACATCACCGTGGCGGTGTCGACTGAGGCTGTGAGGTCGTGGTTGAGGCGTATTTTCTCCATGGTGCCGTTCTGATTGTAGATCCATTCGCCACAGAACACCATGTAGGGCTCGCCGTCGGAATCGACCCAGAAAGTGCCGTCGAGTGTGGGGCGGTAGGAGGGGAGATAGTCGGCATTGCCGGCGGGACGATAGGGGCCGGCGGGATTGTCGGCCACGAGGATGTGGGATGCCCGGCGGGGGATGTTGCCGTCGTCGCCGAGGGCTATGATGATGCTGTCGTTGGTGAATGTGGCGAAATAATAGTAACGCCCGTTGTGGCGGTGAAGCTCGGCGGCCCATATGGCGGGATGCTTACCCATCCATGAAGTGGTGTCGACGCAGGCCACATCGGCGGGGCCTGACCAGTTGCGCAGGTCGGGGCTGGTCCAGAGCTGTCCTCCGGTGCCGGTCATGTAGTAGAGTCCGGTGGCGCTGTCGGCCAACACGGCGGGGTCGGAGAGGATGATGGAATCGGTGGGTACGGTGTAAATGGCAGTGTCGGCACCGGTGCCGGCCGAATGTCGGGTGTGCCCACATGAAGCCAATGCTAACGATGCGAGAATGATTGCTGTCCTGTTCATAGATATCAGATTAGTTTATGCAAATATAATAACAGAACGGGCGAAATGCAAATTATAATAATGGCGAAATACAAATTATAATGTGGAGGAGGGGATGTAATTTAAAAATTAAATAATAGGAGTGGTTTTTCTTGATTTCGGGGGGAAGATGTGTTAACTTTGCGGGGCGTTACGGAAATAGCCGTTGTGCTGCATATTTTACTATTGTGTAAATACATTAAGTAGTTATAGATAATGACAAGAGAAATGACTGTACAGGAGTCAATGAAAGATATCGTGGAGCGTGAGGCCCGTGCTCTGTGCTCAATCCCCTATACGGTTGATTATGACCGTGCTATCGAGCTTATAATCGAGCATGTGCATCACCGGGGCGGTAAGCTTGTGACATCGGGTATGGGCAAGGCCGGCCAGATTGCCAAGAGTATCTCCACACTGTTCTCGTCGACAGGAACCCCGGCAGTGTTTCTCCATCCGAGCGAGGCTCAACACGGCGACTTGGGGGTGATGCAACAGAATGATCTGTTGCTCGTGATCTCCAATTCGGGTGGCACACGCGAGGTGCTCGAACTGGTGGCGCTGGCCCGGAATATGTATCCCGGAATTCCGCTGATATGCATCACCGGCAACGGTGAAAGTGAACTTACGGCACTGGCTGACGTTACTTTATTGACGGGCGGTGCGCCTGAGGTGTGTCCGCTCGGCCTTACTCCCACTACTTCGACCACGGTGATGACTGTGATAGGCGATGTGCTGGTGGTGAATGTGATGAGGCTCATAGGTTTCTCCGCGGAGGAATATGCCAAGCGCCATCATGGCGGGTATCTCGGACATAAATCCCGTGGGGATTCCGCGTTGTGATTCCGCCGATGGCGGAAGGTTATTTATTCACAATCTCCACAATCTCACTCGCATCCTCACTCAAAGGCTTAATAATAAGGTACAATAAAGTACACAACATATAATCATGAACAAGGCTATATATATCGGTGAATTGGCTCTGAACGTTACTCTCCCTGCGGGGAAGGGCGGTGTGGCCTCGACAAGTATCGGCGACAGGATAGTGTCGGCCGCCATGCTTGATGGAAAAATGGGTGTTGAGACACTGTTTGTAGGCGAGGCCGCTGCCGATCCGGTGGGCGATCATCTGGTGAACGCGCTCAATGAGGCGGGGCTCGATACGGCTTCGGTGGACCGTTTCACCGAGGGTGCGAGTCCGGTGAGGATTGAGTCGGGTAAGGCTGGTGATGACCGGGCCGTGCTTCATGCCTCGTATCCGTCGGAGCCGGTGAATCCGGTGTGGCCCCGTGTCAATGAGGGGGACGTAGTGGTGTATGGCTCGTTCATGGTGCTGGACAAGCGCAATCACGCGAGGGTGATGGATCTGGTGAATCATGCCCGTGCCCGCAAGGCCGAGACGGTGTATATGCCTTATTTCGATCTGCGCCAGGTGCCCCGCACTACCCGGATCATGCCGGAGGTGTGGGAATGTCTGGAGGGAGCGTCGATGGTGATAGCTACCACGGGCGATCTGCAGGCTCTGTTTCCCGGCGAGGATGCCGGGGCGGCGTTCAAGGACCATATACTCTTCTATTGCCGGAGGTGCCTGGTGATGGATTTCGCTACGCTGACCATGAGATTCTATGACGGCGATGAGTCGTGGACGCTTAAGTGCCATCCCACCGAAAACAGCGAGGCCCAGTGGACCGCGGGAGCTGTGGCGGGTGCCGTGCGCGCGCTGACCGAGGGGATGCGCGACCCCGACGACATCATGGCCAAGGCTAACGAGACAGCCCACAGCGAGCTGTCGGAGGGTTGAGCCCAGGATACTCAATTCAGAAGTACATCTACTCAATTCAGAAATACATAGAATAGAAGAAAAACCGTCCGCCGGGCACTCCGGCGGACGGTAATTGTATATGGACGGGGATTATTGCTGTGGGGAGTCCTTGGTCCAGTTGTCGGGCTCGATGTTGTAGTTGATGAGGTTGTTGTAGTCGGTTTCCTTGGTGGGGATACAGATACACCAGTTGTTTTTGCCCTTGGTGTCGTAGGCTCCGCCCGTAGCGCCGGAGGCCGCAAACTGCGGGTGCCAGTTGCCACCGTCCTTCCATCCGGGACGTACCAGGTCGACGTTCCAGCGTTTCTGGTCGAAGTAGTGACGGCCTTCGCCCCAGAGGTCGAATCGCTTGTAGAGCTTCACCTCGTTGAGGAGAGCCTCGCCCGAGAGGGTGCAGGTGTAGCCGGGCTGATAGGGGGTGACGGCCTCTTCGAGCAGGGCGCGCACCTTGGGTTCCTGTCCGCCCTGCATGCAGAGGGCTTCGGCCTCATTGTAGATCATCTCGGCGGCACGCATGATGGGCACGCATCCGATGGAACGGTCGTCGATCTTCTGGAATTTGGTGGACATGTAGGGGTAGATGTAGGTGTTCTTCTTATCGATGCGGGATTCGTACTGTTTCTTCACGCGGTCGTAGAAGTCGCCTTTCTTGGCACGGCCCGAGTCGCTTGTGGCCCAGCCGGATTCCCCTTCGCGGGGCACCATGAAGATCTCATACCGGGAGTCCTCGGCGGGGATCTGTTCGATCAGGCCCTTGTCGATGGAGCCGATGTATTTGTATCCCTTGGAGGAGCCGGTGTTGGCACCGATGTAAGCGAAGAAGCCGTTCACGCCGAGGTTTTCGGTGGCATCGGTATAGGTCTCCCACATCCACTCGCTGTTGGCGGTGTTGAAGCCGGCCCAGTAGTCGGCAGGGTTCATGAGCTGGTAGCCTTCGCGGGCGGCAGCGGCGTGGGTGGCGGCTGTGGCCCAGTCCTGCTTGGCAAGGGCGGCACGGGAATAAACGCCGTGGGCGATGGAGGCGTCGGTGCGCCAGAGGGCTTTGCCTCGGGTGAGGTTGGTGCCGGCGAAGAGCGCGAGGGCGCGGTCGAGATCGGCGTAAACCAGGTCATAGACCTCGGCGAGAGTAGAACATGCCATGTCGCCACGGTCGTCGGTGAGGCGGAGGGGGAGTCCGCGGCTCTGGCCGTTGCGGGAGTCCACCCAACGCTTGCAGTAGAGGGCGGCGAGCTGGGTGTAGGCGTGGGCGCGGTAGACGAGAGCCTGGGCGATGTAGAAATCGCGCTCGGCCTGCGTGCCTTCGGCCTTGTCGCCGTCAGTGATGATGGCGTTGGCGTTGCCGATGAGGCGGTAGTAATAGTACCAGGGGTAATAGGTGTAGTCGGAGGTGGCCAGCTCGTTGTGATTGGAGCATATCACCGAGAGGTAGCTCGTGGCGTTGCTGTACTGGGCATCGGAGCTTTTATAATCTCCATACCACAGGGAGATGGTGGCTTCGCCATTGTAGCCCTGACGGCCGAAACCGTCGGAGGAATATGTGCTGGACATGATGAGGCTCAGACCGTTCACAGCACCATCGAGCATCCTGGTGGTGGCAAACAGTGTAGTGGTGGTGACGTCACCCTCGGAGGCCACGGTGAGGTAATCGTCGGAGCAGCCCGTGAGCATTAATATGCCTACAGAGCACAATGATATGATGGATTTTTTCATTTCTCAAAGTTTTTAATGGATTAGAAAGAAACGTTGAGGCCGAATGTATATACGCGGGGTATCGGCATCATGTTGTAGACATATCCGCTCATGCGCTGGGACACGGCGAGGCCCTTGCGCTTGGTGCTTGTCACCACGTTCTCGGCCGAGAAGAATACACTGGCGGTGTTGAGTGTGAGGGGCTTGAGAACTGATTTAGGCAACGTGTAGGTGAGATGGATGTTCTTGAGAACTACATAGTTGCGGCTGATGAGGAAGCGGTCGGAGGTGGAGTTGTTGTAGGAGTTGGCATAGTCGATCACAGGGTTGATGGAGCTGTTGATGCGGTCGGGCGAGGTCTCGGTCATGCCTTCGGGGGTGCCTGACCATGAGTTGAGAAGATCGACGTGATAGTTGCGCACGCATTTGGAGGAGGGGTCCAGGAGGGAGGCGTAACTGGAATCGAGCACCTTGCCACCGAGCGAGTAGGTCATCATGAGCGAGAGCCTGAAGTTTTTCCAGCGGAAATTGCCGGTCACCGAGCCGTAGACTTTGGGGAGGGCCTGGCCGCGGAAGTCGCGCTTGGCGTAGGTGGTGGTGTTGACATAGTATTTGCCGTTGATCTCCTTATAGTTGGCCGCGCTGAGCTCGGTGGAGGAGAGCTGACCGTCGGTGTAGGATCCGCCGATGATCTCTCCGCCGGGGCCGACAATGTGGTAGCGGTCGAGGTCAGCGTCGTAGAGGCTCATGCCGTCCATCATGTCAACACCGGCCCAGTGATAGGTGTACCATTCGTAGCGGCTGCGTCCCTCCTCGATTTTCTGGGAGCCTGAGATGATGCCGTCCTTGTTCTGCTCGGGGAGCTTGACCACCTTGTTCTGGAGAGTGGTGACGTTGGCGGCGATGTTCACGGTCCAGTCACGGTCGGTGAAGATGTCGAAGTCGGTGTTGATCTCGACACCGCGGTTGGAGATGGTGCCGAGGTTGCGGGTGACGGTGCTCTGCGGTGATGAACTGCTCGTGCCGCCGGCTGAGATGGGGTTGTAAACCTTGAAGATGAGGTCCTTGTTGCGCTTGTCGTAGTACTCGACGCTGAGGTTCCAACGGTTGAAGAGGCGCCCTTCGAGGCCGATGCCCCATGACTCGCCGGTCTCCCACTTGAGGTCGGAGGCGGCATACTGCGAGAGTACATAGGCAGCCTCGCCACCCTTGATGTCGGCGTCGTAGAGGTCGTAGTAGGCATAGTAGCCCGATCCGGCATCGTTGCCCACCTGTCCCCAGTTGGCACGCAGTTTACCGTTGGTGATCCAGGTGACGTCCTTCATGAAATCCTCGGATGAGAAGAGCCAGTTGGCGCCGACCGATCCGAAATTACCCCAGCGCACATTCTTGGCGAAACGGGAGGAGCCGTCGCGACGGAAGGCGCCCTCGATGTTGTAACGGTCGTCGAATGTGTACTGCACGCGTCCGAGGTAGGACTCGGTGCGGTAGCGGTCACGGTAGCCCGAAAGGCCCGAGATGGTGTTGAAGTTGCTGAGGGCTTCGAGGCCTTCGACCTTGACGCCTTGCTTGCGGCCATAAGTGTAGTCGCGGGAGTAGGAGTAGTTCTCGTGGCCGAGGAGGACGTTGATGTAGTGTTTGCCGTAGGTCTTGTTCCAGTTGATCTGTTGCTGGAAGGTCCAGGTCTTGTAATTGTAGGCGTACTTGGAGAGCTTGCCGTCGGTGCCCTTGGCTGAACCGCCGATGACTGATGAGCCGTAGCTCGTGGACTCCTGGTTGCGTGTGCTCAGGTTTCCCTTGAGGGTGACTGTGAATCCGTAGGGGAGAATGAAGTCGGCATAGGCAGTGGTGTTGGTGGTGTTGCGGATGCTGCGGTCGTGGTTCATTTCGGCTTCCCATATGGAGTGGTTGGCCGAGAGCTGTTCGCGTGTGGCTATCTCCTGCTGGTTGCCGTTGGCGTCGGTGACATGGTAATAGCCGGGGTCGTACTGCCGCTGGCCGTTCTCGTCGAGGATGTAGGCGCCGGTGTTGACGTCGTGGAGATGCACGGGGTAGATGGGGGCGATGACGCGGTAGAAGTAGAAGGGGTTGGTGGTGGATGAGGAGTCGTCGCCGGTCTGGTCGCCGGCCGAGTTGTTGGTCTTCTGGTGGGAGGCGTTGACCTGGAGTCCGGCCTTGAACCATTTGCGGGGCTTGATGTTGATGGCGGCGCGGCCCGTGAGGCGGTCAAAGCCCGAGTCCTTGGTGAAACCGTCCTCGGAGAGATAGTTGACCGAAAAATAGTAGTCGCTGAGATCGGTAGCACCCGAGCCTGAGAAGGAGTATTCGGCACGGTAGCCTTTCTTGATGCTCTGGTCGTACCAGTCGAGGTCCTCGGCATAGAGGGGGTTGATGCCGACACCGGGATTCATCTTGCCGTTCTGGTCGAAGAGGCCCGATTCGGGGGCGTCGAAGATGTTGATGATGGCGCGCTTGGGGATGATGTTGGCCACGGTGTATTCGCGGGCGGCGAGGCGGTCGGCGGCATTGTTCCTGTCGGCACCCTCGGTGATGGAGAAGTAGTTGTTGTACATGTTGGCGTACTCGATCTCCATGAACTGGTAGGGGTTGGTGGTGTCGTAGTCGGACTGGCCGCGTTCATACCAACCTTGTGTAGTCTTGAAAGTGAAGGTGGGTTTGTTGACCTTGGATTTCTTGGAGGTGAGGAGGATCACACCGTTGGATGCGCGGTTGCCGTAGAGAGCGCATGAGGCGGCATCCTTGAGGACTGAGATGGACTCGATGTCGTCGGGCGCGATGTCGGAAATACTGCCGTCGTAGGGCACACCGTCGAGCACCACGAGGGGTGAGTTGCTACCGTTGACGGTGCCTACACCGCGGATGCTGATGGAGACGTCGGATCCCGGCTGGCCCACGGCTCCGGAGACCGAGATGCCTGATGAGGCACCCTCGAGGGCCGATGTCACGCTCGACACGGGACGGGCCTCGATGTCCTTGGCGTTGACCTGGGAGATGGCTCCGGTGATTGATGATTTTTTCTGTGTGCCGTAGGCCACCACTACCACTTCGTCGAGTGACTGGATATCCTCCTGCATCTCGACATTGATCACGGGGTTGCTACCCACGGTGGCCTTGATGCTTTGATAACCTATGTAGGAAAACTCAAGTGTGGCGCCTTTAGATGCCTTAAGGGCATACATGCCGTCAATGTCGGTGGCCACGCCTGTGGTGGTGCCCTTGATCATTACCGACACTCCCGGCATGGGCTCGCCCGCCTGATCGGTGACTTTACCGGTTATTGAGACTGTCTGGGCTGAGGCTGTCAGAGTCCATGCGACGCAAACAATGAGGAGCAGCAGACACCGGAGGCAATTTACCCTCCACGGTTTGTCAATTAGTGTTAACGCTCTGTTTGTCATGATAAGATGATTGATTGATTAGGAAAAGTAGAGTAAAGAAGCTGGAGGAGGCGTTTTTGGCATATCCTCCACGTCCGTGATTATTCGGCAAATCTCACGGAGAAGTTGTCGAGCTTGTCGGCATATAGTCGGCGCACATCGGTCCAGCGGTAGTAGGGACCGGAAACAGGTGTGAGCGGCAGGGTGGCTTCCTCCTCGTTGAGAAGCACTTTTACGAGAACCTCGTCGGGGGTGAGGGCCGCTTTCTTTTTGGGACGGTAGAAAATCATCTGGATGTTGCTGCCCATGGGGAATATCTCGTAGTTACGCCAGTTGGCTTCGAGCTGATCGAGGTCGGTGGTGTCGAAGGCGCTGTTGTTGATTCCCATAAGGATGGTGAGGGGCAGTACGATCGATTCGTGGCCGAAACGGAGGTTGGCGCTGAGGCGCGGGGATACCATGGCGGTGTCGGCCGACTCGATAATGTTGCGCAGAAGTACGCGCTGGTTATAGGGGACGCGGTTGTTGGTGAGCGAGGTGTTGCCGGCCGAGATGTACCAGTCGGCGTTGCGTCCGAGCCATTCGTTGTGGAGCTCCTCGGGAGTGAACAGGTCGTAGAGGTCGGGTTGGTCGTCGTGGCTCTGGGTGTTGATTGCGATGTCGAAAACGCCCTTGAATACCTTGTAGGGCTTGAGGCTGTCGGCCACGAAGGTGGGGTCGTTGAACACCTTGGAGATGAATGATGTCATGTCGCGGTGCTTCTCGGCATAGGCGTCGGAGAGGTGCTCGGCGTCGTGCGAGAGTTTTTTAGCTACAGTGTCGGTGCTGTTGTAGGCAAGGATCTTCTGGGTGGTGCGGGATGCATCGCATGTCACCGTGAGTCCGGGGCAGATCTTCTGGAGCTCGGCAATCTCGTTGGCCATGGAGAGGATGCAGCGTATCACTACGGTGGACTTGGCGTCGACGTGGGTGCCGGGGACGAAGATTTCGGGGAAATTCTCGGTCATGCGGCGCGCGATGTCGCGGTGCTGCCGGTGGCCGAGGGGAGTGAGCTCGCCTACGCGGCCGCGGGAGTCGTCACGGATTTTCGTGAGCTGTTCCAGCAAGAGTTTTCCGCGAGGGGTGAGTTTGCCGTAGCGGTCGGCTTTTTCGAGATACTCCACGGGGCGGTCGTATTTCTCATTGTTGAGAAGCCAGCGACTGCCGTGGCGTCCGTAATGCTCGATGTGGAAGGGGACGTAGCCTTTGGGTGCGTCGGTGAGGCGTGGCAGGCCGTAGGCCGGACGGGGGTAGGCAAGATACTGACTGCCCGCCTGATAGGAATCGACGAGACGGGGCTGTGACGGGGGAGATGTGGCTGATGCCTGAAAGCATAGGACGACTCCCATAACAATAGTGCTTGCTAAACGATTAAAACAAGTCATGATAATGATTGGGGGTGGTTAAATAAAATACACTAAGGTAATAAACACACAGAGTAAAAAACACACAAATGTAATTAGTTACAGTCAATCGCAAATTTATGCAAAAATTATATCATACAAATAGCCTGTTGAAAAAACAGAAAATAATGACAAAGAGTCTTAAATATTGTAATACATTAAGAAAAATAACGCGGAGATTCACGCTTATTCAAGAAAGAAACATCTGTTGCGGTGTCCCGCTGTAAAATTTATCTCTTCTATTTCGGCCTTCACGAGAAAATCACATACAAAAAGCAACCGCCGTTTCCGAAACGGCGGTTGCTTTGTGCGTGGCTTGGGCAGGATTCAGTTACATGTTTTCCATGTCGAGACCACGTATCTCAACAGCGAATCCCTTTAACTGGGGAATCTGAGGAAGCATAGTCCTGGCTTTCTCATCAAGGGTGGCGATATTGATGTTTTTGCGTTGACGCTTGATTTCATAAATTTCTGCGGTTTTCTCAAATTCGTTTGCCGCAATCAGGTCAATCTCATTTTCACCTTTTCGATCCCACCATCGGCCTAAGATGGTATAGTTGCCACTTTCGGCAGATTTGTCGTAGAAGTAGCGTTCAAGCATCTTGCCTGAGAATGTAGCATAGTCGCGTCGTATCACGGTGCGCATCTGATTGTAAGCCCCAATTTCCAATATGTGGCCATATTTGAAAATGAACCGGAACCAGAATGAGAAGAAATTGTCGTGAATCGTATATACTGTATTCTTCGTTGAAGTCTTTGCGCCGAGCGGAATCTCTTTCCTGATGATGCCGTAATCATCTTCGAGCCGGGTCAGATAGCCTCCAATCTCTTTGCCAATCAGAGATTCTATCTCCGACCGGCGGGTATTGCCCGAGGCTATGGCCGACAAGATTGAGAAATAGGTGTCGTAGTCCTTACCGAATTCTTCCACGAGGATGGCCCGGCCTTCGTTGATAAATACTGAATCGGAACTTATGATGCTGTCAATCATCGAATCGACGGTGAAAGCATGGTCTTCGACAAGGAGCTGCACATATTTTGCCACTCCTCCCGTAAAGGAATATAGGGCCAACAGATCGTCGTTGCTGTAACCGGGGGCATAATCGTGCATTATCTCTTTCAGTACCGAGGGCTTGAATGCCCGTATGTGCATGAAGCGGTTTTGACGGTTGTAGAGTGGTTCCTTTTTATCCCGGAATATCTTGGTCATCATCGAGTACACCGAGCCACAGACTATCAGATTGATTTTCGATGATGTGTGGTTCAAATCCCATATCTTCTGCATGTCACTGAACACAGATGGATTGACTCGGAAAAAGTTCTGAAACTCGTCGATAAACAAAGTGAAACTGCGCTCTTTTGATAGCGACATCAGGAAATCAAACATCTCGGCAAAATTGGCGGGAGTACCACCCAACTTTATGTCAAGTTTGGTTTCAACTTCTTGTCGGAACTCCTCGCATAACAGGTTTTCGGCCTTGCGGCCTACGAAGAAATATAGGATGGGTGTATCCTCATAGGCTTTAAGCACAAGAGAGGTCTTACCAATCCGACGCCGTCCGGTGACAACGGTGAACTGGGCATTCTCCTTTGCATTCTCGCGTATTTTATGAAGAGTTGCAATCTCTTCCGTTCTATCGTAGAATTTCATAAGCTGATTATTTAGAAACGGTGGTTTCTATTCGCGAAGTTACTTTTTTATTCTGTCCTTTACAAGTAAATTCTGTAAAAAGAAACGGCGGTTTCGGAAACGGCGGTTGCTTTTTGTGTGGCTTGGGCAGGATTTTAGAGATTGCTTTCTGACATCTCTAAGAAACTGTTTAAAATTCATTTCACTTTGCTTTTGAGCGTCTTATCGGTGACGTTTTGCTTGTTCTTCAGTCATGTAGCTACTGCTACACTCCTTCATCACAAACAAAATGTCATCCGATAATACATCTCAAAATCCGTATCAAACAAATTTAAACAGTTTCTAAAATTTTACGGTTTACTTATTGTATATTAGGGTTACAATGGTTACCTTTGTAAAGAGGTCTCCCCCAAAAAATCCTTTACTTTAGACGGTAGGACCACGATCCAACCTAAAAACTGAAATGATATGAAACCCCTTTCGCTTGAGCCTGTATTCCTCCCTGCGACCACCGATATCGCTCCAATGCGTTCGCGCCTGAAACGTAACCGAAATATAGGCGAGACGCTGAAGATGCTGAGGGAGGCGGAGTTTGACGCGGCCTATGATATGCTACGCGCTATCTCGGCTGAGGCTGTGGCTGCCGGAGAGGCTGAGCGGGCGTCGTCGACTCTTGCCGGACTCGACCAGGTGCTCACCGGAAATGAGGAGGCTCAGACCGACGGGAAATCCGGGGGGGATGAGATACATGCGGCGGTGTTGCAGATACTCACGGCCCTGCTCATTGAGGAGGGGAAGAGCGAGGAGGCCGCGCTGACGGCGGCTCGTGCGCTGAATCTGCTTGCAACGGATCCGAAACGCAAGGATGCTCCGTTTCTCCAGGTGCTCGGGGCGCTGCTCTATGACATAGCTTATCTGCACAGCGAGCGGGGCGAGTATAAGCAGGCCGAACGCGAGGTGGAGAAGGCTATAAAGATATTTGAACGCTTAGGCAAGAGTAAGCCTGACCGGTATGCGCCGGCCCATGTGATGGCTCTTAACAACGCTACGGCCACTTACCGCAACCGTGTGAAGCAGGCCGAGATTCTGGCCCATTATCAGGCTGCCACGTCGGCTTACCTGCATATGCTTAATGCGGGTGTGGAGGATGCTGCCGGCCGACTGGTGGAGTCGCTCACGGCCGAGGGGGATACCCTGGCGCAGATGGGACGTCACCGCGAGGCTATACAGTATTATTCGCGTGCGCTGAAGTATCTGACCCGCATCGAGCCGGAGTTCTCGCTGAGGACGCTTAGGCTTTCGATCTCGCTCGGGGAGTCGATGCTGTCGGTCAACGCTATGCGCGACAAGGGTGTGCATCTGCTTAATACCATGCTTCATAAGGCTACGAAGATCAATGCCCTTGAGGAACACCGCCGTATAGTGGATTCGCTGTATCATGCCAAGAGCCGTTCGCTGGATATACTTAGCCTCTGGCACAAGGTATTTCCTCGGTGATTATTCCGCCTTTCGGCGGAAAGTTATAAGTTTATGGGTTTATAGGTTTATGAGTTTATGGGTTTATGACCTGTCGACTTTACTGCAGATAATTTAATACACCAGATAATTCAATATTTACAAATATGTCAACATTTGCTCCTGATAATGCTTCTCTCCCTCGTCTTGAAGATGTACGCGTCGCTATCGTGACGGCTGAATGGAACGGCCATATCACCGGTGCGCTCCGCGATGGTGCCGTGAATACTCTCAAGGAGTATGGCCTGAAGGATGAGGATGTAGCTTGCTATGATGTGCCCGGTGCGGTGGAACTGACGTTTGCCGCATCGAAGCTGATCGAGGCGGGCGAGTATGACGCTATCATTGTGATAGGCTGTGTGATCAAGGGGGATACTCCTCATTTCGATTATGTGTGCTCGAGCGTGACCCAGGGCATCACTCACCTCAATGCCGAGTGTGATATCCCTGTGATATTCGGGGTGCTGACCGTGCTCACCGAGCAACAGGCTCTGGACCGCACCGGCGGAAAGATGGGCCACAAGGGGGTGGAGGCCGCCCAGACCGCTATCAAGATGGTGGCGTTCAACAGGGCTGTGTAATCCCTACACGCCTCCCCACGGGTGGCATGAGGCGCCGTGCCTGATGCCACCGATATAACCAATCTCTCACTTCTCAACTCCCCTCAACGACTTATGGAACGCCTTATGCACTATGTGTGGCAGTATCGGCTGGTGGATCCGGCTGATATGGTCACTGTGGACGGACGCAAGGTGACTGTGATAGACCCCGGAAGGCATAACACCGATTCGGGGCCTGACTTTTTCAACGCTAAGGTGAGGATAGGCGACCGCCTGTGGGCGGGGGATGTGGAGATACATGTGAGGGCGAGCGACTGGCACCGCCACGGGCACCATAACGACGGGGCCTATGACTCGGTAGTGCTCCACGTGGTGGATTGCGATGATGTGGCGGTGGAACGGCGCAACGGCGAGAGGATACCTCAGTTGGTGATGAGATGTGCTCCAGATTTCCATAAGCGGTATGACGGGCTGGTGGGGCGGTCGGACATAGATCTGCCCTGTGCGCCCGAGATGGGGGAGATCTCGCCTCTGCATATGCGCGACTGGATCACCGCACTGGCCTATGAGCGGGCTTATGCCAAGGCCGAGAGGATCATGGAGCATCTGGGGCGGTGTGCGGGCGACTGGGAGCAGACACTGTATGTGACACTGGCCCGCGGGCTGGGGTTCGGCACCAATGCCGAGCCGATGGAGAGGCTGGCGCTGTCGTTGCCACTGCATTTCCTGCGGAAACACAGCGACTCGGCCACGGCTATCGAGGCGTTGATGTTCGGCCAGGCGGGACTGTTGCCTGAGAGGAGTGACGGCGACAGGTATGCCGATAGCCTGAAGCGCGAGTATGCCTTTCTCGCACATAAGTTTTCGCTCAGGCCGGTGGAGTCGCCGGGATGGAAGATGGCGCGGATGCGTCCGGCCAATTTCCCTCACAGGCGTGTGGCAACATTAGCGGCGTTTGTGACGGGCGATTTCAGGCTTGTGAGCCGAATGGTGGGGTTGAAGAGTGTGGAGGATGCCATAGCGCTGTTGAGGACTCCGCTCACGGGATACTGGGCCACGAGGTTCACGTTCAGTCCGGTGGGAAGCGAGCGCATGTACGAGACCATGAGCCGGGCTTCGGCGATGGTGCTTGTGATAAATGTGGCGGTGCCGCTGATGATAGCCTACGGTATGCGCCACGGCGACCAGGAGCTGGTGCAAAGGGGATTTGACTGGTTAGTGGAGATGCCGGCCGAGAGCAATTCGATAGTCGGCGCGTTTGCGTCGGCGGGGATTGAGGTGAAGGATGCGTTCACGTCGCAGGCGCTGATACAGCTGAGGCGCGAGTATTGCGAGAAGCATGGGTGCCTGTTCTGCCGCATAGGGCACAGGTTGCTGTCGAAGCGGGCCAGGCGATAGCGGACAGATCATGGGCCTACCTCCGGCTCAGCTGCCGGACTCGGCCATGTCGCCGGGGTTGAGATAGAACAACCGCCGGGTGGCGCGGGAGGTGGCGGTGTAGAGCCAGCGGTAAAATTCGAGTCCCTGCGACTCGGGGGCTATCCCTCCGAGATCGACCACCACGTTGCGCCATTGCGCTCCCTGAGCCTTGTGGCAGGTGACGGCGTAGGCGTATTTCACCTGAAGAGCATTGAAGTATTCATCCTTGCGGAGACGACGCAGACGGGTCTCGCGCGGGGTGTCGAGCGAGTTGACCGCGGGGTCGGCCATGCGGTATTCGGCGAGCTCGCTGAGGGCCACGTTGGACATGGCCGCGCTCTCGTCGGCCAGAGTGTCGAGAAATATGCGGCACTGCACGTCGATGTCGCGGTCGGGGAGGTTGAGGGTGACGTTGGCGAAGTTGAACCCGTGGCGGGTCTCGGTGCCGTGGATGGCTGTGACGATGGCCACGTCGCCGTTGGCAATGAAATCGAGTCCCTTGATCTTGGATGACCACATGTAGTTGTTCTTGGCCACGAGGAGGCGCTCGCCTTTCACGAGAATTTCGTTGTAATCGAGTATGGTGGACCGTATGCCCATGTTGAACTGCAGGGCACGGCGGTTGGAGCGGGTGATGACGATGGTCTCGCCCTGGCCGTCGGCGCGGTAGCACTCGCCCACCACGTCGGCCACGTCGTTGCCGTCGGTGACGTGCACATCGTCGTGCCCGTCGAGGAAGAGGCGGGGGCGGGGGAGGGGATCCATGAGCATGGCGCGCCTGAGCCATGTGGCGTTGAGGAGTATGCCCGACTCGCGCGACTGGCGGGCGGTGTCGGTGAGGATGGCACGGCTCACGTGGAGGCCGAGCCTCTTGTAGCTCGCGGGGAGCATGGCGGGGCTTTCGGAGGAGCCTACCGGGGGGAGCTGGGCCACATCGCCCAGGAGGATGAGGCGGCAGTTGTCGCCGGTGAACACGTATTCCACCAGGTCCTCGAGAAGATTGGGTCCGCCCTCGGCTCCGTGGCCGTCGCCTATCATGGATGCCTCGTCGACGATGAACACGGCGTTGGAGAGGTTGTTGCGCTGAAGGATGGAGAAATTGCCGGTGAAACTGTCGGACGATCCGCGGTAGATGCGCCTGTGGATGGTGGAGGCGGGATAGGATGCGTGGCCCGAGAATACCTTGGCGGCACGGCCCGTGGGGGCGAGGAGCACCACTTCGCGCCCGGCGGCCTTGAGGCTTTTGACCAACGCGCCGGTGAGCGAGGTCTTGCCGGTGCCGGCGTAGCCGTTGAGGATGAACACCGAGTCGCTCGGGGTGGCTGACGAACAGAACCGTGCGAGGGCGGCTATCAGCAGTGATTGCTGATGATTGGGGGTGTAGGGGAGGTTGCGAGCTACGTCCTCGGCAAATTGGTTGATGGTCATGGGCGGATGTGAGTGTGCTTGATGGAGATGTGGCTGGGCCGTTACTTATAACAAAAATAAGGAGATTCGGTTGCATTTCCAAGTGGCGGGGCGGAAAATATGCGGCCGGGGGTGGAGGGGGACAAAAAAATCCGTGCGGACCACTCCGGTCCGCACGGATATCGTGTTCAGATTGATGGTTCAGTCAGGGAGGGGATTATGCCTCGGGCTCTACACCCCACTGCTGCTTGGAGAGGCGGAGGTAGTTGTTGTAACGCCACTGGGCATTAGCCTTGGCTGCAGCAAAGAGCTCGGCTGCCTCGGCAGGATACTGCTTCATTACGGAAGCGTAGCGTACCTCACCCTTGAGGAAGTCCTCGAACTTGTCCCAATCGGGAGTCTTGGAGTCGAGAGTGAAGGGGTTCTTGCCTTCGTCCTCGAGAGCGGGGTTGTAACGCCAGAGGTGCCAGTAACCGCACTCAACAGCTGCCTTCTGCTCTTCCTGAGCGTGGCCCATGCCTGAGCGGATGCCGTGGTTGATACAGGGAGCGTAGGCGATGATGATCGAAGGTCCGTCGTAAGCCTCAGCCTCGCGGATAGCCTTGAGGGTCTGGGCATTGTCGGCACCCATAGCGATCTGGGCAACGTAAACGTAGCCGTAGGTCGAGGCGATGAGGCCGAGGTCCTTCTTGCGCACGCGCTTGCCGGCAGCGGCAAACTTGGCGATAGCGCCGACGGGAGTAGCCTTGGAAGCCTGGCCACCGGTGTTGGAGTAAACCTCGGTATCGACTACGAGTACATTAACGTTCTTGCCGGAAGCGAGCACGTGGTCGAGACCACCGAAGCCGATGTCGTAAGCGGCACCGTCGCCGGCGATGATCCACTGTGAACGGTTGGCGATGTGCTCCTTGACAGAGAGGAGACCCTTGCTTACCTCGCATCCGCAAGCCTCGCAGAGGGGAACGATCTTCTCAGCAACTTCCTTGGAAACGGCAACGTCGGAACGGTTGTCGAGCCAGCGCTGAGCGAGTTCCTTCATCTCGGCTGAGCAGCAATCGCAGGTGAGAGCCTGCTGCATGTAGGCAGCTACGCGAGCCTGGAGTTTCTCGTGAGCGAGCGACATACCGAGACCGAACTCGGCGAAGTCCTCGAAGAGTGAGTTGGCCCATGCCACACCCTCGCCCTTGGCGTTCTTGGTGTAGGGGGTAGAGGGAACAGAGCCTGAGTAGATAGAAGAACAGCCGGTAGCGTTGGCCACGATCTCGTGGTCGCCGAAGAGCTGGGAGATGAGCTTGACATAAGGAGTCTCGCCGCAACCGGAGCAAGCGCCTGAGAACTCGAAGAGCGGGGTAGCGAACTGAGAGTTCTTGACGGTCGACTTGATGTCGACGAGGTGTTGCTTGGAGGCAACGTTGGCCACGCAGTAATCCCATTCCTTCTGCACGTCGAGCTGAGTCTCGAGGGGCTTCATGGCGAGAGCCTTCACGCCCTTCTTGCCGGGACATACAGCCACACAGTTGTTACAGCCGAGACAGTCGAGAACGTCGACGCTCTGCATGAAGCGCATGCCGGTGAACTGCTTGCCGATAGCGGGGATAGTAGCGTCCTCGCCGAAGGGAGCGGCTGCCATCTCCTGTGCGTCGAGCACGAAGGGACGGATAGCGGCGTGGGGGCAGACGTAGGCACAGAAGTTACACTGGATACAGTTCTCCTCCATCCACTCGGGAACGAAGGCTGCTACACCGCGCTTCTCGTAAGCTGCAGTGCCCTGCTCCCAGGTGCCGTCCTCGCGACCCTTGAAAGCGGAAACCTTGAGGAGGTCGCCGTCCTGGGCGTTGATGGGACGAACCACTTCGTTGATGAAGGCGGGATCGTTGTTGGCAGCGGGTGCTTCGGGCTCGAGGTTGCTCCAAGCCTTGTCGACGGGGAGTTCCTTGTACTCGCCACCGCGGTCAACGGCTGCGTAGTTCTTGTCAACGACGTCCTGACCCTTCTTGCCGTAGCTCTTGACGATGAATTTCTTCATCTGCTCAACAGCGAGGTCAACGGGGATCACCTCGGTGATGCGGAAGAATGCGCTCTGGAGGATGGTGTTGGTACGGTTGCCGAGACCGATCTCCTGGGCGATCTTGGTAGCGTTGATGTAGAATACGCGGATATCGTTGTCAGCGAAATACTTTTTGATCTTGTTGGGGAGGTTCTTGGCGAGCTCCTCACCTTCCCAGATGGTGTTGAGAAGGAATGTACCGCCCTTGCGGAGACCGCGGGTCACGTCGTACATGTGGAGGTAGGCCTGAACGTGGCAAGCGACGAAGTTGGGGGTTGTCACCAGATAGGTGGAACGGATGGGATCGTCGCCGAAACGGAGGTGAGAGCAGGTGAAACCGCCCGACTTCTTGGAGTCGTAGGCGAAGTAAGCCTGGCAATATTTGTTGGTGTTGTCACCGATGATCTTCACGGAGTTCTTGTTGGCACCTACAGTACCGTCGGCACCGAGACCGTAGAACTTGGCCTCGAAAGTGCCCTCGCCACCGAGAGCGATCTCTTCCTTGGGAGGAAGTGAGGTGAAGGTAACGTCGTCGATGATACCTACAGTGAAGTGATCCTTGGGAGTGGGGAGTGCAAGGTTCTCGAACACTGAGATGATCTGGGCGGGAGTGGTGTCCTTGGAAGCGAGACCGTAGCGTCCACCCACGATGAGGGGAGCGTCAGCCTGGCCATAGAAGCAGTCCTTAACGTCGAGGTAGAGGGGCTCTCCGTTGGCTCCGGGCTCCTTGGTGCGGTCGAGCACGGCGATGCGCTTTGCAGTCTTGGGGACAGCGGCGAGGAAGTGCTTGGCCGAGAAGGGGCGATAGAGGTGTACGGCAACGAGACCTACCTTCTCGCCGTTGGCAACGAGGTGGTCGATAGCCTCCTGAGCGGCCTGGGTAACAGAACCCATGGCGATGATAACGCGCTCAGCATCGGGGGCACCGTAGTAGTTGAAGAGGCCATACTCGCGACCGGTGATGCGGGTGATCTCCTTCATGTACTCCTCGACGATCTCGGGTACACGGTTGTAGTACTCGTTGCAAGCCTCGCGGTGCTGGAAGAATACGTCGCCGTTCTCGGCCATGCCACGTGCCACGGGGTTGCCGGGGTTGAGGGCGCGGGCGCGGAAGTCGGCGAGGGCTTCGCGGTCAACGAGGGGAGCGAGGTCGTCCTGATCCATAGCCTCGATCTTCTGGATCTCGTGAGATGTGCGGAATCCGTCGAAGAAGTTGAGGAAGGGGACGCGGCTCTTGATGGTGGAGAGGTGGGCAACACCGGCGAGGTCCATAACTTCCTGTACGGAACCTTCGGCAAGCATTGCGAAACCGGTCTGACGGCAGGACATAACGTCCTGGTGGTCACCGAATATCGAGAGTGCATGGCTGGCGAGAGTACGGGCCGATACGTGGAACACGCAGGGGAGGAGCTCGCCGGCGATCTTGTACATGTTAGGGATCATCAGGAGAAGACCCTGAGAGGCTGTGTAGGTTGTGGTGAGTGCACCGGCCTGGAGAGAACCGTGAACGGCACCTGCGGCACCACCCTCGCTCTGCATTTCCTGCACGAGCACGGTTTCGCCGAAGATGTTTTTACGGCCAGCAGCCGCCCATTCGTCGACATATTCAGCCATGGTCGACGAGGGTGTGATGGGGTAGATGGCTGCTACTTCCGAGAACATATAGCTCACGTGGGCAGCTGCCTGGTTGCCATCACAAGTCAAGAATTTTTTTTCTTTGCTCATAGTGATATTTATAGAGATGTATAAATCTTTCAGAAGATTATATTAATAAGGTATTAGATGCACGAGTCGTGTTATGGAGATTATTCCGTGCACGTACCGGCTGGGAATACCCCGTGCAAAGGTACAAAATTTATTATAATATGGTGATAAGTAAGTCTTAAAAATTACCACCATGTGTTAAGTTTTTGAGTTTTTGATTTGTGATTGAGGATTGGGGGGCATCTAAAAATCACAATGCGTTGTGATTTTTGATGATTTATATGGGAATTGTACCTCCGATTTGGCTGAAATCACAGTGTATTGTGATTTTTTGAACGGGCGCGTTCAGTTGTGTG
The DNA here is from genome assembly GCA_910589485.1 of uncultured Duncaniella sp. GTDB lineage: Bacteria > Bacteroidota > Bacteroidia > Bacteroidales > Muribaculaceae > Duncaniella. The sequence goes on from CAJUSW010000002.1 coordinate 292,082, forward strand.
ATTAAGGATCTTTACGATTTAATTGTACCGAAATAGGTGCATTTAACCGGATGAGGAGGGTGATCGTTAATTGGTGTCGGTAGAGTTCTTCGGTTGGTGTGTGGGGATGACCTGGGTGGTAGATTTTTCTAATCACATGCGCGGGGCGATTATAGGACGTCTTCGACGCCCGTTTTGGTAGATTTCCATTTACCCCGCGCCTCGCCTGACGGCGCAAATCTGCCCTGACGGGCGATTTGCTTGTCCGGCGCGTGGCGGGGCTATAATTACATCGCCCCGTTCGGGGCTTATATCTGCAATATGACGGCCACGTTTGGGACGGATTCGAGGGTATAAATCCCGCAGGGGCATGGGATTATTAGCCCCGCCACGAGGGGACGCGTAAATCGCCCGGTAGGGCAGAATTACGCGTCGCCGAGGTGTGGGGAATATGGAATGAAATAAAAATAGGCGTCGAAGACGTCTGTTAATAAACCCGTTATGCCGATTTTTGCACTGTTAGAAATTCAGGGCGAAGCTCAAGGCGGGGGTGAAGTGGGTGTTGGTTGTGAGGGATGGGGTGGTGATGGATGAGACACCCAAATTCAATGACATCTTTTTGGCTTTATTGCGGTAATGGTAGGCGGAGATGAGGATCGGGACACTTGATAAAGTGAGTACTCCACCGGTACCAAGTAATGCGATCCAAGGAGCAGATAGATTATAACCTCCAAAAATGGCAATTGCCCCACCCACAAGTCCAACTAAGGTAATTGGTGTTCCAACCCCGAAGGCGGTCCATCCCACTGCACGGAGAGCCTTGTATTTTCCCCATTCCGCGGTCTGTTTGTAATCAAAAGGTTGGGAGGAAAAGGGTGCGAGGGAGCTTGCGTTTGCGCCTGTGGAAGTGTCAGGGAGTGATGATTGGCCTTCGTATGCGCCGGAGCAAGATTCAAAATAAGTTTCTTCCGATATGTCACCAATAGCGGTGTCTATGGATTGGGAATATGCGCTCATAATCGTGGAGAAGATGAGCGCAAGGAGTATAAAGTATCGTTTCATTCTTTGTCTATCTGATTGGTTGGTACAAAGATACGAAATATACAGCCATTGCCGTAACCGAATGGACGTTTATGTCTTTATTTAATAATGATTGTGACTTTTTTGCCAAATATATCGTGAAAAGAAAGGAGGCCGGGCTGATGGAGAACTTGAGGAATGGGTTCTCGTATCGGTCCGGTCTCCGAGAGAGTGTATGTGAAAAAGAGCAGTGTCAGAGTGTGGGGGTGACGGGGGTCACTTGATGTTTTCGTAGTCCTGGAGGGCTTTCTCGAAGCGGGCGGCTACGTCGGACATCTTATAGAGGCCGTCGGCATTGCGGGTGAGGCCCTTGAGGGAGAGGGGATAGATGCAAGGGGGATTGTCGAGCCCGAGGAGCTGCATCTGGCGTAGCTGGTCGACCGACTGGTAGACGATGTTGATGTCGGCATACTCCTGGCCGTCGGCACCGAGGAATTTCTCGATCACGATCTTGGAGCCGATGGGGGTCTTTTTCTCGATAGCGTTGGGGAGTTCGTATTCCTCCACGCCGAGGGCGGTGGCTACGCTGGAGAGGTTGCTGTCGTGGCCCACGAGGAAGGTAAACTTACGGTCGGGGGAGCGGAGCTCGTCATACATATATTGTATGAGCGGATTGGCCACGTTGGCAGCCACGATGGGAGCGGTGAAGAGCACGTCCTGATAGGTGTCCTTGATGTGGGCGAGCTTCTCCCAGTCCTTGCGGGTGAGCTTGTGGCCGAAGGCTGCCTTGAGGGTGTCGGGCTCCTCGTAGTACTGGAGGATGAAGGCGTCGCTGGCCGAGTTGAGCTCCTTGAGGGCGGAGCCGGATTTCATGGACGGTTCGGCCCATTTCTCGAGCACGATCTCGGTGTTGTAGTTGTCGAGAGCCTTGAGTTTGGGATCGTTGGCCTTGGCCATGGGGGAATCCTTCACGTCGAGTACCTCGGTCATGAGCGCATAGTCGGGGGCGATGGCCTCGTTGATGCCCACGATACCTTTCTTACCGCCCATGTCGTTGATCTGCTTCATGGCGATTTCGACAAACTCGGGGCTAACCTTGGTGAGCTGGGGGTTGAAGAGGGGGTCCATCTTGCTTGGGGTGTAGCGATGGTTGACACGCACGCCTCCCACGGGCATGAAGCCTGAGGTGAAGTACTGGGCCGTGGCGATGCAACGTTGCATGGAGTTGGCTATGACGTTGAGATCGTCGGCGGTGGGGACATAGTTCTCGGGGAACATGCCGGCATCGACGGCCCACTTGCGGAAGTATTGTCCCATCATGGTCTCGAGGGCACCGCCTCGCGAAGTGAGTTCGCTTTTGGCCGCGCTCCAGTCGGTCCACTTATGGGGAGTCATGCGTCCGAGGTCGCTCTTGCTGTCGGAGAGCGGGGAGCGGATGTTGTGGCGGCTGAGCACCACGGCTTCCTTAAGCTGATACTTGTCCTTGAATTCCTTGCTGCGCTGGGCCTGTGCGTCGGCGATGGAGGGGATGCCCATGATGGCGAGGGCAATGAGGCCCGAGAATATACCTTTCATAATGTGTGGCGGGTGTTAGTTGGGTGGAGGGGTTGTTAGTTTTTTGGTAATAAGTAAGTCTTAAAAAGAACCGCTATATGTAAGTCTTAAAGAGCTTGCCCAATAAATCTTGTTCTTTTTGGCTATTTTAGCTTTGTCTCTCAGTCGCATAGCTCGCTATGCTCCTTCATTCCGCAGCCAAAACACCACAAAAATAACTGCGATTTATATGTGCATTCTTTTTACGACTTACTTAGTGGGGAGGAGAGGTGGTGATGTGACTTGCGTTGCATGTGGGTTTCTACAACATTAATAACCGCAGGATGTGGTGATGGTTCACATTCCGAAAAATTTTTTCAATAAAATTTACATAAAAGTGAACTATCGGGATGCTTAATGGTTAAAAATATCAAAGTGGCTTACCACGCATGACATCTACACCCCCCGTGAAAAGGACTTACCTAAACGATAATGCCATAGATAAGTTCATCATCTTACATTCAACGTTTCTATTCCACCTACTCCCCCCCAACCAGTAAAAACACCTGAGTTATGAGAGCTATCACACTCACAGCCATATCGGCACTGTTCATGACAATGACATGCTTTGCCACCGCCAGCGCGCAGGATGAAGAACCTAAGCTGACCATCAAACCTACAGGCCGTATCCTTCTTGACGGCGCCATATATTGCCCGGACGGTGACGGATTTGCCGACGGAGCCGCTCTGCCCGACATACGCATGGGCGCTAAAGTGGGCTACGGCAACTGGGGTGCCAAGATCGATGTGGGCTACGGCTTCGGCAAGATCAGCATGAAGGATGTGTATATCCAGTATAATTTCAATGAGAACAATCTGCTCCGCGCGGGATATTTCGTGCATCAGTTCGGCCTCAACGCCGCCACCTCGAGCTCGATGAAGCCGGCGATGGAGGCTCCGATCTCGGACACGTTCTTCAACGCCACGGGTCGTAACATCGGCGTGATGTATGTGTATGACAAGGAGAAATTCTTCGTGGGCGTGAGCGGTATCGTGGCCGGTACGTCTATGACAACTCCTGCCAACGAGCAGGCCAAGGTGAGCGTGGGCGCACTGAACCGCATGGTGTACCGCCCGTATTTCAGCGACGGACTTGTGGCCCAGGTGGGCGCGTCGCTGTGGTATCAGAGCGCTATGCACAAGAAGATCGAGAATGAGGATGGTGAGGCAGTGGCCTCGCCGGGTTATTTCGATTTCTCGGCCGGTTTCCCCACGAGGGTGTGCAAGGTGAACCTGCTCGGCGCGGATATCCAGGAGGCCAAGGGTGTGTTCAAGTTCTCGCCCGAGCTCCTGCTCGCCAAGGATCGCGTGGCGCTGGAGTCGCAGTACTATTACATGAACGTGAGCCGCAAGGGGGACTACAAGACCTATACCGCCCAGGGTGTGTATGGCCTGTTGCGTGGGTTGCTGATAGGTGATTCCTACGGCTACTCCCACGGCGACGCCGGCCTGGCTACCCCGAAGCCCGGATCGCTCGAGATGATACTCGGCTACAACTATATGAATGCCAATTCGCGCAAGGCCGAGGTGTTTGGCGGTATCTCGAATGACTATTCGCTGACGCTGAACTATTATATCAACAAGTATATGCTGGCCCGTCTGCGCTATTCCTATACCGATGTGCGCCACAGCGCCGTGCAGAAGGACCGCCACGTGAGCACCATCCAGGCCCGTATTCAGATTATATTCTAACTCTCGAAAAGTAGGATATCCGACAGAATAAAAGATAAGAAATAAGATAAGAATAGTGCGATGACAGGCATCTTCCCCGCCAGTGGGGTAGATGCCTGTCTCATATTGTCGTGGGAGTATTGATGGTCCTTGAGGGGGATCAGAGGAGGGAGGTGATGGCGTTGACGATGAGGCGGACGTCGTCGGGGGTGACCCAGGGGCCGGAGGGGAGGCAGAGGCCACACTCGAAGAGGTGGGTGCTCACGCCATTAGTGTAGGCGGGTGCTCCGGCAAATACGGGTTGCATGTGCATGGGTTTCCACAGGAGGCGCGACTCGATGTTGAGCGATTCGAGATGGAGACGCACGGCATCGGGGGTGAGTCCGCCGGTGAGCGAGGGGTCGATGGTGATGGTGGAGAGCCAGTAGTTGGGCTCGAAGTCGGGCGACGGCGCGGCGTGGAAGTATATGCCGGGAACGTCGGCGAGCAGTGAGGCGTAGAGCGAGGCGAGCATGCGGTGGTGGGCGATGTGGTCGTGGAGCACGGTCATCTGTCCGCGTCCTATGCCGGCCGAGATGTTGCTCATGCGGTAGTTGTAGCCGATGTTGAGGTGGTGGTAGTAGGGGCGGGGCTCGCGTGCCTGGGTGGCGAAGTAGACGGCGCGGGCGCGGGACTCGTCGTCGGGACAGATGAGGGCTCCTCCGCCCGAGGTGGTGATCATCTTGTTACCATTGAAGCTGAGTATGCCGTAGCGCCCGAGGGTGCCGCACTCGTGGCCACGGTAGCGGGAGCCGAGGGCCTCGGCGGCATCCTCGACCACGGGGATATCCCATTTGGCGGCCACGGCGAGGATGTCGTCCATGCGGGCAGGCATACCGTAGAGGTGTACGGGGACTATGGCGCGGGGACGGCGGCCTGTCTTGGCAACGCGGTCGGCTATGGCATGGTCGAGCAGGTGGGGATCCATGTTCCAGGTGTCGGGCTCGGAGTCGACAAACACCGGAGTGGCTCCCTGATAGACGATGGGATTGGCCGAAGCCGAGAATGTGAAGCTCTGACACATCACTTCGTCGCCACGGTCCACTCCGGCGAGTATGAGGCCGAGGTGTATGGCGGCAGTTCCGGCCGAGACGGCTGCCACGCGCACGTGGGAGCGCGACGGGTCATCGTGGGAAAGGAAGTCCTGGAGGTCCTTTTCGAAGGCATCTACGTTGGGGCCGAGGGGCACTACCCAGTTGTCGGCAAAGGCTTCATCAATGTATTTTTGCTCGTTGCCGCTCATGTGGCAGAGACAAAGATGTATGCGTCGAGATGATTTCATGGGTCAGAGTTGTTATATTACTGCAAAGTTAGCTATATTTGCAGTGAGAGCAAAGTTTCTTATGAGTTTATGGGTTTATAAGTTTATGGGTTTATGAGTTTATAGGTTTATAAGTTTATGGGTTTATAGGTTTATGGCTCGATGAATTGATATCAACATATAATTCAAATAATAAAATTAAAATTTTAGAGATTATGGACATAAAGACACGTATGGTGCCGGCAATTGTGATTGCCGTGGGCATGGTGATAGTGGGCTTCACGCTGAAGGCCGGTATCGATAATATTGCTTTCCGTGACAGGGAGGTGACTGTGAGAGGATTGGCTGAACGCGAGGTGCCGGCCAATCTGGTGACATGGCCCATCGCCTACAGCATAGCGGGCAATGACCTGATGACGATGTACAACACCGTGAATTCCAATAACGACAAGATTGTGAAGTTCCTGACCTCCAACGGTATCTCGACCGATGAGATCTCGGTGAATCCGCCGGACACTTATGATGCCACAAGCAACCGCTACCGCTCGGATTCGTTCAGCTATAACTATTCGATCAATTGCACGGTGACTGTGACCACCAAGAAGGTGGACAAGGTGCGCGAGCTGCTTAACCGCCAGAGCGAACTGCTCAAGGAGGGGATAGCGTTCTCCAACTCCTATATCAATTATCAGTACACGGGCCTGAACGAGATCAAGCCCGAGATGATAGCCGAGGCCACCAAGAATGCCCGCGCTGCGGCCGACCAGTTTGCCGCCGACAGCGATAGCAAGGTGGGCAAGATTAAGACCGCCTCGCAGGGCCAGTTCTCGATAGATGATTCTGACTCAAGCACTCCTTTCATCAAGAAGGTGAGAGTGGTGTCGACGATAGTCTACTATCTGGAAGACTGATTCTTATAAAATCATAATATTACAGCCATTGTCCGGAGACCCTGAGTGGGGCGGGCGATGGCTTTTTCTGTGCCCGTTATTCCGGGGTGACGAGGGTGTCGGCCTCGGCCTTTACCTGAGTGTCGATGATGCTCAGAGGGGTGTCGATGCGGTGGAGGGGGATGGCTTCGGTGAGGCGGTTGAGGAGCATGGAGGTGCGCACAGCCTCCTTGGTGATGTCGGGCACGGGGAGCATGGTGATGATGTCGAGCACAGGGCCCTCGATCCCGGCTATGGCGGTGGATTCTGAGAAATCGCCGGAAGATGCGGCGGAGTCGGGGGCGATGGCGCTCCAGGTGTCGAGGACGGTGGCCACGGAGTCGTCGGGGAGCAGCTCGTCGGGGTCTACTACCATGGTGAGCGGTGCGGTGATGCGGGAGCGGGCGGTGAGATAGCAGGAGAATAGTCCGCTACGCTCCTTATATATATAGGTAATAGGGATGCGTCCTTCGCTGATGAACGAGTCAACGAGGGGGCGGGTGAAGTCGGTGGATCCGTCGTCGATGATTATCCACTGAAAATCGGCCGCAGTCTGGGTCACAAGGCTTTCGTAGAGCTGACGCAGGTTGTGGCCCCGGTTGCGTGAGATGGTGAGTATGGCTAAGGTCACTTTCCTGTAGAAAAAGGCCGGAGTTCCGAGGATGGCATTAGATGTCGTCGGGGGAACTCCGGTTGTATATTATAATAAGGTGTCGTGATTACCGGTAGGCGTTCACACGGTGCCGGCGATGATGGCGGCGGCTTGCTTGAGGAGGTCGATCTTGGTCCACTGGGTCTCGTAGTTGAGACCCTGACGCTCGCGGTCGCGCACCTTGAATCCGCATGTGGGGCTGATGGAGAGCAGTTCCATGGGCACATAGCGGTGGGCAACGTTGATGGCCTCGACAATATCGGTCACGCTCTCGAGTCCGGCCATTGAGCCGTCCACGAGGCCGAGGATGGCGCGTTTGCCCTCGGGGAGATTGCTCAGAGCCTCGATGTGTTCGGGCGAGCGCAGATCGAACGGCAGGAGGAAGGCATCGGCATCGACAGTGCGGAGCATTCTCACCAGATGGCGCATCTCCTTTTCGTCGCCCCAGCGGGGTATGCTGGTCTCGTCGGCCGCGATGCTGAGGGTGATCTCAAGATCGGCGGGACGGTCGGCCACCGAGCTGTTGATGAGGTGGATGAGTTTGCCGGTGATCACCTCGGGGTCCATGCCTCCGAGCAGGAGTGTGCGCTCGAAGTCGGGGTTGCTCAATCGGCCCCACACCGAGCTGTCGAGCTGAATGTGACGGCAACCGATGCGGTAGAGCTCGGCTATGGTGAGGCGGTAGGCGTCGATGATGTCCTGCTCGAGAGTCTCGGGCGATTCATATATCTTGCCCGGCTCGCTGTTGGTCATGAGCATGATGCGCATGTATAACTCGCCCGGCGAGGGGATGGTCTGGCGCACGGCGGCGCGTCCGGCGGCCAGCTCCTGCATGTGGATGTATTTTTCGAAGAATGGGTGTTCGGGGTTGAAGGCTATGCGTCCGGTGAAGCGGAGCAGGTCCTTGCGCACGGGATCGTCCTGATAGATGTGTCCGGTGTCGATGCGCTCGCGGTTCATACCGTCAAGCCCTTCCCAGAAGTCGCGGTCCCATGACTTGCGGCGCATCTCGCCGTCGGTCACGATGCGGAGTCCGGCCTCTATCTCGCGGTCGATCAGGCGATCGATCACGCGATCCTCGACGGCATGGAGCTCGTCAATCGAAATATTTCCCTGGCATTTCTGCTCGATGGCTTGCTCGAGCACTTCGGGGGGGAGAAAGCTTCCCACGATCTCAACCCTGGGAGAAAGATTGCTTGTCAAAGTCATAATAAAATAAGAGTTTAGATGGTGTTTCGTCAGACTCTTCTTTTTTTCTGCGGTGCAAAGGTACGTAAAAAGCCCGTGGGCCGGGGCCTACGGGCGTTAAAATTCTTTAACAGAGCGGTCAGGCGGTCTCTTAACCGATACGGAAGGTGTTGAAAGTCATTGTGATGGCATCGAAGGTGAGTATGCGGTCGGTGAGCAGGTCGCCGGTGCCGGCCAGATACTTGATGGCCTCGGTGGCCTGGAGGCATCCCACCACGCCCACCACAGTGTTGAGCACGCCGTCGACGGCACAGGGGATGTCGCCCCCCTCGGCGGGCGAGGAGCCGAAGATGTCGCGGTAGGTGGCGGTGCCGGGCAGATGGGTGAACACCTGTCCCCCGAAACGGCGCACCGCACCGAACACGTAGGGCTTCCCGAGGCTCACGCATGTGTCGTTGACGAGCAGGCGCGACTCGAGGCTGTCGGTACAGTCGATCACCAGGTCGCACGGCCCCGCGAGAGCGGTGGCATTGGAGGGGGTGAGGCGGTCCACCACAGGCTCAACGGTCACGAGCGGATTTATGGCGGTCATGGTGTCGCGGGCCGAGATGGCTTTGGGTCGGTCGATGTCGGAGGTGGAGTGTATCACCTGGCGCTGTAGGTTGCTGAGGCTCACGGTGTCGGGGTCGAGCACGGTGATATGGCCCACTCCGGCGGCTGCCAGATAGAGGCACACGGGCGATCCGAGCCCTCCGGCTCCCACCACGAGCACCCGGGCCGAGCTGATGCGCTGTTGGCCGGGCCGGTCGATCTCGCATAGCGACAGATGGCCCCGGTAGCGGGTGTCGCGAGGGTCGCTCATAGGGTGTAGCCGGCCTCCTTCACCATCTCGAGATCCTGGGCTATCTGCGAGCCCACGGTGGTGAGCATGTCACCCATTATGGCTCCGTTGATGCCTATGGCGAGTGCCCGGCGCTGTATGGCGGCATCGAGCGAGGCGCGCCCTCCGGCAAAGCGCAACACGGCGTGGGGATGCACGAGGCGGAATATTGCCACCGTGTCGAGATACTCCTCGGGATCGAGCGGAGCGGCCCCCTCGAGCGGGGTGCCGGGGATGGGCTGGAGTATATTGATGGGGATGCTCACGGGGGAGATCTCGCGCAGTTCGAGGGCAAATTCCACGCGCTGACGCATGCTTTCGCCCATGCCTATTATACCGCCAGAGCATATCTCCATGCCGGCCTCGCGGGCACGGGCTATGGCTTCGAGTTTATCCTCCTGGGTGTGGGTGGAGCATAGGGTGGGGAAGAATGAGCGGCAGCTCTCCATATTGCAGTGGTAGCGGTGTACGCCCGCCTCGCGCAACCTCACCATGGCCTCGCGGTCGAGCAGGCCCATCGAGGCACACAGCCCCATGCCCGGCTCGCGCTCGCGCAGTTCGGAGTAGTAGGAGCATATGGCGTCGAGGTCGCGCCCCTTGACGGCACGTCCGCTGGTCACGAGCGAGAAGCGCCCTATGCCGGCACGGCGGTTATAGTCGGCCATCTCCATGCATGTGTCGCGGTCAACCAAGGGATAGGAGTGTATGGTGGTGGAGTAGTGGGCCGACTGGGCACACCATTTGCAATCCTCGGGACATCGGCCCGAGCGGGCGTTGATGATGGAACAGGAGTCGAATTTCCTCGGGCCCATCGCGGCGGTGATTTCAGCGGCGACCTCGCGCATGGCCTTGCGCACCTCGGGGGTGGGATCGGCCAGGGCGAGAGCCTCGTCGGCGGTGATCTCTCCGCCGGCAAGTATGCGGTGTTTTATAGCGGAAATATCCATGTGTGCGGATCTTGAAAAATGTGGAGGCAAAGGTAGCTTTTTTATTTGTAAAAATTGATGGCGCTACACGACATTATCGCACCATTTCGCATGTCCGCACCCATTACCTTTGCGGTGACATGAGGCTATAATAAGTACAATATATGAAACTGCATTTCACGAAGACTGAATTTTTGGATGTGTGGCGCGAGCTGAAGGGCTATGCCCCCTTGCGCAACGATGCCACTGTGGTAGTGAGCCACGACGGCCTGGATCTCGACATGGCCCTGACGGCCGAGATGGACGACTGGTATGCCCGCTTGCTCCGCGAGGGTGAGGAACGTTATCTTGCCCCCGAGGATCTGTCGGCCGAAACAGCCGTCCCGCCTCCGGTAGATGGTGGAGTCACATTGCAGTTGCCCGAGGGAACGGTGAGAGTGTTGCATGTGAAGCTCTCGGGGTGGCTCGCCGAGGCGCGGGTGGTCACCGATCCCCGCTGTGCGCTGGCCATGCGTCAGCTTCATCCCTTCACGCGGGCCACTCCCCGATTGCCGGTGGCCGTTGTGCATCCGGGCGGAGAGCTCGCCTTATATCCTGCCGGGCCACTCGATGCGGTGGAACGGTTGGTGTGCGTGGTGGAGCGCGATGGTGTATATGCCATGGACCGATCGGCATTGAATCTGATCTGAAACTAACAATATATATATAATGACAGTGTTTGAATCGGCCCGCGGAGCCTGGGAGGCTTGCGCGGGGATGAGGGCCACACGTGCCCGACTCAAGAATTTCACCTATGGCCGTCAGTGGGACGATGTGGTGATCGATCACAAGGGGCAGAAGGTGTCGGAATATGAATATGCCAGCCGTGGAGGCCGTCGCCCGGTGACCAACAATCTGCTCCGCTCGCTGGTGAAGAGTGTGGTGGGGCGCTTCCGCCAGAATCTTCTCGCGTCGCGGGCTGCTGGCGCCGAGGCAGGTGTGGCCGACGATGCCGGGCTCGAGCATGTGAGGAGGGTGAATATGCTCGACGAGCTCGATGCCCGTGCGCTCGAGGAATTTCTCATCTCGGGATGTGCCGTGCAGAAGGTGTGTTACGAGAGGCGGTTTGAGGGTGCCGGAGTGTGGGTGGACAATGTGAACCCCGACCGTTTCTTCTGCAACCGCTATCTGGATCCGCGCGGAAGCGACATAAGGCTCATAGGCATGCTCCACGAGATGTCACTCCCCGAGATGAAGATGCGTTTCGGCCATAACAACCGTCGCCGTCAGCGCGATCTGGCCCAGGTGTACAGCCGTGGAGTAGGGGTGCGCGACGGGCTGGGGCTACTCTCCTCAGCCTCGACGCTGATAGGGCAGAGCGACGGCGGGGTGTCGTGGGCCTCGGCGGGCGATCCGTCGCTGTGCAGGGTGATAGAGGTGTGGACATTCGAGGGGGAGAGCCGTGCGGGCGGTGCGTGGCATTGCCGGTACTTCGCGCCCGACGGCTCGCTGATCGACGAGACGGTCTCCCCCTTCAAGCACGGCAGTCACCCGTTTGCCGTCAACATGTATCCGCTCACCGATGGCGAGGTGCATCCTTTTATCGAGGATGTGATAGACCAGCAGAGGCATATCAACCATCTCATCACCACTATCGACCATATCCTGGCCCATAGCGCCAAGGGCGCGTTGCTCTATCCGCAGGATGCCCTGCCACCGGGCTATTCCTATCAGGAGATCATCGACATGTGGGCCAGGCCGGGAGCAGTGGTGCCGGTGGCGGCGAGGGCCACGAGGATGCCGGCCGAGGTGATGTCGCAGGGACGGTGTGAGGGCGCGTCCCAGTTGCTGGATCTGGAGATGAGGATGATGCAGCAGATCTCGGGGGTGTCGTCGGCTCTGCAGGGGCAGTCTATCGGGGGCAACATGTCGGCTTCGCTCTACGAGACCCAGGTGCAGAACTCCACCATAGCCCTGCTCGATGTGTTCGAGACGTTCAACTCGTTCCGCTCCGTGAGAGACCGTAAAGCCATCACTACGGTATGATCTCTGATTTAATCTATTTTTAGATTGATGGGCATTGCCACGGCTCATGCTTTATGGTAATTTTGCCAATGTAATAATAGTAGTAATACCACCCGCTACTACAAACCTGACATCATTATTATTCTCAACGTTCAACCAAATCAAAAATCCAGCAACCATGTTATCATTAATCGAGACTCGCAACCGCCACTTCATCGAGGCATGCCGCCGGGAGATAAGCAACCTGCCCGCCGGCCGAGAGATCAACATCACCCAGGTGGCCATGAAAGCGGCCATGTCGCCCGCGCCTCACTATTATTGCACATACATCTACGCGCTGAGGATGCTCAGAGTGTTGCGCCACGGGCGCATGGGGCTGAGGCGCGACCGCCGTTACGCGATGTGGTCGGAGCTCAACGGGAAATGCTCGCGCTATATGGAGCGCACCGGATGCCGGTTGCCCGAGGCCTTGGGCTACGTGTTGGCGGGCGAGACGGCCTCACAGTTTTTCATCGCCCCGAGCACGGCCCTGCGCCTGGCCCAGAAACTTAGAGGGCGATAGTCGCATATTTCTTTCACTTCTTACCATTCCACACCATGAATTACCATCTTTCCACCAATTCGATTCTTACCACTATCCATGCCATGGCTGCGTTGCAGGCCATAGCCGCCGACGATGACGGGCGCGCTGTGCTCGCTCCCGTGCTCAACCGCTCCTGCCCCGATATGCTCGCGGTGATGATCAGAAATGCGTTTGCCGATATCGCCATGGGGCTCGGCCCGCTGGTGCTCGACATTCAGCTCGACGATGAGACCGCCTCGGGGCCGGGGGCCGAGGGGGAGGATACGGGCACCGCGACGGCCGACATGATGCTCTCGGTGGAACTGCTCACCCCGCGCACATTCACCACTTCGCGCCACGGCATAGTGCGCCGTGCGCTCGAACAGGCTGTCGCACTTACAGCCCTGCAGATGTGGTGCATGGCCTCGGAGCACGGCGAGGGTAGCTCGGCCGAGATGGCCGGGCGCTTTGGCTCGGTGGCCGATGAGTGGCTCGCCACGCTCCGCTCGGCTCTCGAACCTACAATTTATCCCACCGTGAGGGCCGGATGGTGACGGGGAATCCGGAAAAATTTTGTACCTTTGCACTCTGATTTTGCCCGCGTGTGGCACAACACATAACCCCTATAAGTTAGACATTATGTCCGAGGAATTGATAATATCAGGTGAGACCAAGGAGGAGAAATATGCCTCCCTGTTGCCTCAGATCGAGTCGCTCATATCTCATGAGGATGATCCGGTGGCCGTGATGGCCAATGTGTCGGCCGCCATCAGCGACACATTCGGATTCCTGTGGACAGGATTCTACCGTGTCGAGGGCAATCAGCTCGTGTTAGGGCCGTTTCAGGGTCCGCTGGCATGCACCCGCATCCCTTGTGGACGCGGAGTGTGTGGCACGGCCTGGGCCGAGGCCCGCACTCTGGTGGTGCCCGATGTCGATGCCTTCCCCGGGCATATAGCCTGCAGTTCGGTCTCGCGGTCGGAGATTGTGGTGCCGTTTTTCAAGGACGGAAAGGTGGCCGGAGTGCTCGACATCGACAGTGACCGCACCGGCACATTCGACTCCACCGATGCCCGCTGGCTCGAACAGGCCATGGTAGCTCTCAGTCGCAAGCTCGACAGCGCTTCCGCTCCTGAAGGGGAGGCCGTGCGCGATGGAGTGGTGGTGTACTGCGCCTCATCGTCGCAAGTGCCGGCCGAGTGTCTTGACGCCGCCCTCGAGATGGGCCGCCTCATAGCCCGTGCGGGCCTCACGCTTGTGACCGGAGGCGGTTATCGCGGACTCATGGCCCGCACCATCGACGGCGCACTCGAGGAGGGGGGACGCGTGACGGGCGTGTTGCCCCACTTCATGCTTGAGCGCGGATGGGCCCACGAAGGGCTGACCCGTTGCATCGACACACCCTCGATGCATGTGCGCAAGGACACCATGGCATCGCTCTCGATGGCGGCCGTGGCGCTCCCCGGAGGCATAGGCACACTTGATGAACTGTGCGAGATCATGACCTGGCATCAGTTGGGTATATTCACCGGCCCCGTGGTGATAGTCAATACCGGAGGATTCTTTGATCCGCTCATAGCGATGTTTGACCGCATGCGCGAACTCGGATTCATGCGTGGCGGTATCATCCCCGCCCACGTGGTCGCCACCCCCGCCGAAGCCATCGACTACATCATCGCCTCCCGCCGTTAGTTATAATAAAAAACTCCTCTAAAATAACCCCTCCTCTATACTCTATACTCCCCCCTCTATACTAAACTCCCCTCTATACTCTATACTTTCCTCTCTATACTTAAAGAAACCCTTGACACAACAAGACACAATCACAATATCCCAGTACGGGCAGTGGCATCCGCTTGATGTCTCCCTCGCCGACCAAGGTCCCGCCACTCAAGCCGAGCTTGCCGGGCTTACACTCGGCGAGATCCCCTACACCCACGGGCTCCAGCCCATGGAGAGGGCCGGATTGCCCGGCTATGACTCAGGAGTGTTGTGCCTGCTCATAGGCATGTTCCTCCTGCTGGCGCTCAATTTCCGCCATTACTCCACATTCTTCAAAAACTTCCTCTCCGATCTGCTCAGTGTGCGACGCAGGGAAAAGACCTTCGGCGTGCGCACATTCAGCGAGACCGGCGTGCAGATCTCCATCGTGCTCATAGCGTGCCTGAGCGAAGGCATCATCATCAACTCGGCCCTCCCCGAGCGCCGGGCCATCGGGCCGGTGTCGGGCGAATTTGCCGTCATAGGCTCGCTCACGCTCATGGCCGTGCTCTACTACCTGTGGCAGCTCGCGGCCTACGGCACCGTCGGCTCGATATTTGCCGATAAGGTCTCGGCCCGCATGTGGATGAAAGGATTCAACGCCTCCCAGTCGTTGCTGAGCATGCTCATTGTGGTGCCGGCCATAGTGGTGCTTTTCAACCCCTCGGCGTCACATGTGATATTGTTGATGGGCGCAATATTCTACTTTTTGGCCCGACTCGCATTTATATGTAAAGGTTTTAGGCTTTTTTACGACAATTTTGGCTCGTTGCTTTATTTTATTTTGTACCTTTGCAGTCTCGAAATCGTACCTCTTGTTCTTTTATACCGGGCAGTCCTGTTTTTTCATAACTTGCTGCTACAAACTTAAGAAAATACGTCGTGAAAGTAAAGAAAATTTTGGTCTCACAGCCTCGTCCCGAGTCAGGAAAATCGCCTTATTATGACATCGCGGAAAAATATGGTGTCGAAGTGGTGTTACGTCCTTTCATCAAGGTCGAGGGCCTGACCTCCAAAGAGTTCCGTCAGTCCAGGATCTCAATTCCTGATTTCACCGCAATTATCTTCACCGCCCGCACGGCTATCGATCACTTTTTCAGGATCTGTGAGGAGATGCGCATCACCATCCCCGAGACTATGAAGTATTTCTGCACCACCGAGTCGATCGCTCTGTATCTGCAGAAGTATATAGTGTACCGCAAACGCAAGATTTTCCATGGCGACAACGGCAAGCTCGACGGCCTGCTCCCCGCCCTGATCAAGCACAAGAAGGAGAATTTCCTCTGGGTGGTGTCGGACGTTCACAACGAGAACACCGGTCTGCTCGACAAGAACGGTATCAATTACACCAAGGCTGTGATGTACCGCACAGTGAGCAATGATTTCGGTCCCGACGAGCCCTTTGATTACGACATGCTCATCTTCTTCTCCCCCTCGGGAATCCAGTCGTTGCTGAAGAATTTCCCCAATTTCGAGCAGGGCGACATACGCATAGCATGCTTCGGACCCACCACAGCCCAGGCTGTAAGGGACGCAGGTCTCCGTCTCGATATCGAGGCCCCCTCGCCCGGCAATCCTTCGATGACCGGCGCGCTCGAGAATTACCTCAAGGCTGCCACAGCGGCTTCCTGATCTCATTTTTTAATACAGGTGCCTGAGGTTGAGAGCATGAAGGGCTTACGATTATACAAAATTGAAAAACTATGCAGTGAGACGGCCATAGGCCGTCTCTTTGCACGTAGTGACAGCCGTGTGCGTGGCTCGCTGTCCTATCCTCTGCGGCTGGCCTGGAGGGTGGATGACCAGCGCGAGGTGAAGGTGCCGCGCTTTCTGGTATCGGTCCCAAAGAAGAGGATACGCCATGCGGTGGACCGTGTGACCATGCGCCGCCGCATACGCGAGGCCTATCGCCTCAACCGCGATATCCTGCCCCGAGAATTGCCGGTGGATCTGGCATTCATATACGTAGCCGATACCCTGTTGCCCTATGCCAAGGTGGAAGCCTCGGTGCGCCGTCTCCTCCGCGATGTCGCTTCCAAGCTCGACCTCCCTGTCCGGGATAGCGCCGTAACCGATGCGCCCGTTCAGGACTGATCCCGGCCCCGTGGCCCATTTCGCCTTTCTTACACACACGCTTTCACTCTCCCTCCCCCCCTTGCACACACTATTAATACCTGAATAATTGAAGCGCCTACTCCTCCTGCCCATATATTTCTATCGTGCGTGCATCTCGCCGATGCTTCCCCCGTCGTGCCGTTACACACCCACGTGCAGTGCCTATGCCATAGAAGCCATTAACAAGTATGGAGCCGTGAAGGGGCTTTGGCTGACTATAAAACGCATATCCCGGTGTCATCCGTGGGGAGGCTCGGGCTACGATCCTGTACCATGATTATCGACAGTCACACTCACAATCCTGCTCCCGGAGCGGTGATAAACATTGATCCGGTGGCCATACCTCCGCGCTCGCTCAAGCTGGAGGACGGTATGCTGTATTCGGTGGGAATACACCCCTGGCATGTGGGGTGCTACACTCAGCGCGATGTCGAGCGCTTGAGGCGCCTGGCTTCCGACCCCAGGGTGGTGGCCATAGGGGAGACCGGGCTCGACTCGGTGCATGTGACTTATGAATGGGTGAAGCGTGGCAATGTCGAGGAGATTGTGCAGGCGCTCCCCGATATAGATAAGCAGATGGAACTGCTGAAACTTCATATCGAACTGAGCGAACTCACCGGCAAACCGCTCCTGCTACACGTGGTGAAGCGCTACCCCGAGATAATGAAACTGCGTCTGCGCCTCAAGCCCACCCAGCCTTGGGTGATACACGGTTTCCGTGGCAAGCCCGGACTGGCCAAGGATCTGCTTCACTGGGGATTCTATCTGAGTTATGGTGAGAAGTTCAACCCCGAGTCGGTCGAGGCGACTCCTCCTGACCGTATGCTTGCCGAGACTGATGAGTCACAGGTGCCGTTCGCCGAAATCCTGGCCTCCCTTCCTGTCAAGCCGGCCGTCTCAATCACCGATCTCGGCACGGCACGACGGTAGTGTCCGGATGGTATCATTCCGGATGGTATTATATGGTATTAATGAAAAAATAGTCCTGTGGATCTCTGGTCTATCCCTACGTGTAAGCAGGTCAACCGCCCGCGTTGCGGCGCAGGCCGGCGAGCTTGGTGCGCTTGATGGCCGAGTGGGTGAATATGCGCGAGAACTCCCCCTGCTCCATCGTGAGGATATCGTCGCGGGTGAGCGATAATATGGATTCGCGCGGGGCGAAAGCAGGAATTTCCGATGGAGAAGCACATGAATTGTGGGGGCACACCTCCTGGCATATATCGCAACCATATATCCTGTCGCCACACCCTATGGGCCCTTCCCCGCGGTATTCGATGGTGAGATAGCTCATGCACCGTCCCGCATCCATGCCTCCGTGCCCGTCAAGAGCCCGTCCCGGACATGCCTTGACGCATCTCATGCAAACGTCGCAACTGAGCCGGCACGGCCCGTCGGCTTCCAACGGTAGTGTGGTGATGATCTCGCCGAGCAGTACCCACGATCCCGTGCCGGGGATGATGAGCTGATTGTTTACCCCTATGAATCCCAATCCGGCCTCCACGGCCCAGTAGCGTTCGCGCAAGGGGGCGGTGTCGACTGTAACACGGCATTGAGCGCCCGTGAGCGAGGTGATTTCGCCGGCCACGGCCGACAGCCTGTCGCGTATCTCCTCGTGATAATCTCTCCCGAGGGCATAGCGCGCCCATTTCAGCGGGCCGGAGCTCCCGGCCACGACGCCACCGTGATTGGCGGGTGTATAGTAATTGAAAGCTGCCACTATTATGGACTCGGCACCATCGAGGAGCAGGCGTGGATCGTGACGCACCTCGGCGTAGCGCTCCATATACTCCATCTCTCCGTGCCGTCCGGTATTGATCCACGACTGATACAGGCTCTCGGCCTCCTGATCCACCGGACGTGCCTTGGCGATGCCCGTGGCTACAGCCCCTGCCTCGAGCACAAGTTTCTTTACATCTGCTGATTTCATCCCTGATTCAATCCTGATCCTCTCCCCACCTTATTACTGACTACATCGGTAGCGCCTCAAACTCATATCCCTGCTCCTTGAGCCACTTGATGGCGCGCGGGAGGGCATATCGCATATTGTTGTGGGCCTTGATGGAGTCGTGAAACACTATTATACTGCCGTTGCGGGTGTATCGCTTCACATTCTCCAGCACCTCCTCGCCGTTGATACGCTTGGAGTAGTCGCGCGTCACGAGGTCATACATCACCACATTGTAGTGCTTCTTGATGAGCCTTGCCTGCCAGGGCCACATTATGCCGTGGGGCGGGCGGAACAGGGTGGAGTCGATGAGCGAGGCCGCCTCGGTGATGTCGCGGAAATAGGTCTGGCTCGGTTCCTTGAGCGCCTGGAGGTGGTGCATGGTGTGGTTGCCGTAGGAATGGCCCCGGCGGCGCACCTCTTCGAGCAGTTCGGGATGACGGCGCACATTGTCGCCCACCATGAAGAATGTGGCCTTTACCCCCTCTTTTTCGAGCACATCGAGCACCCAAGGGGTCTCCTCGGGCACAGGACCGTCATCAAAGGTGAGGAACACAACCTTACGGCCGCGTCTCTTGAGTCTCCACCAGGTCTCGGTGAAGAGCATTCGGTAAAACAATGGAGGCTGCTCAATCCACATGGTCACTCCTCGATTTCATCGTACTTCTGGAACAGGAAGTCGTTGTAGGGGAATCGGGTGAGGTGGATCTCCTTGGCGCGCTCATAGAGCATCTGTTTCAGCTCATCGATATTGCGTCCGGTCTTGGCCGAGATGAACACGCAATCGTGAGGCAGACGTGTCATCCACATCTTCTTCAGCTCGTCGAGCGATATGTTCTCGCGGGTGCGCGGGGTGAGGTCGTTCTCATCCTTCTCCACGTGGGTGAAGGCGTCGATCTTGTTGAACACCATGATCATCGGTTTCTCGGCGCCGTCACACACCTCGCGGAGCGTCTTGTCCACCACTTCGATCTGCTCCTCGAAATGCGGGTGGGAGATGTCTACCACATGCACAAGCAGGTCGGCCTCGCGCACCTCGTCGAGTGTCGATTTGAACGAGTCGACCAGATGGGTGGGGAGTTTGCGTATGAAGCCTACGGTGTCGGTGAGCAGGAATGGGAGGTTGTCGATTATGACCTTGCGCACGGTGGTGTCGAGCGTGGCAAACAGTTTGTTCTCGGCAAACACGTCGCTCTTGCTCAGCACGTTCATCAGGGTTGACTTGCCGGCGTTGGTGTATCCCACCAGTGCCACGCGGGTGAGCTTGCCACGGTTTTTGCGCTGCACGGCTTTCTGCTTGTCGATGGAGCGCAACTCCTCCTTCAGCAGTGATATCTTGTTGAGGATGATACGGCGGTCGGTCTCGATCTGGGTCTCACCCGGGCCACGCATACCTATACCACCGCGCTGACGCTCGAGGTGGGTCCACATGCGGGTGAGTCGGGGGAGCAGATACTGGTATTGGGCCAGCTCCACCTGGGTCTTGGCGTTGGCGGTGCGGGCGCGTTTGGCAAAGATGTCGAGGATAAGGCTCGTGCGGTCGAGGATCTTCACCTTGAGTTCGCGCTCGATGTTCACCACCTGCTTGGAGGTGAGGTCATCATCAAAGATGGCCATGCCTATATCGTTGTCCTCGATATAGGCGCGTATCTCCTCGAGCTTGCCTTTGCCCACGTATGTGCGGGGATTGGGGTACTCGAGTTTCTGGAGAAACGTTTTGACGGTCACGGCCCCGGCTGTATCGGCCAGGAACGCGAGTTCGTCGAGGTATTCGCGGGCTTTCGCCTCGTTCTGTTGGTTGCTTATGAGTCCCACGAGCACTGCACGCTCGGTGATCTCTTCGCTTATAATCTGATCAATCATGCTTTATTGCTTGTAGTGGCCTCCATATGGCCCGACTTCTTGCCGCCCGGCGCGTCAGTAGGCGTCTTGTCGGTCAGCGCCTTGTTGCGGTCGATGCGGGTGTTGAGCCACATGTTGAACGAAATCCATATTATAACGTCCAGCACCACTATTATGTTGATGTTCATGAATGTACTCAGCCACAGGTTGAGGAGCGTGAATATCATGGATACTGATATGATGCTCACCATGGCCGTGCGGGGCTTGAGGCCTGCGGCGAGGAATTTATGATGTATATGGTTCTTGTCGGGGAGGAACGGGGAGTGATGCTGGCGTATGCGCACCATGTACACCCTGAGTACATCGAAGCTCGGGATGATGAGGGGGGAGAAGGCGAGCACGGCCGGCTGGAAGTTGATGGCGGGATCGGCCGAGTGGGTGAACAGCTTGATGCCGAGGATACTGAGTATCAGGCCGATTGTGAGCGAGCCGGTGTCGCCCATGAATATCTTGGAGTGTTTCTTGGCATCGCCAAACACGTTGTAGTAGAAGAAGGGGACCAGGACGCCGAGCGTGGCAAACGAGATGGCGGTGTAGGCATACTCGCCCATCACGAAGAATGACACGCCATAGATGATGGCGGCGATGGAGCTGAGGCCCGAGGCGAGTCCGTCGATACCGTCGATGAGGTTGATGGCGTTGATTATGAACACTATCACCACGGCTGTGAACGGAATGGCCAGCAATGACGGGAATTCGTTTATGCCGAAGGCTCCGGCAAGGGTGTGAAACCAGCATCCGGCGCTGATTATGAGGGCGGCGCATATGAGCTGAACCACAAATTTGGCTCGGTACTTGATGCCTATCAGGTCGTCGGCCAGGCCAACGAGATAGAGCATCTGCAGGCTGCAGAACGTGGCCACCATCATGAGAGCGTCCTCGAAGAAAGCGTATCCGAAGTAGGGGGTGCCATACATGATGTTGCCTCCGATCACAAACACTATCGAGAGGAGCATCACGGGCATGAAGGCTATGCCACCAAGGCGCGGGATGAGGCCTTTGTGGATTTTTCGTTCGTCCACCTCGTCAAAGAGGTTGCGGCGATAGGCGATGAGCAGAATCTGCGGAATGAGTACGCCGGCAAGAAGCACGCAGAGGGCGAAGACGATCAGTGTATTTATTATCCAGTATGTCATGACATATTATGCTTACAAAGTCAATTCGTCAGGCGGTTTATAACATTTTTTTGCAAAGATATGAATAATATCTATTAGCGCCAAATAATCAGAAATTTAAAATTAACAAATCGCCCCCTGACGGGAGTAGAAGTAAGAACCAGCAGACGCGAGCAGGTGACAACACTGCGCAATCCCCTATGAAACTCCTAAGCACTCACAGTACTTGGATTAGGTGGAGCTGTCGAATTGTAGCTTGATGATGTTTAATTATTGTGATTTATTAGCTATTTGTGGGTGTTTAGAGTAAAATTTTAACGATTTGCTATTGCGGCTGTATATTTTTGCATAACTTTGTGCCGAGGCATAAAAAATGCGTGTCCGGCGCACTATCGTGAAAGTATGAAAGAACACAATAATCAGACACATACGGAGCGTTTGCTCCGAGTAATAATTCTTTGTACCATCTGTATTGCCAACTCTCTGCAATCCGTCGGCAATACTTTCCGATGCGCCGATGATTCAGTAAGAACAACATATCCTTTGACTTATAACGATATTCCCGCTGATACAGTGAATCCTATACATTTGGATGAACTTATAATATCGGCTGATCTCAGGAAGAGAGAGGGAAACAAGGATATCATAACTTTTACTAAGGATATGCGGGAGGGCACACGCAACACCGGGGAGTTGTTAGGGAAAGTCCCAGGAGTGTTCTATAACCCATTGTCGACTGACATCATATATCGCGGGTCCAAGAATATTCTTGTTTTGGTGGATGGTGTTGAGAAAGGTGAGGATTATATAAAGCGTCTCCGCCAGGAAAGATTTGATAAAGTAGAAATCACCAACCTCCCGACCGGGATGTATGAGGGGTACGACGCTGTCATTGATTTGCGAACGAAACCGTTATACATGGGTTATGAAGGTGTTGTGCTGACGGAGGCCGTTATGTCACCGAATGGCAGGAATGGTAAGGGCAAATTTCTTCGCACCTCCCGTTCCGCCGGACAGTTCACCTACACCCGTGAAAGGCTAAACATTGATCTTAGCACGGGTTATACATTCGGACAAAATGGGTTAAGTGATTATTTCACGAAGGAATATCCAATGAATGATCTTGTTGAGACCACATTGGAGACTCCATATAAATATCCTAACAAGAATATCCGTGCAAGTCGTTTCTTTGCGGATGTCGCTTTGGATTACGACATAAACAAGAACCATTCGATCTCCGCAAAATTATCTGTGAAGCCATCTTCCAATCGCGAAAACTATGAATATAGGATCAGCCGTACATTCACCAATACAGGTGTCAACAATATTTTGCACGAAGTTCAAAATATGCATGATGGCAATCGCACTGATATTCTTGCCGGATTATGGTACCGGGGTCGCTTACGAGGATGGAGCTTAAACGCCAATTCGACCTATAACAATATAGGATATGATAAATGCAGGCAGGTTATAAGAAGCTCGGGCTATGAACTTGCCGATGATCGAAAAGTGCTGTCAAGGTATATGGCGGGTGGTATCTCGGCAAGCCGTCATTCAAACAATAACAAATGGTTTTTCTCATTATCGGACAATTTTATATTCTCTAATTTCAGGGAAAACAGGTTGGGCTCGGGGGACCTGCTGTCAGAAAGTCGAGATTTTCGCAATACGTTCAACACCTCTGTCCAATATCAGGGGAACAAGAAATTTTCAGTGTCAGCTAATGCCGGTTTCTCTATTTTCAAGAATACCTATGATACGGAGTCTGATACCCATGTGACACCAAAATTGGGAGTCATGATGGTGTGGGCCCCATCCGATAAAGTATATTTACGGTTTAATTATTCGTTGTCAACGTCATATCCTCCGCTTTCAGCGCTTCAGGATTATGGCCAGTTCACTGACTCGTTGATGTATACGACAGGTAATCCCAATCTGAGGACGTCGTTGAATCACGAAATTTCTCTTTCTACGACACTTTTCAACTCCTTTACTATCGAGGGGCAAATCAAGCGATCGTCAAACACTGTGTTCGGTTATTATTCCACAAATAAAGGTGAAATTCCATCAGGTGTGGACACTTATTATACACAGAGTGGATTTGTCAACGGCGACAATTCCTTATGGCGCCTTAGTGTGACATATAGCAAGACGTTTGGCTCGAATTGGCAGATTTCATTGACCGGTACCGCCAAAGGACATCGGGCCAAGTTTCAGTTCAGCAAATCTTCAAGGATCCTCCCTGAATATTCGTGGTACGTCCTGTATCAGATTATGCAAGGGAGTCTGCAGTTCTATCTGAGCGGAAATATGGAATCCTATAATTTTATGTCTCCTCAGACTGATATGTGGTGTACAGACGAAGGGAACGCCGTAGCCGTGTCCAAGACTTTCATGAATCAAAGGCTACAGCTTCTCGGCATGTGGTACATTCCTGCCTATTTTTCTAACGGGAGGATGCATGGAGGTGTAACATCCGGCTCCTACAATGTTCGGTACTGGGCTAACAACCAGTCGAGAAAGAGTAATATGTGCCAGATATCGATAGTGTATCGGTTTCACGGAGGCAATTCAGTGAAGAAATACAACCGTCAAAGTGAGGCGGTTGAGCTATAAATTTAAAATATTTTATTCTGGGGGTAAAATATGCGTATCAGTTGTTGAAATAATTGTTGTATATTTGCATGCAAATACATTAACATAAAATCAAACACAACAAGTTATGATGAATCCTAAAATCCAAGATGCTATCAACGAGCAGATCAATGCCGAGATGTATAGCGCATATCTGTATCTGTCAATGGCCCAGTATTTTGAGGCCGAGGGCCTGGCCGGATTTGCCAATTGGTTCAAGATACAGTTTCAGGAGGAGCAGGCTCACGCCACTATCTTCATGAATTATATCAACCAGCGCGGAGGCCGTGTGCTTCTCAAGGCTATCGAGGCTGTGCCCACCGAGTGGGAGTCGCCTATGGCTGCTTTCGTGAACACTCTGGAGCATGAGAAGAAGGTGACCGCCCTGATCAACAATCTCTATACCATGGCTCTCGAGGAGCAGGATTACGCTACCCGCGACAGACTCACATGGTTTGTAAACGAGCAGGTCGAGGAGGAGGACAATTGCCGCACTCTCATCGACAAGCTCCGCATGATCGGCGACAATGGCATGGGCCTCTATATGCTCAACACCGAGCTCGCCGCCCGCAACTACACCGCCCCCTCGGCCCTCTCAGCTGAGTGATTCAGCTACGCTGAAGGTTATGGGGTTATGAGTTTATAAGTTTATAGGTTTATAAGTTTATAGGTTTATGAGTTTATAGGTTTATGCCCCGGAGGCCGGCGTGATTGGCCGGAAAATAAATAACGGGCTGTGGCTTAATTATCAAGCCACAGCCCGAATTTTTTATCACTATCCGAATTTTATCTTGTTACGTTCGGGAGATTTTTTAGGGGATAATGACTGCTTGGGGGATTACATGGACATTCTTACGGTGCGGGCTTTGTCCTCGAGGTCGCGGGCTTCATCGGGACGGCCTTGGGCGGTGAGGATGCGGGCCTGGAGTTTCATGTATTCCGATTTGTAGTAGCCCATTGGTGCCTCGTCGGCGAGCTGTTGCATCCAGTCGTAGGCTTCGGCCAACAGGGGCTGGTCGGAGGTGGTGCACAGCTGGATAATGTGTCCCTGTACATAGCTGAGCTGATCCTCGTCGTTGAAGATACCGTAGCCGAGAGCGCGGTGCATCTCGTCGATCATGGCGCGGTAGTCACCGTCGATCCAGTGGCGCGAAGTAAGGAGTGTGGCTATGTAGCCGGGTTTCTTTTCCCAATTGCGGATACCGCGGAGATATTTCAGATAATCGTCATAGGCCTTCTCGTTGAAGTTGGGTGACTTGGTTTTGCTCCAGGTGTAACGGCCGAGGCCGACGCGGAAGGTGTAGTTGAGAAACAGGTCGACCGAATCGCGCGGGGCGATCTCATAGAAGCGTTTGCGGTTGGCGAACACTTTCTGCACCACGGGCGACATGGGATCGCTGAAGTTGCGGTAGAATATTTCCCAGCAGTCGCGCGAATAGAACTGGGAGTCGGAGAAAGTGTTGAGAAACTCGGTGGCCACTTTTTCCTGGAGCTTGGATTGGCTCGACTGGCTGAGTTTGGCAATGTATTTCCTCACGAAAGCCTCGTCGCGCTCGCCGGAATCATAACGTTTCTGCAGAGCCGAAAGGGTCTCGGATCCGTCGCTGGCAATGCGCCCCTCGGCAAGCAGTTTGCCGGGCTTCTGATAGCCCACCACGGTGTGCACCTGCTCGCCGTTGCCGTTGATGAACAGGAGGGTGGGGTAGGCGGCGATGTTGTACTTCTTGGCCAGCTCGGGGCCTTCGCCCTTTTCCATATCCATCTTCACGCATATGAAATTGCGGTTGAAGAAATCGGCCACGGAGTCGACGGTGAACACGTGCTTGGCGAGCATCTTACAGGGCCCGCACCATGAGGTGTAGCAGTCGAGGAATATGAGTTTGTTGCTTTTTGACGCTTGCTTGAGCATCGAGCTCCAATTGCCCTCGCGGAATTTGATCCCGCCCTCCTCTCCGGCATAGGCCGGAGACAGGAGCAGACAGGCGAAAAGGATGATTGAAAATATCCGTTTCATTGAGAGTTACAGTAGGTAATTATAGGATAATAGGGTTAATATGCCTTGTATTTGAATACGAAATCGATGATCTCGCCGAAGCCGTCGTAGATTTTCACGGGTTCGGGATCCTCGTCGGTAGGCTCGGCCTGGATGCCGAAATTGTCCACGCTTACACGGAAGAATGTGCCTTGGCCGTGGCTGTTGCCGGCAAAAGTCACCTCTTGGGTGGCACGTTCGCGGTAGAGGATCTTGGAGAAGCGCATGTCGGGGTCGGGCGAGGTGTAGAGAGGGGTGTCCTCGGTGCGGCCCGTGTCGGCATTGTAGATCCAGATGGTATTGTCGACCGCGTAGTAGAACTTATTGGTGAGCGTCCTCACGGGGCAGAATGCCGTGGCGTTGCGGAAAGCAGTCGCGGTGGTGGCGTCGAGTTTCACCGGGGGAGCGGCGGGGGTGACGCGCACGTTGTAGTAGGCAGTACCACCGTCCTTGAAGGGGTAGAGCCACAGGGCGTTGTCCTTGTCCTCGAACAGCATCCACAGGCGCGACTCGTGGCCTGTGATCGAGGCGAACAGTTTCTTGTCGATGGCTTGGGGATCGAAGGCGCTGTTGATCACACTCGAGGTGACGGTGAGGGGCTGGATATACTTGGCACCGTAGCCGTCGTTCCATTCGAGCAGTCGGCCGTTGAGTTCATCATAGAAGGCATAGCTTGCGCGACCGCCAGCATGGAGAATCTCGCCAACGCCGGTGATGTTGTAGTCGGTGCCGTCCTGGAGGCGGCAACGCACCCTGGCCTTGACCGGGGTCTCGATATTGTCGACAAAATGTATGCCACCGTCGCTCACCACGAATTCGTTGCGCCCCTCACGGTCCATGAGGATATGCGAGATGCTGTAGGACGAGGCCGGCTCGAAGAATATATCGTCGGTGGTGCCTTGATACACAAGGTCGACGGGGCTTATGGTCTGGCCTTTCTGAGAGCCGAGTATGTAGAGGCGCTCGTCCTGGCGGTGGAAGCTGTTGATGTACACCAGCTTGCGGGCATCGGAGATGGTGGCTCCGCCGTTCATGTAGGAGTACTGGTGGAAGCGCGATACTCCTCCGGGATAGGTGACGGCCTCGAGGTCGTAGTCACCGCCGGCCTGACGGGTGAGCATGAGGAATATGCGCGACAGGCCGTTGTCGACCTTGAAGTTGCAGTAAGCCATGGTGCGCACTCCGGTGGCGCGGTGGATGGCGCTGAGGCGGAGATTGTAGGCACCGATCTCCTCCTGGAAATTGGGGATGTTCATCTCCTTGGTGGAGGCTATCTCGCGGTATTCGGGAACCACGCCGTTGGCTATGGGGGCAATCTCCCATGACCAGTCATACTCGGCCTCGGAGGTACCTTCGTATAGATCTTTCCTGGGCTTCATGGTGAGATCCTCGCCATACATCACTATGGTGTCGGGGGTGATCTCGAGAGTCACTTTGCCGAGATCGTTATAGGTGTAGTTGCCGTTGTCCTCGGTGCATGCCCCGAGCATGAGGAGGCCCAGAAGCGGCATGCCTATATATTTGATATATGATGTTTTCATTAATTCCTTAGTATAGGGTTAGAAACTTATCACGTTGCCGTTCTCGTCGCGCATGGGACCGTTCTCCTGGGTCCACTTTGCCAGAGCCGATTTCATCTTGTCCTGATAGAAGTACATCTGGGCCCTGGGGATGGCATTCTCACCGCTGTCGGGGAAGTCCCATATGCCTAAGGTGTCGATAATGAAGCGGTACTTCACCTGGCTGTAGACTCCGAAATAGGGCTGGCACTCGTACACCCAGCGGGCCGGACGGGTGAGGATGTCGTTGATCTTGAGCTTATAGTCGATCCAGGTGGGATTCACGTCGATCTCGAGTCCCTCGGAGGGGAGGATGCGGAATGTGATGTACATTTCCTTCTCGGCTATCGAGGGGGTGCGGTTGATCTCCACGTTGAGCGTGGTGCGGAACGCTCCGGCGGGTATCACCACGGGCTGGAGCGAATACTCCCGGCCTTCGGTGGCGGTGGTGAGGGTGGGATCGACCTCCACATTGACCTTGCGGTCATAGTCCACGGCCTGGCCGGTGACCACAATGGGGATTTCCACGATGTCGCGGGTGAGTCCGGCCGGCTGTACTGCAAATGAATAGGTGAGGCTGTCGGCGGTGCCTGATCCGGCCACACGCTCGAAATATACCTGTGCGCCACCCGAGAAGGTGTCGATCTCGTCGGTGGAGCAACTGTTGAGCGCGCTGATGGCGCATGTCGCGGTGAGGAGTGTGTATATGAGATGTTTCATTGTGAGCTGGAGATGATGGTTAGTTGTTCAGGGCGGTGTTGCCGAATTCCTGTTCCTGATCGGGGAGCGGGAGTATATATACCTTCTCTTTACGTGCCGATACATTCTGTGCCAGATAGCCGGGGCCTATCACGTCGGCATCGAGCCACTTGTAGCGGTAGAACAGTTGTCCCTCGCCGTAGAATTCGCGACGGTACTCGGCAGTGAGATAGGTCTCGATATCGTCGAAGCCTGAGAACGACTTGGCCTCGAGCGAGCGTGCGCGGCGCACCTGGTTGAGCCATGTGGTGGCCTCGTCGAGATCGGAAGTGGATTCGGCCGCGATATAGAACATCTCGGAGAGGCGCAACATGGGCACACGGTAGCGGGCATTGTAGCTGTCGCCGTTCTTGGAGAGGTATTTGTTGAGCTTGCCGTAGTAGTCGGCCACGTCAAACTGGGCCTCGTAGCGTATATCCTTGCCGAGTCCGGCGTTGACATCGAAGAAATCGTCGAGATAGAATGTCATCTGCTGATAGTCGTATCCGTAACTGCTGTGGCTGAAATGATCGTCGGCCCAGTCGGAGAGGTTGTCAACGAAGAGGGCGAAGAGCAGTTCGGCTGAAATCACGCGGTCGGCGGTCATGGTCATCATATTGGAGATGAGGTTGAACCTGTCGCTGTCGATGATCATGCGAGCATAGGCGAGAGCGTTGGCCTTGTCGCCGGCATAGTGGTAGATGCGGGCCATGAGGGCGCGGACGGCGAAAAGGTTCATGCGGGTGGTGCGGTTCATGCGGTAGATGTTATCCTCGTTGGACACCACATTTATCACAGGATCGTCGGCAAGAAGCTGTTCGGCCTCCTTGAGATCCCTGATGCACAGCTCTACCACTTCGCGGGCCGAGCTGTAGGGGGTGTTCTTGCGCGACACGGCGGTGACGTAGGGGATGCACTTGCGGTCGGGGTCCATGCGGAACGAGGGGCCGAAGAGTCTGAGGGCGTCGAAGTGGAGATAGGCGCGCAGTGCAAGAGCCTCGCCGCGTATCAGTTCATAGTTATTGTCGGAGAACATTCGGCGGTCGGCTCCGGCCAGGTGCTCGAGCACATTGTTGTCGTTGACGATGGCCTCGTATAAGCCTGACCAGAATGAGTCGATGGTGGGGCGGAGGTTGGTGTTCTCGTAATCGAAACTCTTGGCATAGTTGAGGGGATGGGCGGTGGTGGCCAGGTAGTAGTTCTGGACTATGGCTTCGGGGATGCCCATGGTGAGGTTGTCGCCGTAGAGGGCCTGGCGTCCCATGATGGAGTAGACCCCGACGAGAGCGTCGAAATATCCGCTTTCATCCTTGAAAAGGTCGTCCTCCTTGATTTCGGTGCGCGGGTCCACGTCAAACCATTCCTCGCATGAGGTGGTGGTGACGAGCGAAAGGAACCCGATGGCGCAGAGGATGTATATATTGAGCTTTTTCATTGCTGTCGATGTGGATTAGAATGATACGTTGAGGGAGAATGCGTAGCGGCGGGCAAAGGGATAGTCGAGACCGCGCTCCTGCTTTACGGTGGACCAGCGGAAGATGTCGTTGAGGTAGCCGGTGACCCTGAGACGCTCGGCTCCGATGAACCCGAGCACCTTGCGCGAGGTGATGTCGTAGCCAAGGCTGATGGATTCGCACGAGATATAGTCGTTGTCCTGTACGAAACGGCTGGTCTGGCGGGTGCGGCTGGTGTCCTTCACGTCCTTGAACATGGTGACGTCGCCGGGCTTTCTCCAGCGCTGGTCGTAGACGCGGCGGTCCACGTTCTGGTAGAGGTTGGCATTCTCCACACGGTCGGCAAGGGTGGTGTTATACACCTGTCCGCCGAAGCTGTAGCGGAAATTCGCGCTGAAGCTGAAATCGCCCCAGTTGAGCGATGTACCGAACACACCCTCCATGTCGGGACGGGTGTCGCCTACGCACACCTGGTCGGCCGAGTTCCATGTGTAGGTCTTGATACCGTTCTTGGTGAGGTACATCTCCTGTCCGTTGGACGGATCGATGCCAAGCGACCTCACGGCATAGATGCTGGTCACCGAGTTGCCCTCCTCGTAGAGCAGGAGCGGAGTGGTAGTGCCCTCGCGGTAGGCCTTGTCGATGATGTCCTCGTTGCGCTTCTTCATGGCGTTGCTGATCTTGGTGATCTTGTTGGAGTTGTGGTTGCCCGAGAAGTTGACGCTCCAGTAGAGGCGGCGCGATACGTCGCGGAGGAACATGTAGCGGAGCGAGAACTCGTAGCCGTTGTTCTCGGTCTCACCGATATTCTCGGTGTAGGAGGGGAAGCCGAGCGAGGGGGCTACGGTCACCGAGGCGAGGAGGTTGGTGGTGCGGCGTTTATAGATGTCGAAGGTGAAGCTCAGACGGTCGTTGAAGAGGCCGATGTCGGTACCGCCGTTGATCACCTTGGTCTGTTGCCATTTCAGGTCGTTGTTGCCGAGACCCATCATTGTGGCAGGGATGATGCCGGCATACTGGTGGGCTATGTTGTACTGATACTTGCATATGGCCTGGTAGGGCGAGAAGTTCTGTGAGGCGGTGACGCCGTAGGAGCCGCGGAGCTTGAGCTGACTGAACACGCCCCCTTCGAGGAAGCTTTCCTTGTGAATGTTCCATCCGGCTCCCACTGACCATACCGGTGCGTAACGCTGGTTGGATCCGAACTGGGATGAGCCGTCATACTTCAGCGAGGCGTCGAGGAGGTATTTGCTGTCGTAGGCGTAGTTGGCGGTGAGGAGGATACCGGCAAGACGGTTGATGTTGTAGGTGGACGAGGGACGGCTGTCCTTGTAGTATTGTTTCGCGAAGCTGATGTCGACCATGTTCTGACTTGGGAATCCCTCGGCCTGGATGGTGCGGGTCTCGGAGGTGGTCTGTGACATGTTGACGCCCATCACGGCATACAGGCTGTGCTTGCCGAACGACTGGCCGTAACGGAGGTTGATGTCGCCGAGAACGCTGAACATCTTGCTTGTGCCCCAGGTGAAGGAGCCACGGCGCATGTATTCCTCGGGGTCGGAGACGGGATCACCCATTTCGGCGAAGCTGGAGTGCTGGGCAGGGAGGAAATAGTTGGTCTCGCCTGTCTGCCTGGTGATGCTCACGCGGGCCATGAGGGTGAGGAAGTCGGTGATGTTCCACTCGAGCGAGAAGTTGTTGACAAAGTTGAAGTAGTCCTCGCTGTCGGTGATGTTGAGGCCGGCGTCGTAGAGGGGATTGTTGTTGTAGCCGGTGAAGTAGCGGGGAGCGTCCTTGTCAAACTGTTTCACGAGCTTTCCGTCGGCATCGGTGGGACGCTGGTAGGGGTTCATGGCCGTGTAGGTGGAGAATTTGCCGTAGGGCGAATTGTCGGCGTCGTTGTAGGTGAGCTGTAGGTCGTTCTTGAATATCAGTCCCTTGACACGGTAGGAGAGGAACATGCCACCCTCATAACCTGTGCGGCCCGATCCTTTCATCACACCTGGAGCGTTGCGGGCGGTGAGGTTGATGCTGTAGCGCACGGTGTTGTCGCCACCCTCGAGGCGCAGGTTGTGACGGTGCTCGAAGACGGTGTGGACGGGCTGGGCGAGCCAGTCGGTGTTGACTCCCTCCTCGACGTTGCGCTTCAGGCGCTGGTAGTAGTCCTGGAGGGTGTTGTAGTTGGTGTTGTCGGTGGCGTCGAAGTGCCCGGCGTCGACCTGGAGCTGAAGTTTCTCGCGGGCGTTGAGCATGTCGTAGTCGCTGAGGTCGGGGGTGACTACCGCATAGTCGCCGGCATAGTTGACGCGGATGCGTCCGCCCTCGGGGGCGAGGGTCTCGATTACGATAACGCCGTTGGCCGAGCGGGAGCCGTAGAGGGCGGCCGCCGATGCGTCCTTGAGGATGGTGATGGAGGCCACGCGGTTGGGATCCATATCCATCACGCGCTGGAGGGTGGTCTCGAAGCCGTCGAGGATGAAGAGGGGTTGGTTGGGGTTGCCGGTATAGTTGGCGTCAAGGTCGGTGATGCCGTTGGCTCCGCGCAACTCCACTTCGGGGAGGGCGTTGGGGTTGGAGCCGGCCAGGTTATTGTCGACGAGCTTGATGGAGGGGTCGAGAGTGCGGAGGCTCTGGAGCAGGTTCTGGTTGCCCACCTGTTTCAGCTCCTTGGCCGAGATGGTGGTGGAGGCTCCGGTGGCGAGCTCCTTATTGCGGCGGAATATACCGGTGACCACTACGTCGTGGAGAGTCTCGGGGTTCTCGCGCAGGGTTACGTTCATTGTCGAGCTTTTGCGCACGGCCAGTTCCTTGGGTTCCATGCCCACGAAGGAGTAGACGAGCACGGGGCTCTTGGTGCCCCTGGGGATGCTGAATGAGTAACGGCCGTCGATGTCGGTGCTGGTGCCGTGTTTGGGGTTGCTTTTCAGGAGGATGGTGACGCCGGGGAGCGGTTCGCCGTCCTCGCCCGTGACAGTACCCGTGATGACCGATGCGGTGGGGCCTGAGGGCGATGCGTCGGCCGAGAGTGACACGGAGTTGCCTAAAATCTTGTAGTTGAGGCCGAGCTGCTGGTTGACTGTGGCCGAGAGCAGATCGTCAAGCGAGGCATTGTTGAAGATGCCGTTGACGGTGGACCCGTTGCCTTTCAGGAGGTCTTTCTGGTAAACGAAGTCGTATCCTGTACTTTTCTTCAGGATCTGGATCGCTTCTTCGGCCGATGCGTTGCGGAATGTGGCACTGTACTGGCTCTGGGCCAATGCTGAGATGTGGACACATATCACCAACGCAAGCAACCATAGGAGTCTTGGTTTCATAGGCAGAAATGTGATTGAATAATGATTGAAATGTGATGGTTAAATTGAAATGTGATGGTTAATTAGAATACTGTGATGATTATCCGTTCAGACGGGGGAGATGAGGATGGTGTTGTCGGGGGTGACCGAGAAGCGTATGCCTCCGCAGTTCTCAAGGATCTGTATGGCTGTGCGGAAGTCGGCGTAGCGGTGGATGCTTCCCATGAACACGCGGGTGCGCAGGGAGTCGTCGGCAAATTCGTAGCGGAAGTCATACCATCGGCTCAGGTCCTTCATGATGCGTTCGAGGGGTTGGTCGTCAAACACGAACCGTCCGTGACGCCACGAGGTTACGGCCTCGGGGTCGACCACAGCCATCTTGAGCTCATCGGCCTTATGGTCGAGGATGGCCTGATGGCCGGTGGCGAGGAACACTTCGCCCGATAGAGAGGTGTTCTGCCGCAGGGATATTGAGCCTGATTCGAGGGTGGTGAATGTGGCCCCCTCATCGGGGTAGGCTCGGATATTGAAAGTGGTGCCGTAGACGCGTATCACCTGGCGGTCGGTCTCGACGTAGAATGGTCGGTCGGCATCCTTGCTGACGTGGAAATATGCCTCGCCGGTTACGGCCACACGTCGCTCGCCGGCGCTGAAGGTCTCGGGATAGCGGATGGTGGACTCGGAGTTGAGCCACACCTCGGTGGAGTCCTCGAGGATGACCTTGAACTCGCCACCGCGCGGCACTTCGAGGCACAGTTCGCGTGGCTCGCTCACGGTGGGGGTGGCAAATGCGATGGCTGTCTCCGTGCCCGATTCCTCGGCCGAGAGGGTGATGGTCTTGCCGTTGGAGTCCGACATGATGGCGCGTGATTTTCCCGCCACGATATCGTCGATGGTGATGGACGGGTGTGTTCCGGCCACGACGGGGGAGCCGTCGGTGGTCACGGTGGTGAGTGACGTGGTGGTGGAGAAGTGCCAGGCGGCTCCGGCGGCTATCACTATGGCCAGGATTGCGGCGGCGCGCATTGCGAGCCGGGCTGCGCGGGCGCGACGGCGCGAGGCGATGAGGCGGAGCATGTCGCGGGCCGGACGCTGATAGTCGACCACGCTCCGTGTCAGCATCTCCTCGCGAAGCATGTCGGGGTTAGTGATGCTGTCGTAGAACCGTCGGTGGTCGTCGGACTCGTTGAGCCATTGGGCCAATATATCGCGCTCGGCAGGGGTGATGGTGCCGATGAGATCACGGTAGATCAGGCGTGTGATGCGTTGGTCGTAATACATGGATAAGATTGGTGTCTATATCCAAGATTACACGCATGGTGAAAGAAAGTATATCACTTTTTTGAATATTTTTTCAAAAAATGTGAAAAATGAAGTAAAAATTTGCAGGATTCATAAAAACACGCCGATTTTGTAAATTATTACAAAACTCCGTATCTTTGCCGTAACCCTACGTGCGTCATGATAGATTACGAGTCGCTATACAATAGTTTTAAGTCAGGCCGGATGATACCTTTTTATAAGGCGATGTACCCCGGATTGCTGACTTTTGCGTCGCGTATGCTCGGGCCGTCGCTCGCTTTCATGTCGGAGGATTGTGTGCAGGACGCGGTGTTGTCCACCTACGAGCACAGGGATGAGATAGAGGATGCCGTGCATTGGCGTTGGTACCTGATGCAGTGTGTGAGACGACGGGTGTCAAATCTGCTCCGCCACAAGGGGGTGGCTGATAATTATGCGTCGGCGGTGAACGATAGCTGTGGCGATGGTGACGTTGTGGAGCCTGACCACTCCTATTCGCTTATGAGGCAGGAAGCGCTGGATACACTCTTTGAAGCCATAGGCCGTCTGCCCGAGCAGTATAGGGAGATATTCCGCTTGAATTTCGAGGAGGGACTCAAGAACCAGGAGATAGCCCGCCTGCTCGATGTGGCCGAGATCACCGTGAAAAAACGAAAGGCACGCATGCTGGAATTGCTGCGCGCCTATCTTGGATCGGATGCCGATGCCCTCATCGTCCTATTCCTGCTCATGAAAGCCACGGAGAGGGTGGGGTGACGGGGGAATAAAAAGGCCCGGAGATGCCCGGGCCAATGTTAAGCTACTGTCACTGTGTTATGACCAATGAAGTCAGGTTAAGATGGTGTTTTCAATGTAATGAAATTAGTGTAGTTCTAAATGTACCAATCTATAGTCTATGTGCATGAGTTTTCAATATCAATGGGGAGTGCTTTCAAGCGACATGATGGCTGATGCGACAATATACAGCGCATTTGGCTTGAGTGAAGCTATATGATTGCGCAGGAATGAGGAGAGGGCCTTTTTCTGCTCGGGAGTTTCGGTTGGGAAGATATTGGATAGCGAATAAGCGAAAGTGGCCTGCTCATCCTCGGCAAGGCTCATGAAATTTTTGTTGCAGAAGTCGAGGAAAGTGGCATCATCGGATGATGCACGTTTTTCGGCAAATTCCAGTTTCCGGCCAAATTCTCCCACAAATCCGAGTTTCGCTGCTTCCTGCTTGAAGAGGTTGTAGGCTTTCATGTTTTCCTCATTGTCACGGAGGAGATTGGAGGAGAAATATCGGTTGACCTCATTGTCAAATGCCCCTTTTATAGTCTCGTCAAGTTGAGAGCCATTGTCAGATACGAATTCGGCGCGACGGTCGATCAGGAAGCGCATACGCGGATTGTTGTAATCATAGGCAAAAGTCGTGAACAGTCCGTTATTCTCTTTAGCAAGGCGATCCTTGTCGGAGAGGGTATTGAAATACTCATCGAGAATGGTTTTAGCCTGATTCAGCCCGGCCTTATAATCGCGGTTGTTGTCAGCCAAAAGGGTGGCATAGGCTACAACGAGGGGTGTGTTGCGCTCGCCGGCCTCGTAGCGGGCTTTCACGCGCTCGGGTTTCAGCTCGGGATTGTTGCACATCTCCACGGCGGCGATGAACTCGTCACCCTCCTTGAGTCCGGCAAACGAGCCGAGGAGCTCGCCATCGGCATTGATCACAGCAAGAGTGGGATAGGCGGCCACGCCATATTTCTTGGCAAGTTCCACGCCCTCGCCTTTTTCGGCATCGATCTTGAGGCATACATACTTACCGTTGAGATAGTCACCTACCTGCTTGGTGGGGAATACATTGGATGCAAGGCGCTTGCAGGGTCCGCACCATGTGGTGAAGAAGTCGATGAATATGAATTTTCCCTCGGCCTTGGCCGCGGTCTTAGCCTCATCAAAGGAGATGTGGCGGAATTCGGTCTGGGCATCGGCCCGGAATGAGAGGGAGAGGACAAGAAGTGCAAGAAGAAAAATCTTTTTCATATTGGTTAATAGTTTTGTGTGAGCGATGAATTATAAATCACGGCATTGATGGGGAACGGATATACCCACAACGGGGAGCCGGGATTGATGGATCTTGTTCCATATTCGCCACAGTCATGCACCACGGGAGCGGCGTAATCGGGCATGGAGTTGAGGCGCTTGCAGTCAAAGAAGTGCTCGTAGTTGAGGAGGAACTCGACGCGCTTGGCTTTGCGGAGGAGTGCCATCGCGTCCTTTTCGGTCGTCACGGAGCCTTTGAATGGCTTGTAGAAGTCGGGGTGGATGCGGTTGACACGCACGCGATCGATCATTTCAAGGCCATCGTCGATATGGCCGGTGAGAATAAGGCTCTCCGCTACTACATAGTACATCTGTTCGGCATCAATGCCGTAGGAGTTCAGGCGGTAGGAGGAACCATGGTAGGTTGCCGCTCCCGGGATTCCGGTGCCGAGCATATCTTCAAGGTACCAGTCATCCTCGTCGGTGTAATATCTCATATAGTCACCTTCCTCAAAGAGAGACATCAGCTCGGGTGAGAATACCGTCAGGCCGATGGTGCCTCCGTTGACGAGGCTGTTGGAGTTGATGAACAGGTACACATCGGGGTCATCAAACGGCTTGTCCCATGTGCCGGTCGAGGGGATGGAGCTGCGGCTGTTGATGGAGCCGTTGATGGCGATAGCCTTGCGGGCGTAAGTGATCGCTTCCTCATATCGTTTCATCTGGAAGAGCACACGGGCGCGTACACCATAACCAAAGTCGGCCTCGAAACGGCAGGGGTCGTTGGTGGGGACCGATTTCAGGCATGCTATCACATCGTCGGAGCAATCCTCAAGGATGCGATCATACACCTGAGCGACGGTCAGTTTGGTTTTCTGCTCTCCCGAGTCGGTGTTGTCAACATAGGCTATACCTCCGAGCTGACCGGCAGTCTCGGGAGAATACTGCTGGGCATAGAAATTGACCAGAAGGAAATGGAACCATGCGCGCAGGATGCGGGCCTCGGCCACGAGCCGGGGCTTTTTGGATTGGTCCCCCTCCATATCGGCCATTTTGGAGATCACGACATTCATGTAATATATGTGTTCGTAGATTTCCTTGTATCTGAGATCCTCTTCAGTGAGGTCGGCACGGTCAACGGATTCATCGCCGAATATCCAGGCATGTTCAAGACTGGTGGTCACATTATAGACCTCCTCGATATTGTCGGGTACCGCCTGGTTGCACAGGTAATTGAAATCGAGATTCCAGTCATATATTCTCCACTGCTGGTTGAGGAGCGACTCGAGTTCGTCAACGTTGGTGAATGTGGTCTTGCCGTTGGGCACAATGTCGAGCTGGTCATCGCATGCCGGCATGATTATTGCCATGACAGCGAGTATCAGTGTATATATCTTTTTCATTGTTGTCAAGAAAGTGAGAGGGTTAGAGGTTTACATAGAGACTCATGGTGTAGCTGCGTGGCTGGCTCATGGGCGTGCCGTTCAGAAGAGTGGTGCCTTCGGGATCCCATCCGGCGCTGTTGGCTACCCAGGTGTGTACGTTGTCCATCTGCAGACGCAGGCGCAGGTCATTGAGGCCGATGTGGCGCACGAGTTTGCGGTCGAAGTTGTAAGTGAGAACGAGAGTGCGGAACTTCATGTAGTTGGCTTTCTCCACGTTGCGGAAGTCGGAGGCTCCGATGGTGCCGTTCTTGAGATATTTGGTCTGGTAGCCATTAGGGATGGCACCTTCCACTCCGTTCCAGTAGTCGAGAGCCGATGCCGGGCATTGGCCATCATAGCCGTACATGGTGTTCCATATCACGGGGCTCACGCGTCTCACATGGCCACCGTAGAACGAGAACATGCCTGAGAGTGTGAATCCGTTCCAGGTCACTTCGGGGGTGAAACCACCGGTCCATTTGGGAGTGGTGGTGCCGGAGAAAATGCAGTCCTCGATGGCAAATTCAGCTGAGCTGGTCGAGGTGTTGTGTACCTCGCCGTTGTGGTCGCGCCATGTGCCATAGATCATTTTACCCTCTTTTACAAGACCGGCATAGTCGATCGAGATCAACGAATTTAGGGGGTAGCCCTCTTTAAGTTCGAGTTGGCGGAATTCAGCTCCGGTCGAAGGATGGATATATACCTTGGTGACTTTGTTCTTGTTGTAAGCGAAGTTGGCCGATATGCTCACTCCTACATCACGGCGTGTTTTGGGTGTGAGGATGCGACCCTGAAGCTGCAGTTCGACACCGTGGTTGACCATGCAACCGGCGTTGAGTTTCTGTTTGGCTCCGGGCACACCTGTGGTGCAGTCGAGGGCAACCTCGGTGAGCAGCTCGCTACCATTCTTGCGGTAGAAGTCGAGCGATCCGTTGATACGGTAGCCGAGGAATGAGAAATCGAGACCGGCATTCCATGTTGAGGTCTTTTCCCAGCGCAACTGGTCGTTGGGAGGAGTGTCGATTGTGCCCTGCCACTTACCGTTGAGGCCATTGCTCTTTATCGAGGCGGTGAGATAGGAGGTGGCGTCGGAGTCGATATTACCGGTGAGACCGTAGGAAAATCTCAATTTGGCGGCATCGAGCCAGGTGAGCGGTTGCATGAAGCTCTCGTTGTGGAGATTCCAGCTTGCACCTATTGACCAAAGGGGACGTCCGCGGAACTTGGGATCGGAACCGAAGAGGTCGGTCTTATCGACACGGTAGCTACCGAAGATGCTGTAACGACGGTCGTAGACATAGTTGGCCGTGAAATAGTAGGAGTAGTAACGGTGAAGTGTATTGTAGTCGGAGAATCCACCATAAAGGCCATAGGCTGAGTAGCCGGGGCCGAGGATACTTTCCTTACCCCAACCGTTGATGAATGCCCAGTCGACCTGAGGCAGCTGGTTGGTCATGGTGAGGGGATCATAGCCGAGTCGAATGTCGTTGCTTGAGCGTGAGTGCATCTGGCGGAATTCAAATCCGGCGAGAGCCGATACCTCATGCTTGTCAAAGAATGTGTGGTTGTAATCGGTCTGAGCGCGGAATGTGTAATAGTTGCCAGAATTGTGAGTCGTGGACAATTGTCCGCCATCGGGTATATGGTGGATTGTCGCATCCATCATCACGGGTTTCTTATAAATGTGGTCGAAATCACCGTCCCAGCTGTCGAAGTCCCAGTTAGGGTCATCCACCCATACCTCGGTCTTGTCGACTGTTGTATAGAGGTTATAGAGCGAGCGCATCATGTAGGAATCCTTGGTGTAGAGTGTCTCGCTTTTTTCCGATATGTCCTCATACTGGAATTGTGCCGAGGCTTTCCATCCGTCCACCGGGAGAGTGAAATTGGCATGGATATATGCGCGGATATTGGTGTAGCGGTTCTTATTGATGCTTGTCCCCATGTCCTGAAGCAGATTGTAGGAGTGATCCTTGAGCTCATAGTCGGGATTGCTGAGAGCGGGGTTGCTGAGGATGCAGTCAGCCTCCATGGCTGCGAGAGAACCGTCGGGGTTGTACATGGACATGTAAGGCGCATAGTAGTTGTAATCACCGGCTTGGGCACGCAGGTTGGACTTGGACCGTTGGCTTATCACGTTGACCGAGAAGTCGAGGTCGAGCCAGCGGGCAACTTTCATGTCGCCGCGATAACGGAACTGGAGAGCGCGGGTGTAATCGCGCTGTATGCCCATGTTGTCCTCGGAATAATTGAGCACTATATTGGAGTTGACCACTTTGCCCTGGGTTCGGAGCGAGAGGTTGTATTGCTGGTTGACGCGGGTGCGCTCCACTGCGTCCTGCCACTCGCTACGGTAGTCGTTGCGGCTCCAGCGGTCGAGGGTGGAGTTCATCTCGGCATCGGATAGCTCGCCGAGATAGTTGCGGATGAACAGGCGTTTCACCTGGGATTTGCCCTGAGCGTAGAATCCGCCTTTGTTCCAGTCGGAAATCAGCGAAGTGAAGGTCGACTGGTCATCATCGGCTCTCATAGCATTCCAGTTGAGTCTTTCCAGCTCGATGGTCTGAGCGGCTGTGGCAAGGCCTCCCTTGTTGTAGTTGAGTTTATCGGTGATAGTGAGGTCGGCGTTGAAGTCGATTGAAAGCTTCTCTTTCTTGGCCGACTTGGTGGTGATGACGATGATACCGTTGGACGCGCGGGCACCGTAGATAGCGGCTGCT
This sequence comes from uncultured Duncaniella sp., assembly GCA_910589485.1. Taxonomy (GTDB): domain Bacteria; phylum Bacteroidota; class Bacteroidia; order Bacteroidales; family Muribaculaceae; genus Duncaniella. Next base: position 332,796 of record CAJUSW010000002.1, read on the forward strand.
GATGCGTCCTTAAGTACGGTGATGGATTCAACCTCGTAGGGGTTTACGGTGTTCATGCCACCCTCGATGGGGAGTCCGTCGACCACAACGAGGGGTGCTGTGCGAGCCTCGAAGGTGCCTTGTCCACGTATGGTGAGCAGATCCTCGCCTTTCTTGTATTGGGTTTCCTTGGATTTCACCACGCCGGGGATGTTGCCCTCCAGATTGTTGACGAGATTGGTGGTGTGACGCTTTTCGAGAGCTTCGGCCGAGATGATGGTGTAAGCTCCGGTTGCGTTCTCACGCTTGAGATTCTGATATCCGGTCACGACCACTTCCTCCATAGTGGATGCGTTGGTGGTCATTTTTACAGTCAGAGGGTGGCGGATGTCGTCGGCCGTGATGGGGATAGTGCGCGGGTGCATTCCCACATAGGTCACTTCAAGCTCCGGATTGGATTGGTTGACCATGATGGAAAAGTGTCCGTCAATATCGGCACTGACTCCATGCCGGGTTCCCTTGATCATGACTGTGGCTCCGGCAAGCGGTTCGCCCTCGGAGTCAACCACCGATCCTGAGACGTTGCCTGTAATGATGCCTGATGACCGGTCGGCGATGGAGAGAGATACGGTCTTGTCCACAACCTTGTAGGCAAGGCCGAGTTGGGCTGCTACGGTGGACTCGAGCAACTGGTCGAGAGAGATGTCATGGTAGGAGCCTGTGACGGTGGCTTTGTTGTCCTTGAGGAGATTTTTCCGGTATACGAAATTATAACCGGTAACTTTTTTGAGAATTTTGATTGATGTTTCGGGCGACGTATTGTCGAATGTCGCACTGTAGTTCTGGGCTGAAACTGAAATGCCAAAGCATAAAGTGATCAGCAATAACCAAAGAAGACGTCTTTTCATGAAGTAAAGGTTCGGGTGTTAATGGATAAGTATTATATTCTGTGAAGAAATGGAGAAGTGTATATTGCCGCAATTTTCGAGAATCTGGATAGCTGTATGGAAATCGGAGTATCGTGGGATACTTCCCATGAATATCTGTTGGGCCAATTCGGGATTGGCGAATTCATATCGGAAGTCATACCATCGGCTCAGATCGCGCATGATGCGTTCGAGTGGCTGATCCTCGAATACAAACAGTCCGTTGCGCCACGATGAGACAGTCTCGGGATCCACGACGGTCATTGTCAGGTCCTCGGTGGGATGGTTGAGGATAGCCTGGTGACCTTTGGCAAGAAATATCTCGCCCGAGGGGGCTGAGTGGTTCTGACGGAGTGATATTGAACCTGATTCGAGAGTTGTGAACGTAGATTCTTCATCGGGGTAGTCCCTTATGTTGAAAGTGGTGCCGTAGACTCGTATCTGCTGGCCGCGTGTCTCGACGTAGAATGGACGGTCGGGGTCCTTATGAACGGCGAAGTAGGCTTCGCCCGATACTTCCACCCGACGTTCGGATGGGCCGAAAGTCTCGGGATACCGCAACGTGGATTCGGAATTGAGCCACACAATGGTGGAATCTTCAAGGACGATTTTGAATTCTCCTCCGCGTGGAACCTCGAGACATAGTTCCTGGGGGACGAGCGGTGAATCAAGAGTGTGTTTAGAGATAATTTCACTGCTTGAGATTACCGATGGGCTGGCATTGAGCGCGATGCTTTTTCCTGAGGAATTGTACAGGAGCGCTTTTGTCACTCCCGGCTTTATGACCGGTTGGCGGGCACTGTTGCAGATGTGCATTGTCGCCTGAGCAACGTAGGGAGCATCAAGATTAACCGAAGAGATATAGAACCACATGGCCCCTGCAATGACCAGAGATGCGATAGCGGCCGCGGCCGAGATGATGTGTTTCCTGCGTCGGCGTGGAGCTTCGGCCATCATGATGCGGGCTTTCATCTCCATATAGGAGGCCTCGGTGTCAACAAGTGATTGCTGTCGGTATTCGCGAGTCAGCTCCGCTTGGTCGAGTATCATATCGGACAATAGCCGGTTGCGCTTGTCGGCCTGTATCCAGGCTTCGAGCCGATTTTCTTCCTCGGGAGTAAGGATTCCGAGCAAGCGTTTCAGAAAAAGTGGGCTATATGATATGTTTTTTTGTGGCATCGTTATGGTCAGATATCTGTTGTTTACCCTTTATTACGGATGAAATGACAAGTGGTATATGTTTTTTCAAAAATATTTACATCAGTTTGGTTAAATCGATTAAAAAATATACTTTTGTGTTGTAACCTTTAAAGAATTCCGGCCTTCATATGCCAGATTATGACGATATATTTGCCTCATTTGTGAAGGGTGATATCAAGCCGCTGTACACCTATGTGTTTCCGGCTTTGTTGCGATATGCCCGTAAACTCACGGGTGATCAGCTGGGATATCTGGCCAAGGATTGTGTGCAGGATGCCATATTCCAGTGCTATATGCACAGGAGCAAGTATAAGGATATGGCACATTGGCGTAACGCTCTGTTCATGAGCATACGCAACAGGGTGATAGATCTCATGCGCAAGGCTGATTGTGATCAGGATTATATGGCTCACATTACTCTTATCAGTGATGATGTGGAAAAGGATGTGTCGCTGGCTGTCATATATCAGGATGCTCTTGATGTGATATATGCGGCGGTGGATTCATTGCCCGAGGATTACAGGGAGCTTTTCAGACTGAGTTTTGAACAAGGACTCAAGATTGCCGAAATCGCCGAGATGATGAATGTGTCGGAAATAACGGTGAAGAAACGCAAGGCTCGTCTGCTGGAGAAAATACGCCGGATTCTCGGGACGGATATTGACAATTATATGATATTCCTGCTATTGGCTGCTTGAGTATATGCGGTAAATAAGTCGTAAAAAGAATGCTCATATAAATCGAAGTTCTTTAGGACTTACATATAGCGTTTAATTTTTAAGACTTACTTAAAATATAAAGAGAGCCGGGCCAAGTACCTTGTGATGGGTATGGCCCGGCTTTCGGGTGGTTATACGGTTTTTGTTAGATCCTCTCGATCAGGAGTGGCGGTTGAGGAGTTCGCGTTCGATGGTGGAGAGGGGGACGGACATCTGCTCGAGGAGGACGAGGTAGTGGTACATGAGGTCGGAGGCTTCGTAGATAAAGCGGTCGCGGTTGCCGTCGACGGCTTCGATGCCGGCTTCGATGGATTCTTCGCCTACTTTCTGGGCGATTTTTTTTACCCCTTTGATGAAGAGGCGTGTGGTGTAGGAGTCCTCGGGCATCTCGGCGTGACGGCGCGAGATGAGTGAGGCGAGGCTACGTATGAATCCGTCCTCGGCGGGGGTGTCGAAGCATGCTGTGGTGCCCCGGTGGCATGTGGGACCGGTGGGGATGGCTTTGATCAGTAGGGTGTCCATGTCGCAGTCGGAGTACATGTCCACGACACGCAGATGGTTGCCCGAGGTCTCGCCTTTGGTCCAGAGGGTCTGGCGGGTGCGGGAGTAGAAGGTGACGAGGCCGAGTGCGACGGTTTTGTCGAAGGCTTCGCGGTTCATGTAGCCGAGCATGAGGACACGCAGGGTGGTGGCGTCCTGGATGATGACGGGAAGAAGCCCGTCGGAGCATTTATCGAGATTGAAGTCGGAAAAAGTCATAGTTCTTTTAAGTATAGAGTATAGAGTATAGAGTTTTTTTGAGTATAGAGGTTAAAGTATAGAGTATAGAGGGGCGGGTTTCAGTATAGAGGTTAAAGTATAGAGTATAGAGAGGGCCGGTTGGTGGCATGAGAGCTAATCGCTATACTCTATACTTTAACCTCTATACTGAAAATACTCTATACTGAAACCCTCACAGGAATATCCCGTGTCGCGAGGAGGGTTTTGAGGTCGTGGATGGTGATTTCGCCGTAGTGGAAGATGCTGGCGGCAAGGGCGGCGTCGGCTCCTCCGAGGGTGAGCACGTCGGCTATGTCGGCGGGACTTCCCGCGCCTCCCGAGGCTATCACGGGGATGGAGAGCGAGGATGTGAGACGGCGGTAGAGGTCGCAGGGGTAGCCCGAGCGGGTGCCGTCGTGATCCATGGAGGTGAACAGTATCTCTCCGGCTCCGCGCTCCTGGGCCTCGCGGGCCCACTGGAAGAGCTCTCGGTCGGTGAGGCGGGAGCCTCCGTGGGTGGTGACGTGCCACAGGCCGTCGTCGCCACTGCGGGCGTCGATGGCTACGACCACAAACTGGCTTCCATACTTGCCGGCTATGTCGCTGATGAGTTGCGGATTTCTCACAGCCGCGCTGTTGATGGATATTTTATCGGCTCCGGCGTCGAGCAACAAGGCGGCATCATCGAGCGATGATATGCCTCCGCCCACGGTGAAGGGGATGTTCACGCGGTCGGCCACGCGCTCCACAAGGCGGGTGAAAGTGCCACGCCCCTCGCGTGAGGCCGAGATGTCGAGATACACCAGCTCATCGGCCCCTTCCTGAGCGTAGCGGGCACCTAATTCCACCGGATCGCCCACGTCGGCAAGCCCCTCGAAGTTAATGCCTTTCACGGTGCGGCCATTCTTCACGTCGAGGCAGGGTATGATACGTTTAGTGAGCATTTTCTGAGAATTTTTGTAGATCGGAAAGAGTGATATGCCCCTCGTAGAGAGCCTTGCCCATGATCACGCGGTGCAGACCGAGGGTGTTGAGCCTCTCGATGTCGGCCATAGAGGAGATGCCTCCCGACACGGTGAAGATGATGTCGGGATGGGTGTCGCGCAGGGTGGTGTAGAGGTCGAAGTTTGGCCCCTGGAGCATGCCGTCGCGCGAGATGTCGGTGACGATTACCTGGGAGAGCCCGAGCGGGCGGAAACGGTGTATGAGGTCGTCGGCGGTGAGATCCTCCTCATCGGCGGTCCATCCGCTCACGGCAATACGGCCGTCGCGCATATCGGCACCGAGTATCATGGTGTCGCCGCCATACCGGCTGAGCCAATGGTTGAACAGCAGAGGCTGGCGGGCGGCCACACTGCCTATAACGGCCCATGAGCCTCCGGCGTTGAACAGGTCGCGCAGGTCCTGGTCGGTCTTCAGGCCTCCGCCCCACTCGATGTGAGCCCCGTTGACGGCGGCCATCTTCTCGAGGGTGGTGAGCGCCGAGGGGTGGCCGAGGCGTGCGCCGGTGAGATCGACGGCGTGCACGCGGGTAAAACCGTGGTCGACGAAGCGTTTCACCATGTCGACCGGCGAGGGGGAATAGGTGGTCTGCGAGGCATAATCACCCTTGGTGAGCCTCACGCATTTGCCGTCGATAATGTCGATGGCGGGAATTATTTCGATCATAGCTGGAGGAAGTTTCTGAGGATTCGTTCACCCACGTCGCCACTCTTTTCGGGGTGGAACTGGGTGCCGTAGAAGTTTTCATATTTGAGTGCCGCGCTGAACATCATCCCCTCCTCGCCGAAGCGGGTGGTGGCGATGGTGTCGGGGCACAGGTGGGCGAAATAGGAGTGGACAAAGTAGACGTAGGAGCCGGGGGCAATCCCCTTGAACAGTCCTTTCTCGAGATTGTGGATGGAGTTCCAGCCCATGTGTGGCACCTTGTCGGCCGGGCCGGGGGTGAAACGGCGCACGTGGGCGTCGAATATTCCGAGACCCTCGGCGTTCCCCTCGGCTGTGTCGCGACACATCATCTGCATCCCCACGCATATGCCCAGCACCGGCCGGCGCAGGTCGCGGATCACGCTGTCGAGTCCCGACTGGCGCAGACGGGCGAGGGCTTCGCCACAATGGCCCACACCGGGGAGCAACACGCGGTCGGCCCGGCGTATGGTGTCGGGGTCGGCTGTGAGTGTCCATTCGGCCCCTATGCGGGAGAGGGCGTTCTCGACCGAGCGGAGGTTGCCTGTGGAATAATCTATAATTGCTACCATATATTTATGGGTTTATAGGTTTAGGGGTTTATAAGTTTAGGGGCATTTTATATTATCCCCGATATCATATTATGCCCTTGGAGGAGGGGAGGGTGTAGTGGAACGGGTCACGGCGTATGGCCATCTTGAGGGCGCGGGCTGTGGCCTTGAATATCCCCTCGATGATGTGATGGCAATTTTCGCCGGTGGCCGAGATGTGGAGGTTGGCGCGTAGGGCCGAGGCGAGCGACTGGAAGAAGTGGCTGTACATCTCGGTGGGGGTGTCGCCCACATATTCGCGGTTGAGTGTCACGTCCCACTTGAAGTCGATGCGTCCGCCAAGGTCGATCAGCACCATTGCCCGGCTCTCATCCATGGGGAGCACGAAACCGTAACGCTCTATTCCGCGCTTGTCGCCGAGGGCAGTGCGTATGGCATCGCCGAGAGCAATGGCAACATCCTCCATCGAGTGGTGCTCATCTACCTGAAGGTCGCCACGGCAGATGATGTCGAGGGCGAAACCTCCGTGATGGGGTAGTTGCGAGAGCATGTGGTCGAAGAATTTCAGCCCCGTGTCGATCACCGAAGCCGACGGGTCGCCGTCGAGGTCGAGCACGATCTCTATGTCGGTCTCCGAGGTGCGTCGCCTAACTTCGGCCCGGCGCGGGCTGAGGGTGAGGCTATCGGTGCCGGAGGTCGCGATGTCGGCGTTGCAGTATTCAGCCACGGCCTTGAGCATACGGTCGTTTTCGGAGCGTGTGCCGATGGTGATGCGGAGCATCCCTGAGCAGTGGGGCACACGGGTGCGGTTGCGAACCAGCACGCCACGGCCCACGAGGAAATCATACAGCCCGTCGGCATCCGCTACTTTCACAAGCAGAAAATTGGCATCGGAATGATACACACGCTCCACGCACGGAAGCCGGTCGAGGCTTTCGGCCACGCGGGCTCGTTCGGTCTTGACCATCTCCACCTGAGCTGAGATGTCGCGGTCGAGCTGGCGCATGATCTCGCGTTGGGTGGGTCCGTTGAGGTTGTAGGGATACTTTACGTTGGCAAATATCGCGGCGATGTGCGGGTCGGCAAAGGCCATACCCACTCGCAGGTTGGCCAGACCCCACGCCTTGGAGAATGTCTGTAGGACTATGATATTGGGGTGTGATGCTATGAGCGGTAGGGCCGAGGGATAGGGGGAGAAATCGATATATGCCTCATCCACTGCCACTATGCCGTCGAAATTCTCGGCAAGCCTCAGAATATCCTCGGGAGGCACGGCAAGTCCGGTGGGATTGTTGGGCGAGCATACCCATATCACTTTGGTGTGTGAGTCCACGGCTTTGAGGATCTCATCGACCGGAAAGGCGAAGTCGGGCCCCGGTGCCACCTCGCGGTATTCAACATTGTTGATGGCTGCCGCCACGGAATACACGCCATAGGTGGGTGACATGGCCAGCACATTGTCAATGCCCGGCTCGCAGAATATACGGTAGATGAGGTCGATGGCCTCGTCACTGCCGGCTCCGCCTATGAACACGGTGGAGGGATCCACCCCCTTCAGCTCCCCTATGCGTTGCTTCAACTGTCGGTGACGGGGATCGGGGTAGCGGTTGAAACCGGTGTGAAACGGTGATTCGTTAGCGTCGATGAATACGCTTATATCGCCCCCCTTGAACTCATCGCGTGCGGTGGAGTAGGGGCTCAGGGCCAGGATATTTGGACGGACGTACTTAAGTGGCATCTTGATTTCGTTCTAAAACTCTATACTCTATACTTTCTACTCTATACTATCCCAATCTCACCGTAACAGCCGCGGCGTGGGCGTCGAGCCCCTCGGCAGTGGCCATGGCGGTGATCACGGGGGCGAGGGACCGGAGGCCGTCGGCGGTAAGTTCCTGGAATGTGATCTTGCGCATATAGCTGTCGATGTTAACTCCGCTCATTGACCGCGCCCATCCGCCGGTTGGGAGGGTGTGGTTGGTGCCTGATGCGTAGTCGCCCGCGCTCTCGGGGGAATAATTGCCTATGAACACGCTTCCTGCCGATGTGATGTGGGACGCTACATCCCAGGGATCGGACATTGAGATAATGAGGTGTTCCGAGGCATAGAGGTTGGCAAATTCGGTCATATCCTCGCGCGAGGGGAGTACTATGATGCGGCTGCGGGAGAGCGAGCCTTCCACCAGCTCTCGGCGTGACAGCAGAGCTGTCTGGCGCTCCACCTCCTCAGCCACGGCCGATGCGAGCCGGGGCGAATCGCACAGGGCGATGGCCTGGCTGTCGGGGCCGTGTTCGGCCTGCGAGAGCATATCGGCGGCCACAAATGCCGGCGAGGCGGTGGCATCGGCCATGATCATCACCTCGCTCGGACCTGCCGGCATGTCGATGGCCGTCACGGTCGAGACGAGCTGTTTGGCCTTGGTGACGAAACGGTTGCCGGGTCCGAATATCTTGTCAACCCGCGCGATGGATTCGGTGCCGTAGGCCATGGCGGCGATAGCCTGTGCTCCTCCCACCTTATATACACGATCCACTCCGGCCACGCGGGCGGCATAGAGGATCTCGGGCGAGATGGGGTGTGAGCCTGAGGCGGGGGTACACATTATCACCTCGGGGCATCCGGCCAGACGGGCAGGGATGGCGAGCATCAGCACCGTGGAGAACAGCGGGGCCCGTCCGCCGGGGATGTAAAGTCCCACGCGCTGAATGGGCACGGCGCGTTGCATGCACCGCACACCGGGAGCGGTCTCCACCTCTACCGGTGCCGGGAGCTGGGCGCGGTGGAAAGCCGAGATATTGGCGGCGGCCGAGTCGATGGCGCGGGCCACTTCGGCCGGTACGCGCGCTATGGCCTCGGCGATCTCTTCGTCCGATACAAGCAGGGAGTCGATCTCTGCTCCGTCAAATTGCCGTGCATAGTCGCGCAGGGCCTTGTCGCCCCCCTCGCGCACTCCGGCAACTATCCGTTCCACGGCCTCGGTGACCTGCGGATCATCGGCCGGAATATTTCGGGCGGTGAGAGCCGTCCATTCTTTTCTCTCAGGATTTATTATGATATTCATTGTGTCGTGGCTATCTGATTATATTTTCGAGGTTGAGGATGAGGATGTCCTCGGCACCTATCTCCTTCAGCTGTTCTATCTTCTCCCACAGCTCGCTTTCGGGGATCACCACGTGGAGCGAGCACCATTCGGGATCGGTGAGCGGAAGCAGAGTGGGGCTCTTCATGCCCGGGAGTATCTTCACGGCCTGGTCCACAGCGGTGCGGGGCAGGTTCATCAGCACATACTTCATGCCACGGCTGTCGAGGATGGAGTTGAGGCGGAATTTCAGTTTGTCCAGATCGGCTCGCTTCTCCTCGGGAAGATCGGGGGTAGCTATCAGAACGGCTTCGGAGAAAAATACCTGCTCCACCTCGCGCAGACCGTTCTGTATGAGAGTCCCGCCCGAGGATACGATGTCAAAAATAGCGTCGGACATACCTACGGCCGGGGCGATCTCCACCGATCCGGCTATTTCGTGTATCTCGGCCGAGATACCGTTTTCCGCGAAGAAAGTCCTAAGGATATTGGGATAGGATGTGGCTATGCGACGTCCGTTGAGCCATTCGGTACCGGTATATTCCACCTCGCGGGGCACTGCGATGGAGATGCGGCATGCCCCGAAGCCCAGGGGCAATATCTCCTCCACTTTCTCCCCCTTCTCGGTGATCTCATTCATCCCCACGATGCCTATGTCGGCTACACCCATGGCCACAGCCTGTGGGATATCGTCGTCGCGGAGATATAGTATCTCCATGGGGAATCCCTTGGCTTTAGTGATCAGTTTGCGGTTGCCCGACGATGCGCTTATGCCGGCATCGGCAAGGAGGTCCATACTTTGTTCGTTTAATCGGCCCTTGGCCTGTATAGCTATCTTAAGCATGTTGTTTTGATAAGTTGGTACACAAAAAAAATGATTGCCCACAGTGTGAAGGCAATCAATATGAAGTAATAATAAAATGCGAAAAGGGGTATAATAGTTTTGCCTGATATCACACTATATGGATTGCCGACTGCACATGATGATGGTGGCCATGATGGAGAGTCATGACTGCCGATGCATTATGTCGGTTAGTGCGATACATATAACTATAAAAACAATCGTGTGTTGAGGTTTTGTTTTATACGGCCTCAAAAGTACAACAAATTTATGGTAAAATCGCAATTGAGAATACAAAATGATATCGGATTAACGATTTTTAAAAGATTCGATGTGGATATGACGACATTATCGCACCATTTCATGCGTGATGTGCTCATATCTTTGCGGAAAAAACTTCCCCCGCACACCTGACTTGCGGGAGCTGGTATGCGGGGGAGTGATGGGGGTTGATGGTGGCGTGATTATTCGCCGTCCTCCTCTTTCATGTTGTGGAATACGTTCTGAACGTCCTCGTCCTCTTCAATCTTCTCGAGGAGCTTCTCGATAGCTGCGCGCTGGTCGGGAGTAACCTCCTTGAGATCGTTGGGGATGCGCTCAAACTCTGAGGAAATGATCTCGAAACCGTTGTCCTCGAGGTACTTCTGGATATTGGCATACTCCTCGAAAGCACCGTAGAGTACAATCTGCTCGTTGCCGTCCTCATCCTCATCGTGGCCGAGTTCGTCCACGCCATAGTCGATGAGCTCGAGCTCGAGGTCGTCGAGCGACACACCGTCCTTGGGCTGGATCTTGAACACGCTCTTGTGATCGAAAAGGAATGTGAGCGAGCCCTGGGTGCCGAGCGAACCGCCGTGCTTGGTGAAATAGGAGCGAACGTTGGCTACGGTGCGGGTATTGTTATCGGTGGCAGCTTCCACGAAGATAGCAATGCCGTGGGGGCCGTATCCCTCGTAGGTGATCTCCTTGTAGTCGCCGGCATCCTTATCGGTAGCCTTCTTGATGGCGCGTTCCACGGTGTCCTTGGGCATGTTGGCAGCCTTGGCGTTCTGCATGAGGGCGCGTAGGCGGGGGTTGGTGGAGGGATCGGGACCGCCGGCCTTTGCGGCGATGGTGATTTCCTTGCCTATGCGGGTGAATGTACGGGACATGTTGCCCCAGCGTTTCAGCTTGCGTGCTTTACGGTATTCAAATGCTCTTCCCATTGTAGAGAGTTTATATTGTGTTTATTGATTGATCGATTATCGCAGTTCGGCTCCGAGTTGCTTGGTGAGGTTGGCGATCACCTTGTTCATCACGGCCTCGATCTGCTTGTCCTGGAGGGTCTTCTCATCATCCTGGAGTGTGAGGGTGATGGCATAGGATTTCTTGCCTTCGGGGAGGTTCTTGCCCTCGTACACGTCGAAGAGAGCTACCTCCTTGAGCAGACGTTTCTCGCTGGCGCGGACGGTGGCCTCGACGCGCTCCATGGTCACGCTCTTGTCGAGCAGGAGTGCGAGGTCGCGCTTCACGGCCTGGGTCTTGGGCAGGGGCGAGAAGGTGACTTTCTTCTTGACCGACAGGCCCACGAGTGCATCCCAGTCAAACTCGGCATACATCACGGGTTGCTTGATATCGGCCTTGTTGAGCAGCTTCTTGGAGAGGATACCCATTGAGCCGAGATATTTGCCTGAGCGGGTGGTGATGTCGAGACCGGCGGCAAAGAGTTCCGAAGCGGTCGGGACGGTCTTGAGCTCGGCATTGCTTATGCTGAGTCGGGCGAGGATGTTAGCCACCACGGCCTTGAGATCGTAGACGGTTACCTCGGCGGCCTGACGTGCCCATGAGGCGGGACGCAGGAGTCCGGTCATCCACAGGGCCAGGCGCGCTCCCTGTTTGTAAGGGGCGAGCACGGCGTCGGCATTGCCGGCGGCCTCGGGGTTGAAGCTGTACACGTTGCCGAACTCATACATCAGCAGGTCGCTCTCACGACGGTTGATGTTGTGCGACAGCGATTCGAGACCTCCGAAGAGGAGGGCCTGCCTCATCACGTTGAGGTCGTTGCTCAGAGGATTGAGGAGCTTGACGCAATGCTCGGCCGGCATCTGGGTGAGGTCGGCGTAGTAAGCCTCGCGGGTGAGCGAGTTGTTGAGTATCTCGTTGAATCCCTCGCCGGTGAGCTGTTCGCTCACAAGGTTGCGCAGGGTGTTCTCCTGGTCCTCGCGGCTCTTGTAGGAAAGTGCCGAGTGTACGGTCGATGAGATCTCAACGTTGTTGTAACCGTAGATGCGGAGCATATCCTCAACCACGTCGCAGGGACGGGTAACGTCCACGCGGTAGGTGGGCACCTTGACGGTCACATGCTCGGGAGTGATCTCGGTCACCTCCATCTCGAGCGAGCGGAGGATGGATATGATAGTGTCGGCGGGGATCTCCTTACCCACGAGACGGGTGGTGTAGTCGAAATCAAGAGTAACCTCGGCGGGGTTAATCTTGGTGGGATAGATGTCTACCTCGGGACCGGTGATGGTGCCTCCGGCAAGTTCCTTGACCATGAGTGCGGCCAGACGGAGCACATAGAGAGTGTTGTTGGGATCGACACCGCGCTCGAAGCGGAACGATGAGTCGGTGTTGAGGCCGTGACGGCGTGCTGTCTTGCGCACTGAGGTGGGGTTGAAATATGCGCTCTCGAGGAACACCGAGGTTGTGGATTCGGTTACGCCCGAGTCGAGTCCGCCAAACACGCCGGCGATGCACATAGGCTCGCGGGTGTTGCATATCATCAGGTCGCGCGAGTCGAGGGTGTGTTCCACGCCGTCGAGAGTCACGAACTTTTCGCCCTGGGTGGCGTTCTTCACTATCACCTCTCCGCCGGCTATCTTGTCGACATCGAAGCAGTGCAGGGGCTGGCCCATGCCGTGGAGCAGGAAGTTGGTGATGTCCACGATATTGTTGATGGGGCGCAGACCTATGGTCGACAGCGCATCCTTGAGCCATTTGGGCGACTCCTTTACGGTGACACCGGTCACAGTGATGCCACAGTAGCGGGGACAAGCCTGTGGATTCTCAACTTTCACGCTTACGCCTCCGGCCGGAGCCTCAACGGCGTAATACTCTACCGATGGGCGCGTCAGCTCGGTGGCTTCAGCATGGCAGGCGAGCCACGCCGAGAGATCGCGGGCCACGCCATAGTGAGAGGCGGCGTCGATGCGGTTGGGGGTGAGGTCCACCTCGAGCACATAGTCGGAGGTTAGGCCGTAGTATTCGGCTGCGGGTGTGCCCGGCTCTACATCGTCCTTGAGCACGATGATGCCGTCGTGGGATGTGCCTACGCCTATCTCATCCTCGGCACATATCATGCCGAACGATTCCACGCCACGTATCTTGGATTTCTTGATCTGGAACTCCTCACCTTCGGGACCGTACAGAGTGGTGCCCACGGTGGCTACCACTACGGTCTGTCCGGCGTCGACGTTGGGCGCGCCACACACGATCTGGGTGGCTTCCCCGTCGCCGAGGTCTACGGTGGTGATGTGGAGATGGTCGCTGTTGGGGTGCTCCACGCATGTGAGCACTTTGCCTATTACGATTCCGCGGAGGCCTCCGCGTATGGATTCTACCTCTTCTACTCCGCCTGTCTCAAGACCTATCGAGGTGAGCGCTGCGGCCACTTCCGAGGGAGTGAGATTGAAGTCGAGGTATTTTTTAAGCCAATTATAGGAAATATTCATAAAAAGAATTCTTTTTCAGTCGGCAAAGATACAAATTTTTCATCAAAATCACCAACCATTTAATCCCATAGCCCACCATAACCATCAAAAAAATCCCCTGCCAAGGCAGAGGATATATAGGGACATGAGTCAGATGTTTCTATTCGCTGAAATTATGTACTCGTATTGTCAGGAAACGGGAGGAGAAAGGAAAATGAGGATCAGAAATTGTAACCGAGGCTGAATGTCACACGGTTTTCGTGGAATTTCACGTCAGGAACGTCCATCATATTCAACATTCCGATACCACCGTTCACGCCGAAGTAGAAATGCTGATAGGTGATGCCGGCACCGATTCCCCAGAGCAGGTTTACACGGTTCATGCCACCGTCATCGCCATATACGCTTTCCGATGCGCTGACATTGCCGCTCTTCACATGGCCTTTAGCTAAGAAGCCAACTTCCAGCTCAGGACCGGTGAACACCGACACCTTGATGTCGTCAGTGAAATCGAAATGATAGCCGGCCATTACAGGAATTCTCATTCCGAACTTTCTGATCGAGCAACTGGAATTGTCATCCAGAAAATCTTTTTTGAGAGAATAAGTGTCGTAATAGAGCTTGAGTCCCGGTTCAACATAGAAATTGGCAACAACAGGAATGTTGTATATTCCACCGAATTCCACGCCACCCCCAACACTGAATACGCTGACTCCGACATTATCGGCTGTGATATCTCCGGGACAGGTGACGTCACCTCCGATGCGCAGACCGAAATAGGCTTTGTTGTTAGGATTGTTCACGATGCTGTTCTGAGCGGTCATTGACACACAGGCCAGAACAACCAAAATCACTGAGACAAGATACTTTTTCATACTTTCTCGTATTTTTCTCCAACAGACTCCAAGGGAGAGACATAAATTATAGAAACGTGAGTCTGGTATGCCGCGTAGTGCTCTTGGCATAACGCTTCTTATCCAAAATGTCGTCATGGCGCAAGCCATCAGTCGCAAAGATAAATAGAAAAATCGGATTATCACTACTTTTGATTGATTTTATATCCGGGATTCTCACCCGAGCACCCTCCCCCGCAATCCGCTACTTCGCCCGAGGAGCAAAAACATCGGATGGAATGAGTCAACAAATTGTGTTTGAATGATAAGTGATTTTAACAAACTATTTGCTCCCCGTTTGCGTTGATATTTTGCAGAGTCAGAAAAAAACGCTAACTTTGCATAGTCATCGATCGAAGAACGAAAGACTTGGTTGGCCGCATTACCGTAAATGCGGTTTTTTTATGCCTTGTTCTGAAGTTTACGCATATAATAGGAATGATTGGATTGGTCAACGCAAAATCCTGTAATCAATGCGTAATTAGGATTGATGCGTTCCACCACTACCATATACTCTTTGGCGCGATACCAGAAATATTCACGCTCACGGCCTGAGTTTTCAATATACCTGAATCTGGTTATACGCTTGTCAGATGCATTCTCCAAAATTGGCTTAATCCAATGAATGCGTAGAGCGCGCTCCGAACGGAATTCCCTCACGGTTTTGGATGTCTTGCGTCTGTTTTCCTTAGCATCGCGGGTTATGACATGGACAAACTTTTCCAGTAATCCATCAAACCATTCGGGTAAACCATCCCTATAGGAGCGGTTATATGGATATGGCTTTACAATCAGTTCAGCGCCATCAAGATTCACCTTTTGGATTAATACATCGTTTCTGAACCTTTCGTGCAGTTCCAATATCTTATCCATGTCCTCAACAGACAATTCGCAATCAAAATATGGCTGCAACATTCCGAGGATATCGTTATCAGCCATTTCTTCTTTTGGGTTGAAAATCGTAAATCGCAAATTTGTTATCTCCCGGTTCGGTCCCTTCATCAATGTGATAGCCGGATAATTCCTCTATGAGCCTCACAATATGTGTCTTAGCCTCGCTTGCGTTCAATCCTCTCGTCCGGTATGTAATCGCCCCGATTATAATATCGGCAAGTTGAATGAATTGCGATTCATGCGAGCGTATATTTTGCATCGATTGGATTATGTCGTCCGTCCCTATCATATCCGTCAATTCCTGATGTATGGAGGCAAGCTTGATTTTACCATGATTATCCTTAAGATCAAGGAAAACTCGATAAGAATTTACACTGTCGGAGTTGTGCCTAATAGAGAACCTGATAAGACGTTCTATTACGGAATAATAAAACCGGTTATACTCATCCCGTTCCAATGATTGCGCCTGAATGTTGGATTTATTCTTAATCAAGATACTACGAAAGGTCATCGGAGACTCAAAGAACAAGCTCAAAATCTCGTCATACATGGCAAGATGTGTCCGACTTACGGTATTCCACTTCAATTCATGGAGTATTCCATATTTGTTTTTTATGCGTTTGATCTTGTTTTTGTATTCTTCAAGGTATTCATCGGATATAATTATCGCCCCTATGCACATGACATTACTATTGTCAAATTGCAGATGACAACTTTCATCACAGAATATTGAATATGACTTAAGCGGTTGTTCCATTTCGCAAAGTTACATAATTTATGCTAATAATTCCCCTATCAGGAAAAATCCTGACGTTCACGGGTTGGGATACTTGGGGAAGGAGAAAAACATAGGATGGAATGAGTCAACAAATCGGACAATATATTGGTTATAATGTTAATTAAGTCTTGCCTGTTGGCAAAAAATTATTAACTTTGGGGTAATCCATTCACATTTGAGAGAGGGCCTCACTTCGGTAGGCTCCGCCCCTGAATCAATTCATCGAAATTATGAAGCTATATTGCGTAAATCTTAAAGAATATATCCCCTTCACCGGAGGGGAGACGTTGCAGAATGTGGCTGACCGCCTGGGTGAACGTCTGGGCATTGTACCGGTGAGCGCTCGTGTAAACAACAAAGAGGAGGGGCTGTCGTTTCCGCTCTACGCTCCCAAGCAGGTGGAGTTTGTGCCCGTGGACGATCCTGCCGGACAGCGGTGCTATATACGCTCGCTGTGCATGGTGCTCTACCGTGCCGTCACCCGCGTGGCTCCCGGCGCCAGGCTCGAGATATGCAACGCGGTGTCGGGCGGATATTACGTGCGCATCACCGATACCGATGTCGACCGCGAGCTGATGGCCCGCGATGTGGCCGACGAGATGAAACGGCTCATCGAGGCCGACATGCCTATCGAGAGAAAAGAGAAACCCACCCCCGAGGTCATAGAGCTGTTCCGCGAGCAGGGACTGACCGCCAAAGTGAAACTTCTCGAATCACTCCACGAACTCTACACGATATATTACCGTCTTGACGGACTGGCTGATACTACTCTGTCCCCCTTGGTGCCGAGGACCGGCCTGCTCGGTGGATTCGGATTCACGCCTTATGAAGAGGGATTCCTGCTGCTCGGTTGCGATCCCCGCAATCCGTCATGCGCCACTTCCCCAAAGCCTCAGCCCAAACTGTTCAGGGCATTCACAGCCTATCAGGAATTCAACCGCATCATCGGAATCAGCAATGTGGGCTCGCTCAACACTGCGGTGGCCGAGGGTGAATCGGGCATGATGATCAATGTGGCCGAGGCCCTGCACACCAAGCATATCCGTGAGATAGCCCAGGCTATCACCGACCGTCACCGCGAGGGTGGTGCCAAAGTGGTGCTCATTGCCGGCCCCTCATCGTCGGGCAAGACCACTTTCACCAAACGACTGGCCATAGAGCTGCTCACCAATCTGCTCCGCCCCGTGATGATCTCGCTCGACGATTATTTCGTTGACCGTCATCTCACCCCGCTCGACGAGACCGGCGATTATGACTACGAGTCGATCAAGGCGCTGGACTTGGAGCTCTTCAACTCCCATCTGTGTGCCCTTATACGTGGCGAGGAGGTGGAGCTCCCCACCTATAATTTCGAGAAAGGATCAAGGGAATTCCGTGGCAAGCGCATTTCGCTCCCTGAGGACGGCGTGCTTCTCATCGAGGGAATCCACGGACTCAATCCCGAGCTCACAAGCGCTGTGGAGGACAGCATGAAGTATCGCGTGTATGTCTCGGCCCTCTCCACCATCCAGATCGATGACCACAACTGGGTGTCGACCACCGACAACCGTCTGCTCCGTCGCATAATCCGCGACTACAAGTATCGTGGCACATCGGCCCTGTCGACCATACGCCGTTGGCCGAGTGTGAGACGTGGCGAGGAGAAATGGATCTTCCCTTATCAGGAGAATGCCGACTCGATGTTCAACTCATCGTTCATCTTTGAGCTGAGCGTGATGAGGGACGAGGCCGAGCGAGTGTTGCGCACCGTGCCACGCGACGTCCCCGAGTATGCCCAGGCCCATCGCCTCAGGCACTTCCTCAGTTACTTCGCTCCCGTGTCGTCACGGCTCATTCCGCCCACCTCTCTCATGAGGGAATTCCTCGGCGGATCCTCGTTCAAATATTGAAAAAGTCTGCTATTAAAAAGTTTACTATAGAAAAGTCGACCAAGCATTGAATAAAAACCGGCCCGGATGCCTCATAAGGCATCCGGGCCGGTTTTACATAGGCCGGTCTTATCCACACCCTGCCTGATAACAATTTTATCGGTTGATGATGGGGGATAATGTATTGCCGGGTTATTTTTTGCGGGGGGCGTATTTTGCGGGATAGTCGCAACGGGTGCGGCCGGTGATGATGCCGTTGAGTTTGCCCTTGATGAGCTGACGGCGTATCATGGAGATGTGGTCGATGTAGAGTTTGCCCTCCAGATGGTCACACTCGTGCTGAACGATGCGGGCGAGGAAGCCTGAGATTTCTTCTTCGTGGGGCTGGAAATTCTCGTCGACCCATGTGAGGCGTATGTGCTCGACACGGGGCACATCCTCCGAGAGTCCCGGGAGGCTGAGGCAACCTTCCGAGCGGGTGATCTTGTCGCCGTCGAGGATTTCGACGGTAGGGTTGATGAGCACGAATTTACGGCCTGCACATTCGGGGAAGGAGTCCTTCACTGGATCGGCATCGATCACTACGATACGCTCGGCGAGGCCTACCTGCGGACCAGCGAGGCCTACGCCCTCACTGGCATACATAGTGGCGAACATATTGTCGACCAATTCTTTCAGACCCTCGCGGTCGGGGGCGAGGTCGGAACATTCCTTGCGGAGCACGGGATGGCCGTAGAGATATACTGGGAGTCGCATTATTTTGATCTTCTTATTTTAACGGTGATGCTGAGAGATAGGAGTTGAGGATTATGACGGCGGCCATGCGGTCGATCGCTCCCTTGTCGCGCCGGTCGCTTTTCTTGACTCCGGCATCGATCATGGCCCGGTGGGCCAGGGTGGAGGTGAAACGTTCGTCCCACATGGTGAATTTCATCGCGGGGAATTCCTTGCGCAACCGTCCGAGCGCAGGGGTGATGTAGCGCATGGAGTCGGATGGTTCGCCACGCATGGTGGTGGGGAGGCCTACCACGATCTCGTCGACTGTCTCACGCGACATGTAGTCCTTGAGAAAGGCCACAAGTTCGGCGGGTGGAATGGTGGCCAGGGCTGTGGCCACGATACGCAATGGATCGGTCACTGCAAGTCCGCAGCGACGACGACCGTAGTCTATGGCAAGTATCCGTCCCATATTTAGCGAGTGCAAAGGTACTTAAAAAAAATCAGTTGGACAAACTTATAAGCCCCGTGGGAAATCGCCTGGATTTCACACGGGGCTTGTCGAATACCGATATGATGCTTATTGGGGATGGGGCCGGGGATGGGGTGCCGTTGGCGCCCGGTCCCGGCAATGGCGTGGGCTTACGCTTCCTTGTCGAGCTCGGTGAGGGCGTAGACGTAGGCTCCGGCCGATATGGCCTGGGATGCACCGAGTTTCGAGAGGATGATGCCGGTGCGCTTCATGGGATCGTAGGTCACGGTGGTGTCGGTGCCGTAGACGGGGATCTCCTGAGGATCGCCCACCACGAATTTGGCGAATTCGAGTTCGTCGTCGAGGTCAAACACGCGTGGTTGCACACGGTTGACTGTCTCGCCGGTGACGGTGAGCAGTGTCGAGCGCATCTCGCGGAGCAGTGCGGGCTTGATGTACTTCATGGCGCCGGTGAGTCCGCCACCTATCACCACGAGCGAGTCGGTGAGCGTCACGGCTGTAGCGAACGCGTCGCCGGCGATTTCGCCAAACAGCTCGAAGGCTTTCTTGGCGGCCTCGGGATCACCGGGCTTCTCACCCTCGGCTATCAGATAGATGTCGTAGGGGGTGAGGTCGGTGGATTCCACACCTGTCAGGCGGGCGTATTCACGCTTGATGGCACGGATGGAAGCACCCTCCTCGAGGATGATCGAGGTGTCGCGCTTGTTGCGGAGGCAGAAGGTCTCCACGCACGAGTTGTTGCCCAGATTGAGCTGTCCGTTGATCACCGAGCCAATGCCGAGACCTGTGCCGAAGGTGTAGCCGAGCAGATTGGTGTAGCGACGTTTTCCA
Source organism: uncultured Duncaniella sp. (assembly GCA_910589485.1). Classification (GTDB taxonomy): domain Bacteria; phylum Bacteroidota; class Bacteroidia; order Bacteroidales; family Muribaculaceae; genus Duncaniella. The sequence continues at coordinate 352,697 of CAJUSW010000002.1, forward strand.
CCCAGTTCCTGGATGCGGGTGTTGATATCGTTGAGGGCTCCGATGGTGGCCTCGCCGAAAGCGAAGAGGTCGCCGTCGTTATTGATGTAGACCGGTATGCCGAAGGTGTTGCGGAGGAACGGGCCGAGAGCCACGCCGTCGCGGAACGAGGGGAAGTTGGGGAGATAACCGCCGATGATGCCCGCGCGGTAGTCGGCCGGGCCGGGGAAAGCAAAGCTGATTGCCACCGGTTTCTCATCGAGTTTGTCGATCACTTCACGGAATCCTTTTACCATTGTGGCGAGGCACAGGTCGAGGTCGTGAGAATTGGAGGGATATGTTACGGGATCGATTATGAATTTGCATCCGCGCATGGCGCAGAACACAAAATTGGTGCCCCCGGCGTCGAGGGTGATCACAGTGCGGTTGTCGGTACGGTACATGGTATTGCAGTGAGGGGTGTAGAGATATTATTTATGAGAACGGGAGAATGATTCGAGATATTGTCTCCATTCCTCCAGATTCTTAATATCGGTCTTGTCCCAGGCGAATCCCCAGTAGTATTCGAGAGTGTCGCCGGGGGTGTAGTCGGTGATGCCGAGTATATGGCCGTCACGTTCGCAAGCCTCGCGTATGCCGGCGGGGAAATACACTCCGAGCAGTGCGCGGCCATTGTCGGGGCCTTGGGTGGGATCGGAATATGCTATTATGCCGGCGTCGGAGTCGGTTACCGATGCGGTGTCGTCGCGGCGCGGGAGTCCGGCGGTGACAGGGGTGGGGACGGTGAGGCCGTCGTACCACACACGGGTGCGGTTCATATGGCTTCCGGCATCGAGCGAGATCAGCCGGTGCTCCACTACGGCACTGTCGGCTCCTATGGCCTTGGGGGCAAATGTGAGTTCCACGGTGAATCGCAACGGACCGTTGTCGAGCACCTCGGCCTTGTCGTAGCACCATGGGAACGCGATGCTGTCGGCCGGCATCAGGGCGGCCACTCCGGCTCCGAGTGTGGGGCCTACGGCGTAGCAGTCCATTCCCTTACCGTGGTCGATGTGATAGGAGAACGACTTGATGAACTCCTCGGCGAGCGCGGGGTCGATGGCACGGAGCGAATCGACCTTCACCCATGTAGCCGGGTCGGTCTCGGGACGGTAGAGCTCCTCCACCACCAGGCCGGTTCCGGGATATTTGAAGAATATGTCGTAGCCAAACGCTTTTTCACCCTTGGCCTGGGTGGCCGGGCCGTAGATGCGGAATCCTACGAGATCGTTTTCCCATGCGATATCATCGGCACGCTCGGGGTAGAGGCGACCGAATACCAGCGCATCGGTCTCGGTACTGTCGGCGACGGCCGGAGCGGGCATCACCTTATAGGTACCGTCGGCACCGAGGAATATCAGCTTATTGTCGTGGGTGAGCTGGGAGGTCACCGCCTCGCCCGAGGGGGCTATCACCTGCAGACGATCGGTGCCGAGGCGGTCCACGATATAGTCGGCCGACACTTCAACCATGTCGCCCGAACGCGGAGTGGACGGATCGACCTTTACCTCAACTCCACCGTCGGAGCATGATGAGGCTATGAGCATGAGTGCGGCACCTGCGATGATCGCCGATGGGCGCAAGGGGGAGATGAATTTCATTTCTTGGCTATGAGAGGGGTAGAGGTCTGCAATTTCTTCAGGCGTGAGAGAGCCTCGATGTAATAGTAGTCGGCATAGATGATGGCGGCATCAATCTCGCTACCGGCGGGATGATGGCCGGTGGAGTGATCGAGGAATGATGTGCGCTTGTCGCCCGAGCGGTAAGCGGGGGTGGAGAGAGAAGCGAGCATGTGCATGGCGGCGTCGGAGTAGGAGGCAGCCTTCTCCTCGTCGCAATATCCCTGAAGCTCGAGCAGGGCCGATGCTACCACGCAAGCAGCCGAGGCATCGCGGGGAGCGTTGGGGATGGCGGGATCATCGAAATCCCAGTAGGGGATATAGTCCTTGGGCAGACGGGAGAGATAAGCGTCGGTCACCTTGCATGCGAAGTCGAGGAAGCGCGGGTCGCGGGTCTCGCGGTAGATCATGGTGTAGCCGTATATGCCCCATGCCTGGCCACGGGCCCACATGGAATTGTCGGCATATCCCTGGTGGGTCATTCCCTTGATGAATTCACCACTCTCGGGGTTGTACACGGCCACGTGGTAGGAGGTGTAATCGGGGCGGAAATTATACTTCATTGTAGTCTCGGCATGTTTCACGGCGATGTCATAGAGACGGTGGTCGCCACCGTTCTTGGCAGCCCAGAACAGCATCTCGAGGTTGATGAGATTGTCCATGATGGTGTTGTGTCCGCCAAGCATCTCCACGTTGCGGGGCCATGAGAGGATGGTACCGACGCGGGGGTTGTAGAGTGTAGCGAGCGAGTCGGCTGTGTCGAGGATCACCTGCTTGAACTTGGGATTGCCGGTGAGACGGTAGCCGTTGCCATAGCTGCAGAACACAAGGAAGCCGAGGTCATGGTCAAAGGCGGGGCGCTGAGAGAGGAATTCGAGTGACGCGGTGTAGCGTTCGGCCTCCTCGCGCACCAGCTCGTCACGGGTCATCTCGTAGTTATACCACAATATGCCCGGCCAGAAACCGGCACACCATTCATCGGGAGTGGCCTTGCGGCAATGCCATGTAGTGTCCTCCCCGGTGATGTTGCGGGGCATCATTGTGTAGTCGGTGGAATCGGCCGAGTGCAGAACCTTGAGCGAGCGGCTCACCTGGGCGGCACAGTAGTCGAGATCGTCGTCGACATTTACGTTGACGCTCTCGGCTTCGGCGCTGGTGCATGCTGTGATCATGAACGGAACGGCCAGGATTCCGATGAATTTTTTGAGTGTGTTGACCATGATTTTACAAATTAAAAGCGAATGAAAAAACAATCTTTCTTACCTTATATCAAGAGAGCTTTTTTTGTTGATGAGCAGAATTGTACCTTATTCAACTGATAATACGGCGACGGAGGGTTAAATACTCAATCGACGGGCGAAAATTTTATAGCCACGCCTCCGCGGGGAGCGAGGTCAAATTTAAGTTTGTCCTTGGCTGATACTTTCTTCTCGGTGATTCTCACGTGGGTAGCTGTCTCAACCTTGGGATCGTCGGTGTAGATTGTTGCCAGATATTTTTTGCCGGGAGTGAGGAACGAGAGGTCTATCTCCTCATCACGGGCGCCGTCGTTGTTGGTCATGGCGGCCGCCCACCAGGTGTCCCCCTTGCGGCGGGCCATCTTTATGCCCTTGCCGGGATAGCCGCCCAGCACGCGGGTATCGTCGAATGTGGTCTCCAGATCCTCAAACCATTTCACTTCGGGTTCGCCGTTGTACAGGGAGGGGTTGTCGTACCAGAATATGGTCTGCAACGGGCTGAAAAACACGAGCGAGGCCGCAAGCTGATGGGCGTGGGTGTTCTTGAGGCGCTTGTCGTAGTAGCAGATGGTGTAGTCGGCGGCTCCGTTGAGCATGCGGGTGAAGGGGAGGGTTACGTTGTGGGTGGCATCGGGCCATTCTTCGTTACCGCAGATTCCCTCCTGGGTGAGCAGATTGGGGTAGGTGCGCGAGAAGCCCGAGGGGCGGAACTCGTCGTGGATGTTCATCAGCAGTTTGTTGTCGGCAGCCTTGCGCACCATGTCGTGGAGCCATGTGGCCCAGCGGTGGGAGGCATACTGGACGAAGCCCGATTTCACTCCGGCCACGCCCCACTTGTGGAGCAGGGGGAAGAGCTCGTCCATCTGCTTCATCAGCGCGTGCTGGTTGACATAGAGCCATACGCCTACACCCTTCTCCTTGCCGTAGTCGATGACGCGTTGCATGTCGAGATTCTCAACCACTTTCGTGGCATCGCCGTCATGACTTGTGCAGGGCAGATACCACAGCCAGTCAAAGAGCATGTAAGGGATATTGTGTTCGGCGCAGAAATCTATGTTTCTCAATCCGGCGTTGGTATCTATCTTGGTGCACCGCATGATCTTGCCGGGCTTCACCCATGAGAAATCACCCTCGGCACGGGGATTGAGGTTGAGCACTATGTCATTGTTCTCGAGCAGCTGGCCCGGAGTGTCGGCGGTCATTATTATCTTCCAGGGGGTGGCGTAGTAGGTAACTATGTCGACCGGCGAATACATCACCGACTGCAGGGTGCCCTCCTTGCCGGGACGCGAGGTATATTTGGTGAGGCACCAGTCGTCGACATCGGCATCAAGCAGGGCCACCCATTGGCCCGAGGGGAGCTCGAGGGTGAGGGCGCGCTCCACGGGACGGGCTATGCTGTCGACGGGGGTGTAGTCGAAAGTCGCCTGTGCCCACTTCTCGCTCCATGCCATGGTGCCACGGGGGAAGGTATAGTCGGTGAGGTCTCCGGTGACCTTGTGGAAAATGGCGGCGGGATGCTCGGGGAAGAAATAGCGGAAGGCTATGCCCTCGTTGTAGGCTCTCACCTGCACATCGAGCCGATAGTCGCTCTTGTCCTTACGCGACATGTGGAGCGTGGCCGAGTTGAAACGGTCACGCACAGTGGAGCGTTCGCCATATTGCGGATGCCACACACTGTCGACCGGAGCATGGACTGTCACGCTGTCGACCTCGAGAAGATCCATCCAGCTCTCGGGCTGTGCGAGGTCGCGCTTGCCAAGGGCCATTTCCCAAGCCCAGTTGTCGACCTCGAGTCCGGCACGCGAGGGGAGTATTGTCTCCTTGCCGTCGACGCTAATAGCGTAAGTAAGCTCATTGGCCGGTTTGGAGAATGTCACGGTGTTGCGTCCGTCGGGCGACGTGAGGGTGAGTACTGTATTGGCTCCGGCAGTCAGAGATGTCAGTGCGAGGAGCAGTGATAGACTGGTTTTCATCATTATATCGTGGAGGGGGTGTAGTTTAAGGTGGATAGTTGGGTAATAATGGGGAGAACGGTCATTTCAGATCCCAGTACACCACGTAGCGGCAACGGTGGGCGTCGTAGAGGGGGAGGATGGAGCGTCCGTCGGGAGTGGTGAAGCGCAGGCTGTCGCTTGTGCGCTTGATTGAGGCCGAGAGGTCGGACAGGTCGACGTCGAGCGAGGTGTTGAGGCCGGCCGGTATCTTATAGTCGTAGGTGTAATAGTCGTTTCTCACCGTTGGGTCGGAGAAAGGAGCGGGCGAGGCCATCCCCTCGGTACCCATGTCGCCGGCGAGCACCACCGGGCCGTAGAGCAACGCTCCGCGCGAGGGGGTGTCGGGCGCGGTCTCAACGCGCAGACTCATGGGATAGGTCACCTCCACCACATCGCCCTCGCGCCACTTGCGCTTCACGGGGATGTAGGATGAGGGGGAGCCTTTCACGGCCACCTTGCGTCCGTTGACCTTGACCACAGGCTTACCGCTCCATGAGGGATAGCGGAGCGAGAGGGTCATCTCGCCTGCAGGAGCCTTGTCGATGGTGAGGCGGGTGGTTTCCGATTCGGGGAACGAGGTTGTCTGGGTGAGTGTCAGCCCCTTTTCTGCCCATGTGAGGCGGGAGGGGATGAACAGGTTGACATACAGATTGTCGTCACCATGATAATATATCCCCTCGGCATACTTGGCGTGGCTCTCGAAACCGCTCCCCACACAGCACCAGAACGACTGCTCGGGGGTGGAGTAGACCTTGTGAGATCCGCTCAGCAACGGGAGGAAATAGCACACCATGCCCGAGAGGGTGTCCTGCTGGGCGAGGATATGGTTGTAGAGGGCGCGTTCGTAATAGTCGGCCACGGCGGGGGAGGGGTCCCAGGTGAATAGATGGCGCGAGAGTTTGAGCATGTTGTAGGTGCAACAGGTCTCGCCGGTGTAGCCGTTGATGAAGCGGGAGAATTGGGCGGGATCGAAGAAATGTTCTTTCTGGCTGCACGAACCGGTGACGAACGAGTGGTGGCCGGTGGTCTCGTCCCAGAACAGGCGCGCTATGCCCCGGCTACGCCCGTCGCTTGTCAGCTCGTAATTGCGGGCCTCGGCTATCACTTTGGGGATGAAAGTATTGGTGTGCTTGGTGCCGAAATCGGTATTTCCCTCGGCCAACGGGTCGATCACGTCGTTGTGATAGAAATAGCGGGCGAGATCGCGGTAACGGGTATCGCCGGTAACGGCATATAGATTGTAGAAAGCCTCGTTGACACCGCCAAATTCGTTGCGGAGCATGAGCCGGCGGGTCTCCTCGGGCTGTCCCATGAGTTTGCCGTAGGCCCAGTCGCCCATCTTCACGGCAATGTCGAGAGCCTGGCGGTTGTCGGAGTACAGATACTGGTCGATGAGGCCCGAGAACAGTTTGTGGAGAGTGTACCACGGCGCCCACACGCTCTTTCCGCGCAGGTTGCGGTTGATCAGCTCCTCGGGAAACGCGCTGAGGTATCCTCCGCCCAAGGCATCCTGCACCTCGGCGAGTCCGCTCACCAGGCTGTCGCCCTTGAGCTTGAACACCTCGGCACCGGTGGCGGCATACATGAGTCCGTAGGCCGAGAGAAGATGTCCGGTGGTGTGACCGCGCAGGTCGCAGTCGAGCGACTCCCATCCGCCGAGCTTCTTTACGCTCTCATATCCGCCCTCAAGTCCGGCAAACGTGCCGGCATTGTTGCGGAAGCTGTGGAGCAGACGGCCCACGGGGATAGACACCATCCAAGCCGAGTCGCGCTCCAGATTGTCGCGTACACGGCCCGGCAGGAGCTTCACATCCTTGAGGTCGAAGCTGAGGGCACGCACCGGGGCCGAGGTCTCGACTTTCAGTTTCCCCTCATGCTGTCCGGGATATATGGATTGGGCCGAGGCCTGTGTCAGGCAACCTATAGCCAATGCCAGAGCAAGAGTAATATAAGATTTCATTCGTAAGGTAAGGCTTATACGCTATATGTAAGTTCTGAAGGGCCCGTTCAGTAAATCGCAGTTATTTTTACTACTTACTTGCGGAATTTCACATTCACCATGGAGCCGTCCTTCTTCACGGGGTGGGACTTGCCGTTGACGGTGAGGGATGTGGGGGAGCCCTTGATGTTCATGTTGACACGGGGCTGACCGGTGACCTGCATGTCGAGCTTGCGACCCTCGGGGCGGGCTATCACGTTGAGCTTGGAGAGCGACGAGAAGTAGGTGTCGCCACCGCGATGCAAGGCGCTGCCGTGGCCGATGAACATCTCGGAGGGATCGGCGGGATTGCCCCCCTCGGGATAGCTCACGGCGAGCATGTAGGCATCGGTGTTCCAGCCGTCAGCATCGATCCACGAGTTGAGGTGCATGAGCCGGCCGTCGGCCTGCTGATTGATATATAGGTCGGTGACTTTGCCCTTGTTGGTGATGCGGAGGCCGATCCAGTTGGTGCCCTCGCGACGCTCTATCACGGGGAGTTCCTCATTTTTCTGCGAGGGGGAGTCCTTGAGTATGATGGCTGTCACGCCCTTCACGCGGTCGGTCACGCCGGGGAGGTGGAAGCTCCAGTAGGTCTCGGTGCCCTGCAGGCTTTCGGTGGGACCTTCGTGGGTCTCCCAGTACATATCCTCGGGATAGTCGTGTACAAAGTTGCTGTAGGCAAGCGGGCGCGGATAGAGGGGACGGATGAGTGCGGCCGACTCGCCGTTGGTGATCTCGAGGTCGAAACCTCTCTTGACGGCCTCGCCTCCGGGGTGCCACACCCACTCGAAGTTGCCGGGCTGATGGCTGTGGAGGTCGTCGATGACGTAGATCACATTGTCGATCCACAGGAAGTGGCGGAAGTTGCGGTCGAGCAGATGCGACATGGGGCCGGTGCCGTCGGCCAGCACATACTTGATGTTACCGCCGTCCACCAGATTGCTCACCGAGCCGGGGAGCATGGTGCCGTGATACTGCTGATAGGTGGGTTGGCCCTGACCGTTGAATTTCACAACGTTGTGGGCATCGGACTGGAAGAAGTATTTGCGGTACTCGGGCTTGCCGTAGCTGCAGTTGCCGGCATCCTTGATGATGTCGACACCCTTGTGGAACACTATGAGCGAATTGGCGTCGGCATGGGAGTGGTTCCATGTCATGCCGCTCTTCACGGCGAGCATGGTGGCATCCTTATCCCAGGAGTCACGCATTGTGGCCCAGCCGAAATCCTCCCACAGATGCGAAGTGGGGAGGCCGGGGGTGGCGGGAGCCTTGGCGAGCGAGGGGGTGTAGAGAAATCCCATGGGGAAGATGCGGGGGAAGCCTTCGCGGTGCTGTCCGGGCTCGATCTGGGTGGCATACCACAGTGTGGCGGGGTTCTCGGCACCCATATTGTAGGCGAGTATCATCGAGCTCTCGCCGGTGACGTTCTTGTGGGAGTCGCCGAAATTGATGCTGTGGAGCTGGCCGGTGCGGGGGTAGGCCACGTGGCAGAAGAAAGGAGCGAGCTTCTCCATCTGGGGGATATCCTCGAGCTTGGCGCCGGGGTGGGAGTTGAGCCATGCCATGCGTAGGAGCAGGGCCTCGGTGACGCCGAAGCTGGCATAGTTGATGCTCTCGTACATACCGCCGTCGCGGTCAAATGTCTTAGGCTTGTGCTGGATGATGTCGCCGTCAAATTCAAACCATTCGGGCATGGCCTCGACAGTCCGGCGGGCAGCCTCGGCGGCCTGTGGGAGTTCGTTGCCGATCGAGAGGGCGAGGAGTCCGCCCATGCCGGCACATGAGGTCCACCAGTTGTGGCCCATGGAGTTGAGCGAATGGATGCGCGAGGGTTCCAGGATCCAGTCGCCGAGCAGAGGCTCCACGGCCAGACGCCACATCCCCTCGGCTATCTCCTTGCGCTCAGCGGGAGTGAGACGGTCGTATATCACATCGTAGGCCACGGCCACCTGAAAACTGCGGTGGGCCATCTGCAGCTCGCTACGCCATGCCGGTTTGCGTGCCAGCATCTCGCGGTCGCCCCACGAGCGGGTCTTGGCGGTTGCGAGGAGCACACGCTTGATACAGTCGGCATACTTGTCGTTGCCCGTCATCATGTAGGCGAGGGCGGGATACTCGAGTTTTCTCACATCCCCCTTGCCGTCGGCCTGCTCATCGGCCACGGCCTTGATCTGTTGCCAGGCACGGGCCATCACGGAGTCGTTCTTGACGGCTTTCTTGGCTGTCTCCACCCTGTCGGGGGTGAAGAGGAGCGACGGATGCTTGATTTTCTGGGCCTGCGCGATGGCTGCACACATCAATATGGCGGCAATAGCCGGGAGCAGTCGGCGTAAAGTCATGATATTTCGGAGTTTTAAGATGATGTTCAGATGGAAAAATAATGTGATGTCAAGGAGAGCCGGGGCGAAGAGATGAGAGGGCGGAATCACGGGCCGAATATAGCAAAAAATCCCGTCATAACCTCATAAGCCAATAACCTTCATCGAGAGATGAATTATCGCGAGATGAATCGTACATTGTCGACATGCTCGCCGATGAATATGCGGGCCATGTCGCCGGTCTTGTACCACTTGGGTTTGCCGGGCATATCGTCGGAGATCTTCACGCCGTTGATCACGAGGTTCTCGAATGTGATGTCGCTTACCTTGCGGTCCTGATTGTATCCGGCTATGATCGACACTTCATCGCCCGAGCCGTTGTAGACCACATCCTTGAACAGCACATTCTTCACGCATGTGCCGGGGGCCTTGCAATATTTCTCGTTGAAGAAGATGCGGATGTTGAACAGCTGGCCCTGGCGGAAATCCTCGACGCGGATATTGTCGAATGTTATGTCCTTGACCAGATTGTTGTCGCCACAGTTGATGGCGAAGCAACCCTGATAATCGATCTGCTTCTCCTGATGGTCGAGGATGTCGATGTTGCGGTACATGAGGTTCTGGATGGTGTCGGCCGGAGCATCGGTGCCAAGCTCGGCGGCACTGCCGTGGAGACCTATCATGATGGGGTGGGCCACGTCGGCCCACAGGGTGGAGTTCTCCATGGTGATGTTCCTGCATCCGCCGTTGAAGCCCTTGCGGGTGGCATACACGGTGTTGCAGTCGTCGCTGTTGCGGCAGAACACATTATTATAATGTACATTGTCGCTGGCAAACACGTTCATGCCGTCACCCCAGCCGTAGTAACTGATGGCCTTGACATTGTTGATGCTCACCGAGTCGCTTCCGCCCACCGGGATCTGGGTCACGATGATGCCGTCGGCCTCGATATTCTTGCTGCGCTTGATGTACACGCCCTCGCCACGTCCGCGGGGATGCACCTCACCGCGACCGTAGAATTTCACGTCGCTCACGCCGTTGGCTATCAGCTGGCCATACACGCGTGCTCCGCCGTCGATATACACCGTGGTGCCCGAGGGGACGCTGAGGGTGTCGCCGGGCAGATTGTGGACGCCGGGGGCAAAGTATATCAGATCCTTGTGCTTCTTAAGGTTCTTGAGCACCTTGGCCGAGGGACGGTGGGTGTCGATGGGATTGGCGAAGAGGTGGAGGTTGTGGAAGATGTCGCCGTTTACCTCGACCGAGAGATTGCGGGGCGAGGAGAGCGAGAACGTCAGAGTGTCTCCGCTGACCGCCGGAGTGATATTGTAGGAGAGGGGACGCACACGGGCCTCGGTGACCGGGGCGCGGTGGGCAATGACGCGCACGTCGACGGTGCCGTCAAAGTCGAAATAGGCCATTGAGGTCGTTTCGGGGGTGTGTTTTGTGCCACGTACCTCATCCACCTTTACGGGATAGACGGCCACGGGCTTCCATGGAGTCTCTGCGCCCTGGCGCACCTCCACGGTGAAATCATCGAGCGTTTCCACCCCCGGTCCGGCAGGGTAGGTCACGAGTTCGGCATTGCCGGTAAGGAATGTGGCTAATGCAAGAGTCAGGAGTGATAAATGCTTCATAATGTTGTGTATAGATCGGTTTTATATAGGGAGATAGACAGGGAGCGGGGTAGTGCGGAGGTAAAAATACCGGGCGAGCGGGGAGGGAGCTCCCATCCATCCCCGTCGCAATCCGGTAAAGTAGGAAGGTGATTTGAAGTCCCCCGCGTGGCGGGAGGGGATTACCCCCTCCCGTTGGCGAGGGAAACAATCTGATTCACCTTAGATCAGTCAAAAAATGGTAGAGCGGGATTTATTCGCCCTGGTACATCATGAGGGTGTTCCAGCCCACCTGATCGAAGGCTCCGGAGTTGAAGCCGTAGCGGGCATCGCCTGAACCACACTCGGGACGCATCTTGTCGGCTGCCAGCTTGGCATACTTGAATCCGACGGTGAGGCCCTTCTCGTTCTTGTAGTGGTTGTAGTAGATCTCCCAGTTGGGGCGCAGGTTGCCACGGGCACCGTCGCCGGCTACCTCGGTCTGAGTCCAGCCGTGGGTGTGTGCACCCTTGCAGCTGCAGAGCGGGCCTTCCTGATTTGAACCACCGCAATAGTAGAATGTCTCGAAGGGGAACGAGGGGAGGTCGGCCACGAGCCATGAGCCGTTGGCGTTGGACTGGTCGTTGCCTGAGCGGAGGTTGGTGGCGGCTACGTACTCGGCCATCTGGAGGAGGGCACGGTCGTTGGCATCGAAGAAGTCAAGCTCGGGTTTGTCGGGGTTGGTCTTGTAGAGAGAGTAGGCGAGCTGAGCGAGCTGGGCTGCCACGGCGGTCGACATCTGGGCGTGGCCCTGGTCACGGCCGCTCTCCTGGTTCTGCTTCATTCTCTCGCCTGAGCCGAGAGGATCCATGTGCTCACCCTTGGCGAGCTTGAGGATACAACCGTTGCTCATGCCGGCGTCGTTGCCACGATAGAAGAGGTTGACCACGTAGTTGATCATGTCGTCATCGTGGGTGAGGATACCGATGGACAGGTAGGAGCACATGCACACGAGATCCCAGTTGGACCAGTAGTGCTCGGGGCAAGTGTCGTGATGACGCTCGAAGAAATCGAGGTTGGCGGCTGCCCAGATGTCCTTCATCCATTTCTTGAATGAATTCTGCTCGGCCTCGGTCCATCCGGAGTATTCCTGGAGCATCAGGCCGGCACATGCGAATGTGTAGCTCTGAGCGGCGAGAAGCGTTGAGTTGGAATCGGTCGAGAACGGACCCTTACATTTGGCCACCCATTTGTTGAGGATGTTGGCGCAGGTGGAAGCATACTGGTCGTCGCCGGTGAGGTTCCAGAGCATGGCGGTCTGGTAGGCAGCGGTGGCGTCGTTCATGCAGGAGGCATAGTTCTCCTTGCCTTCGGCGTTGCCGTGGTTGCCGTCGTCCTTACCGCGCACAACCCATTCAAGAGGATTGGGCATGTAACCGATCTGGGCGAAACGGCTCTGCTTGAGGAGCGCGAACTCGTCCTTTACGGCCTGAGGTGCAGTACCATCCTCAAGCGATGCCTTCACGCGGGCAAAATCACTTTTGTTATATACGCCGGTGTTCTCGGTGGAGATGTTGTACTCATAAGTGACCGGCTTCACCACTTTGGGCCATGAGTCGATGTCGGTGATGCCATCCTCAATCTCAGTGCAGGCGAATGCACTGAGAGAGAGGGTAGCTCCCAACAATATGTTGAGATATTGTTTCATTTTTAGTGTCGGTTGTCAGATGGGTTATTTACGGGGATTGTCGGTTGCATCCTTGATGGCGAATGCCTTGGCCTCGTCGAGCGAGGTGAAGGTGCGTGCCCAGTACACATCGTAGTAGGCTGCGCTCTTGTCCACGTTGGCGTTGGGGATATCGGCCACCTTGAGCTGGAAGAGGTTGAATGAGTGGTATCCAGCGCCCCAGCCGGTGAATTTGGCCGAGAGGTCGATGTAGATGAGGCGGGTGCCGTCGGGCAGATCCACGCCGTCATTACATTTGGGGTTGCCGGAGTCGCGCACGTCCCATGTGTTGTTGCCTCCGCGGGGGATTGTACAACGCATTGCGAGAACCGGGCGGCTGCTGTGGATGGGCAGCATGTCGTTGTTGGAGCAGTTGAGCTTGATGTCGCGACGCCATTTGCCGGTGCCTGCGTCGGGGAAGTGTACACGCCATACACCATTCTCGATGGTGGGATTCTCGTTGTTGGAGATCCATGAGGTGCACTTGTTGAAGCCGAGGAACTTGTTGGAAGCGTCCCATACATACCATCCGTCGGGGATGTTGATGTCAACGGTCACTTTCTGGCCGGTCTGGTCGCAGGTACCGGTGATCGAAGCCGAACCGAAGCCTACGGGGGTGACTACGCCACGGTGAACGGTGGCCACTGCCTCGTCGCTTGACTCCCAGGTCACTGAACCCTTGGTACCTGATGCGGGGTAGTAGGTGACATCGAGTTCCACGGGACCGCCGAGGATCTGTATCGGCTCGGAGGGCTGGGTGATCTCGATCTTCTCAATGGCGATGTACTCGTCGATGGTCACCTGCCACATGCCCTTGACACCGCTACGGTCGGTAGCCACGGCTGTGATGATGGCTGTGCCTTTCTTGAGACATTTCACCAGGCCGGTGTTGTCGACGGTGGCTACTGACTCGTCCGATGATTTCCACACGAGACGGCTGTAGGTGTGGTTGGCGGGAAGGATCTCGGCCTGGAGCTGAATCTCGTCGGTCTCGTAGATCTTGCCGTCCTCGCCGAGGGCGGTGGTGTTCTCCAGGTTGATCTGCTTGGCCTGGATCAGCTCGGGTACAACGTTCACGTTCACGGTGGCGCTGGGGCCGAAACCTACGGGGAGGGTGCAGGTGATGACTGCGGTACCTTCCGAAACGCCGGTGATGGTACCGTTCTGGTCAACGGTGGCCACGGCCTCGTTGGAGGACATGAATATGACTGACTTGTCGCAATTCTCCGGACCGGTGACGGTGAATGAGATGGTGGTGTCCATCGCTACCGGCAGGGGCAGGTCGGCGGTCACGTCCATGGTGATCTCCTTCACGATAAAGGTCTCTTCATAATCGGTGGTGAGGAGCTTCTCGTCATCGCAGGAAACGAGAGCTGAGCCTGCGAGTCCGGCAACAGCCATGGCGGCAATGCGGGAATATGTTTTAAACTTCTTCATCGAAATTCAATTTAAGGGGGTGTTAGTTGGCCCATCCGGGATTCTGTCCGAGGTTGGGGTTGAGCTGACGCTGGTCAACGGGGAGGGGCAACAGATAGTTGCGCTGTTGCCACTGGCGGTCGGCCGCGCTCTCGAAGATAGTGAAGCCATCGGCGTTCTGTGTGCCACCGGCGAATTTGCTTCCGAGGAATGCCTGGGGCATCTCGGTCTCGGCGGTCTTCCAACGTTTGAGGTCGTCGATGCGGAAACCTTCATGGAACAGCTCGATTGTGCGCTCGCGGCGTATCTCGGTGCGCATGTCGAGGCCGTTGGCGTTGACGAGCGAGTTGCTCAGGGCAGGCATTTCGGAGTTGATGCGCTTGCGGGTGAGGTTGATCGACAGGTTGAGGTCGTTGTCGGAGATGGCACCGTCACGCTCATACACTGCCTCGGCATAGTTGAGGAGCACCTCGGCGTAGCGGATGATGGGGAAGTCGTAGCTCTCCTTGCCGGTGGTGGCATCGCGCTCGCCCACCCATTTCCAGTTGAAGTAACCGTTACCCCAGTTGGGCTGGAAATTCTTGGTCTGAGGTTCGTCGGCATCGCTCCATGTGGTGTGGGCCTTGTAGCCGGTCACGTAGATGTCACATCCGGGAGGGCAGAGGAGCTGGCTCATGCGGTTGTCGCGGTTCTGCCACTCGTCGGTGATCTTGCCGTATCCGAGGAATTTGGGTGAAGTCTCTATGGGGAGACCGTCGTTGCAGAGGAACAGGTCGGCAAACTTCTTGGAAACGATGCCGTCGCCACCGGCGGGGCTTGCTCCGTAGGAGATGTTGTAGCCGATGGGTGCGAGGGTCTCGTCGTGGAGCTTGGAGAAGATGTACTCCTTGTTGGCGCTCTTGGTCACACCTGCGGGGTTGCTCTTTACATCCTCGAGGGTGAAGAGGTAGCGGTAAGCCGAGTTTCCGAGCGAGGGGTTGGTGAAGAGCTCGAAAGTATTGGATTCGATAACCTTCATGGCAGCCTTGGCGGCCTCGTCGAGGTAGCGGTCGGCCACGGCGGCGCTGTTGTGGAACTTCTGCCATGTGCCCTCGTAGAGACCTACACGGCTGAGGAAAGCATAGGCGCCCTCCTGGCTGATGCGGCCCTTGGTGACCTCCTCAAACTTGCCGAGGTAGGTGACTGCCTCCTTGAGGTCGTTGATGATGGCGTCGACAACCTCGGTGCGGTCGTTGCGTGAGGCCTTCATGAGCTGGTCGGTCACGTCGAGAGTGTGCTGTACAAGGATCACGTCACCGTAGGCCTGTACAAGATTGAAATAGGTGTAGGCGCGGAAGAAGTAGGCCTCGCCGATGTACTGCCTGATGTCGGACTGACGGTCGTAAGAGGCGGCTTTCTCCAGGAGCAGACAGCAACGGCGTATGCGGGCGTAAGCGTCGGTATAGGTGCCGTCGGAGTTGGGGATGGTGTTGGTACCGTTGGAGAACACGTTCTTGGAACCCTTCAGACCGAGGATATCCGAGCGGAAGTCGCTGTGGAGACCGTCGCGGATCACGTGCTGGTTGAAGTCGGTGGTCCATCCGTAGAACTGGTTGGCGAAGTTCTGATAATCTTCGGTCCTGTTCCACACATTACCGTCGGCAAGCTGGTCCTTCGGATCCAAATCCATGCAGGAAGTGGTCGCCAGCATCAGTCCGACAGCCATGGTTGACATGATTTTTATGAATGATTTCATGATGATTTTGCTTAAATGAATTTGAAAATTAGAACCCTACATTGAGGCCTACGGTGTAGTTGCGCAGGAAGGGATAACGGCCTACGCCGCTCACCTTGCGTGATGCCTCGGGATCCCATCCGTCATTGATCTTGCTGTGCTCCCACAGGTCGGTGCCGGTGAAGTAGAGGCGGATGGAGTTAACGACCCTGAGCGGTTTGAGCATCTTTTCGTTGAATGTGTAACCGACGGTGACGTTTTTCAGACGGATATAGCTGCCGTCCTGTACCTGCCATGATGAGCACTGGTAGTTATAGTTGTTGATGTCGCTCTGGTTGGTGAGTGAGGGATAGAAACCGTCGGGATTCTCCTTTGACCAGATGCGGCCCACGAAGTAGTCGGGCGAGTTGAGGTAGGTGGCACGCATGGGGATGCGGTTGGCATCGTCGCGCCATACGGTGCGCTTGCCTGCGCCCTGGAACACAACCTGGACATCGAAGCCTTTCCATTCAAGTCCGGCGTTCATCGAGAACTGGATCTTGGGATCGTCGGAGCCGAGATATACAAAGTCGTTGGTATCGAGTTTGCCGTCGCCGTTTACGTCCTCATACATGTTGTCGCCAAGACGGAGCTTGCTGATGTTGCCTATCTGGGAGGTGCCGGCGTAGCGGTCGATGTATTTCTCGAGCTGGTCCTCGTTCTGGATCTTGCCGCAGTAGCGGAGACCGAACACCGAGTTGAGGGGATAGCCCTCGCGGTTGGAGGTCACGCCGTTCCTTATAGCCTCGTCACCGCCGTTGTCGAGAAGCTTGTTGTCGGCATAGGTGAATGTACCGCCGATGTGATAGCTTACGTTGCCGATGCGGTCGCGCCATGTTGCCTGACCTTCCCAACCCCAGGCCTTGAACTTACCGAGGTTGGCGGTAGGAGCCTTGTCACCGAGGATGCCGGGATAGTCGACGTCGATGAGCATGTTGTTGATCTTCTTGCGGAACACTTCGACCGAACCCACGAGGCGGCTGTTGAGGAAACCGAAGTCAACACCTAAGTTGTAGTTGTGCACGCGCTCCCATGTACGGCCGGTGGAGATGAGTTTGCCGTTGGTATCGAGAGTGGATACGAGGCCGTTGCCAAGGAGGATTTTGCTTGTGCTGTTGAAGTTGTAGAGGAGGGCGCCGTCATAGCGGTCGATACCGCTCTGGTTACCCACGTTACCGTAGGAGGCACGTATCTTAAGCTCGTCGAGCCAGTTGCGTGACCATTCCATGAATTTCTCCTGACCGAGACGCCAGCCTGCCGATGCACCCCAGAAGGCCGCCCAGCGGTTTTCGGGCTGGAATTTGGAGCTACCGTCGTAGCGCACCTGGCCTTCGAGGAGGTATTTGTCCATATAGGAGTAGTTGGCACGTCCGTAGTATGACATGATCGACTCCTCCCAGGCGTTACCCTTGTTGGTGGTCTTGCCCGAGCCGTTGATCACTCCGAGCGAGGGGTTGATTTCGAGTGTCTCGGCCTCAACGTAGTCATACTGCTTGAGGTTGTACTGCCAACCGCCCATGAGTTTCACGTCGTGACGCTCGGCAAATGTCTTTGTCCACTCGAGGTAGCCCTGTACCGAGTAGAAATCGGTGCGGCTTGAGCTCTTCTTATAGGAAGTGTCGGCAGCGATAGGAGATGTGTTTATCAGCTTGTTGCCGGTGTAATTGTAGAAGTCGATCGAGAGGCTCTGGGTGTCGCGGGTGGCCTGAGAGGTGTTGTAACCGAGGGTGGCCACGGCGCGGAGTCCGTCGATGATGTCCCATGTGAGGTTTTCCGAGATGTTCACGGCCGAAACCTTGAGCTTGTTGTCGCCGCCCAGCTCAGCTTTCCAGTTGGGAGTGCCCCATGTGCCCCATCCGTAGGGCTTGCCGTCCTTGGTGGAGGAGGGGAAACCGGGCTGTGTCACCTGGCTGTTGAGCGCGCTGCCGATCTGGGTGGGCGCTACCTGGTCCTGACGGTTGTAGCTCACGATCGACTGGAGCTTAAGGGTCTTGCTCAGGTCAAACTGGTTGGTGAGTCGGAAGTTGTAACGGTTGTTATTGTTGTTGCCCCACTTGAGGTTGGAGTCATCATACATGTAGCCGAGCGATAGGCGGAACAGTGCACCCTCCTTACCGCCTGCGATGGCGAGCTCGTGGGTGGTGGAGGCGGCGTTGCCCCACATGATGTCAAACCAGTTGGTGTCGAAGAAGGGGAAATCGGCAACGTCGGTGAAGGCTGTGCCTCCGAAGGGGTGACCCGAGTTGTCGAGGTCGATATAGTGGTTCTTGTGCTCGAGGGCGAGCTTGGCATATCGCATCCAGGTGTCGTTGTCGTCGTATCCGTCGTTGGTGCGGGCCGAGATCAGTGCGTTGGCCCACTGGTCGAGCGACATCATGTTGGACACGAGGCCCGGTTTCTTGATAGTTACGGAGCCGTTGTAATCGATCTTGATCTTGGCGTCCTTGGCTCTCTTGGTGGTGATGATCACAACACCGCCGGCAGCCTTGGAACCGTAGATTGATGCGGCGGCGTCCTTGAGGAAGTTCATCGACTCGATGTCGGAGGGGTTGATGAGGCGGAGGTCATTGACGCTCTCGTATTCCACACCGTCGATGATGATGAGGGGATCGGAATTGTTTTTCGATACGGCACCACGCAGTTTCATGCCCCAGCTCTCATCACCGGGAGCCGATGAGTTACGCGTGATGATTACGCCCGGCACCTGGCCCTGGAGAGCCTGCACGGGGCTGGAAAGTGTACCTTTGTTGGAGAGTTGCTCGCTGCCCACGGTGGCTACCGCACCGGTGAGGGTGGCTTTCTTCTGTGTACCGTAGCCCACCACTACCACTTCATCGAGCATTGCTGTGTCGTCGGCGAGGGTGATCACAAGGTTGTCGGAGTTCACGTTCACCTCCTGTGTCTTGTAGCCCACGTAGCTCACTACGAGTGTCGCGCCCATGGGAACGTTGAGTGTGAAGCGGCCGTCGAGGTCGGTAGCCACACCATCGGTCGTCCCCTTGACCATTACGCTTGCGCCGATGAGCGGTTCGCCTGTGGCGTCGAGCACCTCACCGGTCACTTTGGCTGCCGCCGGCGTAGCCTGGACGGTGGCCGGCGCGGCCTGGATCGAGGCGGGTGACAGCGCCGTGAAGCATGCTGCCATCACTCCTCCGATCAGCGAGCCTCGCCATGGATAGATTTTAAGATTACTTTTAATCATAAATATTGGTAAATTGGTATAGGAAAAACTATGTTGGGAAGTTATGTGTAGGCCGGTGTTCCGGCGGGATCATGCGATAGCGCTGAGATAGGAGCGGACGTCGTTGCGCCCCATGCGCAGGTGATTCTCCACTGTGCGTACCGACAGTTGCAGACGCTCGGAAATCACAGGGGCCGAAAGGGATTGGTAGCGGTTCATTACATATATAATACGTCGCTGGGGTGGCATACACTCAACGCGTCTGTGCTCAATTTGCGCAAGTTCGCGGGCATAGATCTCCGATTCCATCGAGTAAACGTGTTTTTCATCGATTTCGGCGGCGGTGAAGGCTGTGTTGCGGATCTCTTCGTGGGCCTCGGTCACGCGGTAGTGGTGGCGCAGATAGTCGTTCACGAGATTGCGTGCTATCTTATATATGAGTCCGGCGAGACTGTCGGGCGAGAGCGGGCGGTTGTATTCGAGAAGCCGTAGCCACACCGTCTGTGTCAGGTCGTCGGCATCGTCGTTGTTGTTGATGCGGCAACCTATAAAACTACGTACATTCTCGCGCTCGGTGAGATAGCTTTGTGTTATCAAGGCTTCATTGTGCATCCTTACGTTTTCCATGGTGCGGTGTGGGGTGTTGAGGTGTGATGAGATGGTCGGGTAATTGATTCGATGCAAAGTTAGAGCCATTCCGCCTCATGTCAAAACTTTTTCACCCGCCTTTCATCTCAATTCCTTTGGATGGATATGTCCATGTGTAATGCGTTAGTCCCTACGTGTTTAGAAATATGAGACTGCGAGTCTCATAATTATTTGAGACTTTTCATATACTCGGCAGGGGTGGTCCCGGCGAATTTCTTGAAGTACCTGAAGAAGCTGGCGCGCGAGCTGAAACCACACTTTGAAGCCATCGCGCTTATTGTATATTTTACAAGATTAGGGTCCTTTTCGAGCATCTCCTTGAAGGCTTTCACGCGGAATTCGTTCACGTAATCGTAGTAGTTGATGCGGAGGTGTTGGTTGAACGTATAGGAGAGTGCGTGGCTGTTGTAGCCGATCATCGTGGCCAGCTCCGAGAGCTTGAGGTCGGGGTTGGTGAACGGTCGTTCGGTGCGCATCAGCGTGTCGAGCTTGCGTAGGATGTTGCGGCACTCTTTTTCCGACAGTCGGGTGGTGCGGTATTTGGTGTCCTCGTCGGCGGGGACGGAGCCGTTAGTGCCGGTTTCGCCTTCACTGTTGCCGTCATGCAGCGGGGTGTATTCCCCCTGAGCGATGCCGTACAGCACACGGCGGTGGCGCATGTACAGAAATATGGCTATTGCCACGGCTATGGCGGCGATTGCCATGAGCGCCCACTCGAATGTCGAGAATACATGGCTCATCCTCACATCCATGCGGCTCTCGGTGGACGGTGAGCCGGCCTGGCGCACCTTGAATGTGTAGCGGCCGGTGGGGATGTCGTAGTAGGTGGCCGAGGGGTCGTTCTCCACGATGATCCACTCGTCGTCATATCCGTCCAGCTTGTACTCGTACTTGTGGCGTTCGTCGTTGGTGAAGCCGAGGTCGGAGAAATATATGGTGAACGACCGGTTGTTGGAGTTGAGCGAGAGCACGGGATGGCGTGCCGAGCCGGTGAGGCTCTCCATCATGGAGTGTCCGCCCGCCACTACCTCGGTGATGCGGGGCGACCGCTGGGTCTTGGCGTTGGTCTTGAAGTTTTCATAATCGAGGTGCACCAGTCCGCCCGTGCATCCCATCCACAGGTCGCCGTTGTCGTCGCGGATAGGGGGACAGAAGGTGAATACGGGCGACAGGATGCCGTCGGAGGCTGAGAAATGCCTCACCTCCTTGTCGCGGTCATACTGTATGAGGCCGTCGTCGGTGCCTATCCACAGGTTGCTGTCGATGTCCTCGATGATGAATGTCACTGTGGGGACACGCCCTCCCGCGCTGAGTGGCAGAGGGGTGAACCGCGTGAGCGCGAGGTCGCATTTCACCACGTCGCCGCGGTCGGGCACGAAGTAGAGGTTGTGCTCGCCGTCCTCATATATGTCGCGTATCTTCTGGTTGTTGACAAAGCCTTTGGGGAAATTGTCGGCCCTCAGGGAGCCGTCCTGGAGCACGGCCATGCCGTTTTCGGTGCAGAACCATCCTCTCTCGGCGCTGTCGAAGAATATCTCGTAGACCTCGCCGCGGGGCAGACGCGAATTGGCATAGGTGTAGGAGCCCTTGAGCTTGCCGTCGCGGAATGTGTAGGCGCCCAGCGATGAGCCTACCCACATGTCACCGTTGCCGTCGAGGGCGATCACAAACACGTTGGTGTTCTCGAAAGCCGGACCCACGGGATTGAATCGGGCAATGCTCATGGTGGCGGGGTTGAATGTGTACATTCCGCCTCCGTAAGTGCCTATATAATAAAGGTTATCGGCCGGATTGTAGGTGGTGGCGAATATGATGTTGCTCCTGATCACCGGCGTTGAGAACGAGGTGGTGAGCCCGTTGCCGCGGTTGAGATAATACAGGCCCTCGCGGGTGCCTATGAGCATCTCGTCGCCGTGCATGGCCACGGCTCTTACAGTCATCTGCGATGTGTCGAAGTAGTTGGAGTAGCTGAATATGTCGAATATCCTGTCGGCCTCGGGGGTATAGTCGAGCCCCGACTGGTAATAGCCTATCCATAGGAGCCCTTGAATATACCGAGTTGGAGCTGAGGCTCTCGCCGGGCGCTGCGAGGCGGTCGTGTACCAGATGGTTGACCATCCCCCGGCGTCGGGCTGAGTAGATATACACCCCGTCACCGTCGGTGGCTATGTTGAGCAGGCCGTCGTCGGGCCCGGCGCTTATCGCCGACACCAGGTTGCATCCGGCGTTTATCACGGGGCCCCACTCGCGCTTGTTCGTGTCGAATGTCAGCACCCCTTCGCCACGGGTGGCTATGTAGAGGATGTTGTCGATGCGGGCCATATCGGTGAACTCGGCGTTGACCGATGCGTTGGGGTATTCGGTGAAGATTCTCTCCTTGAGATTGAGATACATGAGCGAAGAGCGTGACGATAGCCACAACGCATCGCTCGACGACGGGTCGGGGAGGAGGGATTTTATCACATTGTTGGCCGAGAGCACATCGCTCCGTGGCATGAACCTCTCCACATGGCGCTCATCGCCCGACAGCAGGTACACACCCTGGTCGGTGGCGGCAAAGAGCGTGTCGCCCTGGAGCAGGAGACTGTTGACAGGGAAATTTATGCTGTTTTTCACCATCGGGACTATCTCGCTTCCACCCGAGGGGAGGCGGAACACCCCCTCGCCGTTGGATATGTACACCGTGCCGTCACGGCCCGATGTTATGTCGGTGACGCGCTTCAGGTTGAGCCGTTCGCCGGGTATGGTGTATTTCTTCACCCTCACGCCGTCGTAGCGGTCGACGGTCTGCCCCGTGCCTATCCACACATATCCCGTGGCATCGCGGTGTATGGCGTTGACAAGCCGGTCAGATGTGCCCACCTGGCGGAATGTCTGCGCTCCCGCCGGGAGAGCCGTCAGTAAGGCTATGGTTAATAGAATATATAGGTGTATCCCTTGGTATATATCGTGCGTGTGTTGGCGGTACATGAGAAATAAGGCTGTTAAGTAGAGTGAGTGTTTTCACTGCGTCAATGCAAATTTAATCATTGCTCCCGCAACAATCAAGAAAACCGCCCATAAAAAATCACCGGCCGCCCATGAAAATCCTAATGTGATAATAGTTGAAAAACATATAAAAAACGTGGCTATGAACATATTATTCAGAATTTTAGTTGTATATTTGCATCCGATAATACACATAAAGATATGAAGACTCCTCAACAGATAGCAAAGATTAAAGCGGTTCTGCTATACATCATGCAAAATTTCCGTGATGGGGTTGATTATATAAAATTGTTCAAGATATTATATTTCGCACAGCAGGACCATCTCGTCAGATATGGAAAGGTCATAGTGGATGATTCGTTCCGTGCCTTGAAGCATGGACCAGTGCCGACTTACACATATAAGGCGCTCCAGATTGCGGAAGGAAAACCTCTTGAAGGAGATTTCGATGAATTCCTGAGCAATATATCGGTCAAAGATAAGAAGGTGTACACCACTGCGTTGCCTGACATGGATTATATATCCGGCGCTAATATGAAATGCCTTGACGCGGCAATCGCCAAGTATAGGGATACCGATCCGTATGATCTCTCCGACCTGTCGCATGATGCGGCATGGATGGAGGCGATAAGCCGAGTCCAGGACGATCCGCAGAAGAATTTCATTACTCTGATAGATATTGCCCGGGCTGGATGTGCCTCGGAACCTATGGTTGATTATATCCGGGAGAAGCAGATAGTGAAGAATGCATTATCTTAGACATACTCTTAGACATAATGGAGGATAAAGACGGTGTATTAGCCAGATTGCAGGCACGGATTGCCGACGCTGAACTTGTGGATATGTCATCAGTCAGGATCGGCGATATTCTCTATGTACCGTTGGATGAAGATGACGGTCTGACCCTCACCGGCGGTTATGATACCCGTAAGAAATATATAGTGATCATAGGATTCACCCCTGAAGGGATAGCTGTGGGTGCTCTGCTTATAAACTCTGAAATAGACCCCTCCAAAAGATCTCAGGAAATGATGGATTGTCAATATCCTCTTTTGTTGAGGGACTATCGGGGCATATTGGACTATGACAGTTGGCTTGATTGCTCGGATATATTTGAATTATCAAAACAGAAAGTTGCTGAACGGAAAGGCCGATTGAAAGGCCGGTTGATATCTGCTGACAGGGATCGGGTGATGCAATTCCTGAAAGAGACCGATGTGTTCGATAATGTAACGAAGAGAAGATTTGGTATTATTTGAATTTGATTCAAAATAATAATATGACGGTCCCGGAGCATTGAATGTTCCGGGACCGTCAGTTATAGTGACTTAAGTCGCCAAAGATAGGGTACTGAATGGGAATTTAGATCTTGAATCGGGAGTTTTTTACATAGATCCTGAAATCCTTGATGGCGCCGGGGGTGCCGGCTTCCATGCGGGGGAGATATTGGATACCGCCGAGGGTGTGCTCAGCTCCCAGGTCGATCACTATGCAATGAGGATACCGGGCCGAACGCACGGTGCTCCAGTAGGTTGACTCCTGGAGGTCAAACACCTTGTCGGCCGAGCAATTGACTTTCGACACATCCTCGCTGTCGGCATACACCACGGTCCATGGTTCGCGGGAGAGTTTTTCGCCCTGGCCGTCGGTCACGTACAGTTCGGCTATAGCGGTAGTGTTTCCGTCATTTATCCCGTTGAGCGATTCCAGACATATGTAGCGACCCTCCACGGGGGCGTCAAACACCACTTCCTGCCACCCGTTGCCGGGCTTGAACGATCCGGATGCCACAGGATTTTCACCGCTCAGGTCCAGCTCCTCCCCCTCGTTGCGATGGGTGAGCGACTGCTGATTCTGCAGTTTGTCGATTATCGGTTCGGTAAGGCCTTCGCTCACAGCCTCGCGCGGGCCGAGGATGTCCACGACCACGATCTCGTTCTCCCCCTTTTTCAGCCAGCATCCCGGCATGTAGAGGGTCTGTTGTGGGCCTATTTCCCAGATGCGACCCATGGGGTGACCGTTGACATACACCAGACCCTTGCCCCATGTCTCGAAGTTGAGGAACGTATCGGCAGGCTTCTTCACCTCAAATGTCCCACGGTACACTCCGCGGGGCAAGCGTCCGTCCTCTCCGGGAGTGAATGCACCTAAGGGCAGATACTCCATGGAATCATAGAATGCCATCGAGTCGTCGAGGTTGAACACCTCCCATCCGCTCAGGCGGGTAACGAATGTGTGCCCCTCGCGGTTGACGCTCACGGTCACATCGTCGGTTATACCCTTGAAGTCCTTTATGGCGCGACCAAAGTTGATGCGTCCCATGGCCTCAACCAGAATGTCGAGTTTGGCACCCTTTTCACAGGGGGGCAGTTTCACCGACTTTTCGCCCAGGCGACGGTCGATGGTGCCTATGTACAGGTCGTTGACGAATATCTGTCCGTAGTCGTGCAGATCGTTGACCGTGAGCAAGCCACCGTCGGGGAGCGAGGGGAGGGTGGTGCGGTAGAGGATGCTTCCGAATCCCTGGTCAAACTCCTCCATGGATTTTATGTCGATAGTGCGTTTTGGCTCGGGCAGGTTGGCAAACAGCGGTGCCACCTCGGTGAGCTCAAATTTCTTCACCGCTCCCGGCTTGTGGGTAGCGGGAATGGCCGGGAGTTTCTTGCCGTCGTTATGCTTGGCCATCATTTCCCTGAGCTCATGATACTTGGGTGTCACCTGACCCGACTCACTGATGGGTGCATCGTAGTCGTAGGAGGTCACGTCGGGGGCGAATCCAGGAGAGTTTGCACCGGCCCAGTGCCCCCAGTTGGTGCCACCGTGTGTCATATAGAGGCTGAACGATATTCCCTTGGAGAGCATCTCATCGATACCGGCCACCATGTCGGCGGCAGGGCGGGTCTCGTGGTTGGCACCCCACTTGTCAAACCATCCGCTCCAGAACTCCGAGCACATCAACGGTGACTTGGGCCGTGCTTCCTTGAGAGGGGCAAACTGCTGGTCGATATTGGCTCCGGTGCCGAAGTTGATGGTCCATATCAGGTCGTGCAGACCGTTGTTGAGGAAGTTGGACGACCAGTCACACTGGAACATGGCCACATCCTTCCCGAAATTCTTGCGCAACATGTCGCGGATAGTCCCCACATACTCCTTGTCGATGCCGTAGGATCCATACTCGTTCTCCACCTGTATCATCATTATCGGGCCCCCCTTGTCGATGGTCATGTCACCTACCTGAGCGGCCACAGCCTGCTGGAACTTGTCGACCCGCTCCAGGAAATAGGGGTCGGACTCGCGCAGGCGTATATCCTTCTTCTTGAGCAGCCACCATGGCAATCCGCCCATCTCCCACTCGGCGCACACGTAGGGACCGGGGCGCAGTATCACCTTCATGTCGTTGGCCTCGCACAGCCTCACGAACTCGGCCAGATCATTCTGGCCCGTGAAGTCAAATTCCCCCTCGCGCGGTTCGTGGGCGTTCCAGAACACATAGAGACACACGGCGTTCATCCCCAACGCCTTGCACAGCTTGATGCGCTGATCCCAATAGGGGCGGGGGATGCGGGGATAGTGCAGCTCGGCCGCTTTCACCACAAATGGCTCGCCGTTGAGCAGGAATGTCCCGTCGCCGGCCTCGAAACGGGGCTGATCCTCAAATTCATCCATGCTCCAGCTGTCACGCCAGGGGATAGAGATCTTTCCCTCCTCGAATTTCATGGGGAGCCACACGTAGCGCGAGTTCTCCAGATCGGTCTTGTTCCAGCGGTCAAACAGTGCCACGTAGCAATCCTTCTTTCTATACACCGGTTGCACGTATGTGCTCTGGGCATAGAATGTCTTATCGGCATCTTTGCCTGTACAAGGGTCACCTATCACCGTCCAGGGGCCCATGATGGAGTCGGCCACGGCCAGTTCGGCCTGATTGGGGTCCCAGCCGGTGCAACCCGACGAGAGCATATAGTACTTGCCACCGTGCTTGAACACGGCGGGAGCTTCGCGTTTCTTCCCTATGAAATTGCGTGTGAACCGGCCGGTGGGGCGCAGATAATCGTCGGTCAGCTCGTTGATGTAGAGCGTGGCGTTATCCTCGGACGAGGCAAATTGATAAGCCTTGCCGTCCTCGTCCACGTACACCGTCTGGTCCCTGCTCATGGCATTGTTGGGCCTGAAACTGCCCAGATATTTGAACGGACCGGTGGGCGAGTCGCTCACGGCCACTCCTGCGGCGGCCTTGCTGTAGTCGGCGCTCTCCACGTGGGCCCACATCACGAATTTTCCGGTCTTGGCATTGTACACCACCTTGGGGCGTTCCAGCACCTTGCTCGGGTGCAGGTCGCTCGTTTCGTCATTAGGCTCGGCGGGGAGCACGATCCCCTCGAAAGTCCAGTTCACCATGTCGGGCGACGAGTAGCAACCCACGCCGGTCACATCGGTGCGGTAGCACTCCCATGTGGCCCATTCGGGCAACACGGTCTTGCCTTTCTTGTACTCGCCATACCAGTAGTACTTGCCGTTGTGATACAGGATACCTCCGCCATGGGCATTGATCGGCGCGCCCGAGGTGTCAAGCCATTCAGCGCCCGGGACAATGGTCACGTTCTTGGCCTCTGCCCCGGAGATCAGGGCGAGCAGAGACAGACATAGTGTGATGATTTTTCTCTTCACGGTTTAGGGTGATAATGATGTCAGAATTGTGTCTTTTTCAGTATGCAAATTTAATGATTCATGTTCGCATACCGGGGTAACAATTGTTCAATTCTGACCACAAATCGTTCAATTACCGCTCCATCCCCCTCTCATCATCACTTTTTTAGGACAATAGAGCCATGACATCGGCCGAGTACTGGCGTCCCACCGGTAGTTTCATGCCGTTTTTTAGATTGACCTCACGCTTGTTGAAACTCTTGATTTTCGATCTCCCCACGATGAACGAGCGGTGTATGCGTATGAAATCCTTCTCGGGCAGCTGGCTCCCGATATTCTTCAAGATCACGCGCGAGATGGTACACTCGTCCCCCTCGCGGTAAATCTTCACATACCCCTCCATCGCCTCGATGTATAGTATATCGGATAGCGGGATGCTCACATTGTTGTACTCGTGTTTCACCAGTATGCTCCGGCTATCCTCCGTGTCCTCGATCCCGAGCCGGCGCATGGCCCGGGCAAAGGCGGTCTTGAAACGGCTGAAGGCAAACGGCTTGTGTAGATAGTCCACCGCATCCAGCTCAAACCCCTCCATGGCATAGTTGAGATAGGCCGTGGTGAATATGAAACAGGTCTCCTCGGGCAGTTGCGAGGCGATGTCGAGGCCGGTGATGTTCTCCATCTCTATGTCCAGGAAGGCTATGGCCGGCTTCTCCCTCCTTATCATCTCCAGCCCCTGGACGGGATCGGAGAACGTGGACAGCTCTATCCCGCCTATGCGCTGGCAGAACTTGTCGATCACATCCAGGGCCAACGGCTCATCATCGATGGCCACGCATCTTATGGTCATGCTCATATTCAGCTCAATTGTATGGTTAACGATACGGTGAACGATCCGTCCTTCTCGACGGTGGAGAGCGAGTGGCGTCCGGGATACAGGTTGCCCAGGCGTGCACGGCAGTTCTCTATCCCTATGGGTACATCCTTGCGGAATTCATCGGCGTGTTTCATGATATTGTTGCGGGTCTCGAACTCAAGCCGTCCGTCGTTGACCGTGAGATGGATCTCTACGGTGCAGTCCTTGCTGGTCGACGCTCCGTATTTGAAAGCGTTCTCCACAAATGTCAGCATCAGCATCGGCGGCACGGCCACATGGTCGTTGTCCACGGTATATCTCCAGTCCACCGTGGTGTGACTGTTGAGCCTTATCAGCTGCAAGTCGATATAGTTCTGTATATAGGCTATCTCCTCGCTCAGCGACACCTTTTCCTTCTCGATGGTGATGTAGGTGTACTTCAGCAGTTCCGAGAATTTTATGAAAGCGTCCTCGGCCTTCTCCGAGGTCCCTATCACGAGGCTGTAGAGCGAGTTGAGGGTGTTGAACATGAAGTGGGGGCTTATCTGGGCCTTGAACATCGCCAGCTCGGCCCGGTCGCGCTGTGCCTCGATCTCCTTTTTGAGCATCAGTTGCCGGTACACCTCCTTCACAAACGAGATGGTGAGCGAATAGCCCATCACAAGCGAGAACATCAGCCACAGGGTGATCGAGACGCCAAAGTTTCTCACCTTGGTCTGGAACTCGCTCAGGGCCGGGGTGACGAAATCCATGTCGGGCAGCGGGTAGAGCGACAGCATGTAGTTGAGGAATATCAGTCCGGCTATGGCCCCGGCAAGTTTGCGGTAGTCCTTGTCGATAAGCAGTTTGGGCACATTGAGCCGTAGCAACAGGAAATAACAGCCATACAGGAAGGCGCAGGTGAGCAGGGTGAACAGCGGCCATTGCCTGAACCAGTAGTGCGCGGGCCCCAGCGTGACCAGAATAGGCATGAACACCACGCAGAAGAAAAGGTCCAGCACAAGGTATGTCCTGTTTTCAATGGATTTCATGATGCAAAGATAGCACAAGCGGGCTATCCGCGCAAGCATCGGGCCATGGCGTATGTTTACACAATTGTGCCGTTGGTTTACATAATTGTGCTGTTTGTTTACATTGCTTGAAAAATCCGCCGACAACACGTATATTTGTATCACGATTCGATAACCACCATGAGGTACCTTCTGATAATAGTGTTTTCGGCATTGTTCTGGGCGTGTGGGAGCAAGGAGATTGCCCCCGACGGCCAGCAGTCGCTTATGGAGGCGTCCAAGCAGGAGCTTGCCACGGCCCTGGAGGAGCGTGACCAGCTTCTTGCCCTCGTCAAGGACATCACCGTGTCGATGGACCGCATAAAGCATCTTGAGAATGTCCTCACGGTCTCGGGGGTGTCTCCCAACGAGAATTCGGCCCAGCGGCAACGCATGCTCTCGGACATCGCCGCCATACAGCAGGAGCTGAAGCAACGGCGCGACAAGCTCGCCGAGATGGAGAAGCGTTTCAGCGAATCGTCGCTCTACAGCGAACAGCTCGGGGCTACGCTCGAGGCGTTGCGCCATCAGGTGGACAACCAGTATGACGAGATCGAGGGACTCAGGGATCAGTTGACGAGTGCCCATCAGCAGATCATCACTCTCAACACCACCGTGGATTCCCTAAACACCGCTGTCGACTCGGTAAACCAGGATCTTGACGCGGCCCTCGCCGCCTCCCACCGTCTGGCCAACGAGCTCAACACCTGCTACTATGTGGTGGCGCCCAAGGCTCAGTTGCAGGACCACCATATCATCGAGACCCGCTTCCTGCGCAAGTCACGGTTGCTGAAAGGCGATTTCGACCAAGGTTTCTTTGTCATAGCCGACAAGCGCAACCTCACATCCATCGACTTGAATTCACCTAAGGTTAAGTTATACACCAATCATCCTGAGGATTCTTACGTCATAACTGAAACTGATAGCACCAAGACCTTGACTATTCTTGACTATGAAAAATTTTGGAGTATTACAAATTATCTTGTGATACAGATAGATTGAATCCTGTAGTTTTGAATCCTGTATTTATAGAGAGAATCCTCATCGGCGCGCGCGGACAGCAATTGAATTGTGTTCCGCGCGCTTTTCATTGTCAGATTCCTGCTGTCTATTTACAACCGTTTTGAGGTGAATGTCCATACCGATAATTTTGTACGTTGTAAAGATTGTTTTAATGAAAACACTTCCGATATTTGTCACATTTCTCTGTATGGCTGTGCTGTCGGCCTATCCTCAGCACGTGCCCGACAGTATCGCACCGTCAGGGGTATCGGCCAAGGCGGCGACGATCATGGGAACCGTGCTCGACGAGACCGGTGAGCCGGTGATAGGAGCCACGGTGGTGCCCGTGTCCAATCCGCGCAATGTCGCCGCCACCGATTTCGAGGGGCATTTCGTGTTGCGTGACGTGAAACTTCCCGGCAAGCTGGTAATATCTTTCGTGGGATCCACCACCGAGGAGGTGAGCGTGACGGCCGACAACGCCTCCAATCTCATGATCAGGCTCATGCCCGCTGTCTCGAAACTTGACGAGGTGGTAGTGGTGGGCTATGCTACCCAGCGCAAAGTGAATCTCACCGGTGCGGTGTCCACCATCAGCTCCTCCTCGCTTGCCGACCGCCCTGTCACCAACGCCGTCAACGCGCTTGCCGGACTCTCATCGGGCCTTTCGGTGGTCAACAGTGGCGGCAACACTCCGGGCTATGAATCCCAGGCCATAAGGATCCGAGGCCAGGGCACACTCAACGATGCGGCCCCGCTCGTGGTGGTCGACGGCATGACGGGAATATCTATCAGCGACATCAACCCTCACGATATCGACAACATATCGGTGCTCAAGGATGCCGCCTCGGCTGCCATCTACGGCTCGCGTGCCGCCAACGGTGTGATCCTGGTCACCACCAAGCACGGCATAGAGTCAGCCCCGCGCATCACCTACAGCGGCAACGTGTCGTTTGAGAAGGTGGCCCGGAGGCTCAATCTCGTCACCGATTACGCCGATTTCATGGAGATACAGAATGCCGGACTGGTGGCCAACGGCCAGGCCAAGCGGTTCTCCCAGGGCAAGATCGACGAGTGGCGCAACGATGCCGGGCGCAATCCTACCATATATCCCAACACCGATTGGCAGGATCACATCTACCGCAACCCCTCGGTGGTACAGAACCACAACCTGTCGGTGACAGGCGGTGGACGCAGGGTGCGCTACAATATCTCGCTTGGCTACGTGGATAATCCCGGCATGATATATTATACCGATTACAAGCGTTACCAGCTGCGCACCAATCTCGAGGTCAACATCAAGCCCTGGCTCGCGGTGGGCACCGACCTGTTCGGCTACATCGACAAGAATAATCCTTCATCGGAAAACGCCGCCGCGAGTGGCGACGTGATATTCGGCTCGGGTGCGTTCAACACTGTCCCCGGCATGACCCTCTACGACCCTGCCACCGGTCTCTACGGAGGTATCCAGAATCCCGAGGAGGAGAACGTGAGCAACTTCAACCCCTACCGTCGCCAATGGTTCTACAAGGATGAGTTTCCCACCCGCACCGACAGGATCGTGGCCAAGCTGTATGCCCACATCAGGCCATACAAGGGGCTCGACATAAGCGGATCGTTTACCTACAACCGCTGGACACGCCACGTACAGCAACATCTCACCGACCGCAACCTCTACCGCTTCACGGCCGACGGACCTGTACTGTTGCGCGACGGTACGGTGCGTACCTACATACGCCGCTACAACTATGCCGACAATTTCCGGTCGTCCGAGATCACGGCCTCCTACGGATTCACGGTCTCGAAACTCGAGGCGTCAGTCCTGCTCGGCGCCAGCCAGGAGTATGACAAGTACGACTGGTATTCGTTCCGCAAATATGACCTCATCGACGATTCCCTCACCGGCATCGACGCCGGCACCACCAACGGCGACATCTCGGGCAACTACACCCAGTGGTCGATGCGCTCATATTTCGGGCGTGTCAATTTCAATTGGGACGACAAGTATCTCCTTGAGGTGAATCTGCGAGCCGACGGCTCCTCAAAATTCGCTCCCGGCCACCGGTGGGGATATTTCCCCTCGGCATCGGCAGCATGGCGTATATCGCAGGAGCGGTTCATGAATGGCACCTCCACGTGGCTCGACAATCTGAAGATCAGGGCCTCGTATGGAACTCTCGGCAACAATGCCACCACGAGCTACTACATGTATCAGTCGCTCTTCTCGACGGCGGGATATATCCTCAACGGCAACATTGCCGGCGGATTTGCCCAGACCGTTCTGTCCAATCCCGAGCTGTCATGGGAAAAGACCCGCATGTCCAACTTTGGCGTCGACTTCGCCATGTTCAATTCCCGCCTGAGCGGAAGCGTGGATATATACGACAAGAACACCGAGGGAATACTCATCTCGCTCCCCGCTCCGCTCGAGCACGGCACGAGTGTGGTGCCCAACCAGAACGCCGGCGAGGTCAACAACCGCGGTTTTGAGATCGATGTTAACTGGAACGACCGCATCGGGAAAGTGTCATGGCAGGTGGGTTTCAACCTCAGCTTCGTTCGCAACAAGGTGAAGAAATTCCAGGGTGACGTGCCGTCGATCAACGGTGTGTTCAAGACCCAGGAGGGGAAGCCTATCGATCAGCTCTACGTGATGACGGTCGACCGCATCGTGCGCGACCAGGCTGATCTCGACTATGTGGAATCGCTCGTTGCGGGAAACCCCGAATACTTTGCCACCTATCAGCGCCCCGAGTTGGGTGACTTCCTCTACCGCGATGCCAACGGCGACGGACGCCTCGATGCCTCCGACCGCGTGGAGATTGGCCACGGCTCACAACCTCGCCTCACCTATGGTGCGCACCTGGGGTTGAGCTACAGGGGATTTGATTTCAGTATGATGCTTCAGGGCGTGGGGGACAATCCCGTATATTACAATAATCAGGCGTTCCGCTTTGTCACCGTGATGGGGCAGTCGCTCAACAAGGATATCACCGACAATGCCTGGACCCCCTCTAATCCCTACAACTCCATCTATCCCAAGTTGCGCAACAGCTCCGACGGCAGGAACAATATAGCCAGTGACGCATTTGTCCACAATGCCGCCTATCTGCGGTGCAAGAATATCCAGTTGGGCTACACGGTGCCGCGCGAGATAACCCGTAAATTCTTCGTGGAGAATCTCAAGGTGTACACGAGCATCGACAACCTGTTCACCATTACCGACTTCCCCGGCCTTGACCCCGAGGTGGGAGCCAATGTGGGCTATCCCGCCGTGCGCCAGTACTCGGTGGGACTCAATGTATCTTTCTGACCTGTCACCATAACAATAATCTGATGAAACACCTATATATATACTCTCTCATGCTTGTCGGCTCTCTCCTCACCTCGGGTTGCGAGAGTCTTGATTTCACTCCGGCCGACCAGATGTCCGACCGCACCTTCTGGCTCACCGAGGATCATGCCAGGCAGGCTGCCATAGGAATGTATGCCGCCATGAAAGCCCAGTGGTGTTTTGGCATGGAGTTTACATTCGACATGTGCAGCGACATTGCCGACGGCACAACTCCCTGGGCCGACATCTCGCGCGGGGCCTCATTCTCCTCGGCCAGCTCAGGCGTGCAGAACCATTGGCAATACCTCTACGAGCTGGTGCACCGTTGCAACACCGTGATACGCAATGTGGCCGGGATGCCGATAAGCAGTCAGACCATCGACCGTGTCACCGGCGAGGCCAAATTCCTCCGAGCCATGGCCTATTTCCGCATGCTCAATTGCTGGGGCGGAGTGCCCTGGTATGATGAGTCATGCGACATAAATCAGCAGTTCGCTACGCTCAACGCGCCCCGCAGTTCCGAGGACGAGATAAGGCGTCACATCCTCGACGATCTCACCGAGGCCATTGAGAAACTGCCCGTGAAGTGGGACGATGCCGATCTTGGACGTGTCACACGTGGGGCGGCCTATGCCCTGAGGGGCAAGGTGTATCTCTTTGACCGCCAGTGGGAGAATGCTGTAAAGGATTTTGAGGAGATCGTGTATGACCGT
This sequence comes from uncultured Duncaniella sp., assembly GCA_910589485.1. Taxonomy (GTDB): domain Bacteria; phylum Bacteroidota; class Bacteroidia; order Bacteroidales; family Muribaculaceae; genus Duncaniella. Next base: position 386,773 of record CAJUSW010000002.1, read on the forward strand.
TCGGCCGTCTACGGCTATTCCCTCCACGATGATTACAACGACCTGTTCCGTCTCTACAATGGCAACCATAGTCCCGAAATGATATTCTCCATCCAGTCGATCGACGGAAACACAGCGGGCTATGCTCTCGACATCGTGTCCTATTTCGGCAACAAGTCCACCATGCGTCTCATCGCGGGCAATTGCATAGTCCCCTCGGTCACGCTTGTGGATATGTACGAGAATCTCGACGGCTCCCCATTCGATTGGGACGATATGTTCCCCGGGTTCAATGAGGGTGGTCCGGCAGTGCGTCGTGACTATATGAGCGTTGCCATCGACCAGGCCGGCGATTATGTCACCTCCACCCTCAGTTGCGACACCTCCAAGGTGATGGATGCCTATCGCCTGCGCGACCCGCGCCTGTGTCTCAACGTCATCACGCCCTATTCCCATTACCTTGGCACCGATGCCGGATCGGTACCGATGGACAAGCAGTTTGTCCTCGCCGATCCCACCAAGGGTGGATCTCCTATGGAGGCGAAGTCGTTCATAAGGAATTCCGAAGGCTGGAACTCCTATTTCTGGCGCAAATGGATCCCCACCGGCAATCTCGACGGATATTGGGGAGAGTATAACCGCACCCCCTATGAATTCCCTCTCCTGCGTCTGGCCGACGTGATGCTCATGCTCGCCGAGGCATATAATGAGACCGGTCAGCTCGACAAGGCCGTGGCCGAGGTCAACAAGGTACGTGCCAGGGTGGGGATGCCCGGGCTGAACTCGGGCCCCGCGTGGCTCACTGTCGACGGCAAGGATGAGATGGCCCGGCGCATACGCCGCGAACGAGCTTTTGAACTCGCCGGCGAGGGACAACGATATTGGGATCTCCGCAGATGGGGATTGCTCGAAGAGTCGGTAAGAAATGCCACCGATATATTCGGCGACCTCATGTATGCCCGCTCCTATCAGGCGCGACATGAACGCTGGCCCATCCCCCTTGTGGAATTGGACCGCAATCTGAATCTCGGGCAGAATCCCGGATGGTAGCTGTGTGGGGGTGTCGCAAGTCAGTGATTGCGGCACCCCCTTTTTTTGCTGTGTTCACCGTAGCGCCATGCGGTGACAATAGTTCATTCTGCGTGTTTAAATCGTTCAATCTGCCGGTTTGACCTATTATGTAACCCTAATTGAATGATTAATCCCGTCACATTATCGCGATAAGGTATAAATTTGCATTACCAAGTTTTTTTGATGTTATAAGTAATGAAGGATTGGGTATAACTCCGGTTTCTTAGAGGTAATTTCTTTGGGAAAAAGATTGTGATTAGGATTTTTTTTTGAAAGCCCGATAAATAATAGTATTTTTGAAACACCGAAGCGGTTCTTTTCAGGACTTCTTATGCGCTTCGCGATAAATGTAACTGCACCATGAACAATATCTCGAGACTTCTCCTGGTCATGGCGATTGCATCCCCGCTGTCCATGCTGGCCACCGGGGATAAGGGTGTTGACCTCCCTCATGATTTCGTCTACAACGGAAATCCACTCATTCAGTACAAGCACACAGCCGACCCCGCTGCAATGGTGGTGGGCGACACCCTGTGGCTCTTCACCGGATATGACGAGCCGGGCAACAAGAGCGGATACCACATGCCCAACTGGTGTGCATTCTCCACTACCGACATGATCCATTGGACCGAGCATCCCATACCCGTATATGCCGACGATTTCTCATGGAACGATGCCCATGTCTCCTATGCGGGACACCCCGTCAAGGGGCCCGACGGCAAATATTATTTCTATTCCTCCACCAACTGGTGTGGCATAGGGGTGGCTTGTGCCGACCGTCCCGAGGGTCCCTACAAGGATGTGCTCGGCCGTCCTCTGCTCACCAAGGCCGACTGCCACGGCTCCACCCATGGTTGGGTGTGCATCGATCCCGCCGTATTTATCGACGACGACGGCACCCCCTACATTTTCTGGGGCAATCAGATATGCTATTACGCCAGGCTCAAGCCGAGCATGACCGAGATCGACGGCGAGATCCATCGTCTCGACCTCAAGGATTTCACCGAGGCTCCGTGGGTGCACAAGCGCGACGGCAAGTATTATCTTACCTATGCGGCCCGCTGGCCCGAGAAGATAGCCTATGCCATGAGCGACAGCATCGGCGGTCCGTGGGAATACAAGGGGATAATTTCCGAGGTGGCCGGCAACAGCAACACCACTCATCCGGCCATCGTGAATTTCAAGGGCCGTGACTGGTTCTTCTCCCATATTGGCGGATTGGGCGGTGGTAGCGGATCCCGCTCGGTGATAGTTGAGCCTATGTATTATAATGCCGACGGCACCATACGACCCATCCATGCATCCGATGCCGGAGCCTCAGTCGAGTATTCGGCCTTGGACAATTGCCACAATCCCATCCTCCCCGATTTCCATGCCGATCCCGAGATACTCTACTCCGAGAAGACCGGCAAGTACTACATCTATTCCACTACCGACGGCCTCCCCGGCTGGGGCGGATATTATTTCCGGGTGTTCTCATCGGGCAATCTTGCTGATTGGACCGACGAGGGGATCATGCTCAACCTGAAGGGTTCGCAGGTGCCGTGGGCTGTGGGCAATGCCTGGGCTCCGGCAATAATAGAGCGCAAGTACCCCGATGGCACCTATAAATACTTCTTCTATTTCAGCGGTCATTCACCCGAGGCTAACAGAAAACAGATAGGCGTGGCTGTGGCCGACGATCCTGCCGGGCCGTTCTACGACCTCGGCCACCCGATAGTGACCGACTCCCCCGTGGGACGCGGACAGCAGATCGATGTGGACGTATTTCACGATCCCGTGTCGGGCAAATATTATCTCTATTGGGGCAACGGATACATGGCCGGAGCCGAACTCAACGATGACATGACCTCGATAAAGCCCGGCACTGTCACCGTGATGACCCCTCAGGGTGGCACACTGCAGACCCATGCTTTCCGTGAGGGAGCCTACGTGTTTTTCCGCAACGGCACCTACTATTTCATGTGGTCGGTCGACGATACCGGCTCCCCCAACTATCATGTTGCCTACGGCACCTCCGATTCGCCCCTCGGTCCCATCAAGGTTGCCGATGATCCCATTGTGCTTATCCAGGATCCTGAAAAGCAGATCTACGGGCCGGCCCATAATTCGGTGATCAATCTTCCCGGCACCGACGAGTGGCGCATCGTGTACCACCGCATCAACAAGGACTACATCGAGCGGAGCAAAGGCCCCGGCTTTCACCGCCAGGTGTGCATCGACCGCCTCGAATTCAACCCCGACGGCACCATCCGCCGAGTGACCCCAACCAAATAATCTCATTTTAATCATACTCATGAAAATACAGGCTCTCATTCTGTCCTCCATCGCCGTTGTGGCTGCTGTTGTGCCGGCGTCGGCCAAGGAGGAAAGCTCCGTGGGTCACCACGGCTATCCCATCGATCCGGTGCCTTTTACGGCTGTATCGGTCGACGACCCGTTCTGGTCGCCCCGTCTCGATGCCGCCCGCACCACCACTATCCCCCTTGCGTTCAGTAAGTGTGAGGAGACGGGCCGTTATGAGAATTTCAGGAAAGCCGCCCGCCCCGACACCACCTATGTGGTCGAGGGATTCTCATTTGACGACACCGATGTCTACAAGACCATCGAGGGCGCAAGCTACATGCTCCAGACTTACCCCGACTCCCGCATGGTAGCCTATATCGACAGTGTGCTCGACATTGTGGCCACCGCCCAGGAACCCGATGGGTATCTCAACACCGGTTTCACCATGAATCCCGTGCATCCCCATCAGTGGATGGGTCCGGGCCGTTGGGACCGCGTGGAGGAGCTGAGCCACGAGTTCTACAACCTCGGCCACATGGTTGAGGGTGCCGTGGCCCATTGGCAGGCTACCGGAAGCCGAAAATTTCTCGACATAGCCATACGCTACGCCGACTGTGTGTGCCGTTCCATCGGTGACGGTGACGGCCAAGTGGCGCGCGTCCCCGGACACCAGATAGCCGAGATGGCTCTTGCCAAACTCTATCTCGCCACCGGCGACCGCAAATATCTCGACCAGGCCAAATATTTCCTCGACAAGCGTGGCTACACCTCGCGCAAGGATGCTTACAGCCAGGCCCATAAGCCGGTGGTGGAGCAGGACGAGGCCGTGGGCCATGCCGTGAGGGCCGCCTACATGTATGCCGGCATGGCCGACGTGGCCGCCCTTACAGGAGACTCGGCCTATATCCATGCCATCGACCGTATATGGGATAATATCGTAAGCAAGAAAATATACATCACCGGTGGCATCGGTGCCCGCCACAGCGGTGAGGCTTTCGGTGACAACTATGAGCTCCCCAACCACTCGGCCTATTGCGAGACCTGCGCCGCCATAGGCAACGTGTATGTCAACCATCGCCTCTTCCTCCTTCACGGCGGCTCCAAGTACTACGACGTGCTCGAACGCACCCTCTACAACGGCCTTATCTCGGGCATTTCGCTCGATGGCGGGGCGTTCTTCTACCCCAATCCCCTTGCGAGCGACGGCGGATATTCGCGCAAGCCGTGGTTTGGATGTGCGTGCTGTCCCTCCAACCTCGCCCGCTTCATCCCCTCGCTCCCGGGCTACATCTACGCAGTCAACGGCGGGGATCTCTATGTCAATCTTTATATCGGCAACAGTGCCGATCTTAAGGTCAACGGCAAGGCTGTCAAGTTGGTACAGCAGGGCGACTATGCCCGCGAGGGCCGGATGGATGTCACCGTGGCCGCCAACAAGGCCGGCCGCTTCACCATGCGCCTGCGCGTCCCCGGCTGGGCACAGGGCACACCGCTCCCCTCCGATCTCTACTCCTATGCCACTCCGGCCATCGGCCAGGGCTTCACGGTCATGATCAACGGCACCCCCGAGGAGGCTGTGGTCGATAACGGCTACATCACCCTTGACCGCAAGTGGAGAAAGGGCGACCGCGTGTCCCTGCAGTTCGACATGACTCCCCGCCTCGTCACCGCCCACGATAAGGTCACCGCCGACCGTGGCATGGTGGCCGTGGAGCGTGGCCCGCTCGTGTATTGCGCCGAGTGGTGCGACAACGAGGCCGACCTCTCGTCGCTCATGATGAATCTCCACCCCAATTTCCGCGTATCCCCTACCGACAAGCTCAACGGTGTGCGCCAGATTTCGGCTGATGTCCAGTGCGTTACCCTCGGCGATGACGGCATGGTCACTTCGCGCCGTGGATCGGTCAATCTCATTCCCTACTATGCCTGGGCCAACCGTGGCGAAGGCAAAATGAAGGTATGGTTCCCCGCCACTCTTTCCTCCTTTGGTCGTGGACAGAGTGCTGAGGCCGAGAAGAATGAATTTGAGGACTGATCCCCTCTAACCTATTCCCCCGCATCCCGTCATGAGATCACTCTGCCGACTCCTTATCATCCTGCCCGTTGCTTTCGCCATTGGACTCCGGCCTCAGGCTGTCGGCCACGAGGTGAGCTTCTCCCCTGTGGCCGAGGCCTACAGTGCTACGTCGGTCAACACCGCCGTGTTCCGCGCCAACTCCGTCACCACCTCTGGCGATACCCAGTACACATGCTTCTACGACCCCGAGGGGTACGTAACCCTTGCGTCGCGCCCCCTCGGCACCGATGATTGGACGGTGAGCCGTACCCCCTATCGCGGCAAAGTTACTGATGCCCACAATGTCATATCCATGGCTGTTGACGGCGACGGGTACCTGCACGTGTCGTTCGACCACCACGGCGATCCTCTCCGTTATTGCCGTAGTGTCGCCCCCGGCTCGCTCACCCTCGGCCCGCTCGAACCCATGACCGGGGTAGGGGAGGAGGATGTTACCTATCCCGAGTTCCACACCCTCGCCTCGGGCGATCTGCTGTTTGTCTACCGATCGGGATATTCCGGCAAGGGCAATATGGTGATGAACCGTTACGACCGCTCCACCCGCCGGTGGACCCGTATCCACGATGTGCTCATCGACGGCGAGGGTAAGCGCAACGCCTACTGGCAGTTGTGTACCGACAGTCACGGCACCATCCACCTCTCGTGGGTGTGGCGCGAGACATGGCTGGTGGAGACCAACCACGACCTCTGTTACGCCCGCTCCCGCGACGGCGGTGTCACATGGGAGCGCAGTGACGGTACCCCCTATAGCCTCCCCATCACCATGGCCGAGGCCGAGATTGCATGGCATGTGCCTCAGAATTCCGAGCTGATCAATCAGACCTCCATGGCCACCGATCCCGATGGCCGGCCATTCATCGCCACCTATTGGCGCGAGCAGGAGGATTCCGTGCCTCGGTTCCGCCTTGTGCATCACGACGGCAGTGCATGGAGCATGGAGACGGTGGGAAGCCGTTCCTCCCCCTTTTCCCTCTCGGGCGGAGGCACCAAAATGATCCCCATCTCCCGCCCGAGGGTAGTGGCCGACGACAGCCACATATATTATATATACCGTGATGCCGAGCGTGGTAGCCGTGTCACCCTCGCTACCCGTCCGGTGCGTGGAGGAGTATGGGAGATGGCCGACCTCACCGATTTCAGTGTCGATGCCTGGGAACCTACCCTCGACAATGACCTGTGGCGCACCCGTCACCTCCTCCACATCTACGTCCAGCCCTCCTCCCAGGGCGACGGCGAGCGCGTCACCTCCGCACCCCCCTCCACCCTCACCATCCTCCAGCTCCACCCCTCGGCGAAATAGCGGTAATACGGTGATTTCTCGTGAGAAAGCTAAAAATTTGGGAAATTTGTTATATCTTTGCAGACATGATAAAGTTCTTAAGTACTTACAGATAGTGTTTAATTCAAAAAACTCTCCAAGATATGGCACGACCGATAAAAGAAACCCCCGAATTATTTGGAAAGGATGCCGAGCGTTTTGAAAAAATGATATCGCAGTCGCGTCCCGCCTCCGAGGAGGAAAGAGAAAGGGCCCGCAAAGCCTACGAGACCATGAAATCCATCAGTAATTTTCAATGGTAAATGGACTTTTCCCGCTTCTCCCAATCTCTCCTCTCCACCGACACAAGAATTAGACCATTCAAATGTGCAGAGGCAGATTTGAATGGTTTTCTTTATGAGGATGCAAAGCATTTTCTATCGGAACTCATGGCTGTTACTTATCTGCTTGAGGATGTGGATGAGGATATTACGGTCGCTTATTTTAGCCTTTTAGCGGATAAAATATCCTTTAATCCCGATGAAAAAGGGATATGGAATAGATTGAACAGAAAAATACCCAATCCCAAGCGTCGTCGAAGCTATCCGGCTATAAAGATTGGCAGGTTAGCGGTGAATGAGAGCTACTCAGGTAAAGGGATCGGTACTTTCCTATTGGATAATATAAAATATGCCTTCACTTCAGGTCGTCGTTTGGGATGTCGGTTCCTGACTGTTGACGCTCTCAAGTCAGCAATGCCATTTTATGAAAGAAACGGCTTCCAATTCTTTTCAGAACTGGATAAGGATGAGGATACCCGTCTGATGTTCTATGATCTTAAAAACTTTTTGGGGGCCTGATCCCTGATTCACGATGCTGTTCCTGTTGAGGTATTGTGAATGAAAATGGAATTGTCAGCTAACATCTCTGAACAAATCCCTCTATATCCCTTAGGCTCTAAATGAATCATAGATTTGCTCTTTAAATGGATTTTCATTAACTTTGTGATTGCATTATTGCGTCCTTAAGTAACTTAAGCAAAGTATGAAAATCAAATATCTCCTTATTTCCGTGCTGATGCTCGCCGGCATTGCCTTGCGTGGCAGTGCCCAATCGGCATCCGATCAGCCCACCACATACTTCCCTTATCCCATAGTTCCCGACTCCATATCCACTTTCCAGGCCCGTTGCAACTATCTCGCCGACCATTTCTGGGACTTCTGCGAGATGTCCAAGGCCTTCTCGGCCAAGCAGAAAATGGCCAAGGAGATGGAGATATACCTCACCCTCGTGTCCAATGCCGAGCCGTCACGGGCTATTGCCGGTGTCAACTCCCTCATGAAGAAGCTGGAGAAGCAACCCAAGGACCAGGTGTTCATGGCCTCGATAGCCGAGGGACGCCTCTACAGCGACACTGCCGAGGTGTGGATCGATGAGCTATACCTCCCGTTTGCCGAGGCAGTGGCCTCCAATAAGCGCGTCAGCAAGGCCGAGAAAGCCCGTTTCGAGCAGCAGGCCGAGGTGTTGCGCAAATCGCTCGTAGGCAAGCCTGCCCCCTCGCTCCCCTATACCCGCCGTGACGGCACGCAGGGAAATCTCATGAACGATTCGGCCGAGGTGGTGATAGTGTTCTTCAACGACCCCGATTGCAGCGACTGCAACATGGCCCGCATACGCCTCGATGCCGATATCTCCATGACCGAACTCATTGCCGAGGGCAAGGTAAAGGTGGTGGCTATATCCGTGGCCGAGCCTGACGAAGAGTGGCGCAAATCGGCCGAGAATTTCCCCTCCACATGGGAAGTGGGAGCCGCCCCCGATGCCGACCTCGAGATCGATCTCCGCTCCGGCACCCCCGACTTCTATATAATTGACCGGAAGCACAATATCCGATACAAGCACCTCAACATAATCCAGGTGATCGACGTGGCCCGTCAGCTCAAGAAGCGTTAAAAGCCCGCACACTCCCCGGAAACAGTACATAAACCATATAAACGACACTACAGCATGTCCTGGCACAATTCTCCGTTAGTCAACATATTTCTCCGCCTCACGGGCTTCACCTACACCAACCTTGCCCGTCTGTTTATGCGCTTGTTTGTGGGTGTGATGCTGCTTCAGTTCGGCATCCGTCACCTGGTCAACTACAACGAATTGTGCACCAACTTCCCCACAGTCCTCGACATGTCGTCGTCCACCTCGCTGGTGCTCATGATCATCATTGAGGTTGTGTGCTCGCTCCTGATAATGGTGGGATTCCTCACCCGTCTGAGCACCATCCCGCCCATCATCGCCATGTGTGCCGCCGAGTACTATATCCTGCACGACATGGTGCCCTATCTCCCCGTCTACGGCCTTGATTCCACCGATCCCGGCTATCTGCCCATCATGTTCATAGGCATATACATCTACATGCTCCTGGCCGGGCCGGGCAAGATCTCGCTCGATTACTTCATTTCCCTCTATGTGATCAACCTCCGAGGCAAGGATGAGGAGGAGGAACTTGAGGAAGTATAATATACCCTGAGCCTTATGAAAATAGCGGTACTGATATCGGGAGGAGTCGACAGCGCGGTAGCTGTCCACAGGCTCGTCGAGCAGGGGCACGATCTGCACCTGTTCTACATACGCATCGGTCTCGACACCGGCGAGGGCGACTGCTCCGCCGAGGAGGATATCGAGATGTGCCGTTACATAGCCGCCCGTTACGCCCTGCCGTTCGACGTGGTTTCTCTCCACGAGGAATATTGGGAAAACGTCATGGAATATGCCCTGCGCACCGTCCGAGAGGGACTCACCCCCAACCCCGACGTGATGTGCAACAAGATGATAAAATTCGGATTCTTCGAGCAGCGCTGGGGCCATGAGTTTGACCGCACGGCCACAGGCCACTATGCCACCACCCACGAGATCGACGGCCTTGTGTGGCTCGGTACCGGAGTGGATGCCGTCAAGGACCAGACCGATTTCCTCTGCCGCATCAGCTACGACCAGCTCTCGCACCTCATCTTCCCCATCGGCGATATCCCCAAGGCCGAGGTGAGGCGCATAGCCATCGAGACCCGTATGCCCAACGCCTACAGGCGCGACAGTCAGGGCATATGCTTCCTCGGTAAGATCAATTACAATGACTTCATACGCCGTCATCTCGGCGAGAAGCCCGGCCCCATCATCGAACTGGAGACCGGACGCAAGCTCGGCGAGCACCGCGGATTCTGGTTCCACACCATAGGCCAGCGCAAGGGCCTGGGACTCAGTGGCGGACCGTGGTATGTGGTGAAGAAGAATGTCCACGACAATGTGGTGTACGTCTCCCAGGGCTACAACACCGAGAAGCAGTATGGCCATCAGCTCCATCTCGACGAGATGCACTGGCTCACACGCGATCCGTGGCCCGAGGCTTGCGACGGCGTGGAGATCCGGTTCAAGAACCGCCACACCCCCGACTTCCTCCCCGCCCGTCTCACCCGCCTTGCCGACGGCGAGTATCTCATCGACTCTTCAACCCCTGTCCAGGGCATAGCTCCGGGACAGTTTGCAGTAATATATACCCCTGACCACCGCCTGTGCCTGGGCAGTGGCGTGATCACGGGGCGAAACGTCATGCTCTAAACGATCATTATGGACAACGGTAACAACGATATATTCGACGGGCTCAACGTCAATTCCGGTAGCGGTGACAGGGCTGCCCGTGTGCGCCTGAGGGTGCTCGGGATATCCTATAGCCAGATTCAGAACGGTGCCTACGCCCTGATTCTCGCCCAGGTGGGCGGTCCCTACCGCATCCCTGTGGTGATAGGCGGGAGCGAGGCCCAGGCAATAGCCCTGAAGATGGAGGGGATAATACCTCCGCGCCCTCTCACCCACGATCTTTTCACCAGTCTGGGCCACGCCTTCGGCATTGAGCTTACCGAGGTGTTCATCTACCGTTTCGAGGACGGGGTGTTCTATTCCGAACTCACTTTCACCGATGGTGACCGCACTGTGACCCTCGACTCCCGCACCTCCGATGCCGTGGCCATAGCCATGCGCACCGGTGCGCCAATATTCACCACCCCCGAGATCCTGGCCGAGACCGGATTTGAGCTTGAGGATCTTGCCGGCAACGTTGTGTCCTCATCCGATTCCGACGATGCCGATTCCGACACCGGCGAACTGCGCGCCAAGGACGATGACCTGCCCGGTATCAGTCCGGTACGCACCCCCAAGCTCGAGAACTACACTATCGAGGAGCTCAAAAAGACCCTCCAGGAGCTGATAGACCGCGAGGAGTATGAGGAGGCCGCCCGCGTGGCCGAGATCATACGACGCAAGGAAAATCCCGGCGCTGAATAACCCATAGGATCACATAAATAACAGCATATAATAAGAGTCTCATTACCTTACAACTGATACAATGTCAAGAATCCGACCTATCCAAGTCCGCCTCGCCTCGCTGTCATTCCTGGAGTTTGCAGTGTGGGGTGCCTATCTCATATCCCTGGGCAATTACCTCGGATCCGTAGGCCTCGCCACCCATATCGGCTGGTTCTATGCCGTGCAGGGTATAGTGTCGCTGTTCATGCCCGCCGTGGTGGGTATAGTCGCCGACCGCTGGATACAGGCCCAGCGCATGCTCAGCCTGTGCCATCTGCTCGCCGGACTGTTCATGGGTGCTGCCGGTGTCTACGCTCTCACCGCCGACCAGGTGGAGTTCACTCCGCTGTTTGCGCTCTACACATGCTCGGTGGCGTTCTTTATGCCTACTATCGGATTGAGCAATGCTGTGGCATTCAATGCCTTGAACCGTGCCGGGCTTGACACTGTGACCAATTTCCCCCCTATCCGAGTGTTCGGCACTGTGGGTTTCATCTGCTCGATGCTGTTTGTCAACTTCACCCAGTTCCAGACCAACCCCTATCAGCTCATTACCTCGGCGGTGCTGAGTTTCGTCCTTGCCACCTACGCGCTCACTATGCCTCAGTGTCCCGTCAACCGTGGATCCTCCGAATCGCTTGCCGACTCGCTCGGCCTCAAGGCGTTCAGCCTTTTCAAGGAGAAGCGCATGGCCATATTCTTCATCTTCAGTATGTGTCTGGGCGTGTCGTTACAGATCACCAACAGCTACGGCAACATCTTCATCACCTCGTTCTCCGACATCGCTTCCTATGCCGACACCTGGGGCGCGCGTAATGCCAATGCTCTCATTTCGCTGTCACAGATGAGCGAGACACTCTGTATCCTCCTCATTCCATTCTGCCTCAAGCGGTTTGGCATCAAGGGCGTGATGCTCATTTCGATGTTTGCCTGGGTGTTGCGCTTCGCGTTCTTCGGAGTTGGCGACACCGGTGGCGGTCTGTGGCTGCTCATTCTTTCATGTATCGTCTATGGCGTGGCATTTGACTTCTTCAACGTCTCCGGAGGCCTCTATGTGGATCAGCAGACCGGCAAGGAGCTCCGCTCCAGCGCCCAGGGCCTGTTCATGATCATGACCAACGGTATCGGCGCCACTGTAGGTACCCTCGTGGCCCAGGCCATTGTAAACCACTTTGTATTCTCTCAGACCACTCCCGAGGCTCAGCATGAAGGGTGGACCACTTCATGGTTCATCTTCGCTGCCTACTCACTCGTGGTAGCCGTCCTCTTCATATTCATATTCAAGAATACTCCCACCCCCACCAACGATGAGGAGCGCCGTCTCATAAAGGAGACCGATCCCGCCCCCGCCGACGGAATGGTGGATTGATGGGTGTGATTCCACAAAAGTGTTTATATGATCCAGTTCTACGCCCCCGATATAGCATCTTCGCTCACCCTCCCCGAGAGTGATTCGCGCCATGCCGTCAAGGTGCTCAGGCTTGCTGAGGGCGACACCATCCAGGTGATTGATGGCCGGGGACATGTGTACACATGCACTCTGGTCGATGCCCACCCCAAGCGTGCCGCCGTCGAGATCCTCGAGTGCCGTGACCAGGCCCTCCCGTGGACCTCTCAGCTGGTGGTGGCAGTCGCTCCCACCAAGCACATGGACCGCATGGAGTGGCTCGTGGAGAAGATGACCGAGATCGGCGTCAACCGCATCATCCCCATGCTATGTGACCGTAGCGAGCGTCGCGAGATCAAGACCGAACGCCTCGAGAAGATCGCGGTATCGGCCATGAAGCAGTCCCTCAAAGCCACCCTGCCTGTCATTGATGAGATGACACCGCTACGCAAGCTTGTCACGTTAATGCCCGAGGCCCAGCGCTTTGTGGGGTATTGCGATCCGTCGGTCGAGCGCATCGACCTGGCCCGTGCCTATGTCCCAGGACGTGACACCGTGATATTCATTGGCCCCGAGGGGGATTTCTCCCCGGCCGAGATTTCATCGTTGCTTGAGTCGGGAGTCAGGCCCGTGACCTTTGGTGAAAACCGTCTGCGTACCGAGACAGCGGCACTCTACTCCCTCACATCCTGCCACGTTCTCGATTCACTGCGATAATTAAGAGGTCGTTTTTTAACAACCGCTATGCCGTTCTTTGGCATTAGCCCCATTATTCGATAATATCTAATTCTCTCAAAGTGCTTTCTTTTAAAGAATTATCATCCCATCCACAGTTTTTTCTCCTCGCCGGCCCCTGCGTCATTGAAGGAGAGGAAATGGCTCTCGACATAGCCGAGCAGTGCGTGAAAATCACCTCCGAGCTCGGCATCCCTTATGTATTCAAAGGCTCTTACCGCAAGGCCAACCGCTCGCGCATCGACTCCTTCACCGGCATAGGCGATGAAAAGGCACTGAAAGTGCTTGCCAAGGTGCGCGAGACATTCGGCGTGCCCGTAGTGACCGACATCCATTCAGCCTCCGAGGCCGCAATGGCAGCCGAGTATGTCGACGTGCTCCAGATTCCGGCCTTCCTGTGCCGTCAGACCGACCTCCTCGTTGCGGCCGCCGAGACGGGCCGTGCCATCAACATCAAGAAGGGACAGTTCCTCTCGCCCGAGGCCATGCAGTTTGCGCTTCAGAAAGTGCGCGATGCCGGCAACGACAACGTGGCTCTCACCGAGCGCGGTGTATCATTCGGCTATCAGGACCTCATGGTGGACTATCGTGGAATCCCCGAGATGCAACGCTTCGGCGCTCCGGTGATCCTCGATGTGACCCACTCCCTGCAACAGCCCAATCAGTCGCGCGGTGTTACCGGCGGTCGTCCCGATCTTATCGAGACCATAGCCCGCGCCGGCGTGGCAGTCGGAGTTGACGGTCTGTTCCTCGAGACCCATCGTGATCCGTCGGTGGCCAAGAGCGACGGTGCCAACATGCTCGCCCTCGACCGTCTCCCCATGCTCCTGCGCCACCTCACGGCTATCCGCTCGGCCATCAACACCTTCTGATCCGCCTCGGTATTTCCCCCTCCGTAGATGCTTGAGGCTGCATTGCTGTCACCATGCGAGAAATTGTGTGTTAAAAGTGGGCACACTCTTAAAAGTTTTATGTAATTTTACACGATAAAATATTTTACAGGAGATAAGGTTGATCACTGACAACGCAACCTGCTAATAACCGATCGTTTCAATGAATATTAAATCACTCACCCTGTCGTTGCTCCTCTGCCTCGCCGCAATCCCCGCGTGGGCCCAGTCGAGCTACGATGATCCTATGTCGCAGGCTCTTATGCAGGCTTTCGACGAGCTCCTTGCCGAAGATCCCCGCGACCCCGAGACACTTGTGCGTCGCGCCGGTCTATATTATGCCCACCACGATTATGTAAAGGCTCTCGATGATGTCAACACCGCGATGAAATATTTCCCGGCCGATGATGACGAGGCCCGTTATCCGGCCTATCAGCTCCGCGCCAAGATATATCAGCGTCAGAAAAAGTATCAGGACGCGCTCGCCGATCTCAACGAGGTGCTCAAGGTATCCCCCCAGGACTATGGCACCATCTATCAGCGTGCCGGTGTGCTATATGAGCTTGGCCGTTACCCCGAGTCCAACGCCGACTATAACCTCATGCTCCGTCTCAACCCCCATAGCCAAGATGCCCTGCTCGGCAAGGCTAAGGTGGCCGTGAAGCAGAACAATCTCGGCACTGCAAGCGAGCTCGCCGACCGCGCCGTGTCGCTCACCCCCAACCGTAGTGAGATCTACATAGGTCGCGCATCCGTGCGCAACCTCATGGGCAACCGCCAGGGAGCAGTCGAGGACTATATTTCGGCCATATCCATCGACAATGAGAGCACCGCACGCGCCCTGCAACAGCTTGTGGCCCTCTCCCGCACTGACTATCCTGTAGTCATGGCCGGATTGTCGTCGGCCATCACCAAGGCTCCGCGCAACGGCATGTTCTACTTCATCCGTGCCATGATCGCCCAGGGTCACTGCAACTATCTGGCCGCCATAGCCGACTATGACAAGATCATCAACGAGAATCTCGACTCCTATCCCGGTCTCAACGGTGCGCTCGCTGAGTGCTACTACTATCTTGGCCGTTACGACCGTGCTCTGCTCAATGCCGACTACGCCATCAGCGCCACCGATGACAACGCATTCTACTATGTGCTGAAATCGCGCATTAAGCGTGCCCAGGGCGACAACGAGGCTGCCCTCGATGCCGCTGAAAAGGCTCTTGAAAAGACTCCCGAATCGATCGATGCGCTTGAAGCCAAGGCGCTTGCCGAGGTCGCTCTCGGTCAGCCTGCTGGAGCCTCGGTGGCTCTCAGCGAGGCTGCTATGGTCAACCCTGAGAATCCCATGATACAGATTCTGCGTGGATGGGTGCTCGGTGACTACCGCAAGCAGAAGGCCAACTCGGAGCGCGCTTACGAGATGGTTCTTGACATGGATTTCGACTTTGACAACGTGCAGTCGCTCCGCGGATTCGCTCTCCTCGCCCTCGACCGCAAGGAGCAGGCCGACAATTGGATGGAACGTGTGCTCGATACTGCCGAGGACTATGACGGTGCTGTCAACTACTACGCCACATGCTACTACGCTCAGTCGGGTATGCCCGAGCGCGCACTCCGTTGCATGGAGGCATCCCTCGAGAAAGGCTACGCCAACTATCACAACTGGACCAAGGCCACCGAGGCCAACGTCAACTGCTCCCCCCTCCGCAACGATCCCCGCTTCACCGCCCTCCTCGACCGCTACTCCCACCTCTTTAAATAATCGAGAAGTAAACTAAGAGTACACAAGGATTTAATATTGTAGGCCTGTCTCCCGATTCCCCATCGGCGACAGGCCTACGGTGTATCTCTATGGATTCCAAACCATCCGCAGGCTCAATATCCATTTAGCCCCGAATGGGGCGATGTAATCGTAGCCCCGCCACGAGCGACAGATGCAAATTGCCCGTCAGGGCAAAATTTGCATCGTGGCGCGAGGTGCGGGGAAACAAAACAAGCACCACGACGGGCGTCGAAGACGTCCTATAATAGACGCGTGGGTTAGAAAAATCTACTGACACTGAATGACACGTCCGGGGAGGGTGGAGAGTTGATAGAGGAGGGTGAGAGCGAGGCGGTAGTGGCCGGCTGTGTTGGGATGCAGGCGGTCGGTGGCGCCATCGGTGAAATATTGGGCGTAGGCATCATCCATAGGGTAGAGACCCGAGAGTGCGTAGGTGTCGATCACCGGAACCGACCATATGGCCGAAGCCTCCTTTACAGCATCCACATAATCGGAAATGTACAGCCCCAGACGGTTGGCATAGCACTCGGCCGGTTGCCAGTTGGTGTCGCTACGCAGGAATCCCGCGCGGTGGATAGGGGTGAGCACCACAATCTGTTTGTCGGGATAACGGCTCTTGAGCATTGACAGAGCATTGTTGATGCGCCCCTTGAACGTGGATTGATCCATGTTCAGAGTCCTCTTTTTCAGCACAGCTGCACGCTTCGGCTCGCCGAGGGCAAAGTCGGTCTTTTCGGCCGTCTCGGTGTACCATTCCCCCATAGCCGTGTCATGGATATAGTCGTTGGTACCAATGAATATCATTATTGCATCGAAATCGGTGCCATGTTCCTTGTCGAGCAGACCGGCCTGGCGTTCCAGATCGTCCCACTGCCGTCCTGATTTGGCATATACATACGGCGTTATGCCGAGCCACTCGGCAAGCCATTGCCAATACTTCTTGGTGGAGGGCGATAGCCTGGCATCAGTGATGGAGTCGCCAAGATAGGCTACTTTCAGATTCTTCCAGGGGTGATAGGGTGACACCTCGGGGGCCGATGCGGTGGCACCGAATGTCATGGCCACCAGCATGAGTATTGCTATGAATTTCTTGTTTATCATGGTGATTATCTTGTAAATAGTGGTATTCAGTATTCCACAACATGCCACAGGTCGCGTATGCGTTGCTCGGGATCCCATTTTCCGTCAAATGTCCATTGAGCCGTCACCGTGTGATACTCCGGGGCACCTTTCGCGCTCTTCATGTTGTCGGCGAGCCAACCGCCGTGTCCGCCTTCCCTCACGCATCCGTTGTAATAGACCCTGTGGCCCCACGGGCATGGATCCACGGTCTTCCCGGCCGAGAGTGCCGGCTGAGCTCTGTAGGCGTGGTCGATGTCAGCGTCGATGATATTCTTTGACAGCCGGCAGTTAAGCAGATAGAATTGCGAGTCGTGATGGTAACGCCCGAGCGGAGTGGGCTTTATGGCGTCAAATTCCGAGTCCTTGACCACAAACTTGTTGTCGATGTCCCGGCTTCCGTCGTGCCACAGTATGGCCCTTGTATCGCCGAGAAAACGGCAACGGGTGGCGTAGCAGGTGCCACGCGGACAGATGAAATCGACTCCGGGACAACGGATGAAGAGATCGGCGTGGTAATACATACCCCCTTTGCCGTCCTCCCCTTTTCCCCAAAGCGAGAGCGCGTCGTTGCCGTCGGACACTATGTTGCTGTTGAGGATGATGGTCCTTGTGCCCTTGCCATACACTGCAAACTGGTGGGTTGTGGTGTTGGTCACCGTGCTACCGTAATTGTTTATCATCGTGAGTCCGCTTATGAGGCAATCGTTGCCCTCCTCGGTGATGCACACAATGCCAGCATGGATCTTTTTACCGCGATACTCGCTCACCATCATGGTCTCGCGGGCCTCGGCGCCAACTATGATACAGCTGTCACGGTTCTCACCCACAAGCACTATGTTGGGACGGTCGATAATGACTTTCTGATTGTACAGGCCTTTCTTTATGAGTATCTTGAAAGGTTCTGTGCCGTTCTCGGGAGCCTTTTCGATGGCGGCCTGTATGCTCTCGCCACGGTTGACCACCGCATCAAAATCCTTTTCATCCACCTGAGGGATCACCCCGAGCGTGAGGGTGCCGTTCTCGTTGGCCCCCTTGGTGTCGAGGCTTATGTTGATTTTGTTCTTGGGATCGTAGCGGTCGGCCCACTTGTCGTACATCTCATACAGCTCGGCCGGACGACCTGAATACCAGGCATATCCATTACGGCGCTCCTTGCCTATGTCGGCCAACCGGCGACGGGGTATGCCGTCACGGTCACACACAAACGGGGCATTGTTCTCCAGATCATAGTATCTGGCCCACAGCGGTGTACGGTTGGCGGGATCATCCACAAGCTCGGCTTCCCAGTTGCCGTCGATCAGCACTCGGCGGTAGGAGATACCGGTGAGTTTATATCTGTCAAACCATGCCATGGCTCCATGCACGGCCCTTTTCACCTTTTTATCGGGATTGGGGATCTGCATGAGCATCCGCACTATTGACGCGCTCTCCTGCGAGCAGTAGGAGGGGAGCTCATAGGCACGGGCCTTGGCGGGGGCCAATGTCACGTGATCGTGTTGCTGACACCACACCGTGGGCTTACCGTCGGCGATGATCTGGGTGGCGAGTATGCACTCCACCCCCTTGTCAAAGGCGCGTTTCATCCTCGACTTCTGCGACTTGTCGCATAGGTCTCCGCCATAGGGAGCCACGCCATCGTGAATGTCACGTATCATCTCCATGGTGTTGACCATCGCGTCGTCGTTGTAGGTGATATGGGGCTGATAGTCCCTCTGTTCGGGCCAGAATTGGGGCCAACCGCCGTTGTCATACTGTCCTGAGAGCAGATACTCCACCCCCTTGCGGAAACTGTCGCGGTAGCGGGTGTCACCGGTGGCGGCATACAGCCGGGCCAGGAAGCCGAGTTGCAGGTTGGTGGCATCATTGTCGGTGGTGGAGTCGTCGCGCCGGCTCTTGTCGGCAAGCACCCGGGCTTTCTGCTCCTCGCTCATGGGCGACACCATGTCGACATTCTTGGGCCAACCGCCCGTGTCGCGTTGCCACAGGAGCACCTGTTCGCCTATACGGCGGGCCTCCTCGGTCTTGTAGAACTCGGGGTTCTCCTCGCGGAGTATCCGTTTGTGAGACTTCTTCTTGTCAGCCTTCCCCTTGTCGGCGGGTCGGGCTTTTCCGGTCACGGTTGCTGTTTCTCCGCCCGCCACCGGGCGCGGATCTCTCTCAGTGGCGTTGATATTGAGCGTGAAGGCCAACGCCAGGGCTATGGAAAGTAGTTTCATGATATATGTTACAGATCAGGTATTTAGGTGTCAGAGGATATTGCCCCCCCCTCTCAGCGTCGGGAGGGGATGAGTGAGCGCAGGGACACGCGCTCGATGCGGAGCACCATGTAGACGTAGAGTGCCAGCAGGGGTGTGCGCAGAGCCATGGTGATCCACGGATGGGCCTCGATGGCTATGAGCTCGCCCACGATCCACAGCGCCAGTCCGGCGAAGAAGTAGAGCGCGAGGCGGGGCACATTGTAGCCGATGGGGTAGTGTACACGCCCGGCCACGTAGCTCGCCACCATCATCACGCCATAGCATCCGAGGGCGGCCCAGGCGCATCCCATGTAGCCATATAGGGGTACGAGCCACACGTTGAGCACCACGGTCACGGCCAGGCCGAGGAGCGACAGCCACATTCCCCATATGGTCTTGTCGGTGAGCTTGTACCACAGCGACAGGTTGAAGAATATGCCGAAGAACAGCTCGGCTATCATCAGCACCGGCACCACCTTGAGTCCGCTGAAATAGGACGCGGCGATGAAATGGCGCAGTATGTCGAGATAATACATCACCCCGAGGAATATGAGCATCGCGAAGATCACAAACCACCGCATGGCGTCGCGGTAGCTCTGCAGTTTGTCATCACCCTGCTCCTTGGAGCGGGCGAAGATGAACGGCTCGTAGGCGAAGCGGAAAGCCTGGATGAACATCACCATCACGATGGCTATCTTGTAGTTGGCTCCGTATATGCCCACGTCGTTGATGGCCTGGGCCTTGTCGGCATACAGCATAGGCATGAGCAGTGTGCCGAGGGTCTGGTTCATGATGCCTGCTATGCCGAGCACGAGCAGGGGTGCCGAGTAGGCCAGCATCTCGCGCCACAGGGCCGGGTTGAACCGCCAGCGGAAACCGGTGAGCTCGGGGATGAGCAGGAGCAGATTGACGGCCGAGGAGATGAAGTTGGCCAAGAATATGTAGCCGATGCCGAAATCGGGGTCGTAAAACCATGCTATCCATCCCGGAGCGTTCTCCCACAGCCAGGGACATATGAGGATGAAGAAGAGGTTGAGGCCGATGTTGAGGGCAATGTTCACTAAGCGCAGTGAGGCAAAGCGCAACGGCCTCTTGGCATAGCGCAGATAGCTGAACGGCAATGCCGTGAATGCGTCGAGGGCTACTGTGACTATCATCAGCGCTATGTAGATGTGATGGTCGGGGGCATGGAGGGCGGCCGACACCGGGCCGATGAACGCGAGCATCAGCGCCACGAAAGCCGTGGAGCTGACTCCGAGCGAGATGAGCCCCGTGGAGTAGACCTCCATGGGATCCTTGTAGCGGTCATGGTTGGCAAACCTGAAGAAGCCTGTCTCCATGCCATAGGTGAGTATGATGAGCGCCAGGGCTACGGCCGAGTACACGTAGGTGACCACGCCGTATTCCTGGGCGGGAAACATCTGGGTGTACAGCGGCACCAGGCACCAGTTGAGGAAACGGCCTATGATACTGCTGAGTCCGTAGATAGCTGTATCCTTGGCGAGTGATTTTATTCCGGCCATAGACTGCCTTGATGAGTGGGTGGATTGATTTTCAGATGATTGTAGGCAAGCGATGTCACCTCGCGTCCGCGGGGTGTGCGGCGCAGAAAGCCCTCCATGATCAGGAACGGCTCATACACCTCCTCGATCGTGTCCTGCTCCTCGCCTATGGCGGTGGCTATGGTGGAGAGGCCCACGGGACCACCGTTGAACTTGTTGATCATCGTGAGCAGGAGTTTGTGGTCCATCTCGTCGAGTCCGTAACGGTCGATGTTGAGGGCCTCGAGGGCAAAGCGGGCTATTTCGGGGTCGATGTCGCCTGTCCCCTTCACCTGCGCGAAATCGCGCACGCGCCTGAGCAGGGCGTTGGCTATACGGGGGGTACCTCGCGAGCGCATGGCTATCTCGTGGGCCGCCTCGGGAGTGATCTTCACCTTGAGCAGAGCCGCCGAGCGGGCTATGATGCGCTCAAGCACCTCGTGGCTGTAGTATTCCAGGTGGCAGTTGATGCCAAATCGGGCGCGCATCGGAGCGGTGAGCATTCCCGAGCGGGTGGTGGCGCCCACGAGCGTGAACGGCGACAGCGACAGCTGCACCGAGCGCGCGCCCGGGCCCTTGTCGATCATTATGTCGATGCGGTAATCCTCCATGGCCGAGTAGAGATACTCCTCGACCACACGGCTCAGGCGGTGTATCTCGTCGATGAACAGCACATCGTTCTCGCCCAGCGAGGTGAGTATTCCCGCCAGGTCGCCCGGCTTGTCGAGCACCGGGCCCGAGGTGACCTTGAAGTTGACCCCCAGCTCGTTGGCGATGATGCCGGCGAGGGTGGTCTTGCCGAGTCCCGGAGGGCCGAAGAGCAGCAGATGGTCCAGGGCCTCCCCGCGCATACGGGCCGCCTGGACAAACACCTTGAGATTCTCAACGATCTTCTCCTGACCGTTGAACGCGTCAAAGAACGACGGCCTCAACGCCCGCTCAAACTCCTTGTCGGCATTACTATTGTTGCGTATATCGAAATCAGTTTCCATTTTCAATCACAAAGATAATGAAAAATCTCCGTTTCGCGGTCATAGCCTGAATCCAATCAAAGGCCCTTGCGTGAATTTTCCGGATTTATGAAACTGACCTGCCGGCGGGGTAGGGCAGGGATCACCGCTTCTTGGGCTGGACGCTGAAACGGTACTGGACCGAGGCGAGGATATAGCGCGGTAGGGTATTGGTGTAGGTGACGGTGCGTCCGGTGGCCGTGACGGCATACTGCACGTTGGACAGGCGGTGGAGCAGGTCGAAACCGTCGACCATTATCACCCATCGTCCCCCCTTGGGACGGTAGGAGAGGCGGGCGTTCCACACGGCATCGGTGCTGTCAAGCTCGGGCACGCCGTAGCCCCGGCGGGTGAACATCCTGAAATCGGTGCTCAGGCCGAATCCGGCGGGGAGGGTGAAGGTGCCCGAGAGACCATAGTTGTAGTGAGTGGCATCGATGGTGGCGAACCCCTCGCGCGACGAGGTGGTGTGGCGGTCGGTCACCGATCCGTTGACCGAGATTGTGTGCCGCCCTATCTGCCACGACAGGCGCAGATCCTCGCTCAGGGTGCGGGTGTCGACTTTCGACGGTGACGGGTCCACTCCGTCGGTGCCCACCATATCCACGCTGTGGACGTTGGCTGCCCCGGTCGTTGACTGGAGTGTGAACTGCTTGCGTCCGCCAAACTGCAGGCTGAATGAGTTTTCGGCATTGAGGCTGTTGTTGCCGTGCACGTTGTAGGTGCGGTTGTATCTCACGCCTGTTGTGCGGTCATAGTAGTATCCCCTCACCAGGGCATTGTTGGTCTTGGCGAAATCTATGGTTAGTCCGTTGCGTATCGAGGTGCCATGCGGAGCCACCATGTAGAAAAGCCCGTAGGTGTTGGTGTAGGAGTTGCGCAGTCCGGCGTTGCCGAGCGAGATGTTGAGGGGATCGGAGGTGTTGGTCACGTCCACCAGATGGAGCAGGTCGGGGGTGTTGGTGGCGAGGCGGTATTTCAGAGTAATTATGTGCATTGTGGTGCTGTTGCGTGGCCCTCCACACTGGTAGCGCACAGATGCGCCTATGTCGGTGGTGTAGAACAGGGCCGTGCTCCTCCTCACCGGATATGAGGTGCCGTCGCTGAAATAGTTGAGATGGCTGTGCTGGAATGCCGCGCAGGGATATGCCCCTATCTGTAGATTGCCTCCGTCGTCAAAAGTCCGGTTGTATCTCAGGTCGGCCGACAGCGCGTGTTTGTTCTCATACAGGCGCGACACATAGCTGTTGCCGGCATCGAGTGTCGACAGATAGCCGGCTGGCAGGGAGCCGAACACTCCCATGTCTTCGCCCAGGCGGTCGAGGGCATACATGTAGGAATCCCTGTCGCGGTTGAGGAACGAGTAATCATAAGCCAGATCGCAGTCGAATTTCCCCATGCTCCAGGCATAAAGCGCCCGGGCTTTGAGATTCAGGGTACGGTTGGGGGAATTGTCGGTGAAGTTGCGTCGCCTCGACGTGGCCACGGGGTTGTTGCCGTAATTGATGGCATAGTCCTGCCAGGTCTCGGCTTTCTCGGTGGTGTATTGGGCCGACACGGATGTTGTGATCCTGTCGGGGGTGTTGGGTATTACATACGAGGCCGTCACTCCGCCGTTGAGATTGGTGCGGCGCGTGAAGCCGTCGCCACGGGTCGACGAGCGGTTGATGATCGAGGCCAACTGCTCGGGCGATCCGGTGGTGTAGATAGTCTCCAGGGCTTGGAGCGATAGGGTGGCCTGCTCGTCGTTGAAGCTCGCCGAGAGGCCGGTGTTGGTGTTGTCGGTGCGGGAGAACTGTCCGGCCACACTGCCCGAGAGGCTCACTTTCCCCACCTTGCGCCCGGCCATGTGGCGGGTGTTGATAGAGAAATCCCTGTAGCGACGGGAGTTGTGGGTGTAGTCGTAGGTGTTGCCCGAAGAGAAGAAGTTGGTGCGGTCGGTATAGCTCCGGTGGGTGAGCCTGTTGGCCGTGTAGGTCACGTTGCCGGACGCGAAAGCCTTGGAGGCTTCGGGCGAGGTGTAGTTATAGTTCAGTCCCGCCATCTGATACCGGCGGGTGCCTGTGGGCATGCGGTCGGGGCTCCACGAGTCGTTCTTGCCCGGCTCGCGGTTGTCGTTGAGGTTGTTGAAGTTGGCTATCAGCGCTACCTCGGTCGTTGAGGTGAACCTGGCTCCGAATAGGCGCCCCATATAGCGGTTCTCGCTTCCGTAACCGCCCTGGGCGTTGACTATGGTGCCGATGGAGTATTCGCGCTTGAGCTTCACATCCATGGTGAGGTGCTTGGGTCCTGAGATGTCGCCGTGGAACTTCTGCATCTGGGAGTGTCCGCGATACACCTCCACGTTTTTCACCGTGTAGGCTCCGATATTGTTGAGCATCACCTCCTTGTTGCCGTCGAAGAACTGCTTGCCGTTGAGCAGTAGCGATTCCACAAATTCGCCGTTGACCGTGATGCGTCCGCCATCCTTCAGCTCCACTCCGGGCAACTGGGCTATGAGCGCGTCGAGCATCGATCCCTCGGCCAGTTGAAAGGCATCGGCGTTGTACACCACGGTGTCGCCACGGTGATAGAACTTCACCTTCGAGGCCGTCACCTGCACCTCCTTGAGCCGGTGGGGCTCACGTTCGAGGTATACCACGGGCATTGAGCGGTAGGTCTCGCGCGATCCGGCACCTTTCACTTCATACACCACTGTCTGTGGCCGGTAGCCCTTGCAACCGACTTCAAACACATACACCGAGTCTCTCCGGTCCACCATCAGCGAGAACTCCGACCTCTCGGTGTTCATCAGCAGTCCGGTGGCTAAAAAGCTCTGGATGCTGCCTACCTTGAGGGAGTCGCAACGGTTGCCGTCGCCGTCGATGGTATATACCCAGGCATCGGGCAGATCGTTCTTGAACACCGCCTCCTTCACCCTTCCGGCCAGCATCAGTGGCTTTTCCTGCCCCTTGGCGCACACGGCAGTCGCCACCGTCAGCACCCCTGTGGCAGTCAACGTGGCCAAAACCGTCATCACGGCCACCGCCACCCTCATCACCGGCCTCCATCCGAGACCCCTCAAGCTTACATCCATAGCAGAAATGTGGTTATGGTTATTATTTAGTAATACAAATTTAGTTGATTATACTTTAATTTTGTATAAAATACGGAAAAGTTACAGAATAGCACATCATAAATGTCATGATGTACAGATTCTGTAACTTGTTGATGGGGGCATCAAAGATTGATTTCAAGATAGCACAGTTGCATATCTCCATTCTGCATATATGCTACACAGTATATGTGGCTATCATCCTCTGATGGAGCAATCAGTGCCACGTTTAGGTTAGTCTTGAGCATCTTTACAGGCTTGCCGTCCCATGTCCATATGCCTATATCCATTACAGGATCTGCTTCCGCCTTGGAATCTGAAAACAGGGCGTAAACATAGTGATCGGTTGTTGCAATAGCTCTAAAACCATAATTGGCACCTTTGATGGGTTTTACTGATTTATCATCATTTATCTCAAGAGGGAAATAGTCTCTCGTGAATGTACGGATAAGGCTGTCGTTTGATATTTTGAATAACTCAAATATACCGCCCTTGATCGCTATAGAGGCAAACATCTTGCCTGACGGAGATAATGAAAATTTCTTAATTATACCGCGAGGGCTTGTCATATAGGTGGAGTCATCGAATACGCTTAATTTCTTGAGTCTTTTGGATTCAAGCAAATAAAACGCATTCCTGCCAGTCCACGTATCCCCATGCTTAACAGGTCCAATTGCGAGAATTCTATTATCAGAGACAGGGCTCATACAATTGAATAATATAGAGTCGCCACCATATTGCGAAATGGGAGAATAGTCGGGTCCATAAGTAATTAATGCCCTATTATACAACGCTCCATTGAATATGCTAATATTTCCATTAGCATGATTTTTTGTAATGGAGATTCCGTTTGTCAGTTCTCCAAATTCTGAGCCTCTGGAGATATGACTTGCCTCTAAATTCCCAGTTTTGGTATTATAGAGATGAAGCCATTTTCCGTTAGCCTCTCCAAGAAGATAGATAGTTGAATCATTTATGATGCAATCCTTGGAAAATGGTATGATATTTTCCCTTGACAGATATGTCCAATTAACCTCGATAGTGTCAGGAAAGCATATATTCTGCGTATGCTCTGAGTCATACGTCATGTTATTTCGACAACTCGGTAAAACTGAACAAATGAAGAGAAGAGATCCTATACTATATTTCATGATAAGTCAGTAAAATCAATCAATAAGCTATTAGTGGTAATCATAGCCACATAAGGGGCATATGCCACCAAAACGCCCAAATTCACCGCCTTTCCCTTCAAAGACGTAAGCGCAATGTTTGCAGGCTCCTCTGCACATATCGCTGGATCCGCCACATGTCATAAAAAAGTTTCCGGAACGCTCGAGAGCGTACACATTCTCTACGTATCCCTCAGCTTCAGGAGCCGATGCCCAAAGTTTCATTGAGCCAAACACACATGCGCTCATAAAAAGAGCACTGGCGCAAATAGTTAAAATTTTGCTTTTTTTCATAACAAAAAGATTATATGAATTTGATTATTTAACATATCCATGAAACGTAATTGTTTCAGGATTTTCTATTCCTTGAAAAAATATATTTAGATATTGATGATAAATTCCTTGTTGAGTAGGGGTAATTTTAACGTCCACAGATGCTTTTTGCCCTTGAGCCAATGATCTACAACTCGTTATAACTTCCAAACAGTCACACGAAGGTATAATATCTTCCATATTTAGAGTTATAGAATCCCTGTTTATTAGTTCCACAGAAACACGTATTGAGTCTTCAATAGACATTACGCCTAAAGGAACTGATGGATGTCCGCATACCCTATGATTACTAATATGTTTATCAGTATTCGTATTAAAAATTTTCTTTAGATAAAGTTTTTTTATATTAGGATTCAACACCGGATTACCTACAGCCAAAATCTTGTTTTCAGAATCAAGTAAAAAAGTTTGCATTGTGATATCTGTAGGCATTTGGTTTAATGCTCCAAAATCGTTCTTTTCGTCAAATGCGATAGGATGCTTGAACCCGTTAATATTTAGTTCTCTTTGGATTTCATCAGTCATCGTGCTATTTAGTATCATCATGAAATTCACCTGATTTTCCGATGTCTCCTTTAACTCGTTTATGAAATCATTCCATTCTGATAG
This sequence comes from uncultured Duncaniella sp., assembly GCA_910589485.1. Taxonomy (GTDB): domain Bacteria; phylum Bacteroidota; class Bacteroidia; order Bacteroidales; family Muribaculaceae; genus Duncaniella. Next base: position 413,707 of record CAJUSW010000002.1, read on the forward strand.
TTTCATTCTACATGGACAACATCCAGTAGAATCTAAGTATGTCACTATCTTAAAATCTGCGTCTTCAAAATCATAGTCTATAGGAGTATCACATATTTGATATGTTAAATAATCAGGATATTTAACCTCTTTACCTAATAATTGCCTCACAATATCGCTACGTTGCTCATTAGACTGAACGCAAGAGATTATGGCGAAAGAAATTACAGATAATATAACGTGAAAATAAGCTCTCATAATGTATTCTTGTTGACACCACAAAATTATATTGAAATAAAAATAATGACAATAATCAAAATTGATGAAAACTGCGATGCCCATTACCCACATTATAGTATTGATTCAATAAGCTGTTTTTATAAGTAAGACATTGACATCAATCATCAGAAGGTGAAAAAACATGCAAGTATCATAGAGATCCGGATGTTTAGACAAAAAATTCCGCAGCCTTGCCTTTCGCAAAGATACGGAATCTATAGTATGGGATCAATGCGATAATGTCGCATTGTGTTGAATTATTTCGGGATCGGCACTTTTTCTGTTGGTCTTTAACCTCTATACTTTAATCTCTATACTTTATCCTCTATACTATAACCAAGCTGCGCTTGCTTATCCCGGCGGGGGGCGAGGTAGAGGCGGAGCAGGAGGGCGGTGACGAAATAGAGTCCCACGAGTGCCCACAGGCTCCAGTAGTAGCGGGCTACGTCGGGGAGGGTAGCGCCATTGCTGTTGATGCGTATGAAGCCCTCAACGCCCCAGGTGGCCGGAATGAAGTCGGACACCATGATCCAGAATTTGCTGAACGCGTAGCGCGGCCATGTGAGGCCCGAGAGGAACAGGAACACGAGCGAAGTGAACACCACCACAAGTAGAGAAGTCTCCCTCTCTCTCACGAATACCTGGATGGTCTGGCCAAGGAAAGTGGTGGCAAGCAACATCACGAACACAAACGGCATGTAGTCCCTCACATTGCCCACATGAGGCAGGGCGAACATCTCGGGCACTATGTGGAGTATATAGTAGCTCATGGGGATATATATCATCATGTAGCAGAGGCTCTTGCCAAGCAGGGTGGCCACGGGGCCGGCCTCGTACTCATACGGGTCGCGTCCGCGGTTGCGCCGGCGACGGTCGGCGGCCGTTCCGGCTATCATGGTGATGCCAAGGAGCATACTCTGCTGAAGTATCAGCACCACAATGCCCGGCATGATGAATGAGGCAAATCCTTGGGTGGGGTCGCCCATGCACACGGGGCGGGTATCGACCGGCAGACCGTTGACCTGGGTGACAAGCCCTCCGCCAAGAGTGGCCACACGCTCGGCCGTGAGTTTGGACACCTCGTGCATCTGCACGTCGGTGAGGGCAAACAGATACTGGCGGAAGCGGATGAGGAGCGACATGTCGTTGTAGAACGATATCACAGCCTGTTCGCCACGTCCCACTTTTTGGGCATAGTCGGCCGGTATCTCAATGATGCCGTAACACTTCTTCTCGCCCCATGCCCTGCGGGCCTCGGGCATATCGGAGGCATAGCCCACGATGTCGATTCCCTGGGTGGCATCGAGTGTGCGCACCAGTTCGCGGCTCTCGGCAGTGCGTGAGTGATCCACCACCACGGTGGCGATCTCCTTCACCACCTCGGGGTTGTATATGAGGGTGTAGACGATGGGGTAGCCTATGGGGAGGCCGAAGAAGAACAGCAGCACACCCACGTCGGTGAACACTAACCATGTCTCCCTACGCCATACACGAAACAGACTGAGAAACCATTTCATAACATTTGGAATTTATGGTACATATACCGGATGCAGGCAACGGCGGCGCAGACGGCGCAACCCCAGCAACGGCAGGAGCAGCATCACCAGCATGGCGATATAGTAGAAGCGTGAATAGTAAAGCGGCAACCCTCCGAGTGCCTGGTCGGCATAGATGAGGAAGTAGTAGCGTATGGGCATGATGTAGGCAAATATGCCTACGGCGCCATACATCTTGTCGACCGGGAACGAGAATCCGGCCACCGAGAAGCACAGGATGCCGATGAGGCTGCACAGACTCATCGAGAGCCTCAGGTTGGGCACAATCTCCACTATCACCAGAGCGAACGCCTGGCACGAGAGCACCAGAAGCACCATGGCGAGCACCATGTGCCATGCCGGGCAGTTGAGCGGGAAATGGAGATAGTTGAACATCACCGACTGGATGGCCACGCCCACCGAGATGAACACCACGCTCTGGGGCAACAGTTTTCCAAGCAGAGCCTTCGACATGCTTCCGCCCGCTATCTCGAGCCAGCGGGGCGATGTGCCGGCCTTAAGCTCCTGACACACGGTGAATGTCGTCACCGTGAGCACGAGCAGGGCTATAAGTCCCGCCAGGAATGATTGCGAGAGATAGATCGAATAGTTGGTCCACGGGTTGCCTATGGGGTGATTGTCGGTGCGCAACGGCATTATGAGGTTGCTTGCCAGATTGGAGTCCAATCCCACGCTCGACAGCGTGGTCTGCACGATACCGCCCGAGGTGGTCACCGCAATGGTCTTGAACCCCTTGTAGGAGAGCGATCCGGGCACGAAGATGGTCATGTTGGAGTAGAACGACAGTGTGGGTGTGCGCCCGCTCAGAGCCTTCTCCTGAAATCCCTGGGGGATGTAGAAGAATCCGAATATCTCGCCTCCTCTCACACGGTCTATCGCCTTGTTGTAGCTCTCGATATCCTCGGTGATCTCGGTGAGTTCGCTCGCGTTGAGGGCGCGTCCTATGTTGCGCGACATCGAGGAATGGTCCATGTCCACCATTCCCACGGGGATCTTGAGCGGCAACCCCTCGTGCATGAGATTGAGGAAAAAGAAGGCACAGAACGCCGGCACGATCACCATCATGAACAGATAGATCCTGCGCGAACAGAGTGTGGCTATGCCGTGTCGTAATGAGGGAAGCATTTCAGTTGGGGGATTATGGGTTATTTGTCCGGCTTGCCGTCAGGAGCCTGCCGGGAATTGCTATTTGTCGAAGTAGATCACCGTCATGCCGGGGCGCAGTTCGGGCAGATCCTCGAGCGGACGGGCCTTGATCTCGAAGGTCTTGCTGTCCCACTGGCCTGTAGACTTGGTGGCCTGCCATGTGGCATAGCTGCCCAGGTCGCGCGAATAGTATATCTTGGCTTTCACCTTCTTCTTGTCGAGAGCGGGTATCATGATCTCGATCTCGCCACCCAAGGGCATATCCTTGAGCAGATCCTCACGCACATTGAAGGTCACCCACTTGTCGCTCGTCTTGAGGATGCTCATTATCGGAGCACCGAGCATCACCAGCTCGCTCTCCTCGGGGTATATCTGATCCACCTGCCCGTCACACGGAGCCATCAGGTACTGGTCCTCGAGAACGCTCTGCACCTCGGCCACACCACCCTTGGCCACATTCACCATGGCGGCGGCGCTCTCCTTGTCCTCCTTCTGTGCACCCTGCTTGGCCAGTTCATACTGGCTCTTGGCGGCGTCGCGTCCGGCTACGGCGGCATCGTAGGCTGCCTTGGCCTCATCGCGTTTCTGCTCCGACACTACCCCCTCATTGAAGAGGTTCTGCAGGCGGTCGTAAGTCTTTTTGGTAATTGTCACAGCTGCCTCGGCCTGGGTCACAAGGTCACGGGCGGCATTGATGATCTGTACGCGTGTGCCGGCATCGATCTTGCGGTCCTGGGTGCGGGCCACGGTCTCCATCCCCTCGGCCTGCATCAGCTTGGCCTCGGCGAGCGACGAGTGGATGTGCACCAGCGTGTCGCCGGCCTTCACCATGTCGCCCTCATGGACGTAGATATCCACCACTCGTCCGGGCAGTTTGCCCGACACGCGCACCGACGTGGCGTCGGCCTGCCCCTCCACTATATCGGCGGGCTTGTCGAGGAATACGAATCCTATTATTGACAGCACTATACATGCTACCACTACTACCGTGAGGGCCACGAGCAGGGCCTTGTTCTCTTTCTGTTCCGGAGAGGGGGTCGTCTGGCTGGTTGAAACGTTTGAGGTTGACATGGCAATCTTATTGTTTTTTATTGGATATTTTCAGTTTGTTCACTTGTCGATGGTCACGGGGGCCTGGAGGGTGCCCATCACCTTGGAGAGATACACGTCACAGAGATATACGTCGATCTTGGCGTCGATATTCTCGCTGTGGGCCTTGAGCCACGCGGTCTGAGCCTCCATCACGTTGTCCACGGTCATCACGCCGTTGCGGAATCCCAGGTCGGCACATCTCAGGTTCTCATCGGCCTTGGAGAGATTTGTCTCGGTCATCTCGCGGGTTTTCAGGGCCTCCGAGGCCTTGTAGGTGGCCTGGCGCACCTGCAGGTCGATCAGTTCGCGGGCGTTGGCCAGCTCCCAGCGCATCGCCTCGGTCTGGGCCTTGGCGGCGCGGTGCTTGTTGTAGTTTCCGCCCCAGTGCCACAGTGGGATGGTGAGCATGGCGCCCACCGAGAACTGTCCGTTGAATTTCTTCTTGAAGCCGTCAAAGAGGTTGGGGTTGGAGAACGAGTAGGCTCCCACGAGAGCCAGATTGGGCATCATCGACGCGCGGGCCACATTGGCCTTCTGCTCAAATATCTTCACGCCCAATTCGAGCGACCTCAGGTCGTCGCGGCGGTCATACACCTCCTGCATGTCTATCTGGCGGTCGTCGGCCAGAGCCGAGGGCATCACCGAGAGGTCGTTGTCCTCGTCGGCCAGGCGGAAATCGCTGTTGATGGGCATTCCGCACACCTGGGCGAGTGCCATGCGCGAGAGCACCAGGCCGTTGTTCACCTTGGTGAGGTCCACCTGGGCCGAGTTGAGCTTCACGTCCACCGTGAGCTGGTCACTGCGGGTGGCCACCCCCTCCTTTATCATGAGCGCCACGTTGTGGCTCAGGGTGTCGAGCAGGTTCACATAGCTCTCGGCCAGCTTCTGCTTGGCCTTGAGCGACACCACCTGCCAGTAGGCCGCATCCACGGCATATACCACGTCGCGGGCCGCGCCGTTGAGCTTGCGCTTGGCCAGCTCCTCGGCATACCCCGTGATCTTGTTCATGGCCACGATCTTGCCCCCCATGAATATGGGCTGGGTGAGTGTCACGGCTCCGAAAAACACGTTGTGGATATCATACTCCAGCGCCTCCTTGGGCAGATAGGCCACCTGCTCGGGCACCGGCTGTCCGTTCACTATGATAGGTTCGCCCGTCATGGGGTTCTTCACCATATTGAACTCATAGCCCTTGGTCTCCAGATTGAAGCTCTTGATCGGCAACAGCTGGTCGGAGTCAAACATCGAGATCTGCTTCTGGTTGTACATATACCCTCCGGCAAAGTCGATGGCCGGCAGATAGGCGGCGAATGCCTCATCCTTCTGATAGCCGGCCGCACGCACCTGTTCGGCCCCCTGGCGCAGGTTCTTGTTGTTGGAGAGGGCCAGATCGCGGCACTGTTCGAGCGTGAGGGTCGAGCCGTCGGCTACAACCGCATCGGTGCTCTGCGCCATGCACGGGAGCATGCCGCCTAATATTACGGATACTACTGAAAGTCGCAGTCTCATTGTGGTGTGGGCTATAAATAGTTGAATAATGCGTGAACGTTGAGGGCACCCCATCGGAATACTCTCTGCAAAAATAACTCCTTTTCGCTATAAAAAGTTTACATTTTATCACTTTTAATTGGAGTGGTTTCGCCCTCTTATTGGTCAGTTTTTCTTCTCGCGCTCCTATCCTATATATTATAATGTGAATATTGTCGATTTTTTTGCATAAAACTAAAAAATTTGTTTGCATAACTATAAAATTAGTCATACCTTTGCCCGTGACAACTAATAAATACGTTGGAGGGTGCCCCGGCCCCTCCGTAACCTCAGCATCAAGTCTATGAAACCAGGAAGAAAACCCTCAGAACTGCTCACCGAGAAAGAGATGGTGATCATGACCATGCTCTGGGACCACGGCCCCATGTTTGTCCGCGAGATGCTCGCACTATATCCCGAGCCCAAGCCCCACGTCAACACCGTCTCCACCCTCGTGCGCATCCTCGAGGAGAAAGGGCGCGTGGCCCATGAGACCTTCGGCTCCACCCATCGCTACTATGCCCTCACCGCCCGCGAGGAGATGCGCGACCGCTCACTCAGACAGGTGATTTCCAACTACTTCAACAATTCCTACAAGAGCGCCGTCTCCGCGCTGGTGCAGGAGGAGAAAATCTCCCTTGACGAGCTCAAGGAAATCATACGCATGGTCGAATCCTCCACCCCCGCCTCCGACGGGGAAAATAATCAACCCTCCGACCCGGAAAAATAATCCGCCTCCGATGTTCGCCTACTCTCTTTCCAGTTCCCTGCTCCTGGCCGTCATGTACATGGCCTACAAGTGGATGCTTGCCTCCGAGCGTCAGCACGCCTTCAACCGCGTCATCCTCTGGAGCATATATATCGTTGCCCTCACCGCCGTGCCCCTGGCCGGGGCCATCCCGTCACTGCTCCGGCCCGAGCCTCAGGAACTCATACCTCTGGTCGAGATCGACATGTCCGACCTCGCCGTCCTCCCTGTCGACGGGCTTTCCGGTCTCCCTGACCCCACCGGGCACACCATTGGCCACACCATAGCCCGCATCCTCCTCATCACCTATCTTGTCGGAGTCATTGCCGTCACTCTCCATACCCTCATGGTGGCCCTGCGACTCGCCATGATAGTGAGGCAGGGCGAGAGCCTCGTTATCGGAGGCCGTCGTGTGCGCCTCATCTCCTCCACCTCCATCGCCCCGTTCAGCGTCATGAACGTGATAGTCATGTCGCGGCGCGACTTTGCCGAGGCCGGCCCCATGATCCTTGCCCACGAGTGCTGTCACGTGCGTCTCCGCCACTGGATCGACCTGCTCATGGCCCAGCTTGTGGCCATATTCCAGTGGTACAACCCCGCCTCATGGCTCATGCGCGAGGAGATGAAAGCCGTCCACGAGTATCAGGCCGATGCCGGAGTTATAGCCTCGGGGGCCGATGTGAAGCAATATCAGATGTTATTGATAAAAAAGGCTGTTGGCGCGAGATTCCCGTCACTTGCCAACAGCCTGAATCACAGTAAACTTAAAAAACGTATCACTATGATGTACAATTCCAGGACATCGCGAGTGCGCCGTCTGCGCGCGCTCGCCATCATCCCCGCCTTGGGGACAGCCCTCTTCGTGACCAATCTCCCCGCTGTGGCCGATGTGCTCGACACAGCCTCACGGGCCTCGCTGGTCATTCCTGACAGCAAAGTTACTCAAAATCCCGCTAATGAGCAACTTCCCGTCTCCGATCTTCCCGCCCCCGCTCAGGCCGACACTCCTGCCGCAGCCGCCGGTCCAGATTCCACCGTCGAGGTGGTCTCAGTCTCCACCATGCCCTCCAAGAATCTCGATGAGGTGACTGTGGTTGCTCATTCAGGCTGTGCCCCTACCAAACCCTCCACCCCCAAGACCGATAAGACCGAAAAGATCCGTGAGGCCACTCCCGCCACCACCTCGGGCGACCGCGTGTATGACGTGGTGGAGCACCGTCCCAAGTACAGCGGAGGCGAGGAAGCGCTCTTCCGCTACATTGCCGAGAATGTCCGTTATCCCGAGGATGCCCGTCGCGACAGCATCCAGGGGCGCGTAATACTCCGCTTCGTAGTCACCCCCGAGGGCAAGGTCTCCAATCCCACCATCCTGCGTGGCGTGTCCCCCTCCATCGATGCCGAGGCCATCAGGGTCGTATCAGCCATCCCTGAGCGCTTCACCCCAGGCTCATTAAGGGGTGAACCCGTGTCGGTCTACTATCACCTCCCCATCGTGTTCAAACTCAATTCCGGCTCCAAGGCCCCCAAGACTGTCTCCGAGAAATCCTCTGACAAAAAGATGCCCGTCTACGTCAATGGCCGTCTCGTGGATGCCAATGACATCCAATGGAAATCTGAATTTGAATTTAACATCTCGGGCATGGAAGACAAGGCTATCAAAACCATTGAAGTCCTCAAGTCCAATAAAGAATTTCCCGACGGAGCCATCATGATTACCCTGAAGGACTCCAACTCCGCCGAATAACGCTTTATACACGTCCACTCTCCGTGGGTGGACGTGTATTATACCGTCGCCTGGGCAATATTTCATGCAACCCGGGCGTTACACTAACTAATACCATTAGATACACCTAAATCTAATATATGTTTTCACGTTTCATCCTCACACTCCTCATGCTCCTGTCGCTGTCTCTCTCAGCCATGGCCGAGCGTACCGACTCCCTTTGGGTCTCAGGTCGCGTCAAGGATGCAATCACCAACGAAGATCTCACCGAGGCCTTCGTGTTCCGATATAGAAGTGACGGAAGCCTCATCGACTCCATCCCGGCCAACCGCGGACTCATGGTCAGGAACGGCGAGACTGTGTCCCTGGCAATATTCGGTTACTATGTGCCCCGGCGCGACTCCACCTATGTGTTCGATGTCAAGGCCCCCGGCTACCGCACCGAGACCGTGACTTTGCGTGTGGATAATATTGGCAAGCGCGAGGACCGGCGCTCTATCCCCATCACTTTCATGCACCGCGCCCCCAGGCAACTTGGCGAGGTCACAGTCACAGCCTCCAAAATCAAGTTTTATAACAAGGGCGACACCATCGTGTACAATGCCGATGCCTTTCAGCTCGCCGAGGGTTCGATGCTCGATGCCCTCATAGCCCAGCTCCCCGGCGTGGAGCTCAACGACCAGGGGCAGATCAAGGTCAACGGCCGGTTTGTGGAATCCCTTCTGCTCAACGGCCGTCAGTTCTTCGACGGCAACAATCAGCTGATGCTCGAGAATATCGGTGCTTATACCGTAAAGAATATCGAGGTCTACGAGGGGCAGACCAAGCTCCAGCAATGGCAGGGCGATCCTAAGGGCGACACTCAGCTCACCATGGATGTCAAGCTCAAGCGTGAATACATGCGCGGATGGCTCGTGAATCTTCAGGGAGGCCTCGGCACCAAGGACCGCTACAGCCTGCGCGCCTTCACCTCCATGTTCTCCCCCACCACCACGCTCTCATTCGTGGGCAATGTCAACAATCTCAACGACACCCGCAAGCCCGGCAAGAACGATACTTGGACACCCGAGATGATGCCCTCGGGGACACGCATATTCAAGACCGCGGCTTTCAATTACGACTGGACTTCGCGCAACGAGCAGAACAATGTCAATGGCTACGCCGAGATCGAGGAGACCCGTAGCAACGACTACTCCACAACCGCCCGCACTAATTTCCTCGCCGGAGGCAACACCTACGACAACGCTTTCTCCTCGGCCCGCAACAAGAAGCTCCGCATCGAAACCCGTAATTATTACCGTTTCTTCACCGAGTCCTATTACTTCGGAGGCATGTACACCGGCCGATATGCCAAGCGCGACAACAACTCCCGCTCCCTCTCGGCCACATTCAACCGCGAGCAGTCCGATATAACCGCCGAGGCCCTTGAGGCTCTCTATAGCGACGGTTCCCCACAGCGTCTCGACGCCGTGATCAACCGCTCCATCACACGCACCGATGGCTCGAGCCATGAATGGGAAGTCCAGGCCTTCCCCCATTTCAGCTACAAGATCCCGCGCACCAGCGACCGCGTGTCCATCGAGCCGGGTATTAAGTACAAGGAGCAGAAGGAGGAGCGATGGAACGACTACAACATCAACTATGGGGCCGATCCTCAGCCCGCCGTGAGGAAACGTCAGTTCTTTGACAATTCCCCCAACCGCTCGCTCACATTCATGACCAATGCCGACTATGCCACTAATCTGAAATTTTCCTCCCGGCTTAATCTTAACATCTCATTAAATTACGAGTACCGGTTTGTGAATACCGACAAGGATTCCTACATGTATGCCCTCGACCGCCTCGCCGACATGGGGGTATATGGCACTCTGCCCGCCGGATATGTCGACACCTTCGACCCCGACAACTCCTATACCTCGCGCACCATCGAGAATAAACACACCCTGCAGCCCAATCTATTATTGTCGGGACGCCTAAAAAACAACAATGTATTCGACCTGTACATCTCTCCGCAGTTTGCGTTTCTGCATCAGCACTTCGACTACTGGCGTGCGGGACGTTCCTATCTCGTGTCGCGCAACAATTTCCTCACTACATCGAGGAGGGCTGCGGGCCGGTTGACTTTCCGTATGGTGCCCTCTACCGATGAAAGCCGACGCTTCACTTTCAGGCACGTGCTTGAGTTGAGTTACAACCTCGATACCAAGACTCCCGACCTCGTGCACATGATTGACGTGGTGAACGATGCCGACCCGCTCAACATAGCTCTCGGAAATCCCGACCTGAAAAATGAATCGGTAAACACCTGGAAACTCCAGTGGACATTTACCCCTCACACTCGCACACTCAACAATGTGCTCCTTGCGTCCTATAATTACACACGCAACGCCCTTGTGCGCGGTTACACCTACGACACCTCTACCGGTGTGCGCCGCAACCGCACCTACAATGTCGACGGCAATCACACCGCATCACTCAGCGACAACCTCTCGTTGCAGTTCGGTCCCCGACAGCAGTTCTCGCTCAGCAACGAGGTCTCTTACGATTACACAAATTATGCCGACATGATAGGCGTCAATCTCCAGGATCCGGTAAAATCCACGGTGAGATCATCCAATGTCTCTGACCGCATCAAGCTCGGTTGGCAACTTGGCAAGCAGAACATATCGCTTATAGGTTATTTTGCCAACCGCCACACCACCTCCTCACGCGAGGATTTCAGCGATATCGATGCCCGACACATGAGCTACGGCCTGAACGGCAACTTCCGTCTCCCCTACGGCTTCGGCGTCAGCACCGACTTCACCCTCTATACCCGTCGTGGCTATGGTGTAAGGGAGCTCGACACCACCGATGCCATCTGGAACATGCGTCTCACCTACACCCCGCGCGGTGGCCGGTGGGTATTCATGCTCGACGGCTTCGACATGCTCCATCAGCTCTCCAACGTCAACTACGCCATCAACGCCTCAGGCCGCACCGTCACCTACACCAACGCCCTCCCGCGCTACATCATGCTCTCGTTGCAGTACCGTCTCAACATCCAGCCCAAGAAACGCCGGTAACCTCCATCCCTGCATATAAGTATTTACCCCAGCCACATCAGTGTGTGTGGCAGGGGTAATTTCTTCTTATCGGGAGTTTCCGGTACTGTGGACCGTCGTTATTCCATCTCTTCGATATACGGCTTTCCGTCCTTCACCGTCCCTTTGAAACGGTGTAAGCCGTCCTTGCCTCCGTCGGTGAACGATACCAGGTACCAATCCTCCTGTCCGTCCTCCTCGAGAATAAGATTCACCTTGGAGCCGTCTCTCGCTCCGGCTTGGGCCTCCTTGATCAACAGTTCGAGCACCTCGGGGGCGACACATTCCTTGATCTCATCGAGATTACCTCCGCCAAACACATATTTGCCGTAAAGGTCATATAGAAACTCCCTCACCACAATACTCTGCGGGAAACGCTCTTTCATCTTCAGGAATTCTCCGTACACATCCACCATCTCCACGGTGTCACCGGCCTCCATCTGTTCGGCTATCATCTTGTTGGCGGCCTCGATCTGGGCCACACACTCGCGGAACCCTTCGGGATTCACGCCGAGCTCGCCGGCTTTCTCCTCAGTGATGTCCAGGAAATACCTCATCCCGTCGCGCTTCACATATTCGCTCAGGATCACACTGTTTCTCCTCGCCTCCCTCATCTCGGGAGCCATAGCCTCATATTCGGCTACTGTCATATACAGCTCATGAGCCTTGTCGGCCACTGTGAGGGTATCCTCCTGCGGGGTTTCGTTAGTCTTGCTCCCCGACGTGCATCCGGCCACGCCTGTGGCCATGATCAGCGCCGACGCAATCGCTACAATACATCTCGTTCTCATAAATTCGTTGATTTGGTTATCGTTCTGCAAATATACTCATACTGAAAGCCAAAATCAAGACCCGTATAAAACATTTTTCACCCACGCGACATTATCGCACCAATTAAGAGGATTCCTGAGATAACTTTGCCGATGTAAGAAAACTATTGTTATGAAAGAATCCACTATCAATACCAACGCGGCAACCACGGCTCCAGCCTCCGTGCCCAAGGTCAGCTACCCGCCGTCGCTTCCCATATCGCGCAAAGCCTACAGGCGATTCATCGACCGTATTCATCAGGTCTACTCCGCCGAGCTTCCTATAGCCCGTCTCATGGTAAGTGTTCTTGATGTATATCTTCTCGGTGACCGTCATCTTGCAGGAGCAATGCTCGAAGGGAGCGACCATAAGCACGCATTCTCATTTCTCTGTCAGGATGTCGACATGGCCATCGAGCGATCCCGCCGTGCCCGTCAGCAGGCCCTCGTCCGCCGCCTCGCCCGTCAGCAAGCCGAAGCAATCACCCCGACAGCTTCCACCCCGGCAATCCCCGCCACCCTGACAGCTTCCATCTCGGTAATCTCAACCATCCCATCAGCCTCAGAACCCTCGGCTACCTCCGCCTCCCCTACTTGCTCGCTGTCCATTCCGCCGGCCGTTGAATCCCCGGCCCCATTATCGCTCCCTGCTCCCGAGCCCTCAGCCGATATCGTCCTCAGCCAGTCCGTACCTGCACTCCCGATCCCGATGCCATCAACCACCTCAGATAACCGTGATCCCCATTCGGACCTAACGACAGCCGAATCAGCCATACTATCTGGGCAGGAGATAGGTGGTCACGAAGTCTGGTCAGGCCGTAGGGTCAACGACATGAGCCGTATCCCCATGTTTAGCTCCTTGTTGAATCCCGTGGTCAACACCATAGCTCGCACCCGAGCCGAGCGTCGCGCCCAGGAACAAACCCTAAAACGCAAGCTCAAATCCCGCAACCGCCCCCTCACCTGACCAGCTCCCACCTTTAAACCCTCTGGCCTAAACTCCCAGGGTGACATACCCCTCCCGACTAACCGGGCTCGCAAATCCCCCGTGCCCTATCTCCCCCTTAACCCTCTGGCCTAAACCTCCAGAGTGATGCCCCCATACGAATCGGGCTCGCAAATTCCCCGCAGGCTATACCCACAAATCCCCTATGAACCGGGTCCGCAAATTCCCCGCAGGCTACCCATTAAGCCCTGAAAGGGCGATGCAATTATAGCCCCATCACGAGCGGAGATGCAAATTGCCCGCAGGGCAAAATTTGCATCCCGCGAGGCATGGGGGAAACCGGAACGCATACCCACATGGGCGTCGAAGACGTCCTATAATTCCCCGCGCCCACATGCCCAAAATCTCCCATCCATACCCCTCAACTCCCCATCCAATAATCCCCCTCTGATCTAAACCTATGCCATACGCAAATTATTGGACATCTTCGATGCCCCGTCGTCACTATATTCTCATTATCCCCATGCCTCGCGGGACGCAAATTTTGCCCTGCGGGCAATTTGCATCCTCGCTCGTGATGGGGCTATAACTACATCGCCACTCCGTGGCTTATCAACCCGCAGGCCCTATAATCCCCCTGCCTCCGATATCCCCCTTAAAAAACCTCTGGTCTAAACAATAACCCAAAAAAATTAGCAACCGCCATTACGACGATTGCTAATAATATCATAAAAACCTGTTATATGTACTTATCCGATCTTGATTCCCGAGAAACCCATGAATGCCATGGCCAGGAGACCGGCACAAATCAACGCGATAGGCACACCGCGCATCGCCTCAGGCACATCCGTGCGCGCCAACTGCTCGCGGATACCCGCAAAAATCGAAATCGCCATGGTGAAACCTATGGCGGTCGCCACCGCATACACCAGACTCTCACCCAGGTTCATATTCTTCTGAACCACGGTAATAGCCACGCCGAGCACGGCACAGTTGGTAGTGATGAGCGGGAGGAACACACCCAACGCACTGTACAGCACCGGAGCTATCTTCTTGAGGATAATCTCGAGCATCTGCACCAGCGCAGCGATCACGAGAATAAACACTATGGTCTGCATGAAGCCCAGGCCGAAAGGTGTCAGCACCAGATCCTGGAGCAGCCAGGTGATGGCCGTGGCCAGCACCATGACAAACGTTACGGCCGCCCCCATACCAGTCGCGCTCGAAAGCTTGCGCGACACACCGATAAACGGGCAAATGCCGAGGAATTGGGCAAATACAATGTTGTTGACAAAGATTGCCGTGATGATGATGGAAATATATTCGAGCATCTGATTATTCGTTTAATTGATGAACTGGTGATTTACTTAGCGGCACGGAGCTTGGTGAAAAGAGCTATCAGCAGGCCGAGGGCGATGAACGCACCCGGAGCGAGCACAAACACCAGCGAGCCATACTGCTCGGGATATATCGTGGCGTCAAAGATCTTGCCTGTGCCCAGGAACTCGCGCACTGCACCGAGCAGTGTCAGCGCGATAGTGAAGCCCAGACCGATGCCCACGCCGTCGAGACAGCTGTCAAACACACCGTGGCGCGAAGCGAAAGCCTCGGCACGGCCAAGTACGATACAGTTTACCACGATAAGAGGAATGAAGATACCGAGAGTGGCGTAGAGCGAAGGCACGTAGGCCTCCATCACAAGCTGGAGCACCGACACAAACGCCGCGATAACCACGATGTAGGCCGGGATGCGCACCTTGGAGGGCACGAAATTCTTGATCAGGGATATTACCACATTGGAGCATATGAGCACTGCCATGGTGGCGAGGCCCATGCTCATGCCGTTGATAGCACTGCCGGTGGTGCCCAGCGTGGGACACATACCCAGCATCAGCACGAATGTGGGATTCTCGGCAATGATGCCGTTGAAGAGTATTCTGAGTTTATCGTTCATGGCTTGAGGTTATTGCTGGGCAGTGAATTGATCATAGGCTTGGTTGGCGAGAGTCAGCGCGCGCAGGAATGCTCTCGACGAGATAGTGGCGGCGGTGATGGCATCGACATCGCCTCCGTCCTTGCTCACGGTGAGATTGGAGCTCTTGGCGTTCAGCCCCACGATGCTGTGGGCCGGATCGCAGAACCATTCTCCCATCTTCGAGCCCAGGCCCGGAGTCTCGGCGTGCTGCATCACGGCATATCCGGTGATGTCGCCGGCCTCGTTGAAGCCATACATTACGGTGATGAGGCCCGAGAAGCCGTTGTTGTCATGGCTCTCCACGGCGGCACCGGTCAGCTGGCCGTCCTTGCGGGCGGGAAACACGGTCACGGTCTCGCCGTCGATGGTGACTTCCACAGCCTCCTCGGCCGGATTGTTGTTGAACTCTATGCCGGGTAGCACCTGTCCTATGGCATCCTGCTGTTTCTGGGCCTTGGCCTGGGCTATAGGCTCCATGGTCATGCTGTACACGCCTGCGAGAGCGGCCGCGGCCACTACTGTGATGATGCCGAGTGAGAGCACCATGTTTACGAGTGTCGATTTCATGCTACTGCCCTCCCTTCGCCAAATTTACGTGGTTTCATGTATCGGTTGATGAGCGGTGTGAGTCCGTTCATGATGAGGATGGCAAACGACATGCCCTCGGGGTAGGCACCCCACTGGCGTATCACCAGAGTGATTATGCCGATCATAACTCCATACAGGAGCATGCCCGAACGGCTCATGGGCGAGGTCACGTAGTCGGTGGCCATGAAGATGGCACCGAGGAGCAGACCGCCCGAGAGGATCTCAACACCCACGGGTGCGCCGATGCACAGCGAGAAAAGTGCCACGGTGCCCACGATGGCTACCGGAATATGCCAGGTGATCACCTTGAAGCAGAGCAGATAGATGAAGCCGAGCACAAGGGCTATGGCGCCAACCTCGCCCATCGATCCACCTATGTTACCGAGGGCGGCGTCAACGAGGCTGATATCCGAGGCGTTCACCAATCCCATCTTCAGCTCGCTGAGGATGGTGGCGCCGGTAGTGGCGTCGGTGTAGGCCATGCGGTTGACTATAGGCTCGGGCCATGTGGTCATGGCCACGGGGAATGACAGGAGCAGGAACACTCGGCCCACAAGTGCGGGGTTGAAGATGTTGCATCCGAGACCGCCGAAGGTCATCTTTCCGATGCCGATGGCTACGACGCAACCTATCAGCACCATCCACACGGGGATGTTGGACGGCAGGTTGAGTGCTAAAAGCAGACCGGTGAGTACGGCCGACAGATTCCCTATCGAGGGTTTCTGGCCAAGCATGTAGCGTGTGATTAGATACTCGGCGGCTACGCATCCCACTATCGAGGTGACGATGACGATGGCCGCTCCTAACCCGAAGTAGTAGAGTGCCACAAGCACTGCGGGCACGAGCGCGATGATCACATGGAGCATCAGCCTCGTCACAGTGGTGGGCGTCTGCGCGTGGGGCGACGGCGAAATGGTGATTAAATTGTCCATTACTGTATAAGAAACCGTGATGAATTTTGAACTGACCCACCTGTCATTGAGTCGATTTGTCAGTTCAATGGTTTAGAATATAAGGATTTTGTGCAAAATTACACATTTTTTATGGTAAATCGGTCACTTTCTTCCATATTTTTTAGCGTGTGTCTAAAAACAAATGTTAATACGATAAAAAGAGGATGCCCGACATTTGTTGTCAGGCACCCTCATATATCACGCTTCCTCCACTCCTCAGGAGGGCAGGTTGAGATACAGATATATAATGTAGGCAACGTAGCAGGCGAGCATCAGCGCACCCTCGGCACGGGTGATGGTGCGGCGCTTGTAGAACCAGCCGAACAGCCAGAACAGCAGACTTGCGACGGTGAGCACGCCCAGGTCAGTCAGCCCGATTCCTCCAAACGAGAGCGGGGTGATGGTGGCGGTGGCACCGAGCACCAGGAAGATATTGAAGATGTTGGAGCCTATCACGTTGCCGAGGCACATGCCCGGAAATCCCTTGGTGGCAGCCACTATCGAGGTGGCGAGCTCGGGGAGCGAGGTGCCGGCTGCCAGGATGGTGAGGCCGATAAGTCCCTCCGACCAGCCGAGTCCGCGCGCAATGCCCGATGCTCCGTCGACAAACCATTGTCCGCCCACGATCAGCCCGACGAGTCCGCCCAGGGTGATGAGTATGGCTTTCCACATCGGCATGGGGGCCTTGGCAGTGGCCTCAGCGCTCTCGCCCGTTGCAGTCCCTGCTCCGGATGCGGCCACCTCGGTGGCCTGACCTTCAGGCGCCTTGCGGGCCGAACTGATGGTATAGCGCATGAATATCACGAAGAATATCAACAGCAGTATGCCGTCCACGCGGGTTATCGTCATCGGGCCTCCGTCGAGCCACGGCGAGCATCCCATCACCAACAGCACCACCGACGAGAGTATCACCAGCGGTATCTCGTTGATGAGTATCCCCTGGGTCACCCCTATGGGCTTGATCATGGCCGTCAGTCCCACGATCACGAGTATGTTGAATATGTTGCTTCCCACGATGTTGCCTATGGCCATCTCAGGCGAGGCATTGATGGCCGAGGTGATCGACACCACAAGCTCGGGTGCGCTGGTCATCATCGCCACGATGGTCAGGCCGATGATGAAGTCCGACATGCCGAAACGCTTGGCTATGCCCACCGAGCCGTCCGTCATGTAGTTTGCTCCGGCCAGTATCAGCACCAGCCCAACGATCAGTAATCCTATATCAAGTAGCATGGAGATATCAATTAATAATATATGTATGAATGAGATTGTGGATACGCTTTCGGGTCACGGCTCATCGCTCCGGTATGATGCCGGCATGCCTGAAGAGGGTGGCATAGTATTCGGCCTTCTTCTCGAGGGCGAGCGGATAGGCCCGCGAGGTGGAGGGCATGCGCCATATGTCGAGCGGGAGGCTCACGTCAGGATGTGTCTCTCCGATCGGCCATGTGGTCATGAGGGTATGGTCCCCCATGCGTGGAGGCTCGGTGCCGGTGAGTGTCGCTATCACGCCAGCGGCTTTCTCACCGGTGGTGGCGATGGTGTGGCACGATGGGATCTGAGCCAGGAGATCAAAGAGGGGCACCGGGGTGACGATCTCGAGAAACTTGTCGGAGGCGTTGTCCTTGAGCCGGCGCACCTCGCGCCCGGTGTCGTGGAGCGCGATGCCGTAGCGGTCGAGGGTCTCGCGGATGAGCGGGAGGTTGAACGACCTGGTAGCCGGATCATACAGATAGTCCTTGTCGCCGTAGATGAGGAGTCCTATTATGCGCCAGAAGTCGTTGGTGCGGTTGGGGTAGTAGAACTCCATGGCCCAGCGGTGGGGTTGGGGAGGAAATGTGCCCATGATGAGTACGCGGGCGTTCTCGGGCAGATAGGGCGGAAAGGGATGGGTCTCGGTCACGGCGTGAGGGATTTGGATTTTTCTGTTATAGGGAGTTGCTTTTCAGTAACAGGAGCTTATTTTTCTGAAATAAGGACTCACTTGAGAGCTCTCATTGAGAACCGTACATTCGAACGGCTCACTTTTATTAACCTGTCGGTCATGCTGTTTGTTTACATTCCTGCGGGAAATCAGGGCACGAGTCATAAAAAATCAAAGCCACAGGATTGCCGGTGGCTCTCCTGTAGCTTTGTATTTTCATTGGCGTGGAATGGATTATTCCTTTACGCGCTCCTTGTAAGAACCGTCGCGTGTGTCGATGACTACCTTGTCGCCGATGTTGCAGAAAAGGGGTACGCGCACCTCGGCACCGGTCTCGAGAGTAGCGGGCTTGAGGGTGTTGGTGGCGGTATCGCCCTTGATGCCGGGCTCGGTGTAGGTGATCTCGAGTACTACCGAGGTGGGCATTTCGCAGGTGAGGATGGTCTCGCTGGCGGCGTGTACCATGGCCTCGCAGATGTCGCCGTCCTTGAGGAACTGTACGCCTTCGATGCTTTCGCCGGGGATGATTACCTCTTCCCAGGTCTCGGTGTGGAGGAAGTGGTAGCCCATATCGTCCTTGTAGCTGTACTGGTAGGGACGACGCTCGATGCGCACTTCGTTGACTTTCACGCCCGAGTTCCAGGTCTTGTCAAGGATGCGGCCTGTCTGTACGTTCTTGAGCTTGGTGCGAACGAAAGCGGGGCCTTTGCCGGGTTTAACATGGAGGAATTCTACGATGAAGTAGTACTGGCCGTCGATGTCGAGGCACATGCCGTTTTTGAAATCTGCAGTTGTTGCCATTGTATATTAAGCTTCGCTTAAGGTTATGGGGTTATTAAGTTTATGAGGTTATTGGGGGTGGGGAGAGGGTGGATCAGTTGCAGCCGCCGCAGCATCCGCTTCCGCATGATGAGTCGTCGCTGTCGCCGCATCCGCCTCCACAGCCTCCGCATCCGCCTCCGCAACGGGAGGGGTGGAGCTCCTCGGGGGTGGCGTCGCGCACGGTCACTACCTTGCCGTTGGCAAAGTGGAGCGAGTGGCCCACGAGGGGGTGGTTGAAGTCCATCTTCACGTGGTCGGGGGTTACTTCGAGCACGGTGCCGGTGATCTGGTATCCGTCGGCAGTGAACATGGGCACTTTGGCTCCGGCCTTGATGCGCGAGTCGAGCTTGCCGTTGTCGTCAAGGAAGAGGTCGCGGCCGAGGGTGGCTACATCGTCGGGGTTGAAGGGGATGGCCTGGTCGGCGGGAACTTCAACGTCGAACGAGTCGCCCTGCGCGAGTCCGTCGAGGGCTGCTGCGAGGGCTGGGATGAGTCCGGGGGTAACGCCGTAGATGAAGCGCTCGGGTTCGGAGGCCTCTACGGTGTGTACCTGGGTCTCGGGCTGGCCGGGGAGGGAAGCGTAGAGGTCATAGGCGATCTCTACGTATTTTCCGGGTTGTATCTTTTCCATCTTGAGGTGGAGGGGGGATTAGTGGGTAAGGGGGATTAGGGCTGGTCGTTGGTTACGCCGGCGAGTTCGGGGTCGATCATGATGCGGCCGCAGTATTCGCACACGATGATTTTCTTGTGCATCTTGATCTCCATCTGCTTCTGGGGCGGAATGCGGTTGAAGCAACCACCGCAGGCGTTACGCTGAATGTAGACCACGCCGAGGCCGTTGCGGGCGTTCTTGCGGATGCGTTTGAAGGCGGCGAGGGTGCGGGGGTCGTCGATGCGGGCCTCGAGGTCCTTGGCGTTGGCGCGGAGGATCTCTTCATCCTTCTTGGTCTCGGAGATGATCTCCTCGAGCTGCTGGCGCTTGTCGGCGAGGATGTGGTTGCGGTCGGTGAGGTTCTCCTCGGCCGATGCGATCTCGGCGGTCTTGGTGTCGATCTCGCGAGCGTACTGGCCGATGCGTTTTTCGGAGAGCTGGATCTCGAGGGTCTGATACTCGATCTCTTTCGAGAGGAGGTCAAACTCGCGGTTGTTCCTTACGTTGTCGAGCTGGGTCTTGTAGGTTGCGATCTGCTCCTGGGCTACCTGGATCTTGTTCTGCTCCTGGGCCGAGAGGGAGCGGAGTTCCTCGATCTCGTGGTTGTACTTCTCGATGCGGGTGTGGAGTCCGGCGATAACGTCTTCGAGGTCACGTACTTCCTCGGGGAGCTCACCGCGGATGGTGCGGATGCGGTCGATCTCGGAGAGGATTGTCTGCAGCTCGTAGAGCGAGCGGAGACGGTGCTCTACTGAGTTAGCCTGGTCGATTTTAGCTTGATCTTTGGCCATATGTTGTGATAGTTGTTTTGATTTTTTGCTTGATGGTGGCGGGGAGAGGGATGGGACGGCGGGTCACACGTACTGCACAGGCGGGTGCTCGCATGAGGCCATATGGACTGCAAAGTTAGGAAATTTTTGGGAAATTATGCGCGAAAAAATTGATTTAGTGCATATTTCGCTTTCAAAGTGCCCGGTGTCGACGATTACGATGTCGCGCCCGTAGTCGAGGAAGTCGTGATAGCGGACGTCGGAGGTGATGTAGGCGTCGGCTCCGGCGCGGATGGTGTCGGGGATGAATTCGCCTCCCGATCCGCTACAAAGAGCCACGGTGCGGATCAGTGGGGTGTCAGCCGTCGCGGGTTCTTGGTCGTCCGTGGGGATGGTGGTGCCGGCTGGTCCGGGTGTTACGCGGAGGGCAGGCTGGCGGTAGACCTTCTTTACGAGGTCGATGAGGGCGGGGAGGGTGATACCGGGGCCGGGGAGGGTGCCGATGACGCCGAGTCCGGCCGAGGGGTCGGAATGTGATGGGGAGAGGGGGCGCATATCGGTGAGGCCGAGGAGGGTGCCGAGGTGGTGGCTGACTCCGCCGGGAGCGCTGTCGAGGGCTGTGTGGGATGAGTAGACGGCTATGCCGGCGCGGATGGCGTCGACGAGGGCGCGCTGGCCGGGTGTGGAGCCGTCGATGGTGCGCGGACCGCGGAACAGGAGAGGGTGGTGGGAGATGATGAGGTTGCAACCGAGGGCGCGGGCTTCGGCCACTACGGCGGGGGTGACGTCAAGACACAACATTACCCCCGAGCATTGGCCCGAGGTGACGGCCTGAGGGGAGATCTGCCACCCCGTGTTGTCCCAGGATTCCTGAAGCGCACGGGGGGCGTATTCCTCCACAGCCTGTACAATGGCTGTAATTGTCATTATTCCTTTTCCTTGAGGTCGAGCTTGATCTGAAGTTCGTCGAGCTGGGTATCGTCGATTGATGCGGGTGCGTCGATCATCATGTCGCGGCCTGAGTTGTTCTTGGGGAATGCGATGACGTCGCGGATGGAGTCGAGGCCGGCGAGGATGGATACGAAGCGGTCGAAGCCGAAGGCGAGTCCGCCGTGAGGGGGCGCTCCGTATTTGAAGGCGTTCATGAGGAAGCCGAATTTGTACTGTGCGTCCTCTTCGGAGAGGCCGAGGAGACGGAACATCTTGTCCTGGAGTGTGGCTTCGTGGATACGGATTGAACCACCGCCGAGTTCGTTGCCGTTAACCACCATGTCGTAGGCAGTGGCGCGCACGGCTCCGGTGTCGGAGTCGAGGAGATGTATGTCGTCGGGGTTGGGGGCGGTGAAGGGGTGGTGCATCGCGTAGTAGCGCTGGGTCTCGTCGTCCCACTCGAAGAGGGGGAAGTCCACCACCCAGAGGCATGAGAACTTCTGGGGATCGCGGAGGCCGAGGCGTGAGCCCATCTCGAGACGGAGCTCGCAGAGCTGCTTGCGGGTCTTCATTGTGGGACCGGCGAGGATGAGCATGAGGTCGCCGGGCTGTGCTCCGGCACGGTCGGTCCAGGCGCGGAGGTCGTCCTCGGAGTAGAATTTGGATACTGACGACTTGATGGATCCGTCCTGCTCGATCTTTACCCACATCATGCCTTTGGCTCCGATCTGGGGGCGCTTCACGAAGTCGGTGAGCTGGTCGAGCTGTTTGCGGGTGTAGGCGGCGCATCCGGGGGCTACGATGGCTCCGACATATTCGGCGTCGTCGAGCACCGAGAAGTTATGGCCGGTGGTGAGGTCCTTAAGCTCGACGAACTGCATGCCGAAGCGGGTGTCGGGCTTGTCGGATCCGTAGAGGCGCATTGCGTCGGCCCATGTCATGCGAGGGAAGGGCTCGGTGAAGTCGATGTCCTTGACGTAGCGGAAGATGTGCTTCACGAGGCCTTCGAACATCTGGAGGACGTCTTCCTGGGTCACGAACGACATTTCGCAGTCGATCTGGGTGAACTCGGGCTGGCGGTCGGCGCGGAGGTCCTCGTCGCGGAAGCATTTCACGATCTGGAAGTAGCGGTCAAATCCGCTGACCATGAGGAGCTGCTTGAATGTCTGGGGCGACTGGGGGAGTGCGTAGAATTGTCCGGGGTTCATGCGGGAGGGCACCACGAAGTCGCGTGCACCCTCGGGGGTAGATTTGATGAGGACGGGGGTCTCGACTTCGAGGAATCCTTTGGAGTCGAGGTAGCGGCGTATCTCGAATGCCATGCGGTGGCGCAACTCGAGGTTGGAGCGCACGCATGAACGGCGCAGGTCGAGGTAGCGGTATTTCATGCGCAGGTCGTCGCCTCCGTCGGTGTCGTCCTCGATGGTGAAGGGGGGTACTTCGCTACGGTTGAGTACCTTGAGGTCGGTGGCGATGATTTCGATGTCGCCGGTGGGGAGGTTGGGGTTTTTGCTTGTGCGCTCGGCTACGTTGCCTGTGACCTGGATCACGAATTCGCGTCCGAGGTGGTTGGCTGCGTCGCAGAGGTCGGCGTTGTTGTCGCTTTCGAATACGACCTGGGTGATGCCGTAACGGTCGCGGACGTCAACGAATGTCATGCCTCCCATTTTGCGGGTGCGCTGTACCCATCCGGCGAGTGTTACCTGTTTGCCGGCGTCGCTGAGGCGGAGTTCTCCGCATGTATTTGTCCTGTACATAGATTCTGAGGTTGTGTTTTAATGTGCAAAATTATAAAGTTTTGGCGAAACGGCGGGAGTTTTGGGCGATTTTTTTATTCGGCGGGGCTGAAGTTTATAAGTTTGATTCGGATTGGAGGAGTATGAGGTTGGCGTTTTGATTTGTTCCGTGGCCGGTGGGGGGATTAGTCGGGTGGAGGATCAGTCGAGTGGGAGATTAGTCAAGTGGGAGATTAGTAGACGGGAGATTAGTCAAGTGGAGGATTAGTCGACCGGGGATTAGTCAAGTGTGGAGGATTGATCGAGTGGGGATTATAGGACGTCTTCGACGCCCATGCGGGTGTATTTTGCCGTTTTCCCCACGCCGCCCGGTCGAGGTGGGGCTATAATTATATCGCCCCGTTCGGGGCTTAGTGGGTAGCGGCTCGGAGTGGCATTCTCGTTTCGCGGGTTTGGTGGGAAAGCGTCTGGGTGCGTCGCATTTTGTGGGCTTGGATGGTAGCAGCTCGGGGTGTTTTCGTTTCGCGGGTTGGTGGGGGAGGAGGCCCGGGGCGTTTTCGTTTTGCGGGGATTGTTTGATGGGGGGGATATGAAAAGGGCCGGGGGGATTCTCATCCCGGCCCGGCCTTCAATCAAAAAAGGATTGGAGCATGAGTGCTCTGAGGTTTGTATAAAATCTGAGATTTGTATAAAACAAGAAGTTATTTCCTGTAGTTTCTTGCGAATTAGCTCTTGGAGCGTTCGCGATAGGTCACGTCTACGATTTCTTCGCCGAAACCAGTGAATTCTTTGTACTGCGTCATCTGTCCGGTTGAACTGATGTCATAGAAACGTACAATACCTCCGTCCTCGCCACCTGTGGTGGAGCATACGATGAGTTTGAACTGCATGTTCATGAAGTCTTCGCTTTGATTGTTGAGGTTGTTCAGACTGGCTGCCTGATAGAGGTTGAATTTCAGTTTTGTGACTCTTTCACCGGCGTTCAACTGAAGAGTTGACATCAGGGTACGTGTACCGAGGTCGTAGCAATATACCTTGTTGCCCTTGCAGTAGAACATGAAGGGGTACTGGGAGTGGAAGGCGTAGTCGTCGGCATCGTCAAATGACTCGGCATAGATGTCGGAGTACTTGTTGCCCTGTTGCATGGTGGTGGATGTGCTGGTAGAGTTAACCATCACGCCGTAGACATGACGGTGTCCGGTATTGTCCTGAAGAACGGCGAATACCTCACCATCGGAGAAGCGGGTGCTTTCCATGTCGACGATGTCCATTCCAGTTACAAAGGAGTAATTGGCATTTTCGGGTTCCTGGGGCTGATAGAGCACGCGTCCAGAAGCGTAATTACCAGCCAACTGGCGGTTGAATACCATGAAGCGTTTATTGGTAATGTCGTAGAACAGAGCCTGGGCGCTGTTGCCGGGACGAGCCTGACTTGAGCCGATGAATGGAGATACCTTGTAAGTGGGATCGTTGGTCTGCTGGTCGGTGTTCATTACAAATTCAAACGATGCACCTGCGCTATATGTGTATATGCCGTAGCAGTTGCCTTCGGTTGTCACGCATACGTCAGTGTAGGCTTCATAAGTACCGGCATTGTAAATAGGGAGATGGGTGATGACTTCGCCTGGGAATGAAGGAGATGCAAAATAGGTGTTGCGTATAGTCTGGCCTTCGGTCGCAGCGAGAGTCGTTGAATTCAGCATGTAGGATCCTGAATTGGCGGTGAGCATTATGCGGTCGCCAGTGCTTGTGAGGTAGGCAGGACGCATAATAAGGCTTGTGGCTCCAAAAATTTCAGGAGAAGTCTCAGGGAAGACACCTTTGCGCACTTTCTGTTCACCCTTTGAGTCGGTGTAGACCATGTCGAGGCGTACCCGCTTTTCGGCGCCGTTGTTGGAGAGCACCATCCATCCCTCAGAGGTGGTGGATATGATGCTGACAGAGCCTTTGAAGTTATGGGTCACTCCGGTATTCTTATTGGTAACGGTGTACCACATCGAATAGGATGACGCAGGAACGTCGGGCATGAAATTGATATCCTTGGTCTTATCGGGGTTGATATCGTACCAATACTGAGTCTTGCCGTTCTCATCAGTGTGCTGGTAACGCAGACGGCAGGTGTATTCGTAGTTGGGATCGTCGGCCTTGATGGTGCCGTTGAGAGATGATGTCACGACCGGAGCGAAGACAAGATTCTCGGAGCGTTCCATAGCACTGATGTTGGCAGGGAACTCAACGGTAACCTCCTCGATGTCGCTATAGGTGTAGTTGCCCTTGTCCTCGTAGCAGGCGGTGAGAACCGATGCCGAAAGAGCAATGGTAGCGATTGTAAATATATTAAATTTCATAGTGTGGTCAGTTTTCATTCGGTGATGTAAGCGCCATAGTTAACCTGATAGCTCTGAGCGAGCTGCATGTAGGTGCCGGTAGAGTCGTCGATGACAGGATTCCCTTCATCGGCTTTCTGCTGGAGATATTTCTGCATGGTAATGGCTGCAAACTGGAAGCGGCCGAGAGCGACTTTGGCTCCTGATAAACCGGCATTGTTCCAATCGGTTACAGTCCAACCCATAAGCTCGTTGAGCAGAAGATATTTGGGCGCGGTCCATTCGCCCCAATAGCTGTTGCCGAACGAGGTCCAGTAACGAGGGCATGTATAATTCTCACCAAATTCAAAGTAGAAATGGTCGGTGGGAAGCATGTCGCCGTCAACATTCCATGAACTTGAGTTCTTGAACTCGGAGATAGGCATGTCGAAGTTTTCGTTGGGGTAGAGCTTGAAGTAGACTCTCACAGTCTTTTGTATAAGACCCGAGTGGCGAATGAACTTGATGCGTACAACGTCGGTGGACTCGCCGGCGGGAATACAGAAGTTGTTACCTTCGAGGGAGAAATCAACACCCTCGACTGCCGTTGTCTCGGCGGGATCAACCTCGAGACGATAGGCACGATCGTAGTCAGTGACCTCGCCCATGGCACGAACAACGAAGCTATCGTTCAATCCTGTGACATGTGAGCCGTAGTTGGCGAATGTGATACCTGTCTTACCATCGTAATATGAGGTGGGATTGCCATAAATATCGGTGGTCTTGACCTGCTGGATGAATATTCCGGAAGTTGGGCCGCTATAGAGGTCGATTTCCTCGTGAGAGCATCCTGCGATTGCCAATGATGCTACCGCAAGAGCAAAAGTAGCTGAGATATTGTGAAGTTTCATAAGGATTGCTTATTAGTAGTTTTCACCTGATGGGATGGGTACATTGTAACGTGTGGCGATAGATGGGGAATCGGTGAACGAGCAACGACCCGAGCCGTCGAACTCATATACGCCACTGCTGTACAAGCCGAACCGTTGATAGTTGCGCTTGTGGAGGAAGTAGATCTGACCCTCACCACGTAGCTCGCGGAGATACTCGAATTTGATCTCTTTGTCGAGAGCATTCTGAGCAATCGAAGGTGAGAGCGCTTCCTCGCCACGATGCGAGCGGAAGATGTTGAGACAAGCCACAGCGTCGCTGATGCGGTCGGTCTTCATGAGACATTCTGCCTTAATGAAATATGCCTCGCTTTTGCGCATCATTCCAAAGAATGTGGCCCAGAATTCGGGATTGTTGGCGGTAGCGGTAAAGCCACGGTACTTGGCGAAGTCGTAGTCGGAGGTGACGGAAACTGAGCTTGTCCACTGGGACTGCATGCGATAGTCGCCCTCGTTGGCGAACAGCACCGAGGTGTAAGCATTACGGGGTTGCAACACTGTTGCAGGATCGAGTGTGCCTGAGAACGCAGTATCGAAGATGTCGCTGAAATTGCTATTGTAGAAGCCGAAAAGACATTCGGTGGAGAATACGCGGTCGGGGCGAGCAGGACCTCCGAGGATTGTTGTGGGATTAACCCAGGGGAAAGCGGTCTCGACATTGGGATCGTCGGTGATTTTCTCGGCTTCGGTGAGGGCGTTGTCCCAATCGTTGACCCACATGTATGCGCGGGCTTTGAGGAGAGCAACCGCATAGTAGTTGAGTCGCAGCTGACGGTAGCGGAACCAGTTGCCTTCGTCCTCTCCATCGGTGTTGAGGACACTGCCGTTGAGAACGGGATCGACTTCCTTAAGCAGAGATTGAGCCTCGTTGAGATCGGGGATGATGTAGTCGTTCACGATGACGGCGGTGGACAGACGGTCGCGACGCACGATCTCGGTGGTGTTGGCGTAGGGAACGGCGAGACCGTCGGGCTTCTGGGCATAGCAGGGGCTGAACAGGCGGGTGAGGTCGAGATGGAGCATCGCACGCATGGCAAGCATCTCAGCACGGATGAGTTTGGAGTCATCATTGGTGAGCACTCCGGGGAATTCATCGAGAGCCTGCAGAAGGACGTTGGTGTTGAGGATTGCGGTGTAAGCGCTTGACCAGATGCTCTCAAGACCTGCGCTCGCGTAGGTGCCTGTCCATGTGGCGGAGCAGTACTCGTTCATGGAGGTGTTGCTGGTGGGGATGTTGTAGCATGCTCCCATCACGTCGATAGCTCCATAGGAGAGGTTGCGTCCGTAGAGACTGGATGAATATATTGAGGAGTAGATGCCGTTGACGGTGGTGTGGAAGCCTGAAGCTGTGGCAAACTGCTGATCGTAGGTCTGCTTGTCCTTAGGGGTGTAGTCGAGCCAGTCAGAGCAACCGGTCATGACCATGCCGAAGGAAAGGATAGCAGTGGCAGTGATTGATTTATATAGTTTCATGATTGGAAGTCCTTGAGATGTTAGAAAGAGAAAGACATGGCGAAGGTGTAGCTACGGGCGAACGGATAGGCAGTACCGCGCTCCTGCTTGATGGATGTGAGCCAGAAGAGGTCGTTGGCATAGAGGGAGAGGCGGAGCGATTCGAGCCTCATTTTTCTGGCGATCTCGTAGAAGTCATAGCTTACGTTGAGCGACTGCATGGTGAGGGAGTTGTTGCGCTGAACGAAGCGGGATGACATGGGGGTTGATGCGGAGCTTGCAATGTCCTTGAACTGTGCGTGGTCGCCTGGTTTCTGCCAACGGTCATAGAGGGCGCGACGGTCCTGGTTGTAGTTGAGCTGAGAACCGGAGATGTTTTCAACCTTGTTGAAGAGGTCGGTGTTGAAGGATTTGCCACCGAGCTTGTAGTTGAAGCTCATGCTTACGGTGAGACCGCGCCAGTTGAAGCTGGTGCCGAATGAGCCTTCGTACTTAGCACGGGTGTTTCCGACGATCACTTCGTCGTCGACATCGTAATCGTAAGTGTAGGTTCCATCTTTCTTAATGAACATTTCACGACCATTGGCGGGGTCGATACCGGCAGAGCGCACTGCCCAGATAGCGTCGGGGTCGGCTCCGTCGTAGTAGCGTTTGGTGTCGGTGGTCTTGGCTACCTCGTTGAGGTCGTCGAGCACGCCATTGAGTTCGTCGAGCTTGATGGTCTCATGACGCATAGTGGCACGGATGCTCCATGTGAGACGATCCTTGATGTTGCGCAGGATGTAATACTGGGCAGATGCAAGGAAGCCACGTGATTTCTGGATACCCATGTTGGTGTTCCAGTTGCCGGTGATACCGGTGGAGAGGGGTACCGAGATGCCGATGAGGAGGGGGTCGGTCTTCTTGTCGTAGTAGTCGAACTCGACGCGCCAGCGGTCGGTGTTGAAGTCGATACCATAGTTGCGGTCGAGAGTGTTCTGCCACTTGAGGTCGCGGTTGCCGAACTGCTGGATGATGGTGGAGTTGCCGAAGTAGCTGAAGCTATTGTAGAGGAACTGGTAGATGATGAGCGAGCGTGCAGAGTCGAAGCCCTGGTTACCGGGGTTACCGATAGATGCACGGAGCTTGAGCATGGATACGTTGGGGAATGCTTCGCGGAAGAAGCGTTCGTTCATGATGTTCCAGCCGATACCTACTGACCAGGTGTCCTTGAATTTCTTGGAGGATCCGAATACCGATGATCCGCTCTGTGCGTAGTTGGCATCGAGGAGGTAGCGGTTGTCGTAGGCGTAGTTGACGGATGCAAGAAGGTTGGTGGAGCGGGTGGTGCTTTCGTAATAGGTGGGTTTGCCTCCTTCGGGGTAGCCGTTGGCAAACGACGGGTAGGTGTAGTTGCCCTCGGGGAATCCACGGACGGAGTAGCCCTGGTTGAGCGACTTGTTTTCCTGAATGTTGAAGTCGGCGGCTACGTTGAGGCGGTGGTCACCGAATACCTCGGCATAGATAGCGGTAAGAGAGCCGTTGTAGGTTGTGCTCTTAAGATTGGTGGATGAGAATTCGCCCTTGAGTGTTGCGTCGAGGCCCTCGTAGCGAGTGGCGTTGGGGGAGATGAAGTTCTCGCCGTCCTTATTGGAGTGGGTGAGACCAAACTTGGCGCGGATGCGGAATTGCTGTATGGGGTTGAATTCAGCCGAGAAGTAGTTGGTCAAAAGAAGAGTAGAGGAGGTGTTGCGGCTGTTGAGAGAGGCGTTGTAGAGGGGGTTGGCTGCTTTGGCGAAGTCGCTGTTCTCGAGCCAGGGGGTAACATTGCCGTTCTCGTCGTATTTCTTGTAATAGGGGTTCGCACTTGCGTATTCGTTGAAGGATACGACGGGGTCGGTGGTGGAGGTGTACTGGGCAGTGAACTTATTGCTGAACAGAAGTTTGCCGTGACGATAGGTGAGGTCGAGGTTGCCACCGTAGCTGTCGCGGTCGGAGTCCTTCATCACACCTGTAGTACCATTATAGTTTACGCCGATACCGAACATGAAGCCTTCGGAGCCACCGTCGACGTAGACGTTGTGTTTCTGATTCCATCCGGTGCGGAGGGGAACGCTGAGCCAGTAGGTGTCGACACCGCTGGCGATGTCGGCAAGACGCTTGTTGTAAGCATCGGCCGCAAGTATCTCACCGTCAACGCCTGAACCGCTATATCGGCCAGCGAGGCGCTCGAATTCGAGTTTCTCGCGTGCGTTCATGAGGTTGTAGGAGTCGAGGTCGGGGAATGATGCGGTGACTGATCCGCTATAGTTGAAGCGGAGTTTTCCGGCCTGGGGCTTCACGGTCTCGACAACCACAACGCCGTTGGCTGCCTTGGAGCCGTAGATGGCTGTTGAGGCGGCGTCCTTGAGGATGGTCATGGACGCGATGCGGTTGATGTCCATGTTGTAGACGGTCTCGAGAGTGGATTCGAATCCGTCGACGATGAAAAGGGGCTGGTTGGGGTCGTTGACAAGGTCGTCGCGCTCGCCAATGACTGATGATTTACCACGGATGTTGATGTCGGGAAGGTGGTTGGGGTCGGAACCCATGAGGTCGTTGGTGAGCACGTTGAACGCTGGGTCGAGTGCTGCGAGTGACGCGATGGGGTTCTGAACGCCGATTTCCTTGAGCTCGTCGGCTGTGAAGGTTGAGGCAGAACCGGTGAATGAGTTTTTGTCCTTGGTGACGATACCGGTGACTACGACGTCCTTGAGGGTGTTGGCATCGTCCTCGAGTGTTATGATGAGGGGTTTGCCAGGCTCGGCTTTGATTTCCTTGGGCTTTTTGCCGATGTAGGAGATTTCGAGTTTTGAGGCTCCGTTAGGTTTGATGGAGAAGGCTCCGTTTACGTCGGTGGCTGTGGCTGATTTGCCAAGACGTACAGTGGCTCCGATGAGTGGCTCGCCTTCGGCGTCGAAGATGTGGCCGGAGATTACATTGGAGTTCGATCCAGGTTGTGTGCTGCTAACTACCCCCCCTTAGATGCTTGAGCGACAGCGCTTTGGGCGAATGGTAGGAGGGCCAGCATAAATAGCACGAAGTAGCCTATGCTTTTTCTTTTCATGAATCTGGCTGGTTTATTATTAATAAAAATGTGATAATGTCCGTAGAATCAGTATTCCTATGGTAAGCGTATTGATTGGTATTGGATGCATTCTCCCGAATGGGCGGATGCTTAACAATTATTGGGTATGTTAAATGCTTTTTTGCAAAAGTATATCAAGAGTTTTATTTATGCAACAATTTTTCGATTATTTTTTATGTTTTACAACATATTTGTGTGTTTTTGTCAATTTTTGTCATCGGGTGGATGGGGATGGTGGACGTTTTTTTTGATTGTCGAGGGGCGTTGGGAGGGTAGGGGGGATTATAGGACGTCTTCGACGCCCATGCGGGTGTATTTTACCGTTTTCCCCACGCCTCCCGGTCGGGCAAATCTGCCCTGCGGGCGATTTGCACCGCCCGGTCGTGGCGGGGCTATAATTACATCGCCGCTTCGCGGCTTGGAAGGTAGCGGCTCGGGGTGTTTTCGTTTCGCGGGTTTGGTTGGTGGGGGTGGTGGTTCCGGTTTCGTGGGTTTGGTGGATGGGATGGTGGACGGTTTTTTTTTTGATTGTCGATGGGCGTTGGGAGGGAGGGGGATTATAGGACGTCTTCGACGCCCATGCGGGTGTATTTTGCCGTTTCCCCCACGCCTCCCGGTCGGGCAAATCTGCCCTGCGGGCAATTTGCGCCGCCGGTCGTGGTGGGGCTATAATTACATCGCCCCGTTCGGGGCTTAGTGGGTAGTGGCTCGGAGTGTTTTCGTTTCGCGGGTTTGGTGGGTGGCGTTTCCGTTTCGCGGGGTTGGCGGGTAGGGGCTCGGGTTGTCGCCTTTCGTGGGTTGGTGGGACGAGGGAGTTCTCGTTTTGCAGGTTTGGTGAGGGTGGTGGTTCGTGGCGTCGCATTTTGTGGGCTTGGAGGGGGTAGGGAGAGGTGTGGTTTAATTGGATGTTTTGTTGATGTTGTAGTGGTGTTTTGATGGCGTTGTTGTTTGGGATAGGTTGGATGGTTGGGCGTGGGGTGATGGAGGGGTGGAATTTCTGGGGAATGGGGTGGGGCGGAGAAAATATTTCTGCAATTATTTGGATTTTTCGGGCGTTTTGGGCTATATTTGTGTGTCTTTTTCGTGGTTGTTGTCTCTTGCGGTGCTTTTGTGGCCCGTGGGATGGCGCTACGGGTGAGATGATGACTGCCAATGCTTATGCCTGATGCAGTAACTGTGTCGATGGGCGGGCTGGTGCCTTGGAAGCGCGGTTGCTTGTGTGGTGGCTGTGTCTATGGGCGGGCTGGTGTCTGGGTGATGCGGTTGCCTGGGTGGTGGCCGGGTCGATGGCGGTGGTCATGAGGGTGTAGTTTCGATTAAAATGTAATTTATTATAATTATAATAAGGTATTATGGCTTCTTCTTCAGAACGTTTTGATGATATTGATATCAAGATTCTCCGTTTGCTTCAGCAGAATGCGCGTCTTACGCTTAAGGAGATCGGGTCGCAGGTGAATCTTTCGTCGACTCCGGTGTATGAGCGGTTCAGGCGGCTTGAGCGGGAGGGTTATATTAAGAAGTATGTGGCTGTGCTCGATGAGGAGAAGCTGAATATGGGGCTCACTGTCTATTGCAGTGTGAAGCTGAAGCAGCAGACTCTTGAGCAGAGCGAGATGTTTGCGAAGGTGATAAGTGAGATCAGGGAGGTGACTGAGTGCTATAATATTTCGGGGCAGAATGATTTTCTGCTTAAGATCCAGGCGGCGAATATGGCGGCTTACAGGGAGTTTGTGCTTCATGTGCTCGGGGCTATGGACCAGGTGTGGTCGTATGAGTCGACGTTTGTGATGGATACTGTGAAGCATGATTACGGTCTGACGATCTGACGGGCCGGCTTTCGCGGTGGCGTGAGGGCGTGGCTGTGGGCTGTGCCTATGTCGCCGTGCGGGGTGGTTGGACCGGGGGTGTACTGTGTGATGCGCTATATATGGCTATATAATATAGGTGTAGTGAAGCGGGTGGCGGTGCCGGCAGGCCGGAAGTCGACCGTGATGCGATTTTTGCGACTCGGGCTAACGGGCGGTGTCTCAGGGGGATGAGATGGGAGGTGATAAAAAAGGTGTAAATTTTTTGCGAAAATATTTGCATAGTAAAAATATTCATCGTAATTTTGCATCGCAATTGAGAGACAGAGTTGCTCGAAGTTGCTGAGAACATAGAATTATTGCCTCTTTAGCTCAGTTGGCCAGAGCACGTGATTTGTAATCTCGGGGTCGTTG